>NZ_JBKEVC010000001.1:0-757393 GCF_056356895.1 Bifidobacterium sp. LH_424
ACCTGGTGATCACGGGTTCGCTGATCACGATCATCCCGTTGGTGGTCGCGTTCCTGTGCCTGCAGAAGTACTGGCAGTCCGGCCTCGCCGCCGGCGCCGTCAAGGAGTGACACGGTCGGCCCCCTCTGACGAGGGGGCTCCCGGCGGAGCCGGGTGGGGGAGAGACCGCGGCCGTAGGCCGCGGGGAACGGTATCGGTCTTGCGGCCGATGTGGCTTCCTGCCTCCCTCTGACGAGGGAGGTGCCGGCCATGGGCTGGCGGAGGGAGAGAAGGAGAGCGGCCATAAGGCCGCGGGGAGATCGCATCGGCCGAAGGCCGATCCTGTTTCCTGCGGCCTGCGGCCGCTGTCTCTCCCTCAGTCCGCCTGCGGCGGACAGCTCCCTCGTCAGAGGGAGCCCACCCCCTCAGCCGCGCTTCGCGCGCCAGCTCCCCCTAAAGGGGGCGCAGAAATACCGAATCGGGCTCACGCCCGATTCCGCGGCGATTCCGAAGCCGATTCCGAAGCTTGATACTAAGGATTTTGTTATGAGTGAACATAGGACGTTCCAGTGGCCGCAGCCGTTGGGCGGCGGCAAGCCGCGCATCTGGTATGGCGGCGACTACAACCCCGACCAGTGGCCCGAAGAGGTGTGGGACGAGGACATCACCCTGATGAAGGAGGCCGGCGTCAACCTCGTGTCCGTCGCCATCTTCAGCTGGGCGAAGCTCGAACCGCGTGAGGGCGAATACGATTTCGACTGGCTCGACCGCGTGATCGACAAACTCGGCAAGGCCGGCATCGCCGTCGACCTCGCCTCCGGCACCGCCTCGCCGCCGATGTGGATGACGCAGGCGCACCCGGAGATCCTCTGGGTCGACTACCGCGGCGACGTGTGCCAGCCCGGCGCCCGCCAGCATTGGCGCGCCACCAGCCCGGTCTTCCTCGACTACGCGCTGAAGCTGTGCCGCAAGATGGCCGAGCACTACAAGGACAACCCGTATGTGGTCGCCTGGCATGTGAGCAACGAGTACGGCTGCCACAACCGCTTCGACTACTCGGACGACGCCGCGCGCGCCTTCCGTGACTGGTGCGAGAGGCGCTACGGCACGATCGAGGCCGTCAACGAGGCGTGGGGCACCGCGTTCTGGGCGCAGCACATGAACGACTTCTCCGAGATCATCCCGCCGCGCTTCATCGGCGACGGCAACTTCATGAACCCGGGCAAGCTGCTCGACTGGAAGCGTTTCAGTTCCGACGCGCTGCTCGACTTCTACAAGGCCGAACGCGACACGCTGCTCGAGATCGCGCCCAAGCCGCAGACCACGAACTTCATGGTCTCCGCCGGCGGCACCGGCCTCGACTACGACAAGTGGGGCTACGACGTCGACTTCGTGTCCAACGACCACTACTTCACGCCCGGCGAGGCGCATCTCGACGAGCTCGCCTACTCGGCGTCCCTCACCGACGGCATCGCGCGCAAGCATCCGTGGTTCCTCATGGAGCACTCCACGTCGTCCGTGAACTGGCGTCCGATCAACTACCGCAACGAGCCGGGCGAGCTCGTGCGCGACTCGCTCGCGCATCTCGCCATGGGCGCGGACGCGATCTGCTACTTCCAGTGGCGCCAGTCCAAGGCGGGCGCCGAGAAGTGGCATTCCGCGATGGTGCCCCACGCGGGCCCCGACTCGCAGGTGTTCCGCGACGTGTGCGAACTCGGCGACGACTTGAATCTGCTCGCCGACGAAGGCCTTCTCGGCACCACGCTCGTCAAGTCCAAGGTGGCCGTGGTCTTCGACTACGAGTCGCAGTGGGCCACCGAGCACACCGCGACGCCCACCCAGAACGTGCGTCACTGGACCGAGCCGCTCGACTGGTTCCGCGCCCTCGCCGACGTCGGCGTCACCGCCGACGTGGTGCCGGTGCGCGGCGACTGGGACGGCTACGACACCGTCGTGCTGCCCGCCGTCTACATCCTCTCCGAGGAGACGTCGCGCCGCGTGCGCGAGTACGTGGCGAACGGCGGCAAGGTCATCGTCACCTACTACACGGGACTGTCCGACGAACGCGACCACATCTGGCTCGGCGGCTACCCCGGCTCGATCCGCGACGTCGTCGGCGTGCGCGTCGAGGAGCACGCGCCGATGGGCGACGACTTCCCTGGCGCGATGGACCATCTGGACCTCTCGAACGGCGCCGTCGCGCACGACATCGCCGACGTGATCGGCTCCGTGGCCGAGACGACCCGCGTGCTCGAGACCTTCAAGGCCGACAAGTGGACCGGCTTCGACGGCGCGCCCGCCATCACCGTCAACGATTTCGGTGACGGCAAGGCCGTGTACGTCGGCGCGAAGCTCGGCCGCGAGGGGCTGGCGACGAGCCTGCCGGAGATCCTCGACGTGCTCGGCGTCGAGATCCCGGCCGAGGACGACCGCGGCGAGGTGCTGCGCATCGAACGCGCGGACGTGACGGACGAGAACCACTTCGTGTTCCTGTTCAACCGCACGCACGACGTGGCCGTCGTGGACGTGGAGGGCAAGCCGCTCGTCGCCTCGCTCGCCCAGGTCAACGACAGCGAGCATACGGCCGCCATCCAGCCGAACGGCGTCCTCGTCGTCAAGCTGTGACGGAACGGGGCCGCGCCCATCCCGGTCGCGGCCCCGTCCGGTCCGTCGTGGCCGCGACCGGTGTGGTTGCGATAACACGCCGGACCGGGTGGCGGAATATCGCGTTATATGTATAATTGATGTTATCGCAACCATCAATGACGAAGAAGGTAGGAACCACAACGGATTCCCACGGCCGGGAGTTCAGGATCGTACGAATCCCGGAGTCGTCGATGGAAGTGGTAGACAACAGGTCTTCGGCCGGACGGACGGTCGAAGGGAAGGAGCACAAGGACGATGAAGTTCACCAATGCGAAGAAGGCCATCGCGCTGACCGGCGCGATCGCGATGCTCGCCAGCGTCGCGGCCTGCGGTTCCGATACCAACTCGCAGCCGGCTCAGGAGAAGGACGCCAAGGAGATTACCGTGTGGGCCTGGGAGCCCACGCTGACCCAGGTGGCGAAGGACTTCACGAAGAAGACCGGCATCAAGGTCAACCTCAAGAACGTCGGCACCAACACCAAGGAGTACACGCAGCTCGACAACGCGATCGAGGCCGGCTCCGGCGCCCCGGACGTCGCCCAGATCGAGTACTACGCGATCCCGCAGTACGCCATCAAGGGCAACCTGCTCGACATCACCGACAAGACCTCCGGCTACAAGGACTTCTACACGCCCGGCCCGTGGGCCTCCGTGCAGTTCGCCGGCAAGGTCTACGGCCTGCCGATGGATTCCGGCCCGATGGCGTTCTTCTACAACAAGGACGTCTTCGACAAGGCCGGCGTCGACGCCACCCAGATTAAGACCTGGGACGACTACTACCAGGCCGCCAAGAAGATCCACGCCCTCGGCGACAACTACTACATCACCTCCGACACCGGTGACGCCGGCTTCTACGATTCGATGACCTGGCTGGCGGGTGCCACCCCGTTCAAGACCTCCTCCGACGGCTCCGAGGTGACCATCAACCTCACCGGCGACGAGAAGGTCAAGGAGTTCAACGACTTCTGGCAGAAGATGCTCGATGAGGGCCTGCTCGACACCAAGACCACCGGCTGGTCCGAGGACTGGTTCAAGGGCATGACCGACGGCACCATCGCCTCCCTGCTCACCGGCGCGTGGATGCCGGCCAACCTGGCCAACTCCGCGGCCGCGGGTGCCGGCAAGTGGCGCGTCGCCCCGATGCCGACCGCCGACGGCTCCGCCACCAACTCCGAGAACGGTGGCTCTTCGCTGGCCGTGCTGAAGTCCTCCACCAAGTCCGACGCCGCGTACAAGTTCATCGAGTACGCGAACCACGGCGACGGCGTGGCCACCCGTGTGGCCGGCGGCGCCTTCCCGGCCGACAAGAAGTCGATGGAGTCCGATTCCTTCAAGAACGCCACCACGGTGAAGAACTCCGAGGGCCAGGACGTCGACTACTTCGGCGGCCAGAAGTACAACGAGGTCCTCGCCCAGGCGGCCGAGAACGTCTCCTCCGACTACCAGTTCCTGCCCTTCGAGGTCAAGGCCCGCACCATCTTCGGTGACTACATGGGCAAGTCCTACACCGGCGACCAGAAGCTCTCCGACGGCATCGCCGCTTGGCAGAAGGCCCTGCAGGACTACGGCAAGGACCAGGGCTTCACCGTCAAGTGAGCCTTCGAGCCTTGATTCGGTGGCATCCCTGACGGGATGAGCCGATGAAATCCCAAGCCCCGTCGTTCCCCGCGATCGACGGGGCTTTCCCATGCCCGGAACCATGAGGCCCGGTGTGTAGACTGGTCGGCATGGCATCACGAATCGTCGCACGGATCAGACGCGCCGCCGCCGTGGCGTGCGCCTCGCTCGCCGTCGTCGCGACCGCCGCATGCGGCGCCGCGACGGACACGCGCACGCACATCACCGTGTGGAGCTGGGAGCCGAGCATGGAGGAGGTCGTCGACCGCTTCGAACAGGACAATCCGGACGTCGTCGTCGAACTGCGGAACATCTCCGGCTACGAGAATCTCAACACCGCCATCCAGGACGGCTACGGCATGCCCGACGTGGCTCAGATCGAATACTTCGCGCTCCTGCAGTACGCCGTGTCCGGCCAGCTGCTCGACATCTCCGACTACGTGGGCGACGATTACGTGAACTTCTACACGCCCGGCACCTGGTCGAGCGTCCAGCTCGCCGGGCGCGTCTACGGCCTGCCGATGGATTCCGGCCCGATGGCGTTCTTCTACAACAAATCCGTGTTCGACCAGGTCGGCGTCGACGCCTCGCAGATCAGGACCTGGGACGATTACTACGAGGCGGCGAAGAAACTCAAGCAGATCGGCGTGTACATCGCCGCCGACGCGGGCGACGCCAGCTTCTACGACGCGATGATCTGGCTCGCCGGCGGACAGCCGTTCCACACCAGCCCGGACGGCAAGACCGTCACCGTGAATCTGACCGGCGATGACGGCACGAAACGGTTCACCGCGTTCTGGCAGAAGATGATCGACGAAGGACTCATCGACACGCACCGCACCACATGGTCGGACAGCTGGAAGCGCGCGCTCGGCACCGGCGACATCGCCTCCGTGTTCTCCGGCGCGTGGATGCCGTCGATGCTGCTGTCGAACGTGCTCGGCGCCGCCGGACTGTGGCGCGTCGCGCCGATGCCCACGCCCGACGGGCAGCCCACCAACGCGGAGAACGGCGGATCGGCGATGACCGTCCTCCAATCCACGCGCAAACCGGAGGCCGCCTACCGCTTCGTCGACTTCGTCACGCACGACCGGCAGGGCATCGAGGCGCGCGTCGCCGGCGGCTCGTTCCCCGCCGACCTCGCCACGCTGTCCAGCCGCGAATTCCTCACCAAGACCACCGTGCGCGCCTCCAACGGCATCGACATCCCGTACTTCGGCGGACAGCAGTTCAACCGGGTGCTCGCCGACGCGGCCGAGAACGTGTCCGTCGGCTACCAGTACCTGCCGTTCGAGGTGTACGCGCGATCCGACTTCCGCGCCACCGTCGGCAAATCCTACCGGTGGTCGAGCGCCTGGCAGTCGTATGTCAAACGCCGCCATGAGATCCGCCTCGGCATGACCGACGAGGACGGCAACCCGCTGCAGCCGCGCGAGAACCCGGGCGAGAAGATCACCCTCAGGAAGGGCATCGCCGCCTGGCAGGCCGACGTGCGCGAATACGGCGTGAACCAGGGCTTCAACGTGCTCAGCCGCTGACGGGCCGAAGCCGGCCCCCACCCGGCTTCGGCTCCGGCCCCCACCCGGCTTCGCTCCGGCCCCGCTCACGCGTTGCGCGAGTAGATGTACGCCATGCCCTTGAAGATCAGGTCCGGATCGTAGATGTCGATCATGTCCGTGTCGTCCTTGAAGATGCGGCTCAACCCGCCCGTCGCCACCACCTGGAACGGCTCGTCGATCTCCCTGCGGAACTGATCGATCGTGCGTTCGATGCCGCCGAGGAACGTGTAGTAGAGACCCGCCTGCATGGCGGTGCGTGTGTTCGTCGCCAGAATCGACTTCGGACGCGTGATCTCCACCTCCGGCAGCTGCGCGGTCTGGCCCCACAGCGCCTCGGCGCCGGTGCGGATGCCCGTCGTGATGAATCCGGAGACGATCGTGCCGGTCCCGTCCACGTAGTTGAACGTCGTCGCCGTGCCGAAGTCGGCCACCAGGATCGGGCCGCCGTACGTGTGGTAGGCGCCCGCGCAGTCGGCGATGCAGTCCGAGCCGAGCGTCTTCGGATCGTCGAGACGGATGTTCATGCCGGTCTTGATGCCCGGTCCGACGATCATCGGCTCCATGCCGAGGAACTTGATGATCGACGAACGGAACGAGTACATGACCTTCGGCACCACCGAGCAGACGATCACGTCGTCCACGTCGCGGGCCGTGTAGTGGCTCAGCGCGAGGTACTGCGTGATCATGAGCCCGTACTCGTCCGACGTGTGCGTCGCCTTCGTGGTGATGCGGTAGGAGCCGACGATGCGGTCGCCCTCCAGAAAACCGATCACGATGTTCGTGTTGCCGATATCGACGGCCATCAGCATGATGCGTATCTCCTTTGATTCGTCAGAGGGAGGCTGTGGATGGTATCGGCCTGGGGCCGATGCCGTGGCTATTTGCGCAGGGCGGCGAGACGGAGGAGCAGGCGCTTGGCGAGGGCGGTCTTGTCCATCAGGTCCCAGTGCTCGATGTGCGGGGTCTGCTCGTCCGGGCCGCCCGGCGTGAGTACGGTCACCACGTTCGTGTCCGTCGCGAATCCGGCGCCCGGCTCGCGCAGATCGTTCGCCACGAGCATGTCGCAATGCTTGCCGGCGAGCTTCCTGGCCGCGTTGCGCACCAGATGCTCGGTCTCCATCGCGAACCCGCACAGCACCTGTGAGCCGTCGTCGCGCTTGCGACCGCCCGCCCACGCGAGGATGTCCGGATTCGCCACGAGCGTCAGCGTGATCGACTCGCGCCCCGCCTTCTTGATCTTCTCCGGGGCGACGTCGTCGACGCGGAAGTCGCCGACCGCCGCCGCCATCACCGTGATGTCCGCCGCGGCGAACGAATCCGACACCGCTTCGAACATGTCGCGCGCCGTGGTCACGTGCACGACGTCCACGCCCTCCGGCTCCGCCAACGAGACCGGGCCGGAGACCAGCGTGACGTGCGCGCCCAGCTCGGCCGCCGACGCGGCCAGCGCGTAGCCCATCTTGCCGGTCGAATGGTTCGTCAGGTACCGCACCGGGTCGAGCGGCTCCTGCGTCGGTCCCGCCGTGACCAGCACGTTGAGGCCCCTGAGCGGCAGGGATGCGGTCGCGCCATGGGAATCCGCCCCATCGATGCGCTCGGTCGGCGTATCGTCCGCGTCGACGCGCGCATCCGCATCATCGCGGTCATCGCGCGCATCCGCGTCGCCGCGCCCGTCGCCGCCCGCCAGCAGCGCGGCGGCCGCCCGTTCGATCTGATCCGGCTCGGGCATGCGGCCGCGGCCCGTGTCGCCGCAGGCGAGCGTGCCGGACGCCGGATCGAGCACCGTCCAGCCGAAATCACGGCAGACGCCGATGTTGCGCTGGGTGGCCGGATTGTCGTACATGTGTACGTTCATCGCCGGGCACAGGAGCTTCGGGCCCTCGTAGGCGAGGATCGTGGAGGTGAGCGTGTCGTCGGCCATCCCGGCGGCGATGCGCGCGATCACGTCGGCGCTCGCCGGCGCCACGACCAGCAGGTCCGCCCAGGCGGCGTCCTTCACATGGTTGATGGTCGCCGGCGCCGGATTCGCGGCCACATCGCCGGGGACGGCGGGGGAGTCGGGGAACATCGCGGTGCGCGTCGGTTCGCCGGTCAGCGAGGTGAAGGTGAGCGGCGTGACGAACCGTTCCGCCGCCGCCGTCTCGACCACGCGGACCGTGTGCCCCGCCTTCGTCCAGTCGGACGCGAGATGGCAGGCCTTGAACGCGGCGATGCTGCCGGTGACCCCCAGAAGAATACGTGCCATGGTTGTGAAAAGCCTCCCGGCCGGGAATCCCGGTCGAACCTATGCCGATGCCGCCGTGCACTGCGGTCGCCGCGGACCACCCGTCGACGCCGCACACCAGTATAGCGGCCGTCCGGCGGCCGGCGGCGGGAGTCTCCTAGAATGGCAGGGAAGGAAAGGAGCCGCGGCATGGGGTTCAGCGTGTTCGGCCATGTGGACGATGACGGGTACGCGGACGACGGGTACGACAGTGCCGGCGACGCCGCCGATGATTTCGGCGGCGTCGGCTACGGCGCATGGGACGCGGACGGGGCCCGGGGCGACGCAGGGGACGGCGTCCCCCTGAGATCCCTGCGCCGTTCGCTGTCGGACGACGCCTCGCCCGTGGTGCTCATGCGCGCCCATACGATCGCCGCGGCGCGCAGCCGCATGATTGACGACTGCGCCTACGAACTGGACGCGCGCACCGGACTCGCGACGATCTCCGGTAGGATCCGCGGCAGTTCCAGCCCGGCCAGCCGCTATACGGTCAACGTGTACTTCCATACGGACACCGGCGACGTGACCGGCGGCGGCTGCACCTGCCCCGCCTACGCGCGCGGCTACGACATCTGCAAGCACATGGCCGCGCTCGTACTCGCGTTCGTCGCCGACCCGGAGGGGTTCGCCGGGTACGGCGCGAAGTCGGCGGTGCGTTCGTCGCGCGGCCTGCTCGCCGCGATGCAGCGCATCGACGAGCAGGAGGAGACGACGCGTCAGGCGAAACGCCGCGCCGCCATGATCGCCGCCGGCACATCGGACGGCATGGGCGGTCGCGCGTCCGGCACCCGGCGCGGCGCGGGAGCCGACCCCCGCACGCCGCGCCCCGGCGAGGTGGAGCTCACGCCGACCCTCACCTGCCTGTCCGACCGGTGGAGCGTCCAGTTCCGCATCGGCGCGCGCGGCGGCGCCTCCTACGTGCTCAAATCGATCGACGACCTGCTCGACGACGTGCGGTTCCACCGGTACCGGGAGTACGGGAAGAAACTCGCGTTCACGCATACGCGCGGTATGTTCGACGACCGGTCGCGCGCGCTGCTCGGCTTCCTCGACCGCGTCGCGGACGTGCGCCGCGCCGTCGACGTGCAGGACGTGCGCTACGGCCGTTTCGGCGGCGTGGAACTCGGTCGGCATCTCACGCTCGCCGCCTCGGAGGTCGCGCGTCTGCTCGACCTGGTCGCGGGGAGCGAGATCGGGCTCGTGCTCGATTCATGGTACGAGTCGTCGCCATCCACCGTGCGCGTGGAGGGGATGCCCGGCGGCTCCGGCGGAACGGACGGCGGGCCGGCCGCGTTCGCGCCGATCGTGACGATGACGCGCATCAGCGGCGATGGCGGCGTCGACGGGTACGCGCTCGCCGGCACGCCCCCGGTCGCGGCCGTGATCGCGGGGGAGCGGGGCATGTGGCTGATGCTGCCGCCCGCGGACGGGAACGGACGCGCGGTGCGCCCCGGCGGCACGGCGCTCTCCCGACGCGGACGCGAGACGCTGCACGTGAGCGCCGCCGGATACCGGTTCGTGCGCTGTCCGAAGGCGTTGGAGCCGGTCGCCGACCTGCTGCCCGTCGTGTGCGCCGCGCCGGACGCGCGGGATGCGCTGGCGGGTGTGGGGCATGCCGGCGGCGCGGGCGCTCCGGAGGGCGAGCACATCGCCTTCGACGACGCGCCCCTGTTCGCGCGCACGCTGCTGCCGCGCCTGCTCGACAGCGGCCTCATGCCCGCGGGCAACGTGCCGAAGGAGATCGCGCTGATGCGGCCCGTCGAGTGCGAACCCGAGTTCTACCTCGACCGCGACGAGAAGGGCGTCACCTGCGAGGCGAAGGCCCGGTACGGTTCGCGCGTGATGACGGTCGTGCCGCAGCGTGGCGGCGATTTCGCGCCGGGACTCACGCCCGAGGTCGGCGCGGGGCGTGACTTCGGCGCCGAGAGAGCCATGTCCGACCTCGTGCGCACGTATTTCTCGGTGGACGACCCCGCGCGGCCGGCGCGCATCGGCCGCGACGAGACGACGCGCATCGTCGCCCTGTTCGACGAGGGCCTCGACGCGCTGCGCGCGCAGGGCAAGGTGTTCACCACGCCCGCGTTCGACCGCATGCTCGCGCCGAAGCCGCCGAGCGTGAAGGTCGGCCTGTCCGTCACGTCGAACCTCGTGGAGATCTCGCCGATCGCCGACGAGGTGCCGCCCGACGAGGTCGGCTCGCTGCTCGCCGCCTACCGCCGCCGCCAACGCTTCCACCGGCTCAAGGACGGCACGTTCGTCGACCTGCGCGGCGCCGACCTGGATGCGCTCGACCGGTTCGCCGGCGACTTCGACCTGTCCGAGAGCGAACTCGACGCGGGGCCGGTCACGCTGCCCGGTATGCAGGCGTTCCTGCTTGACGGCGAACTCGCCGGCGGGGGCGTCGTCAAGGAGCCCTCGTTCATGGCGTACGTGGACGAGCTCAAGACCATCGACCCCGCGCGCTACCAGGTGCCGGCGTCGCTCGCCCGGGTGCTCAGGCCGTATCAGGTAGACGGCTACCGGTGGCTGCGCACCCTATGCGACAAGGGATTCGGCGGCATCCTCGCCGACGAGATGGGACTCGGCAAATCCGTGCAGCTCATCACCCTGCTCGTCGCGCTCGCCGAGGCGCGCCGGAACGCCGGAACGCCGCCGGAACGCGCCCTGCCGTCGCTCATCGTCTGCCCGGCGTCGCTCGTCTACAACTGGGCCGCCGAGTTCGCGAAGTTCGCGCCCGGCGTGCGCGCCGTCACGGTCGCCGGGACGAAGGCGGAACGCCGCGCCGCCATCGCGCGGTGCGCGGGCGGCGCGGCGGACGGCGAGGACGGTGGCGACGATGATGCGTCGGTCGCGGCGGGCGACGCCGCGGCCACCGTGCTCATCACCTCCTACGACCTGCTGCGCCGCGACGTGGACGACTACCGCGGCGTGCGGTTCGACGTGATGGCGCTCGACGAAGCGCAGGTCATCAAGAACCACACGACGAAGATCGCCAAAGCCGTCAAGACCGTGGAAGCCGCGCACCGGTTCGCGCTGACCGGCACGCCGATCGAGAACCGGCTGAGCGAACTGTGGAGCATCTTCGACTTCCTCATGCCGGGGCTGCTCGGCTCGTACAAGCGGTTCCACGAGCGCTACGAACTGCCGATCTCCAACGCGCGCGCCGCCGACGCGTCGAGCCCCGAAGGGCGCGCCGCCGCGCAGGTCAACCCGGAAGGGCTACGCGTGGCACGGCGTCTCCAGGCGCTCGTCGGCGTGTTCATCAAACGACGGCTCAAGTCGCAGGTGCTCACCGACCTGCCCGACAAGATCGAGACCACCGTCACCGTGCAATTGGAGGGCGAACAGCGCAAGCTGTACGCGGCGCACGAGCAGCGCCTGCGCAAACAGCTCGAACACGAGGAGGACGACGACTTCAACACGTCGAAGATCCGCATCCTCGCCGAACTGACCGGACTGCGCCAGATCTGCTGCGACCCGCGGCTCCTCTACGCGAACGCGAAGGACCGGTCCGCGAAGCTCGCCGCCATCGCCGAACTCGTCTCCAGCTGCATGTCCGAAGGCAAGAAGGCGCTCGTCTTCTCGCAGTTCACCGGATTCCTCGACCTGATCGGCGAACGGCTCGACGCGCAGGGCGTCGCCTGGTACCGGATCGACGGCTCCACGCCGAAGAAACGCCGCCTCGAACTCGTCGACCGGTTCAACGCCGATGCGACCCCCGTGTTCCTCATCTCGCTCAAGGCGGGCAACACGGGTTTGAACCTCGTGGGCGCGAGCGTCGTCATCCACGCCGACCCGTGGTGGAACGCGGCCGCGCAGGACCAGGCCACCGACCGCGCGCACCGCATCGGCCAACGCCATGACGTGGACGTGTACCGGATCGTCGCCAAGGACACGATCGAGGAGCGCATCCTCGAACTGCAGCACGCGAAAAGCGCGCTCGCACGGCAATTCACCGACGCGTCCGCGCTCGCCGGGGCCGCGCCCGCGTCCATCGCCTCGCTCACCCGCGACGACCTGCTGGGTCTGCTGGAATAGCCGCCGGGACCGCCGGAAACGGCTGTCTGACAGGTGGTGTCTGACAGGTGGGCGAAACGGCGGCCGGCGCGACGGCGGTGATAGTCTCGTGACGGATACGCCCCGCAAGGGATATAGAAAGACAAGGAGCACAACATGATCAGGGTTTCGGTGGTCGGCGCCAAGGGACGCATGGGATCGCACGTCGTCGACGCGGTGAACGGCGCGGCCGACACGCAGCTCGCGCTCGCGCTCGACGCGGGCGACGACCTCACCGCCATCACGCCGGACAACACGGACGTCGTCGTCGAGTTCACCGTGCCCGCCGTGAGCCTGACGAACGTGCTCGCGCTCGTCGCGCAGGGCGTCGACGTGGTCGTCGGCACCACCGGCTGGACCGAGGAGAAGCTCGCCGAGGTGCGCGAGGCCATCGCCGCCGGCCCGCGCCCGGACACGCAGAAGGTGTTCATCGCGCCGAACTTCGCGATCTCCGCCGTGCTCGCCGACCACTTCTCCACGCAGGCCGCCAAGTACTTCGAATCGGTGGAGGTCATCGAACTGCACCACCCGGACAAGGTGGACGCCCCCTCCGGCACCGCCATCCACACCGCGGCCGGCATCGCCGCCGCGCGCAAGGCCGCCGGACTCGGCCCCGTGCCGGACAACACCCAGACCGACGGCGGCTCGCGCGGCCAGGTCGTCGACGGCGTCCACGTGCACGCCGTGCGCCTGCGCGGCCTCAACGCGCATGAGGAGGTGCTCTTCGGCAACGCCGGCGAGCAGCTCGTCATCCGCGCCGACAGCTTCGACCGCGGCTCGTTCATGCCCGGCGTCCTGCTCGCCGTGCGCAAGCTCGCCGGCGACGCCCCCGCGGGACTCACCGTCGGCCTCGACAAGTTCCTCGACCTGTGATCGCGCTCCGTGATCGCACGTTACAGAAGAGTCCACAACGCGAAGTACGGTGAACACTATGACTGAGAGCGCTATGCATCTGCTGAATCCTGCCCCGTTCGGGCGTATCCTGCCCGCGATGGTCACCCCGATGAAGTCCAACGGCGACGTCGATTACGCGGCGGCGCAGAAGCTCGCCAAGCAGCTCGTCGCCGACGGCGCCGACGGCCTCGTCGTCAACGGCACCACCGGCGAATCGCCCGTCACCCACATGGACGAGAAGGTCGACCTCGTCCGTGCGGTCAAGGAGGTCGTCGACGTGCCGGTCATCTCCGGCGCCGGTTCCAACGACACCGCGCACACCGTGCGCATGGTCGAACAGACCCAGGAGGCGGGCGCCGACGCGGTGCTCGTCGTCATGCCCTACTACTCCCGCCCGTCCCAGGACGGCGTCTTCGGCCACTACAAGGCCGTCGACGAAAGCACCGACAAGCCAATCATCGTCTACGACGTGCCCGGCCGCACCGGCCTCAAGGTGACGGTCGACACCTACGACCGTCTCGCCGAGCTCGAGCACGTCGTGGCCGTCAAGGACGCCACCGGCGACCTCGCCGCCGCCGTCGAGAAGCAGCAGCGCACCGGCCTCGCCTGGTATTCGGGCGACGACGGCCTGTTCCTGCCGTTCCTCTCCATCGGCGCCGTCGGCATCATCTCCGTCATCGCGCATGCGGCCGCGAACCCCATGCGCCAGCTCGTCGAGGCCTTCGACCGCGGCGACATCCACGAGGCGCAGCGCCTCGCCAACCAGCTCGCACCGCTCGTCCACGCGCTCAACGGCGACGGCTACCAGGCCGTCATGGCCAAGGCCGCGCTGAAGGTCCGCGGCGTGCTCGACTCCACGTTCATGCGTCTGCCGAACGTCGGCCCGGACGCCACCCAGCTCGAGAAGGCCGAGATGGGCATGCGGGCCGCAGGCCTGCTGTAACGGGCGACGAGGCCCCGGCACCCCCGGCGCGCGCGTCATGACGACGCCGACGCGCGGGGGAGCCGGGGCCGTTCGCGTTCACACGCATACGCGCATACGTGGGTTCCCGCGTGCATGGGCCGGCCGCGAGCCGACACATCTGTCGCCTTCGTGAGAGCACGAAGGCAAGAATTACAGGAAACACAAGAAAGCAATGGCACAAGACAAAGAAAAGAACACCAAGAACTCCTCCAAGAACTCGGGCGCATCGCGCCGCCGTGGCTCCTCGACCCGCGGCAAGGGCACCGGCCGCGGCCGCGGCGGAGCCTCCCGCGCCCGCCACCAGAACGTCGGCACGCAGGCCACCGCGCCCCAGCAGGACGCCGTGCTCATCGCCCCGCCGAAGTACCGCAAGGGCTCGATGCGCATCACGCCGCTCGGCGGCCTCGGCGAGATCGGCCGCAACATGAACGTCATCGAATACAACGGCCACCTGCTGCTCATCGACTGCGGCGTGCTCTTCCCCGAGGAGGAGCAGCCGGGCGTCGACCTCATCCTGCCCGACTTCCACTACATCAAGGACCGTCTCGACAAGGTCGAGGCGCTCGTGCTCACCCACGGCCACGAGGACCACATCGGCGGCGTGCCCTACCTGCTCAAGTTGCGCGAGGACATCCCGCTGATCGGCTCCAAGCTCACCCTCGCCTTCGTCGACGCGAAGTGCAAGGAGCACCACATCAACCCCACCAAGGTGGAGGTCGAAGGCCGCGACAAGCTCAAGGTCGGCCCGTTCGACCTCGAGTTCATCACCGTGACCCACTCCATCCCGGACGCGCTCGCCGTGCACGTGAAGACCCCGGCCGGCTCCCTGATCGACACCGGCGACATCAAGCTCGACCAGCTGCCGCTCGACCACAAGATCACCGACCTCGTCGAGTTCGGCAAGATCGGCGAGAAGGGCGTGGACCTGCTCATGATGGACTCCACGAACGCCGAGGTGCCGGGCTTCGTCAAGCCGGAGACCTCCATCGGTCCGGCGCTCGACCAGGCGTTCGCCCAGGCCACCCGCAAGATCATCGTCGCGAGCTTCTCCTCGCACGTGCACCGCGTGCAGCAGGTCGTCGACACCGCCCACAAGTACGGCCGCAAGGTCGTGTTCGTCGGCCGTTCGATGGTGCGCAACATGTCCATCGCCGCCGACCTCGGCTACCTGCACATCCCCGAAGGCACCGTCGTGGACCTCAAGCAGGCCAACGACATCCAGGACGACAAGCTCGTCTACATGTGCACCGGCTCCCAGGGCGAGCCGATGGCCGCCCTCGGCCGCATCGCCGACGGCAACCACCGCGACATCCACATCAACGAGTTCGACACCGTGATCCTCGCCAGCTCGCTCATCCCGGGCAACGAGCACGGCGTGTACAAGGTCATCAACAAGCTCGTCCAGCTCGGCGCGAAGGTCGTCAACCGCGACAACGCGGCCGTGCACGTCTCCGGCCACTGCAACGAGGGCGAGCTGCTGTACATGTACAACATCGTCAAGCCGAAGTGCGCGATGCCGATCCACGGCGAGAACCGCCACCTCGTCGCCAACGGCCTGATCGCCGTGAAGACCGGCGTCGACCCGCAGAACGTCGTGCTCGCCGAGGACGGCGACGTCGTCGACCTGTACCACGGTAAGGCCGCGGTCGTCGGCTCCGTGCCGTGCGGCTACGTGTACGTCGACGGCGACTCGGTCGGCGAGCTCACCGACGAGGAGCTGGAGAAGCGCCGCATCCTCGGCACCGAGGGCTTCGTCTCCGCGTTCGTCGTGGTCGACTCCGAGGCCCGCGAGGTCGTCTCCGGCCCGAAGATCTACCTGAACGCCGTGGCCGAGGACGAGAGCGAGTTCGACAAGGTGCGCCACCAGATCGTCGAGCAGCTGAACGACGCGCTCATGGCCGGCACCACCGACACGTACAAGCTGCAGCAGATCATGCGCCGCACGCTCGGCGGCTGGATCGCCCGCCAGCTGCGCCGCAAGCCGATGATCGTGCCCGTCGTGGCCGACATCGCCACCGACGTCACCGAACAGCACTGACCGGAGCCCCGGCACACCCCCCTCAGTCCGGCCCGACGGCCGGCCAGCTCCCCCTGGTTCCAGGGGGAGCATGTTCATAGGAAAGGAACAGTAGGAACACCATGCCCGGATCGAACCTGACCCGCATCGAGGCCGAGGAACGCAAGTCCATCGTCGAGGCGCCCATCCACTACCACGTGGACCTCGACCTGACCGTCGGCGCCAAGACCTTCGGCTCCCACACCCTGATCTGCTTCAACGCGAAGCCCGGCTCGTCCACCTTCCTCGACCTCATCGCCGACGAGGTGAGCGCGATCACGCTCAACGGCCGCGCGCTCGACCCGGCCGAGGCGTTCGCCGACGACCGCATCGAGCTCGCCGGCCTCGAGGAGAAGAACGAGGTCGTCGTCGAGGCCAAGTGCCGCTACTCCAACACCGGCGAGGGCCTGCACCGCTCCGTCGACCCGTCCGACGGCAACGTGTACCTGTACTCTCAGTTCGAGGTGCCGGACGCCCGCCGCGTGTACGCCGTGTTCGACCAGCCCGATCTCAAGGCCACCTTCGACTTCAAGGTGCTCGCCCCGAAGAGCTGGATCGTCACCTCCAACATGCCGGTCAGGACCGTCGAGGACTTCGCGCGTGAGACCGCCGACGGCACGCTCGAGGCGAAGCCGAACGAGACGACGAAGCTGTGGAGCTTCGAGCCGACCCCGGTGATGAGCTCCTACCTGACCGCCATCTGCGCCGGCCCGTACGCCGAATGGCACACCGAATACGCGAACGAGGACGGCCGCATCGTGCCGATGGCGCAGTACTGCCGCCAGTCGCTCGCCGAGGCGTTCGCCAAGGACGTCGACTACCTGTTCGACATCACCAAGAAGGGCTTCGCCTTCTACGCGAAGACCTGGGGCGTGCCCTACCCGTACGCCAAGTACGACCAGATCTACGTGCCGGAATACAACGCGGGCGCGATGGAGAACATCGGCATGGTCACCATCCGCGACTCCTACGTGTTCGAATCCAAGGTGACCGACGCGCTCGCCGAGCGCCGCGTCGTCACCGTCCTGCACGAGCTCGCCCACATGTGGTTCGGCGACTACGTGACGATGAAGTGGTGGAACGACCTGTGGCTCAACGAGTCCTTCGCCGAGTTCACCTCCACGCTCGCCACCGCCGAGGCCACCGAATGGCACGACGCCTGGGCCACGTTCTGCTCCGGCGAGAAGAGCTGGGCGCTGCGCCAGGACCAGCTGCCCACCACGCACCCGATCGTCGCGCCGATCAACGACCTCAACGACACGTACGTGAACTTCGACGGCATCACCTACGCGAAGGGCGCCTCCGTGCTGAAGCAGCTCGTGTTCTACGTGGGCCGCGCCAAGTTCTTCCAGGGCATCCACAACTACCTCGACAAGCACGCGTACGCGAACGCGACGCTCGCCGACCTGCTCGGCGAGCTGGAGGCGACCTCCGGCCGCGACCTCAAGGCGTGGAGCGCGAAGTGGCTGGAGGAATCCGGCATCAACACGATCCTCCCCGCCATCGAGGAGGGCAAGGACGGCGCGATCGCGAAGCTCACGCTCACGCAGACCGCCCCGGCCGAGCACGCCGTGCTCCGCCCGCACCGTCTCGCCGTCGGCTTCTACGATCTCGACGAGGCCACCGGCAAGGTCGTGCGCACCGACCGCGTCGAACTCGACGTGGACGGCGAGACCACGATCGTCGAGGCGGCCGCCGGCAAGCGCCGCCCCGCGCTGCTGCTCGTCAACGACGAGGACCTCACCTACACGAAGATCCGCTTCGACGCCGCCTCGCTCGCCTTCGCCGAGGAGCACCTGCAGGACGTGGACGACGCGCTCGCCCGCGCCGTCATCTGGCTCGCCTTCTGGGACATGACCCGCGACGGCGAGTTCCCGGCCGAGCGCTTCGTCGACATGACGCTGCGCCTGCTCGCGCACGAGACCGAATCCACCACGTTCCGCTACGCGCTCGCCTGCATGAGCACCACCGTGCACCACTACGTGGCCGCCTCGCGCCGCGACGAGGTGTTGAAGCATGTGGCCGCCGAGCTGTTCGAGCTCGTGCGCGCCGCCGAGCCCGGCTCCGACGCGCAGTTCCAGCTCGCCACCGCCTACCTCGGCTACGGCGAGGAGGGCGACGCCGCGTTCGCCGCGAACGCCCGCGGCCTGCTTTCCGGCGATGTGAAGTTCGACGGTCTTGAAATCGACAACAACTTCACGTGGACGATCGTGAACGCGCTCGCCTCCGTGAACGAGTACTCCGACGACGACATCGACGCGCAGCTCAAGCGCAAGGAGACCACCGAGAACCGCGAGTTCGCCTACGGCGCGCACGCGGTCAAGGGCACCGCCGAGGCGAAGGCCTGGGCGTGGGACCAGGCGCTCCACAACGCGGAGCTCACCAACAGCCAGCTGGAGGCCGTGGCCCGCGGGTTCGCCGCCACGCCGCGCCCCGACCTGGCCGAGCCGTACGCCGCGAAGTACTTCGAGACGATCGACTGGATCTGGTCGAACAAGACCTACCACATGGCCGAGGCGCTGCTCAACGGCCTCTACCCGGGCTACGCCGATCCGGCCACGCTGGTCTCGCTCGGCGACGCCTGGCTCGCCGCCCACGCCGACGCCGACGACGCCCTGAAGCGTCTCGTCGTCGAGAACGTCGCCTCCTCGCGCCGCACCCTCGCCGTCCGCCGGTACAACGAGAGCCTGTGACGCAGTCCGCATAGCAAGAGAAAACCCGCGCCCGTTCCCCAACGGCGTATCCTCCCTACAAGGTCATGGGCCTTCGCCCATGGAGCCTTGCATGAGAGGAGCCGAAGGGATGGTCGCGGGTTTTTCCGTCGTCACGCTGCTGTTGATCCTGCTCGCCGGGGTGGGCGCGGGATTCGTCGGGTACGCGGTGGGCGCGTCGTCGCTCGTGTCGTATCCGGCGCTGCTCGCCTGCGGCATCCCGCCGGTGCTCGCGAACGCGTCGAACACGGTGGGCGTGGTCGGCACCGGCATCGGCGGCGTGATGGGCGCGCACCGCGAGCTCAAGGGGCAGGCGCTGCGTGTCGCCGTCTACGTGTCCATCGGCGCGGTGGGCGGCGTGGCCGGCGCGTACCTGCTGCTCGAACTCGACCCGAAGGTGTTCGAATTCGCCGCGCCCGCGCTGATCCTGTTCTCGTCGCTCATCATCGCCGTCAACCCGCGCGGGCGCATGCAGGCCAAGCAGGCGGCCGCCGACGCGCACGCGCAGCTCGCGCGCATGCAGGACGGTGCATCCGGTGCTACCGGCGTGGCCGGAGCATCCGGCGCGGATTCCCTCGAACGGCCCGTGCAGCCGCTGAAGCGGGACTCCTGGTGGGTGTGGATCGGCGTCGTCGCGGTCGCCGTCTACTCCGGGTACTTCGGCGCCGGCGCGGGCACGCTCGCGCTCGCCGTGCTCGACGCGGCGAAGATCGGCCCGTTCCACAAGATCAACGCGTTGAAGACGCTGATCGGCACGGGCGCGAACATCACCGCGTCCGTCGTGTTCATCGTGCGCGGCGCGGTCGACTGGCCGGCCGCGATCATGCTGTGCATCGGATGCTTCATCGGCGGCTACATCGCCCCGCCCATCACCCGCCGCATTCCCGCGAACGTGATGCGCGCCGCCGCCGTGATCGCCGGCGTCGTCCTCACCATCGACCTCGCGCTGAAGACCTACTGAACGCCGCCTACCGAACGCCGCCGCGGAAGTCGGCACGGACTCCCGCATCGTGCGTCGCCGTGCGTGCGTCGCCGTGCGCGCGTCGCCGTGCGCGCGGCGCACGATTGTGGCCGATTTGGGCGGCAATCGGGCGAGCCGGGTGATTTGCCGGCCCACGCCGATTACCATGGGGCAAGGTAACGGGGACGCGCCGGCGTGCGCCATGCGGCGCGCGGCGCGCGGCTCCCCGACGATGTCCGGATATTCGAATGAAGGATGCAGAACAATGCCGAAGATGTTTGGAACCGATGGTGTCCGCGGATTGGCGAACCGTGATCTGACCGCGCGTCTCGCGCTCGACCTGGGCGACGCCGCCGTGCGCGTGCTGGGCAAGGCCGGACAGAAGGACGAGACGCAGCCCGAGGGCCGCCGTCGCGCGCTCGTCGGCCGCGACACGCGCGTGTCCGGCGACTTCCTCGCCTCCGCGCTGTCCGCGGGCATGGCCGCCGGCGGCTTCGACGTGATCGACGCCGGCATCATCCCGACGCCGGGCGTCGCGTTCCTCACCTCCGTGCTCAACGTGGAGATGGGCGCCGTGATCTCCGCCTCCCACAACCCGATGCCCGACAACGGCATCAAGTTCTTCGCGCGTGGCGGCTACAAGCTGCCCGACGCGAAGGAGGACGAGATCGAGGCGGTGCTCGGCCAGGACTGGGAGCGTCCGACCGGCGCCGGCGTGGGCCGTGTCAGCCACGACACGGTGACCGCCACCAACCTGTACATCGACCATCTCGTCTCGTCGATCGCCCCGCTCAACCCGGACAAGACGCAGCCGAAGCCGTTGCGCGGCCTCAAGATCGTCGCCGACTGCGCGAACGGTGCCACCTCCGTCGTCGCCCCCGAGGCGCTGCGCCGCGCCGGCGCCGACGTGATCGTCATCAACGCCTCCCCGGACGGCTACAACATCAACAAGCACGCCGGCTCCACCCACCCGGAGCAGCTGCAGGCCATGGTCAAGGCCACCGACGCGGTCATGGGCGTCGCGTTCGACGGCGACGCCGACCGCTGCCTCGCCGTGGACGAGGACGGCAACATGGTCAACGGCGATCAGATCATGGGCATCCTCGCGCGCGCCAAGAAGGAGGCGGGCAAGCTCGCCGACAACACGCTCGTCGTCACCGTGATGAGCAACCTGGGCCTGAAACTCGCCCTGAAGGACATGGGCATCAAGACCGTGCAGACCGCCGTCGGCGACCGCTACGTGCTCGAGGAGATGCTGCGCGGCGGCTACACGCTGGGCGGCGAGCAGTCCGGCCACGTCATCAACCGCGAGTTCGCGACCACCGGCGACGGCACGCTGACCGCCCTCACCCTGTGCAACGAGGTCGTCCGCTCCGGCAAGAGCCTCAAGGAGCTGGCCGCCGACTTCCCGCAGCTGCCGCAGACGCTCGTCAACGTCCCGAACGTCGACAAGATGGCCGCCACGACCAACGCCAAGGTGCAGGCCGCCGTCGAACGCGAGGAGAAGCTGCTCGGCGAGACCGGCCGCGTGCTGCTGCGCCCCTCCGGCACCGAGCCGCTCGTGCGCGTCATGGCCGAGGCCGCCACGCAGGAGCAGGCCGACGAGGTGTGCGACCGCCTCGCCAAGGTCGTCGCCGAGGAACTCGCCCTGTAGGCCACGTCCCGGTCACCCCGCCCACCCCTATAAGGAGTCACGCATGTTCGGCAAGAACACGAAGGTCGACCTCGCGCTCAACCGCGACGTCGAGAAACTCATCAAATCCGGCGGCAAGGAGGGCATCCTGCCGATCGTCGAGGCCGGCGAGCCGGTGCTGCGCATCCAGTGCGCCGCCTACGACGGCCAGCTGTCCAAGCGCACGCTCGCCAAGCTCATCGACGTGATGCGCGCGACGATGCTCGACGCGCCCGGCGTGGGCCTCGCCGGCCCGCAGATCGGGCTCGGCCTCGCGCTCGCCGTCGTCGAGGACCATGTGCGCGACGACGAGGACGATCCGCGCGAGATCGCCGAATTCCCGTTCCATGTGATCATCAACCCGAAGTACACGCCGGTGGGGGAGAAGACCGCCAGCTTCTACGAGGGCTGCCTGAGCTTCGAAGGCTACCAGGCGGTGCGCCGCCGTTGGCTCGACATCGAGGCCGAATGGGACGACGAGGACGGCGTCCGCCACAAGGAGCGGCTGCACGGCTGGCCGGCGCGCATCTTCCAGCATGAGACCGACCATCTGAGCGGCGAGCTGTACATCGACCAGGCGGAGATCCGGTCCCTGACGACCACGGAGAACCTCGAGGACTTCTGGTGCGAGGATCCGGTGCCCACCGCGGCCGCCGAGGAGCTCGGCTTCGAGCTGTAACGCGGCGCGGCGGCCCGGCCGCCGATATGACGAACGCCCCTGCGACCGATGTGGTCGCAGGGGCGTTCGCCGTCGTTGCCGGTTCCTGTATCTACGCCTGGTTATGCCTGGCTACTCCTCGGTGCTGCCGGTCCCGGTGCCCGTTCCCGTGCCCGATCCGGTTCCGCTGTTGGAACCCGAGCCGCTGGTGCTTCCGGAGCTGTTGCTGCCGGTCCCGGTCCCGGTGCCCGTTCCCGTACCGGTCCCGCCGTTCTGCGTGCCGCTCTGGCTCTGGTCCGTGCCGCCGGTGGTGCCGCTGTCGTACCCATTGCCGTAGTTGTAGCTGCCGTAGCCGTAGTTCGAGTAGCCGTACCCGTTGTTGCCGTTGTTGTAGCTGTTGTTGTCGTAGCCGCTGTTGCCGTAGTTGTAGCTGTTGCCCGTGCCGGTGGAGCCGCTCGTGGAGCCGCTGGTGGTGTACCGCGAGCTCATCGACTCGTTGACCGCGGCGGTGGCGTTCTGGATGTCGGTGAGCGCCTGCTGGAGGTCGGCGGCCTTCGGCTTCTTCTCCTTGAGGAGGCTGTTCGCCTTGTCGACGGCGGACTGGAGGGTCTGACGGGTCGAATCATCGGCGACCGCGCCCTCGCTGTCCGTCAGCAGGGTCTGCGCATCGGTCACCGCCTGCTGGAGGTTCTGCTTGATCGTCTCGGCCTCGGCCTCGGATTTCTTGTCCTGGCTGTCGGTCACGGCCTTCACCGCCGAATTCAGCGACTTCGTGGAGGCGGCGAGAGTGCTCGCGAGCTTCGTGTTCTGTTCGGCGTGCGCGTTCAGTTCGGCGGTGGTGAGCGTGGCCGAGCAGGCGTGCGTCGCGTCCGTGGACTGCACGTCGTCGATCGCGTTGGAGAGCTTCGTGAGCGTCTGCGCGTCGGCGAGCTTGTCAGCGGTGATGTTCTGCGCGTCCTTCGCCTTCTTCAGGGCGGCGGCCAGCGCGTCGTTCGCCTTCGTCGCGTCGTTCGCCGAGGTTTTGCACGCGGCGAGGGCGGTGTCGAACCGCGCCTGCTCGCCGGATTGCTGGACGTAGTGGAACGCGGCGACTCCGGCCGCGATGGCGACGACGGCGACCACGCCGATGCCGATGAACAGCTTCCTGCGCGACGGGGCGGACCTGCGCGCCGTCGCACCGCCTCCCGCCGCGCAGGAAGCGACGGGCGGGACGGCGGCGGCACCGGCGTCCGGTTCGCCGTGACCGTCGGTGCCT
The DNA here is from genome assembly GCF_056356895.1 of Bifidobacterium sp. LH_424. NCBI lineage: Bacteria > Bacillati > Actinomycetota > Actinomycetes > Bifidobacteriales > Bifidobacteriaceae > Bifidobacterium > Bifidobacterium sp. LH_424. The sequence goes on from NZ_JBKEVC010000001.1 coordinate 23,292, forward strand.
TCGATGATGCCGCGCAGGCCGGTGGCCTCCGGACGCGCCGGATCCGCCACGGCGTCGATACCGCCGGGCGTGAGCACGGTGGTCGCCTCGGATTCGGCCGCGTCGTGGGCCGCGGGGGCCGTCGGACCGTCGCCCACCGGCGGCAGCACGGTGGTCTCGCTGGTCGACGTGGCCTGCGGCAGCGGGACGGCGGGCATGGCCGTATGGCCGGCCGCCACCGTCGTCTCGCCGTCGACCTGCGGGAACGACAGGGAGGGCTTCCCCGCCTTGTGGATTCCCGTCTCGTCCACGGACGGGAACGTGAGCGACGGGATGTCCCAATCGCCGTCGTCCTGCGCGTCGAGCAGCGCCTTCGGCGAGCCGAAGTCCGGCTCGTCCACGGTTCCGTCAGTATGCTTGTTCACCATATCCTCAACTCCTCAACCCCCATGCCTATCGCTGCCCAACATCATAGCGTGCCGGGCGACCCGCGACGAGGGGTCGCCCGGCACGCATGCACGCCGCCGAACGTGCGGAACCAGGTCCGCGACCGGCCACCGGAATCAGGCCTGGCCGGACTCCGCCTTCGCGGCGGCCACATCCAGCTTCTTCGCCTGGGCGATGAGGTCGTCGAGGTCCTCGGCGCGCAGCGCGCCGGCCTGCTGGAACACGACCGAGCCGTCCTTGACGATCATCAGCGTCGGCACCGCCTGGATGCCGGCGGCCGCCGCCAGATCCTGGTTCTGGTCGATGTCGACCTTCGCGAACACGATGTCCTTGTTCTCCGGCTTGTCGCTCGCCTCCTCGTAGATCGGGCCGAACGCGCGGCACGGTCCGCACCACGTCGCCCAGAAATCGACGAATACGATCTCGTTGCCGGTGATGGTCTTCTCGAACTCCGCCGAGGTGATCTGCGTGGTGGCCATGATGACTCCTTCTTATATGTGTCGCTACCGGTACCCAGTAAACCGTCACGGGGGAACAACGGGAAGGGGATTGGGCTGAAGGCTGAGGGGATAGGGCGGGGCGCGTGCGGGCACCCCCTCAGCCCGCCGCGCGGCCAGCTCCCCCTGAAGGGGGCGCAGAGCAAAGGCGAATGTGGGCATGCGGGGGCGCATGTCAGTTCGGCGCGTGATAATGGGGAGCATGCCAGTGATGAATGATGAGGTGCCGGACGAGGGCGACTTCGACGCCGACCGTCCGCGCGGTGAATTCGACCACGTCACCCCGGAGGACTTCATCCGCGGCTCCGGCCACGGCAATCCCCCCGGATGGCTCGACCCCGCGGACATCAACCGCGCCCGAGGCCAGATGCCCATCGCATACGTGGAGATCGTGCCGGTGCGCACCGACGAGTTCGGCCGCGTCGCGCAGGTCGGCTCGCTACTGCGCGTCACCGACGACGGTTCGGTCGAACGCGCGCTGATCTCCGGCCGCGTGCTCTTCCACGAGACGTTGCGCGAGGCGATCGCCCGCAACGTGGCCAAGGACCTGGGCGACATCGCCCTGCCCATGCTGCCCGTCAACCTGCAGCCGTTCACCGTCGCCGAGTTCTTCCCGACGCCGGGCCTGAGCGAATACTACGATCCGCGCCAGCACGCGATCGCGCTGTGCTACGTGGTGCCGATCGCCGGCGACTGCCATCCGCAGGACGAGACGCTCGACGTGGAATGGGTGGACCCGCATTCGGACCTGCTCGACACGTTCCTCGACCAGATGCCCAACGGCCACGCCCGCATCGTGCGCAAGGCGCTGGAATACTGCGGCGCATAGAAAAAGGAAGTATTGCCATGACGTTTGAAATCCATAACCGGGTGCTGCGCGAGGGGGAGGGGACCCCGCTCGTGCTCGCCAACGCGTATCCGGTCGACGGACGCATGTGGGAGACATGCGCCGCCCGCATCGCCGAGCTCGCCGACGAGGCAGGCCTTCCTGCCTTCCCGATCTGGGCGCCCGACATGCCCGGCTCCGGCCAATCGCCCACGCCAGACGACAAGGCGTCGGGACGCCGCGCTGCGAACGGCTCCTACCCGGACGCGCTCGACCGCATGGCCGAATCCTACGTGGACCTGCTCTACCGGAACGGCTTCGAGAAGGCCGTGTGGGTGGGCCTGTCGATGGGCGGCTACCTCGTGACCGACCTGTACCGCCTCCACCCGGAGTCCGTGGCCGGCGTCGCCCTGTGCGACACGATGGCCTCGTCCGACGGCGTCGGCGGCGAGCCGCGTCTCGAGACCTCCGACGCGTGCGAGCGCACCGGCTCCGTCGAGCCGGTCATGCATTTCGCCCAGCCCGCGGACGGCGACTCCACGATCAAGAAGTCACCGGAATTCATCGCGACGATGACCGCGTGGATCCGCGACCAGAAGCCCGCCGGACTCGCCTGGCGCCAGCGCATGACCTACGGCAGGCCGGAACTCGCCGGCGTGCCCGAGACGATGGACGTGCCGGTCGCCGTCGTCTCCGGCGAACTCGACCCCACGTCGAATCCGGGCGTGATGCGCCCGCTCGCCGAACGCATCGGCGCGAACGCCACGTTCACCGCGATCCCCGATTGCGGTCATTTCAGCGCCGTCGAGCACCCCGACACGGTGGCCGCCGCGCTCGTCGACCTGATGAAGCGGGTGATCGCATGAGCGTGTCGTTCAGTCCGCTGGCGTTGACGCGGGCGCTGCCGTTCCTGCCGCTCGCGCAGGGCGACATCGACTATCAGACCGAGCGCCGCGCCGAACCGCATCTCATCTCGGACACGCTCGCCGAGCCGGCGACCAAGGTGATCCTCACGCGCGACGGCAAGATCGCCGTGCCGCGCGGCCAGGGCGAACTCGCCGACTACGAGAACGTGAAGATGCTCCTCGCCACCATCCCCGGCGCATACGTGTCGCGCGAACTCGAGACGCATCCGCAGGCCGTCGCCATGTTCCTCGGCAGCTACGGCGGCCGGCGCGACGAGCACGTCGTCGCCGTGGACGTCACGCGCGTGGCGCGCATCGCCGACGGCGGCGAACGCGGCGCCGACGACGCGTTCGACGAGCCGGAGGACGGCACGAACGGCGGCGTGGTCGCGGCGGGCGGTGCGTTCGGCTTCGGCGCCGGCGCCGGCCGCGGCGCGCACGCGAGTCTGCTCGAACAGGCCGTCGACCGCTTCGACTGGGTGGACCTGCGCGGTTTCGCGCCGCACGCCTCCGCACGCGAGGCGGGGCAGGCGACCAGCGCGATCACGCTGAGCATCTGGCACAACCGCCAGCGCCACTGCCCGACCTGCGGCGCTCCCGTCGAGGCCGCGAACGGCGGCTGGGCGCAGCGCTGCACGAACGACGCGGACGGCCGCCGTCTGCTGTTCCCGCGCGTCGAACCCGCCGTGATCACCATCATCGTGGATTCCGAGGGGCGTGCGCTCCTGCAGCACAACGCGGCGTGGCGCAACCCCACGCTGTATTCGGTGTCCGCCGGATTCGTGGAGGCCGGCGAGAACCTCGAGCATGCGGCCCGCCGCGAGGCGCTTGAGGAGGTCGGCATCCGGCTCGGCGAGGTCAAGTACCTCGGCTCCCAGCCGTGGCCGTTCCCCGCCTCCCTGATGATGGCGTTCAAGGCGCACGCCCTGACCACCGACGTCCATGTGGACGGCGTCGAGACCGTCGAGGCGAAATGGGTCACGCCGGACGAGTACACGGCGGCGCTGGTCTCCGGGCGCATGAGCGCGCCCGGCAAGGCGACGATCGCACGCTACATGATCGAGGAGTGGCTCGGCCGCGAGCTGTGACGTGGGTGGTGCCACGGAAGCCTGACGAAACGACATATCTCGAATAGTGATATATGCCACAAACCGTTGCGCCGACGGCCCAAACGGGGTGTCGCGCACGGTTCCGGGCCGTGCGCTGGGGTGGTGTTGATGTACAGTCGGACGCAGTCCGCGAGGCAATGCGGACATGAAAGCGTAGCAACAGACTAAGGATCGCGAATGACCGACCAACGCAATCAGCAGCCGGCGGAACGCCCGGAATACGGCGCTATGCGTGAGGATTTCGAGGCCACGCAGGCCATGCCGTCGCTGCCCGGCGCCGCGCCCGCCCCGCTCGCCGGCGTGATGGACTCCGCCGCGCGTCCGGAGGACTTGAACATCGGCACCGTCGCGGCCAAGCGCAGGTCGCGCAAGCCGCTCATCATCACCCTCGCCGTCGTGGCCGTCCTGCTGGTGGCGCTCGTCGCGGCGTTCTTCGGCGCCCGCGCGTACTACCAGGACAAGGTTGCGCCCGGCGTGCGGTTCGGCTCGGTCAGCCTCGCCGGCCAGACCCGCGACGAGGTGAAGGCCACCGTCGAGCAGGCGGTCAAGGACACCTCGATCACCGTGAAGGACACGGACGGCAACACCAGCGCCACCGCCTCCCTCACCGATCTGGGCGTGGACATCGACGTCGACCAGACCGTCGACGACATCATGGACGCGAAGTCCTCCTCCAACATCGGCGAGGACATCCTGCGCGTCAACCCGTTCGCCCATCAGGACGTGGCGCTCTCCGCCACCCCGGACAACGCGACGCTCGACGAATACCTGTCCGCCAAGCTCGTCACCGATGCCGAGCGCGCGGTGCCGTCCGCCGTGACCTACGACGGGAACGCGCACGCGTTCGTCGCCTCCGAAGGCCGCCCGGGCAAGGCCCCGAAGCTCGGCGCCGTCGTCAAGGCCGTCAAGCAGGCCATCGCCACGCCCGGCTCGGCCGCGACGGTGAGCGTCACCGACGAGACCATCGACGCCCCGATCGCGCTCGACGCCGCCCAGAAGGCCGCCGACGCCGCGAACCAGCGCCTCGCCAACCCGATCGTCATGACCAACGGCGACGCGAAGCAGTTCGAGCTGCCGGTCGACACCGTGGCCTCGTGGATCAAGACCGAGACCCACCTCGACCAGGGCGCCATCACCATCTCCTACGATGAGACCGCCGTCAAGAAGTTCATGTCCGAGCAGCTGCCCGGACAGCTCAACCAGGACATGGTCTCCCAGGAGGACATCGTCGACGCCAACGGCACGGTGCTCGTCGCCGCGCAGGTCAAGGGCGTGGACGGCGTCACCGTCAAGGACACCGACCAGGCCGCCGACCAGGTCCTCGACGCGCTCAAGGCCGGCAACGGCGGCACCGTGCAGGTCGCCTCCGACGTCAAGAAGTTCGACGTCAAGCAGAAGCAGAGCGAATGGCGCATCGTCATCGACAAGAGCTCGCAGACCGCCGTCGTCTACCACAACGGCCAGCAGGTCAAGAGCTTCCTCGTGTGCACCGGCGGCCCCGGCGGCAACGAGACCGACAGCGGCAACTGGTACATCTACCTCAAGTACCGCGTGCAGGACATGACCGGCCTGAACGACGACGGCAGCCGCTACCTGTCCAAGGGCGTGAAGTGGGTCAGCTACTTCAACGGCGGCGAGGGCTTCCACACCGCCACGTGGAACTACAACGGCATCGCCCGCGGCGACGCCGCCAACCACGGCTCCCACGGCTGCGTGAACATGTACGAGCAGGACGCCGAGTGGGTCTACGAGAACTGCCCGAACGGCACGCTCGTCCAGGTCGTCGGCACCCAGCCGACCGGTCCGGTCCGCTGAGCCCCGCTCCGCGGCACGACCGTTCCGATCATTCGAGGACCCCGCCTTGCGTCATCCGCAAGACGGGGTCCTCCCGTATCCGGGCGTGTTCGCAACAGGTTGGTAGGCTGGTGGCTATGAGCGAAGAACCTGACGACCAGCCGCTGAACCTCGACGTGCCCGCGCACCTCGAATACTCCGACGACCACGTGTGGGTGGACACCACCCTCGACCCGGCCGTGGTCGGCATCACCGAGTACGCCGCCGGCAAGCTCGGCGAACTCGTCTACGTGGACCTGCCCGAAGTCGGCGTGCGCGTCGAGGCGGGCGACGAAGTCCTCGAACTCGAATCGGCGAAGGCGGTCGAACCGCTGATCGCCCCCGTCTCCGGCACGATCCGCTATGTGAACCAGGCCGTCGCCGACGATCCCAGCGTCATCGACTCGGATCCCTACGGCGAAGGCTGGATTCTCAAGATCGAGCTGGAAGACGACGAACCGGACCTGCTGACCGCCGAACAGTACCTGAAGGTCATACGATGACACGCATCGTGCGACCGGTGGAATGCGACGGACGCGGCACGGCGCGCGCGCTCGGCGACATGCGCCGCATGCGCGACGGCGACGGCGGCGACGCGCGCACCGCGCGCGGGACCGCCGCGTCCGCCGCGACCGGCGACGACATGCCCACCGTGCCGATTCCCGCACGACGCGCCGTCACCACGTTCGACGCCGCGTCGCGGCGCGAACGCTTCGAGGCGCAGCCGCTGCCGGAACGCATCCTCCGCCGCGTCGTCACGCACGGGTTCAACGCGTGGGTGACGGCGGCGACACGCACGGCGAAACGGCTCGACTGGTTCCCGCGCGTCGACCCGTACGTCGGGTACGGCACCGGCGACTACTCGCGACTCATCTGCCGCACCGTGTACGCGGGGGAGGGCAGCGAGTACGGACGCGCCACACGCGGCATCCGCGGCATGCTCGCCATCCCCTCGCCGCACACGCAGGTGAAGATCCGCATCGACGACGTCCCGCTCGAAACGGTGCAGATCGGCGATTCCGAACGTTACGACGCGTTGGACGCGCGGCCGGAGCTCGACAGCGAATACGCGATCTCCGACACGTCCGGCTACCTCGACCTCGTCGCCGAACAGCGGCTCGAACCGGGCGTGCACGACGTCTCCTACCGGGTCAACGGGCGCAAACCCGTGCATGCGAAGCTGTTCACGATTCCGAAGGGCGCGAAGGTCGGCATCATCTCCGACGTGGACGACACCGTCATGATCACACAGGCGCCCATATTGTGGAAGGCCGCGTGGAACCTGCTGTTCCTCAACCCGGACAAGAAGGCCTCCGTGCCCGGCATGAGCGTGCTGTTCACCAAGCTCGCCGACCTGTTCCCGGACGCGCCGTTCTTCTACCTGTCCACCTCGCCATGGAACGTGGAGGGCGCGATCCGCCACTTCCTCGAGAACCACGGGTTCCCGGAAGGCCCGCTGCTGCTGCGCGACCTCGACCCGCGGCCCAAGACGTTCATCCCCTCCGGGCCGCAGCACAAGCTCGAATTCGCCGAACAGCTCATGGCCGACTTCCCCGACATGAAGTTCATCCTCGTCGGCGACGACGGCCAGAAGGACCCCACCACCTACGCGACCATCGTCAGGCGGTACCCCGGCCGCGTGCTCGCCATCGCGATCCGCCAGCTGAGCCCGCGCGAGCTCATGCCGTTCGGCCTCAGGAACCCGGCCGGCATGACCGCCACGCAGCCGATGCCCGACACCGACGTGCCCGTGTTCACCGGCACGACCGGCGCGAACATCATGAAGACGATGCTGCCGTACCTGAAGGCGCATCTGGGGTAGGGGTTCCGCGGGGGTTCAGTTCCGTGAGGTAGAGGTTCGCGGGTGGGATATGCGCGTACGAAACCGGTTCGAGCGTGCGTATAATCACCCGTATGACCGAAGAGAAGCAACTGGCCGGCAGCGACGACGGCACCTGTATCTGTCCCGAAGTCCCCGTCGCGCACCGTGAGCCGACCCGACGCGAGCACCATGGCGACGTGTTCGTCGACCCGTACGAATGGATGCGCGACAAGGACGCGCCGCGCACGCGCGACTACGTGGCCGCGCAGAACCGCCTGTGCGAGGCGCGCAACGCGCATCTCGACGGACTGCGGCATACCCTGTTCGACGAACTCAAGTCGCATGTGCAGGAGACCGACATGTCCGTGCCCGTGCGCATCAACGACTACTGGTACTACGCGCGCACGCAGGAAGGCCGTCAATACGCGGTGCAGTGCCGCATGCGCGTGCGCGGCGCCGACGACTGGAACCCGCCCGAGATCGACCCGTTCGGCGCGCCCGGCTCGCTGCCCGGCGAATCGATCGTGTTCGACGCGAACGCGGAGGCGGAAGGACACGACTTCTTCCGGCTCGGCGGCATGGACCTGAGCCGCGACGGCCGATGGATGCTCTACGGCGTCGATACGGCCGGCGACGAACGCTACGACTACCGGATCCGCGATCTTCAGACCGGCGAGGAGCTGCCCGAACTGTTCCACGGCGTCGGCGGCGCCTGCTTCACGCCCGACGCGCGCTACGTGTTCTGGGTGGAACTCGACGACGCGTGGCGCCCGTGCGCGGTCTGGCGGCACAAGGTCGGCACCCCGGTCGAGACGGACGTATGCGTGTACCGCGAGGAGGACGAACGCTTCTGGGTGGGCATCGGCCTGAGCTTCGACGAGCGCAACCTCGTGCTCGGCACCGGCTCCAAGACCACCACCGAAGTGCTCATGCTGCCCGTGACCGACCCGGAAGGCGAATTCCGGGCGTTCATCCCGCGCAAGACCGACGTCGAATACGACGTGAGCTTCGCCTGCTTCGAGAACGCGGGGGAGGACGGCGCCGACATCCCGCTCGCCGTCGTCTACCACAACGCGAAGAACCCGAACTTCGAGATCGACGTGATCGACATGCGCCGGCACGAGCCGCCGTATACGCTCGGCGAAGGCGTGTGCGTCGCCGAAGGCTCGCCGTACGGCTGCGAGCACGCCGCATCGGCCGAGGACCGCGCGAAGGCGATCACCGCGCCGTACTTCAACGCGCACAACCCGGCCATCCTGCAGGGATTGCACGGCCTCGGCATCGAAGGCATCGCCATCCACCGCCACTTCGTCACGCTCGCCTACCGCGCCGACGGCCTGCCGCACGTCGCGATGATGCCGAAACGCGCCGCCGTCGAGGACTTCCTCGCCGGGCGGCCGTGGCGGTTCGTCGAACTGCTGCCGCCCGCGCTCGAGGACGATTGGGATACGGTGGCCGACGACCGCGACGAGACCGGCGACCACGGCGAGACGCTGTGGGCGGAGGACTGGGACGCGGGGCACGCGGGTGCTGGTGCTGGTGCTGGGGCCGTTGGCGTGACTGACCGCACGTCGTCGTCGGACGGCGCGAGCGACGACCACCTGCCCGGCGAGACGCGACGCCTCTACTCGATCGGCACCGGCGGCAACCCGTCCTACGACGCGCCGCGCATGCGCTACTCGTTCACCAGTTACACGCGCCCCGGCGAACTCCACGAGATCGACCCGGTGACCGGCGAGGACCGGCTGCTCAAACGCGCCACCGTGCTCGGCGGCTTCGACCCGCGCGACTACATGGAACGCCGTGTGTGGATCCGCGCCCGCGACGGTGAGCGCATCCCCGTCTCGCTCGTCTGGCGGCGCGACTTCCCTGCGCAGGATTCGCCGATGTTCATCACCGGCTACGGCGCATACGAGATCTCCTCCGACCCGAACTTCTCCGTCGCGAGGCTCAGCATGCTCGACCGCGGCGTGTTGTACGCGGTGCCGCACATCCGCGGCGGCGGCGAGCTTGGACGCGCCTGGTACGAGCAGGGCCGCCGGTTGAACAAGAAACATTCGTTCGAGGACTTCGTCGACGCGACGGCCGCGCTCCAGCACGCGCATCTGGCCGACCCGCGCCGCACCGTCGCCAACGGCGGCTCGGCGGGCGGCCTGCTGATGGGCGCGGTCGCGAACCTCGCGCCGGAACTGTACGCGGGCGTCGAGGCGGATGTGCCGTTCGTCGACGCGTTGACCTCGATCCTCGACCCGTCGCTGCCGCTCACCGTCACCGAGTGGGACGAGTGGGGCGACCCGCTGCACGACGAGGACGTGTACCGGTACATGAAGTCGTACACGCCGTACGAGAACCTGCCCGCCGCGGATTCGGACGCCGGCCGTGCGTTCCCGCGCGTGTTCGTCACCACGTCGATGAACGACACGCGCGTGCTGTACGTCGAGCCGCTCAAATGGGTGGCCGCCATGCAGTCGCGCGGATTCGACGCGATCGCCAAGATCGAGGTGGAGGCCGGCCACGGCGGCACCTCCGGGCGCTACAAGCAGTGGGAGGAGGTCTCCTACGAGAACGCGTGGTGCCTGGACGTGATGAACCTCAAGTACTGAAACGGATTGAGCCCCTTGGCCGTGAAGGCCAAGGGGCTCGGTCATAGGGTTGCCTCCCTCTGACGAGGGAGGTGGCCGCCGCAGGCGGACGGAGGGAGAGACCCGCGGTGCGTCGTTCCCGCCGCGGGTCTCTCCCTCCGTGGCTTTTCCTACCGCTGCTCCTCGAGGGTGAGGAACTGGTCGCCGACGCGCAGGGTGGCCGGGGCCTCCAGCGGCACGGGCGTGCCTTCGACGACCTGGCGCTCCTCGCCGTCGCGGATGATGAACGTGCCGTTCAACGAGCCGTAGTCCTCGATCCACAGCCGGCCGTCCTGGTCGATGCTGATCGCCGCATGGTTGCGGGAGATGGTGCGTGTGGGGTCCTCGATCCGCACGGCCTTCGAACCTTCCGGAATCGCCTCGGACGGGCGACGGCCGAGCAGGACGCTCCTGTCGAGGACGATCGTCTGACCGGTCGCCTCGTTGTGCAGTGTGTAGGTCTTGCGGTCGGGGGCTTGACCGGCGGCGTTCGCGTCGGAGAGGACCGTGTCGTCCAGACTGCCGTCGTTCGGTTGTGCGGCGGGCTGGACGGTGGGTTGTGTTGGCTGTGCCGCGGGCTGGGCGTCCACTGGATCGTCGGCGTACCAGCCGGGTTCCGGTGCCGGTGGGAATGGAATCGCGTTGCTCATCCGTCTCGCCCCTTTCAGCGGCGGCCGGCGAGCGCCGCGTCGACGGCCGGGTCTCCCAGTCGGGACAGCCAGTCGACAAGCGCCGGGTACAGGTTCGGGTTCTGCGCGAGTGCGGCGTACAGTTCCGGTGCCTTCTGCGCGATCTCGGCCATCTGCATCTGATCGGTGGTGGTGCGCGCGATCTGTGCGGTGAAGCCGTGCGGGTTCACCGGGCTCTGCGGTTCCGACGCGGCCGTCCGGGGCTCCTGCGTCGTCGTCTGCGATGCCTGTGCCTGCGCGGTCCGCGTGGGCTGCAAGGTCGTGGCCGTGGGGGTGCCGGCCGCGGCGGAGGTGTGTTGCCGCACGGCCACGGTCTCGTCGGACTGTCCGGCGCCGGCCGCATCGTCGGAGACGGCATAGCCCATCTGGCGCACGGTCTCGCGGGCGCGATCGTCGCCGAATTCGGCGAGCCAGCGCAGCAGACCGGGGTAGGCGCGCGGATTCACCGCCACGTTCGCGCCGAACTCCGGATTCTCATAGGCGATCTTCGCGAGAAGGATCGGATCCGCGTTCCGATCCTGAACCGCCGCGACCGCGGCATCGTAATCAACCATCATGCCTCCTAGGTGCTATGGTCCGCAAAGTCTGCAAAGTCACATCGGCGATGTTGCCGATATCCTCCTCATCGCCCAGCTTAGTCACCGACCATGCGTGCCGGGGCGGCGCGAGCACGGGCATGTCCGCGACGATGACGGTGACGTTGTCGCCGCCGCCGGCGTCGAGCGCGGCGCGCAGCAGGGCGTCCGCCGCCTCCTGCGGATCGTCGTGGCGCGCGGCGATCGCGGCGATCTCGTCATCGCCCGACACCTCGGCGTACAGGCCGTCCGAGCAGATGATGAAGCGGCCGGTCGCGTCGGTGAGGAACAGGTCCGGCCTGATGCCGTCCGGATCGCCGACGCACTGGGTGATGATATTGCGCGGGATGAGCGATTCGGCCATGTCGGGCAGCAGCTCGCCCGTGTCGATCGCCTCCTGGCGCTGGGAATGGTCGCGTGTGATGCGCACGAGCGTCGAGGGATCCCAGCCCGCGCCGTCCCGCGCGGCATCCATATGATAGGTGCGCGAGTCGCCGACGTTGACCACGTAGGCTAGGTTCTCCGTGCTGAACGGCGTCGCGGACGTCCGTTCGCCGGTCTGGGAGCCGTCGTCGATGTCGGGGGCGTCGCCGTGCACGAGGATGAGGCCGGTCACCGTGGTGCCGGCCACGCCGCCGAGCTCGTGGCCGAGCGCGAGCACGTCGGCCTGCGCGTCGGCGAGCACCGTCTCGATGTCCGCGCGGTTGCGCACGGGCAATGCGGCGAGCGCGCGCAGATGATCGGCCGCACGGGCGCTCGCATGCTCGCCGCCCATGCCGCCGCCCATGCCGTCGCACACCACGTACACGCCGTGGCCGGCGTAGCCCGCATCCTGGTTGTTCCTGCGCTTGAGCCCCACATCGGTGGCGAATCCCGCCGCGAGATGTCCGATGGTCATGAACGCTTCCCCTCTGTCCGTGCGCCCGGTTCCCCGGCGGCGGTCGTCTCGCCCATGCCGCGTTCGGCGGCCCAGGCACACACATACTCGCCACTATACCTGCTGCACGGTGGGCGCGCCGGGGTCTTCCTCGGCGTGTGAACACTCCGGCGAGGCTGAGCCGTGCACACCAGCGGCGCGGACGGGGTAACGACGCGAGCATGGACGCGCGCATGGCGTCCACGTCCGCCCAGTACCGGCGGGCCCGATCGTCGTCGATGCGTTCGCCGGAGAACGCGGCGTAGTCGGCTTCGCGCGCCAACGTCGCGAGCGTCGAAGCGTCGACGTCCATCCGTCCGCCCATCGCCCGCCCCTCCTCGCGTCGGGTGCCGTGCACGTCGACGCCGCTCTGCCGGGCGAGCGTCGTGACGGCCCGCCATCCGGCGGCGATCCGCATGCGGGGACTGCCGGAGCGTCGCGCATGACGCAGCAGAAGCGCCTTCACGAGCAGGATGATCCCGCAGACGGCCGCCATCGCCCATACCGGGCTGCCGTAGACCGCGACGTTCCGAACGGCGCGGCCGAGCGCCGTCCTCAACGGGTCCGCGCCGGCCGCGTCCGCCTCCTCGCCGCCGAGCGTGGAACGACCCCGCATCTGCCGTTCGTCGCGCAGCGGGTCCTGCAGCGGCACCGGAGGCTGGCGCACCAGCTTCCGCGGGTTCGGCGGAGTGGGCTCCTCCTCTGGGTCCGGGACCTTCGTCTCCTCCGGGGTCGGATGGAACGCGGTCCAGCCGTAGCCGTCGAGCTTGATCTCCACCCAGGCCTCGACGTCATCGCCCGTGAACCTGGTGACGGTGTAGGCGCCACGCCGTTCGGAGCGCGCCGTGCCGATCGAGCCGTCGTCGTTCTTCGGGACGAGACCGAGCACCACGCGGCTGGGCAGGCCGAGTTCGCGGGCCATGAGCGCCATCGCGGAGGCGTACTGCTCCGAATCGCCCACCATCCGCGTGCCGTCGAGCAGTCTCCCGATGCGGTAGTTGCCATGGCCGGGCGGCGACGGATAGTCGCCCGCCAAGCCATGTGAGAACCAGCCGGAATCCTGCAGCCCTTCGGCGATCCTGCGCGCCGCGGCGCCGCCCGTGGCCTCGCCTCCCGCCATGGCGGTGGCGAGCCGGCCGGCGGCGTCGGGGGAGTCCACCGTTGCGGGCTGGAGGGTCTTCGCCGCCTCGGCGTCGTCGATCTGACTGTCGGAGGGCGTGCGGGGGATGACGCCGCTCTCCGTGTAAGTCAGCCCTTCCGCCATGCCGTCCGGGTAGATCGCCGAATCGGTGTCCGAGTTGTAGTAGAGGTCGCCCCGCCCGTCGGCTGAATCCTCGACGGTGATTTCGGCGGCCGAACCGGCCAACGGCAGCCATCGGTCCGTGAGTCCCTCGCCCACGGTGAACGTGGCCGTGAAACGGGTCCCCTCGGCGTCGTCGGCGATCGTCGTACTCACACGCCGGTAGTTCGACGAGCCGGAGACCGTTGCTGAATCGGACAGGTTCCACACGTTGCCATCGAAACGGTCCATCACCGCGAGACGCACCGATGCGCCCGCGGGAAGACCGCGCACGGTGAGCACCGTATCGTCCTTATGATCCTTGATATACGCGCGCATGCCGGACAGCGGGCTCGTATAGTCGTACGGGGTCAGCGGCGGCTCGTAACGGTCGCGCAGGATCAGACGGTGCTGGGGCGTGACGAGGCACACACCCGCGGCGAGACCGGCGGCGATGGCGATGACGGCGAGGGCGCCCGGCAGGCGTCCGGTCTCCAACAGGCCCCATCGGACGGACAGCCAGACTACGAACGTGAGCATGGCGGCGAGGCCGGCGGCGGCACGCCACCAGCCGACGGACGTGCCGAGCAGCGCGGCGGCGGCGAACGCGGCGGCCGCGGGCAGGCCGGACGCCGCGGCCAGGCGCGCGTCGTCGGCGAGCGCCGGCAGGCCGGCGAGGAACGCCGTCCACAGCGTCAGCGTCCAGACGGCCATCAGCGAACCCGACGCCGTGCCCACGGGCGGCGTGATGGAGATCAGGTATTTGAACGAGCCGAACATGTCCCACCATCCCTGCGACAGGGTGGCGGCCGTCGGGATTACATGGCCGATCGTCGTGCCGTTCAGGGCGATGACCGGTCCGACGACGGATTGGGCGAACACGAGGGACACGAGCTGCCACCACAGGCGCAGCCGGCGCGTCACTCCGGCCAGGGCGATGAGACAGCCGAGCAGCGCGGCAGGCGCGGCGGCCGAGGCCCATGCGGCCGCGTCTCCGTAGACATCGATGAGATTCGACGCGGCGAGTAGCGTGAGCGCCGCGGCCACGGCGAGACCGCCCAAGCGCCGCCCCCATGGGCCGCGGGCGGAGAGGGAAGCTGAAATGGTGTCGTTCCGCCAGTCGGCGTGCCGTCGGCTGGTCATGCGAGCACCCCCATGATGATCGGCAGGTCGTCGAGTCCGCCGACCGTGGCGAGCGTGAAGCCGGGGAACCGGCGGATCGCCCGGGGCATGCCCTCCGCGACCTGCAGCACGAGCGTGGACGCGGACACCGGCAGCGCGGACGCCATGCGTCTGATGTCATCCGAGTCGCGCAGCGAGCCGACGGTGAGGACGTAGAAGGAGGCGTCCGGGGCGTGCGCGAGCGTGCCGCGCGCGAGGTTCGGATCGTCGGAGCGGTCCGGGACTATCCTGCTGCACGAGTCGAGGAAGTCCGTCGCGCGGCGCGGCGCGGCGTGCGCGGAGCCCGCATGCGTGGACAGCGGCCGACGCCGCGCGAAGCATCGCGCGCCGATCGACGCGTGGACGGACACGGCGAGCTCGAACTCGCCGGGGCCCGCGTACTCGTCCGGGTCGACGGACATGGTGAGCGCCGTGTCCGTGCGTCGCGTCGCCTCGTATCGGCGGATCATCAACGCGCCCGTCTTCGCGGTGCTCGGCCAGTGCACGTTGCGCACGTCGTCGCCCGGCGCGTATTCGCGCAGACCGTGGAAGTCGAGGTCGTCGTCGACGGTGTCGCCGCTCGGACTCCCCTCGAGATCGCGGACCGATCCCGCGTCGAGCGCCTCCAACGGCACGATGACGGGGTGGACGAACAGGTCGATTCCATCGGTGAGCCGCCGCTCGCGGCGGATCAGACCGAATGGGTCGCCTTTGCGGATGCGCAGCGGGCCGACGGCGATCACGGTCCGTCGCGGCGTGTGGAACTCGATGTCGGTTCGTCGGGACCCTCCCGGGGCGAGCGGAGGGATGGTGAACCGCTCGCACCTGGAGCCGATCGGCAGGTCGCCGCGCGCGGCCGTGGTGGGAGTTCTCCCCGGATTCCCGATATCGACGCGGACGCTCGCCGTATCCCCCGCGGTGATGCGGCGTCGCCGCAGGTCGATCGTCGCCCGGAACGAGGTGTTGCCGAACGACATGACGACGGAGACGAGCATCATCGACAGGGCCGCCACGCCGTATGCCAGCAGCTCGTGCCATCCGAGGGGGACGAAGGCGGCGAGCGCCGCCGCGCCCGAGCCGGTCACGGTCCACCCCAGCGGGGAGATGGAGGATGCGAGCGGGGAGACGAAGGGCGCGAGCGGCCGGCGTATCCGGCGCGGCGTCCGTGCGGCGCGTATGGGACGGGGCATGATGTCGGTCCTTCGGTTCGTGGGTTTGGTCCGGGGCGGTTCGTGGGGGGGCGTGGGGAGCGGCTTGGCGATGGGCGCGTCAGCCGCCGAGTGCCGGCGCGGGCACGTCCTCGAGGATGCGCGTGACGACGGCCTGCGGCGTCTCTCCGGCGAACGCGGCTTCGGCGGTGAGACTCAGCCGGTGGGCGAGCACCGGTGTGGCGAGGTCCTTCACATCATCGGGGACGACGTAGCCGCGTCCGTCCGCCGCGGCCCAGATGCGTGCGCAGCGCGCCAGGGCGAGGGCGCCTCGCGTCGAGGAGCCGACCCGGACGCCGTCGTCATGGCGTGTGCGTTCGACGAGTCTGACGATGTATTCGAGGATCGACTCGTCGACGTGGACCGTGTGCGCGACACGCCCCATCGCGATGACGTCGCCGCCGGCCAGCACGGGGACGACGCCGCCGGCGCGGTCGGTGACGTCGAGCTGGCGCAACAGTTCCACGGACACGTCGTGGCCCGGGTATCCGAGGGACGTCCTGATGAGGAACCGGTCCATCTGCGCCTCGGGCAGCCGGTACGTGCCGAGCTGCTCCACCGGGTTCTGCGTGGCGATCACGATGAACGGCCGCGGCACGTCATGCGTGACGCCATCCACGGTGACCTTCCGCTCCTCCATGACCTCGAGCAGCGCGGACTGGGTCTTCGGCGAGGTGCGGTTGATCTCGTCGGCGAGCACGATGGACGCGAAGACCGGTCCCTCGCGGAACGTGAAATCGCCGGTCTTCCGGTCGTAGAAGGTGAGTCCCACCACGTCCGAGGGCAGCAGGTCGGGGGTGAACTGGATGCGTTTGAAGCCGGCGTCGACCGAGTTGGCGAGGGCGCGCGCCAACTGCGTCTTGCCGGTGCCCGGATTGTCCTCGAGCAGCACATGGCCGCCGACCATGAGCGCGGTGAGCACCTCGCGGACCGGGCGGGTCTTGCCCACCACCGCCTGGGAGACGTTCTTCACGAGCAGGTCGAACATGTCCCGGAACCGTTCGATTTCGGGCGTGGCGGCACCGGGGATGGTGCCGGTGGCGGGAACTGTGCCGGTGTCGGGGATGGGGGTGCCCGTCGTGGCGGGAGCGGTGGCGGTGGCGCGGTGCGCGGGCGTCCGCCGCCGCGTGCCGGCCCTGCGGGCTCCCGCGTCCCTGGACAGCAGGGTCCGGTCGTCGACGGACCCGTTGGCGTTCTCGTTCATGATCGCTCCTTGATCGTGTCGTCCCGTTGCCGGGAGATCCTTCCCGGCAACGCCACCGATGCGCCGTCGGCCGTCGGGCGAGATCCCCGTACCGTCCCGGTTTTCTCCACGCCTTCGACGAGCTCGTCCGGCCCGTCGGCCAACGTGATGCGCCACGTCACGTCGCCGTCGAGCCCGGAATCCCTCATATCGAGGGTCCGCGGCTGTCCGCCGGCCGCCCATTCGCGCCGCCATGCGGTGCCGTCCCCGTCGGTGAGGGTCAGGATGACCGTGGCGCCCTGACCGTAGGTCTCCACATCGCCGGCGATGCGGAGCGTGTCGCGGCCGCTCCACTCCAGTGCGTAGTCGCCGATGCCGGCCTTCGGCCTGTCCGGCATGTCCTGGCTGGAGGCGGTGACGTCGGCGCTGGCGGCGCCGCGGAACGTCTTGCGCACGCTCACCGAGCCGCAGACACGCCAGCCGCCGGGCTCATAGGAGAACGAGGTCCGCGTGGTGGATCCGGACGAGCCGTTCCCGGCCGTGTACTCGAACCGGCCCTCCTTGCCGTCGCCGTCCGTCCACGAGACCACGCAGCGGCCGTCCTCCGCCCGGATGGAGAGACCGGACGGCGCGGCCGGACGGTGGACCGGGACGACGGGGACGCCTTCGCCTCGCACCTCGTCGCCATGCACCGTGACGATGGCGTACCCGGGCGTGAGGGCGTCGCCGAAATCGGAATCCGCGATGTCGAAGGTGTGCGACGTCTGCCCGCACGCGACGTTCCCGGTGTGATCGCCGAGCGTGACGACGACGGAGGCGCACGCGTTGTTGCGCATGTCGCCGATCTCGGCGGACACCGTCACCTCGTCGCCATCGTCCGACTGCGACGTGGAGACAATCGGAGCGTCCGGCACGCCGTACGGCCTGGCGGACTCCGCCGATGCGGCCGCCGCGCCGTCGCCCGCCCGGTTGTGCGGCACGACGGTGGCGGTCACGGCGAACCCGTCCGTGATGTCCGACGATCTGAAGCCGAAGTCGACGGACGAGGCCCCCTCGATGACGGCGCGCATGCCGTTGCTCAGGGTCACGGTGTAGTAGTCGGCCGGCGACCCCGCGTAGACGGGCATCGACCACGAGACGGTCACGACCTGCCTGCCGCCCTCCACCGAGACCCTCGACGGGGCCGGCGGCACTGTGTCGGGCATGCCGGTCACCGTGCCGGAATCCTCCGACCATCCGACCTCGTTCCTCGCGCGCACACGGAACGAGTACGGTCTGCCGTTCTCCAACCCCGCGATCCGGCAGACCGTCGCGGCGCCGCACGACTTCGAGGAGACACGGTCCCCGTCGCTCCAGCGCACCTCATAGTCGGTGATCGGGCTGCCGTTCGCCGAGCCGGGCGTCCATGTCAGATCCACCGCGCCGTCCTGCGGTTTCGCGTCGACGGGGGAGAGCAGCGGGGCTTCGGGCCTGTCGACCACGGCGACGGTGATCGTGCCCGTGACCCTGCGCTCGGCCATTCCCGTGCCGTCCTCGACGGTGACGAGCACACGGTTCGTGCCGCCTCCGGCGCCCGGGGCGGCGGCGACGTCGACGGACCCCGAGGCATCGCAGCGGACGGCGACCCCGGATGGGTCGTCCGCCGCGCACCGGATCAGGGTGAGAGGGGATGACGGGAACGGATTGTAGGCGTCGGCGAGCGCGTCCACCGTCCCGTCTCCTCCCGCTTCGAGCTTGAGCGTCCTATCGGGCACGCGCGCCAGCGGACGTGTCGAGGGGACGACGCGGACGGTCATGCCGGCGTCCACCGTGCCACCGTCGTATCCGATCCGCACGGGGACGCCGATCGTCGTCCCCGGCACGGCCGTCTTGTCCGCCTTCACTTCCAGACGGCCGGAACCCGAGACGGAGGCGGTCACCTTGCCGGTGTCCGAACCGCCGGAATACGTGTATCGCCCTTCATCCCCACCGGGGCCTTCCGGCGCGTGCGTGAGCGCCTTCAGATCGATGGTCGTCGTCCCGTCGCCCGCCGCCACGTCGATCGTGGACGAGGAGAACGTGGGCGGCCTCACGCCGCGTCCGACCACCGTGATCGGCAAGGTGATCACCGCCGAGTTGATGATCCTCGTCCTGCCGGATTCTCTTCTGCCGTCCACCGCGGTGAACGTGATCGAAGCCGGTCCGGCGTAGTCGCCGGGGGCGGTGAACCTGAGCGTCCTGTCGTTCACGTACAGCCGTCCGTCGGCGGCCTTCGTGGCGCTCACCGAATCCTCGCCGCCCACATACGCCTCCTTGCCGGCGCCCACGCGCACGTGGTCGGCGACGTCGATCCTGATGGTCTCATTCGCGTTCACCCTGAGCGCGGGCGCCTTCGGCCGCACGGTCGGCGGGAAGACGCCGTATGCGGGTACCTGGATGAACGCCGTGGAGGTCACGCCGTATCTCGTGTTGGTCACCGTGTAGGGGACGGCCCGGGCGTTCCGCGTCAGATCCACGCTGATGACGGTCGAGCCGTCATCGCCTTTGACGCGTGCATGGGCGTGTGCCGATCCGTGCACGTCGACCCTGAGATCCGAATCCGGGCCGGAGGGGTTCGCGATCCATCGGCCCACGTCCACGTCGACGCTCTTCCTGTCGATGGTGGCCGACGCGGGCACGCGGTAGTCGTAGGCGTCCGGCGGTTCGATCGGCGCGTTCGGGTCGACGTTCACGGTCAATACGGCCGTATCCGACAGTCCCGCCTTGTCCCTCACCGTGTAGACGACGTAGCTCGTCCCCGCCTGACGGGGCGTGGTGAAGCCGATCGCGCCGGCGCTCGCCTTCGCATCGGGTATGCCGGGGGCGTCGAGTCTTCCGTCAAGCGTCAGGTCGGTGTCGTCGCCGGAGACGTCGTTCCGGGTGACCGGCACGGTGGCGGGGGTGCCCGGACGGAGCGTGACCTCGTCGTCGCGCGCGTATACGCCGGAATCGGAGGCTCCCCGGAACACTCCCACGCGGATCCGCGCCTGAGCCCGCTGGCCGGTCCAGTCCTCCACCGCGTAGGA
Source organism: Bifidobacterium sp. LH_424 (assembly GCF_056356895.1). Classification (NCBI taxonomy): domain Bacteria; kingdom Bacillati; phylum Actinomycetota; class Actinomycetes; order Bifidobacteriales; family Bifidobacteriaceae; genus Bifidobacterium; species Bifidobacterium sp. LH_424. The sequence continues at coordinate 43,386 of NZ_JBKEVC010000001.1, forward strand.
GAAGACGTCGGTGCCGGAGGAGTCGGCGTAGGCCTCGTAGACGAGGTGGTTCGCGCCCACCTCGGTGACGCGGCCCAGCTGCGGCGTCGTGTTGCCCAGGCCGAGCAGCTGGTCGTCGTCGCCGTCCACGTCGATGCCGGTGAGCGCGATCGGGATGCGCACCTTCCGGCCCGCGGCCACCTGCGCCTCCGTGTCGTGCGGCGTGGGCGCGGGCTTGTCCCCCGCGTCGCTCCGATGCACGGTGACGGTGATCGTCCCCGACGCCGAGGCGCCGAGACCGTTCTCCACGGTGTAGACGATGGGGAACGTGCCGGTCTCGTCCGACGCCTGATACCGTACGGTGTCGCCGGAGACGAACGCGACCCCCTTGAACGTGGATGCATCGGTCCTCAGCTCGTTCCGCAGTCTGACCGTCGTGCCGTCTGGTTGGCCGGCACGGTCGAGCACATCGATGGATACGATGCCGCCGGTGCGTACCTGGGCGGCCATGTCCGGCGCCTTCGGAGCCGAGTCGGCGTTCGACGACGTCGGCGGATGCAGCACGATCGTGCCCGTCGACGTGCCGGCCGCGTTCGCCACCGTGTAGGTGACGTCGACCGGTTCGGTCGGTATCCGCCGCGCCGTCAGATAGACCCGCCTGTGGCCTACGAGACCGGTCTTGATGCCGGAGGCCGGATCGGCCGTGACCGAAGTGACGGACAACACGCCGCCCATCGGGTCGACGTCGTTGGACAGCGGCTCCACGATGGCCGTGTTCCCCGCGCCGAGCAACGCCACGTCGTTCGCGGCCACCGGTCTGGCGGCTTGGCCGGATACGGGCTGCACCTCCACCCGGACCAGCCCGGTCGCGGGCACGGTCCCCTGCGTGATCGTGTACGACACGTAGTAGGTGCCCGGGGCGTCCGCCCTGAACCGGAGGGCCAGATCGGCGGCGTTCATCGTCACGGAGGCTCCATCGGGCGCGTCCGCCGCGGACAGACGCGCCGGGTTCGCGCCGGTGGCGTGGACGTACGGCTTCAGGTCGATGGACGCGTCCGTGGCTGGGGCGGCGGATTCGGCCACGGGATCGATGTCGGCGGGCAGGGTGCCTGAGGGCTTGATGGAGAAATACACCATGCCGGTGCCGGTCTGCTCGCCGTCGGAGACCGTGAGCTCGACGCCGACTCGTCCGGAGGCCATCGAACCGGCGTCGAACGTGAGCAGACCGTCCGCGCGCGTGGAGGCCGTCACCTGATCGGAGCCCTGCGGCGACGCGGAGACGAGCGTCATCGGATCGCCGTCCGGGTCGGTGAAACCACCCAGCGCGTTGAACTCGTAGGAAGCGCCCTGCTCGACCTCCAGCTCCTGCGGCGTATCGGTCTGGACGGGGGCGGCGTTCCCGGAATCGGTGAGCGTCAGCCTCACCGTGGCGGAGGACGTCTGGCCGTGCCCGTCGGATATCTCGTAGGAGAAGCCCACCGCGCCGGGGCCCGCCTTCGTGGCGTCGAGTTGGAGGTAGCGGCCGTCGTAGACCGGGAAGACCTCGATCACGGCCCCGTCGGGGGCGTTCGCGCGCGTGATCCTCAGCACCGAGCAGTCGGTCTGCCGGTCGTTGCGCAGCACGTCGAGGATCCGTTCGCCGCCGGCCCGCGCCCCGAACTCGTCGTTCTCCGCTTGGATTCCGTCCGAGCCGTGCGAACAGGTCTTGTCGTACTCGCGCCGGTTGTTCGCCGTCTCGTCCCCCTCGCGCCGGTTCTCCTCGGAACGTTCGGTCCGGATCGTGTTCCATTGGAGTTTGATGACGTCGGTCGATGCACGCGGGTCCCACACGTTGCCATCAACCACGTCGTTGAGCACCACCTGCCGGTGGTTCGCGCGAAACACCAGTTCGGAGGTGCCGTTCACCGAACCGAGGGAGCGGAACGTCGCCCCTCCGTCCTTCGCGGAGCATACGGAAACGTAGTTGTCGGCCCGCTGGCTCCACGCGGCGAACACGCAGCCGCCCGAGGAGACCGGGCGCGCCGGCTCCCCGTGCCCGCCGGAACGCAGCGGCACAGGTTCCGGATCCGGCGATGAGAGGGATATGAGGTCCAGGCCGTCCCGGCCGGCCACGGCGACCCAGCCGGATTGGAGCCCATCCACCGGCGGCGACTGTAGGCTCAGCCTTCCATCCATGCCGGAAGCGGTGCCTCCTCCTCTGAAGAGCACCCGGTTCCCGGCCGTGATGACCGGGACCCCGTCGACCACCGTGAACGAGGAGGCGTCCGTCCTCACCCCGTCGGTGATCGATCCGACTGACGAAGGCGAACGGCTCCGCGGCGAGTCGAGCCTGAACACCATGCCGTCGGAAGGACGGTATCCCCATACCGCGCCGTCGGCGTCGACCACGATCCTGCCTCCCGCACCGAGCCTCAACCGGGGATCCGCGTGCATGGGGGACGCCGAGCCGACATCATCGGCGTATCCCGTCCAGACGTCGCCGGTCCCCTCATCGAGGAACGCGATGGTGCCGCCGCCTGCCGCCGATATAGTCTCGTCCCCCGTCTCGGCGCTGGAATCCACTTCTACCGTCGACGCCTTGATCGACGACGCCCGGCCGCCTTCGTCGAGCACGGTGTCGGCGTCATGCTGGAGGACGTCGAAGCGCGGCGCGGACGACGCGACGGCCACATCCGCCTGTCTGACGCGCACGTTGAACCGGGCCGCCTTGCGGTCCTTCAACGAGGTGACCCATACGGATCCGTCGTCGAACCGCACATGACGCTGCGTGACGGAGCTGATGACGATCGCGCCGGCGACCACGCCGAGCAGCAGCATCAGGGCGACGGCCGGGACGGCCCACCCGCGCCGGCCCGACGGCGCCGGACGGCGCGTCGGCGCGTCGGTTCCGCGTGTCCGCCCGTATGCCGGGGAAGATCTCTTCGCCATGCCGGCTCCCGTCGTAGTTCCGAGCCCGGCCGGTCGGCCGGTACGCCAAATGTAGACCCCGTCGCTGGGTACCGCCTCGGATGCACCGGAGATCGGGGAGACGGCGTGTCGCGTGCGGATCAGCGCCGCATCGCGCAGACGGCCGCGGGCCGGGGCGACATGCGTCGATCCGCCCTCACGACCGACACTTCGATGCACGTCCGGGCCGTGTCCCGGGAGACGTCGAACGTCACCCGTTCGCCCCTCACGATCGACACGTTCCCCTCGTCCTGCGGGTCCTGGCCGTCGATCGGCCTCCACGCGTACGTGTCGCCCCTCTTCGGATCGGGGTTGCTCCACGTGAACGTCACCGTGCCGTCGTCGCCGTATTCCCCATGCAGGTCCGTCGGCGAGGGGACGTCGTCGCCGATGACGCCGTCCGGCGTGGCGTCCGTATCCCGCCCGGTCCCCGTCCCACGACGCGTCGTCGCGTCTCCGACGGATGCGCGGTCGGCGACGGCGCCGGAATCGAGATTCGGCATGACGGCGATCGCGAATACGAGCGCCACGGCGATGACAAAGACGGCGACGGCCAGACCGGCGACGGCTTGACCGGCGACTGCCGGTGCCGCCGCCCGGGGCGGGGCTCCGGTCCGTGGCGTGGCGAAGCGGCGGCGCGCCACGCGACGATCCGGCGGATACGGATCCCGGCCTTCGGCGACCACGGCGGTCATATGACCGAAATGCTCCTGCTGGACATGCTGCAGGTCACGTGCGAACCGCAACGCGGAATGCTGACGGTCCTCCGGGTCCTTCGACATCGCCCTGCGCAACACCCGTTCCACGTCCTCCGGCACGTCCGGGCGGTCGATCGGAGGCAGCGGCTTGGTGAGGATGAGCTCCCTCAGCCGCGCGGCCGTGTCCGGCCGGTAGCCGCATTCGAACGGCGAACCGCCCGCCAACGTCGCATACAGCGTCGCCGCCAGCGAATAGATGTCGGCCTCCTCGGCACCGGAACGGCCGTTCAGCACTTCGGGAGGCGCCCACGGCAGCGAATAGCCGGTGAACGTCCTGTCATAGATGTTCGTCGAGATGCCGAAGTCGGCGAGGACCGGCAGCCCCTGGGCGTTGACGAGCACGTTGCTCGTCTTGATGTCGTGGTGGATGACGCCGGCCCGGTGCGCGGCGGACAGGGCGCCGGCCAGCCTGATTCCGAGATCGAGCATCTGGTCGCAGGTGAGCGGCCGGCGCCGTGCGATCTCCTTATAGGTGCCGTTCGGCGCGTATTCGAACACGATGTAGGCCGATCCGTCCGGCGTCACGCCCGCGCCGTGGACCTGCATGATGTACGGGTGGCTCGACAGACGGGCCATCGTATCGGCCTCCCGTGCGAACCTCGCCGCGGCCCGCGGGTCGAGCGGCGTCCTGGACACCTTCACCGCCACATCCCGGTCCGGGACACGTTGCCGGTACAGGTACACGTCGGCCGTGGAACCCGAGCCGAGCGTCCGGACGAACGAATACCCGGGCAGCTCCGGCGGCGCTGTGATCGTGGTGCGCATGATGCCCCCTTCCCCCGAAGGCGTCCCCCTGGGGACTTGCGCCGTCCCCTCGGCACAATGGTACCGCCACGGACGGCGGCGCCTCACCCGCCCATCCGATATGGGCGCGTGAACGGCGGCGTGCCGCCCGTGGCGGGTGCCGGAACCATTGGAACACGCGAGAAAAGGGGAAGTTCCGGTAGATATGCACCGGCGTGGTCGTCACGGTTTAGGCTGGAGCCATGACTGGATACATGGATGCCCACGAGGCGTTGGACGAACTGATCCGCGGCGGCGGAGACGGCGGGAGCGCGCTGCTGGTCGCCGGCGCGCCGCAGACCGGCAAGACGCGATTCGCCTATGACGCGCTCCTGCGCGGCCTGGACGCGTACGGCGACACCCGCGCGGTGATGGCCGTGGCGAACCGCGTCGTCGCCGACGGTCTCGGCGACGAAGTCATCCGCCGCATCGGCGCGTCCGCGCAAGTGCGTCCGGTCACCACGCTCGCCGCATTGGCGTTCCGCGTCATCGCCGACGAGCGGTTCGCCTCCGGCGCTCCCGCACCGAGGCTGCTCAACGGCGCCGAGCAGGACGCGTTGCTGCGCGGGGTGCTCGCCGGGCATGTCGGGCACTCCGAAGCCGGTGATGTGTGCGGCGTATGCATGATGCTCCGCGACTATTTCGCGACCGAGGAGTGGTCGTCGTCCATGGGGGTGTTCCCCGACGACGGTTCGGAGGACGGGCGGGACGGTCGTGCCGCCACGGCCGCATTGCTCGAACGTGGCGTGTCGGCGGAATTCGTCGCCCAGCTACGCGACATGCTGGCGCGCATGGACGAACTGGGAGTTTCCCCCAACGGTGAGGAGAAGCTGCTCGGCGTGTTGGAGGAATCCGCCCGCGACGGACGGGACGTGCGCGTGGAACGGCTGCGCGTGCAGTGGCGGCTGGCGTTCGCGCTGCGTCGTGAGTATGCCGCGGCCGTCGAGGCGGCGTATCGGGGCGAATACCGTCTCGATTCCTCACGTCTGCTGGTGGAGGCGGCCACCGTGCTGCGGGGCGGCGGAGGAACGGTCCCCGCGCTGCTGGTCGTCGATGATTTCCAGGATTCCACCCTCGCCGCCATGAGGTTCCTGGAGGAGATCGTACGGCGGGGCACGCGGCTCGTACTCGTGGGGGACCCGGACGAGGCGGTGCAGACCTTCCGTGGGTCCTACCCCGAATATCTGTTCGCCAGGGCCGCGGACGGGCCCATCGCCGCCCGTCGCTGCGTCCTGGACGCACGGCCGCGGGGCGGCCGGGAGTCCGAGACGGCCCCCACGTATCGCGACGTCGTGGCGGCGAGGATCTCCCTGTCGATTCCCTCGCCGCTGGAGGATTCCACGCCGCTGCCCGATCGCCCGTGGAAGCTGCCCCGGCATGAGGGCGCGTGGCCGATCCGCCGGCTCGACGGCGCGTCCCCGTTACCTGCGGACGGTTCCCTTCGCTGCGCGCTCTACCGCAGTCCCCGGGAGGAGCTTGACGATGTGGTGTGGCGCATCAAGCACGAGCGGCTCGACGGGCACGCCCAGTGGAACGACATGGCGGTCATCGCGCACGATAACGGCACCGTGCGCCTGTTCGGCGAACGGCTGCGCCGGGACGGCGTGCCCGTGCGCTATTCGTCCGTCACCCGTCCCCTCGGGGAGGAGCCGTTCGTGCGCGGTCTGTTCGCCCTGATCGAACTGGCGCGTCTGCGTGGGCGCGGCATCGCGGGAGCGGAGTCGGATCCGCGTGCGCTGGCGGCCTATGTGCGTTCCCGCGTTGTCACGCTGATGACCGGCCCGCTGATCACCGTCGGCTCCACGCCGGGCGAAGGCGCGCTGGGACGCGTGGAACCGGTCGAGGCCGCGATGCGTTCGCTGGAATCCCTCGCGGGGATCGTCGGACAGGCGGTCGCTGCGGATGACGTGGACGATGCGGGTGATGCGGACGACGTGGATGGCGCGTTGGGCGGATTGATGAGGGCGTGGCGTACGTTGGGCGAGGCCTGGCCCGCGGGCGGCGACGTCCGGATCGATGATTCCCTGCTGCGCGGGCGAGATGATGCGACGTCGGAGACCGGGCGGCCCGTCCCGTCCGACGGCGGGGACCGGATCCCGCCGTTCGGAACGGACGCCCAGTACGTGATGCTCGCGCTGGACGATCCCCGGGCTCCCGCATCGCACGTGCTCGCCGTGATCAACCAGGTACTGGGAGGAGACCCGCAGGCCCGGGCCTTCATCCGTCTCTGGACGCTCGTCGGCAAGGTCGCCGCCGCCTTGGGCCGTCTGGAATCCGACGAGCCGCAGTTCGCGCTCGCCGCCGCATGGGACGCCGCGGGCGTGGCGTCGGCATGGCAGCGGCGCGCGCTCGACAACACGTCCGAGGGCAGGGCGGCCAACGACCGGCTGGATGCCGCCATGCGGCTGTTCCAATATGCGGAGGGCGGTGCCGCCGGGCATGACATCGTCACGTTCATCGCCCAGGTGCGCTCCATGCGGATCGAAGCCGATTCACTCGCCCGTGTGAAGCCGATGGAGCAGGCCGTCACCCTCACCACCCCGGCGGGCGCGGCCGGCCGCCACTGGCGTCATGTGTGGCTGCCCGCCGTGCAGCAGGACGTATGGCCCAACCTCGCCGAGCGCAACACCATGTTCGGCGGCGAGGACCTAGCGGACATCATCCTGCGTGGCCCGGAGGCGCATGCCGTCTGGGCCGCCGCCCCCTCCTACGGCGCACGACTGGGCGAGGTGCTCTCCGGAGAGAAGAAGAGCTTCCTGTATGCGCTCACCCGCGCCGAATCGGATGCGCGGGGAACGGGCACGGTGACGATCAGCGCCGTGAGCGACGACGACCTGACCCCGTCCGATTTCCTCTACGGGTATCTGCCAGAATGCTTCGGCCGCGGAGACGAGGCGAGGTTCGTCGAGGTGGGGGAGCCGTACGGGAACGGTCAGACGGCGGAACGCGCCTCGTCGGACGTGGAGGAGATCTCGCTCGCCGGCCTGGACTGCGATCCCCGCGGACTCGTGGCCGCAGCGCGCCTCATCCTGGCACGGCACCCGTCCGACGACCCGCAGGCGCGGGATGCGGCCGCCGCGCTCGCCCTGCTTGCCGGGAACGGCGTCGCCGCCGCCGATCCGGACGAATGGGCGTACCTGCATACGGCGGAACGTGGCGGTCATGGGACGGCGGACGCATCGGATACGCCGAGCGCGACGGATACGTCGAGCGCGCGGGCGCAGGACGCCGAACCGTGCGTGGTGACGTTGTCCCCATCGGCGGTGGACCGCCTGTGGGAATGCCCGGTGTGCTGGATGCTGGAGAACCGATTCGCCGGGCCACGCCCCGGCAGTGCGGCGACGGGCTTCGGCACGCTGATCCATGCGGTCGCCCAGCAGGGCAGCGGGGAAGGCCTGGACCTGCCCGGCTTCATGCCCGGAGCCGGCGACGAGGAACGTCTGACGGCCGTGACGCGTCGGCTCGTCGAACTCTACGACGGGATGAAGCCCGACCCCGCCGACATCGACGATCCGTCGGCGCGCTATGCGGCGATTCGCAAGGACGAGCAGGCGGGCGCCACGCTCGCCAATCTCGCCTCGTACTTCGTGGCCTCCAACACGTCCGGCTATCTTGGGGAGAACACGGGCAAATTCGACGTGGGCGTGCTCGAACACGCCTCATGCGAGGAGGAGTTCGCCGCGCGGTTCGGGCTCGACGACATCCTCGCCGCATACGACGCCGTGCCCGGTGCCGGTCCGGTCGGACGGCGCGATCTCATGGCGATGATGGGCACGCTCGTCGGAGGCTGGCCGGAGGGCATGGACGAGAACCTGACCATCAGGCTCTCCGGCCGCATCGACCGTAAGGAGACCCGTATCATGGCCGATGGGAGCCGCGCCATACGGCTCATCGACTACAAGACCGGCCAGGTGCCCACCACCCCGCAGCGGTTCAACGACCTGCAGCTCGTGTGCTACCAGCTGGGACTCGCCTTCCCCGAGACGGCCGATGGAAGCGCCGCGCGCGGCGGCCGGCGCCCCGTCGACGCGCCGCCCATCGTGCAGAGCGCGTTGTTCCATGTCGAAGCCCATGAGGCGCCGGCGCAGAGCTACGCCCCCGAAGGCCTGTTCCAGCCGCCCCTGTTCACCGGAGGCTCGCTGAACGCGGAACCGTTCACGCCACGATTCCACTACCGTGACCCGGCGAAGCTCATGGACATCCCCGGCGTTCCCGGCGAACCGCCGCAGGGCGTCGACCCGCGCGCATGGGAGCGGTTCGCCGCGCTGCAGGGCACGCAGGCGATGTGGGCGCTCGCCATGATTGCGCGGGTGTTCTATGCGGCGGCGGCGAGCCGCTCGGAGCGTCTGACCGCCCATCCCACCGCGCAGCATCTCGCATACTGTCGCATGCGCACCGTATGCCCGGCCTGCGCCGGCCGGGTCGATACCGTATTCGAAACGAGGCAGGCATGAGCAGCACACCGAAACCCACCGACAGCCCGGAACAGGCCGCCGTCATCAACGCGCCCGTGGCGGACGACGTGCTCGTCGTCGCCGGCGCCGGCTCGGGCAAGACCTATACGATGACGCGCCGCATCATCGAACTCATCCGCCGGGGCGTCGCCCCCGAACGGATCCTCGGCCTCACGTTCACGCGCAAGGCCGCCGGCGAGCTGCTGTCACGCGTGTCCCAGGCCGTGGCCGAGGACGGGGCGCGCGGGACGGGACGGGACGACATGCCGGCATCCCCGGAAGGGGCTGTCGGGAACGCCGAGGCGATCCGCGCCGCAGGGGACCGCATGTTCCTCAAGCCCGTCGTCTACACGTACGACGCGTTCTTCCAATCCATCGTGCGCCAGTACGGTCTGCTCGTCGGATTCGATCAGAACACGCAGCCGTTGAGCGAGGCGGGCGCGCTCCAGCTCGCCGCGAACGTCATCGACCGGAACATGGACCGGCTGCGCGGGCGCGACCTCGGCGCGTTCCGCACGCTCGCCTCGAAGGTCCTCGCGCTCTCCGGCGCGATCGGCAGCGCGATGATAGGCCACGGCGTGACCGACATGGAGACCGCCATAGCCCGCGTGCGCGCATGGGACGACGCCTTCGCCGCACAGGTACGCGACGCCATCGGCTCCGAGCCGATTCCCGACGATGAGCCCAAGCTCACCAAGCCGCGACGGTTCAAGAAGGACAGCGACGCCGCATGGACGGCGAAACTCGACGAGTACCATGAACGTCTGCACACGGCCTGCGTGTTCCACTGCGCCAGACTCGTCGACACCGCTGGGCAACGTGACGCGTTGCTCGACCTGGTCGAGGCGTACGCCCAGGAGAAACGACGGCTCAACCTGGCCGAATTCGGCGATTTCACCATCGCCGCCTATCAGCTGGTCACCCGGTTCCCCTCCATCGGCGAACGCTACCGGCAACGGTTCAGCCACGTGCTGCTCGACGAGTACCAGGACACATCCACCACGCAGGCGGCGCTGCTCGCCACCCTGTTCCACGGAGGCGACACGGCCGTCAACGCCGTCGGCGACCCGTTCCAGTCGATCTACGCATGGCGAGGCGCCAGCCCGGGCGCGTTCCGCCTGTTCCAGCAGGACTTCGGCATGCGGGAGAACGATCGTCCCTACGAGCTGAGCGTCACCCGCCGCAACTCACGGCTCGTGCTGGAAGCCGCCAACGACCTGACCCTGCCGCTGCGCGGGACTCCCCGCCGTGCAGGCAGCTCGACGATGCGGGAGGTCGACGTCGCGCCCCTCGACGCCCTGCCCGAAGCCGCCGCGGGCACGGTCGGCGTGCTCGGGTACGACACGCTCGGCCAGGAGATCGACGGCATCGTACGATTCTGCCGGCATGCCCTCGCCGTCAACGACCACGGCAATCCGAAGCATCCCCCCACCGCGGCGGTGCTGTTCCGGTCGAAGAAGCACATGGCCGAATACCAGCAGGCGTTGGAGCAGGCCGGATTGAGCACGCTCGTCGTCGGCTATTCGGCGATGCTCGACCGCCCCGAGATCCGCGACATACTCGCCCTGCTGCACGTCGCCTCCGACCACACCGACTCCGGTTCGCTCATGCGGCTGCTCGCCACGCCACGGTTCGGACTTGACGCGTCGACGCTCGCCGCGCTCGCCGCGCTCGCCGACGCGGCCAACACCGAGGTGCGGTACCAGGCGCTCGTCGCCGCCGGTCTGGTGCCGGCCGACGCACCGCGCCGGGACCGCGCCGGCATCGTCCGGGAGCATCGTGACGGCGTCGCCAACGCCGTGTTCCTGCCCGACCTGCTGGAGGATTCCGATCTGCCCGGCCTGCTCGAACGTGATGACCGGTTCGACGAGGCCTCTACGAGGGAGATCCTGCATGCCTCCCGCATGCTGCGCATGGTGCGCGGCACGGTCGGCAGACCCCTGCCCGATGTGGTGCGTGCGGCCGTGCAGGCGCTCGACCTCGACATCGACACCATCGTGGCGCAGGCCATGCGTGCTCGCGGGAACGCGCCCGACCCGACGGTGGCCCGCATCCCCATGGAGACGGTCATCGATCTGGTCGACACGTACGCCAGCGAGATCGCGGCCGATGCCACGCCCACATTGCGCGGATTCATGGCATGGGTGGACGCGTTGCGCAGCATCGAGGACGAGACCGCCGCATTAGACTCCGAACGGCACGTCGACGTGGAGCTGATGACCGTCCACCAGTCCAAGGGACTCGAATGGGATGCGGTCGCCGTGGTGGGCCTCGCCGAAGGCGCGTTCCCCAGCAGCCAGGGCGATCACCTCTCCGTCACACTCGACGACGCCCACCCGGGCGGCGTCGAGAACGGCGTCTGGACGGCACCCGAATACCGCGAGCGCGCCTCCACATGGCTGGACGATCCGACCGCCGTGCCGGTGCCGGTGCGCGCCGACGCGGGCATCCTGCCGCGTTTCCCGCATGACGCGCCAGTCGGTGCGGACCCGCTGGACGCGTTGCGGGCGTTGGACGACGTGGAACTCATCGACGACGAGGTCTACGGGTCGCTGCGCGCCGTCGGCGACGGCGTGAACGACGTCGATCCGGACGGCTGGTACCTCACCCAGGAGGAGGAATACGGCAGGCGACTGCACGCCGACGAACGCCGGCTCATGTACGTGGCCCTGACCCGCGCCCGGTGCGACGTGCTGCTCACCTACAGCCGCAACGGCGAAACGGGCCGCGACCCGTCGGTGCTCGGCGCGAAGCCCCGCATGGCGAAACCCTCCAACTTCTGGTCGGAGGTCCACGACGCCCTGCACTCGCACGACGGGACCGTCATGGCCGGGTCGTCCGGCTCCACCGGGGTGTCCGGTTCCACAGGGTCGTCCGATACGGCGGCCGATGCCGGGGAACAGCCCCGCACGCCGGCGACGACGGGCGCGCCCCGACCCGACGGGTTCTTCACCGGCGATCACGCCGCCGGATACGCGCACGCCGTCATCGACGAGGCATGGGACACGCCTCTTGAGGAACGGGCGGAAGACACCCTGCCTTGGCCGTCCGCGTTGGGAGCAACGACGGCATCCTCGCTCGTCGGGGCGGCGCGGGCCGTCCGAGCCGCGATGCGCGCCCGAACCGAGGCGAATGGTGCGAATGAGGTGGATGGGGCGGATGATTCCACGGTGCCAAGTGAGTCCTCGCCGGGCGCCCCGGCACGCGGCACGCTGCTCGACAAGGCCCGGCTGCTCATCGCCGACGACGACCTCATGTCGGGAACGCTCGACGGGGCGGCCCTCGACGAGCGGACCAAGGAGCAGGCGCAGCGCATCCTCGCCGGATCGCGTCAGAGCGTCACCCGTCTGCAGGCCCGCGCGACGGACATGGGGGAGCGCGAGGAACGACGCTACTGGCGCGGCATCGTGCGCCCCATCCCGTCCATCGCCTCGCCCGCGGCCTCCGCCGGCACCAGGTTCCACGCGTGGGCGGAGCGTTTCATCGACGCGGGACTCGACGCGGGAGACGGCACGAGTGCCGAATCGGACGCCGTCACGGTCATGGACCGCCACGCGATGCTCGCCGATCTGGAACGCCGGGAGAAGGCCATCGCCGACGGCACCGCCGGTATGGATGGTGCTTCCGGTGCGGACGGCGGCGGTCGACGCGCCGCACGCCGGAACACCCGTGTCGAAGCGGAGCTCGTCGCCTGGCAGCGGCGTCTCGCCGAATCGCCATGGGCACGGCGCACGCCGGTCTGGGCGGAGCGGCAGCTCGTCGTCGCCCTGCCCGAACTCGACGGCATCATCGCCAACGGCAAACTCGACGCCGTGTTCCTCGGCGGCCTCGACCCGGTCGACGCGACGAAACGGTACACCGTCATCGACTGGAAGACCGGCCATCGTCCCCGCAAGCCGAAGGACGTGGCCGACAAGCTCGTGCAGCTCGACCTGTACCGGCTTCTGCTTTCGGCGATGGAAGGCGTGCCGTTGGACAGCATCGACGCCGCTCTCTACTATGTGAGTGAACCCGACGCGAAGCTCCGCGAGCTGCGCGCCGAAGAGAAAACCGAACAAGAGATCATTGCCGAGTTGAGCTCCGGAATCCCCGAGCACACCGACGACGATTAGACCCATCGCCGATCCGCGGCGCGACCGCGGACGGTGCCGTGCGGCGCGCAGACGCCACGCACGGCACCCGGCGACAGCGGGTCCCGCGGCTGGAACGCGCCGTGAATGTCTCGCCGGCGGGAGACCGCTACCCTCGTGCAGGCATGTGTGGGCGGGCGCACGTGCTCCACGACACCACCGACATGAAGGAGTGAACCACCCATGGCTGCGACCAGCAACGCAACCACCAGCACCGCAACACACGGCACCACGGGCGCAGACACCGCACGCCGCGCCGCCGTCGCCCCCGGCACCGCCATCACCTACCGCGCCGTCACCTGGGACGACCTCGACGCCATCGTCGACGCGTTCTATGACACGTGGGGCGTGGACGAGCCCGGCGACCCCCACATCGCCCGGCTCACCTCACGCCACTTCGTCCTCCACTACCTCGAACCCGCAACGCGCGGCGAACTCGCCGAAACCGCGGACGGCACGTTCCTCGGCGTCACCCTGTCGCGCGTGGCCGGCAGATCCGTGCTCTTCCCCCAGGTGACCGGCGAACTCGCCCGCGTCAACGCGGAACTCGACGCCACTCCCGCCGGTGCGGACGCGCTCGCCCGCACCGAGGCCTGGCATGCGCTCGAGGAACGCATGGAGGACGACATCGCCATCAACGACCGCGCCCCCGCCGAACTCGAGCTGTTCGTCGTCGCCCCCGCCTCACGCGGCCACGGCGTCGGCGGCACTCTGTGGCGCAACCTGCTCGCCTCGTTCGCCGAAGCCGGCGCCTCCCGCTACTACCTGCACACCGACTCCAGCTGCGACGTCGGCTTCTACGAGCACAAGGGCCTCGCCCGCGTCGCCGAACGCTACGCCAAAGACCACCCCGACGAACACGTGGGAGACGGGGAGGACATCTATATCTACGAGGGCGAGGTGACCGCGTGAACGGGGTCGCGGCCGCGAAGCCGCGTTCCCCGTACGCGCGCCTCTTCTCCATCCCCGGCACGAAGGCGTTCTGCGTCTCCGGCGCGGTGGCGCGACTGCCGATCTCCATGATGAGCCTCGGCATCGTGCTCGCCCTCAACCACCTGTACGACAATTGGACGGTCGCCGGCACGATGAGCGCCACCTACGTGTTCGCGCTCTCCTGCGTCACCCCGTTCTACGCGCGCCTGTTCGACCGGTTTGGGCAGCGTCGCGTCGGCCGCGTCGCGCTCGCCGTGCAGGTCGCGGCGATGCTCGCGTTCGCGTTCGCCGCCCTGTTCCGCGTGCCGATCCCGCTGCTGTTCGCGCTCGCTGTCGTGATGGGTCTCACCCAGTTCTCGTTCGGCGCGCTCGTACGCACCCGTTGGGCGTACGCGCTGCGCGGGCGCGACGACGGCGAGACGCTGCTCAACACCGCGTACGCGATGGAGGCGGCCATCGACGAGGTCGTGTTCATCCTGGGCCCGATTCTCGCCGCATGGCTCGCCACCAGCGTGCATCCGGTCAGCCAGCTGTTCGTGCCCACCATCGCCTGCGGCGTGGGCGGCGCGGTCTTCTTCTCGTTGAAATCCACGCAGCCGCCCGCCATCGTCGAGATCATCGAGGTCACGGCGTCTGATGCGGTCCCGCACGTCGCGGGCGGCGCTCCCGACACATCCGAGGCCGCCTCCGGTGCTTCCGCCCCTCCTGCCGACGGCCTGTCCCTCGACCGGCTGCGCCGTCAGGGCGCCAAGCCGAAGAGCGCGCTCCTCTACGGCGGCGTGCTGCCGCTGCTCGTCGTGTTCCTCGTGTTCAACATGAGCTTCACCTCGTTCGACGTGTCGGTCACCGCCACCATGAAGGGCATGGGGCTCGAACGGTTCCTCGGCCTCCAGCTCGCCATGTTCGCCGTCGGCTCGTGCATCGGCGCGATCGTGTTCGGATCACGCACGTTCCGCGGCTCGCATTGGGCGCACATGGTCGTCTTCCTGAGCCTGCTCGTCGTCGGTTACGTGGGTTTCCGCCTCGCGATGGACAACCTCATCCTCCTCGGCGTCATCGAGATCGTGTCCGGACTCGTCGTCTCGCCGCTGTTCACCACCGGCAACCTCATCGTCAAGGATCTGGTGCCGGCGGAAAGCCTCACCGAGGGGCTGAGCTGGGTGACCACCGCCGGCACGGTCGGAACGTCGTTCGGATCGTCGGTCGCCGGTGTCGTGCTCGACGCGTCCAGCCCGCACGTCGGCATGCTTCTGCCCGCGCTGTTCACCGCATGCGCCGTGCCGCTCGCCCTGCTCGGCTGGGCTCTGGCGCGCCGCCGCTGACCGACGCCCCGCGTCCCACCACTCGGGACGCGGGGCGCGCGTGTCGCGTCTTGCCGATACAACGGGCGGTATGACTGGAGAAGCAAAGCAGCCCGAACAGACGACCCCCGCATCCCCCGTGATGTCCCGCCGAGCCCGCGAGGCGCAGCCGTTCCGCGCCATGGTGTTCGGCGAGAAGGCCGACCGCATGATCGCCAACGGCGTGAGCGTGATCAAACTCTCCCTCGGCGAACCCGACTTCGGTGCGCCGCCCGCCGTGCGCGACGCGATGCGCGAACAGTACGACGGCCGCGCCCTGCCGTACACGGCCGCCATGGGCCTGCCCGAACTGCGCGAGGCCATCGCCCGCTTCTACCGGGAACGCCACGACCTCGACATCGACCCGAGGCGCATCATCATCACCTCCGGCGGCTCGGCGGCGCTTCTGCTCGCCACCGCGCTCACCGTCGACCCGGGCGACGACGTGATCGTCGCCGACCCCTCCTACCCGTGCAACCGCGAACTCATCAACAGCTTCGAAGGCAACGTCATCGACGTGCCCACCTCCGCGGCCACGCGCTTCCACCTCAACCGCGACCTCGTCGCCGCCCACTGGACCGACCGCACGAAGGCCGTGATGATCACCTCGCCGTCCAACCCGACCGGCACGACCATCGACTTCGACGTGCTGAGGGACGTATGCGACTATGCGCGCGACCACGGCGCGTGGCGCATTGTCGACGAGACGTACATCGACCTCGCCGACCGCGAACCCGACGGCACCGAGATCCGCTCCGTGCTCGCCTGCGACGACGACGCGATCGTGTGCAACAGCTTCTCCAAGTTCTTCGGCATGACCGGCTGGCGACTCGGCTGGGCCGTCATCCCCGACGACGACGCCATCCTCAAGGCCGTCGACGACCTCGCCACGAACTATTACCTGTGCGCGCACACGCCCACCCAGCACGCGGCGCTCGCCTGCTTCACCGAAAGCAGCCTCGCCGAATGCGAACGCCGCCGCCAGGAGCTGCTCGCACGCCGCCGCATCGTCATCGACGGGCTCAAGCGCATCGGCCTGCCCGTCGAAGTCGAACCGAACGGCGCGTTCTACGCGTACTTCAATATCACGTCCACCGGGCTCGACGCGTGGACGTTCTGCGAACGCGCCCTCGACGAGGCGCACGTCGCGCTCACGCCGGGACGCGACTTCGGTGCCGCCACGGCGGACACGCATGTGCGCCTCAGCTACGCGGCGTCGCGCGAGGCGCTCGCCGAAGGACTCGATCGGCTCGGCCGCTGGCTGCCCACGCTGCACGCGTGACGGCACACACGTGACGGCACACACGTGACGACGACACGGCAGAACACGATACGAAACGACACATCGACAACCATCGATATATAAAGGAACGACACCGCACATGGTCAACCTGCGCTCGCACACCACCCGACTCGGCGTGCTCGACATCGGCTCGAACACGATTCACATGCTCATCGTCGACGCCGCACCCGGCGCCCGCCCCGATCCGGAGGCCAGCACGAAGACCACCGTGCGCCTCATGCAATACCTAAAGGACGACGGTTCGATTAAAAAGGCCGGCATCGAAGCGATCCTCGAAGCGGTCGACGAGGGCATGAAGCTCGCCGAGGAATATGAGATCACGCAGCTGCTCGCCATGGCCACCAGCGCCATCCGCGAGGCGCCGAACGGCAACAAGGTGCTGCGCAAGATCGAGGAGCGCATCGGCCAGGGCGTGACGGTCCTGTCCGGAACCGACGAGGCGCGACTCACGTTCCTCGCCGCCCGCCGCTGGTACGGCTGGGACGCGGGCCGACTGCTCATGCTCGACATCGGCGGCGGTTCGTTGGAGGTCGCGATGGGCTCCGACGAGGAGCCGACGGTCGCGCTGTCCGTGCCGGCGGGTGCCGGCCGCGTCACCAAGGAGTTCCTGCCGGAAGGCGTTGCCACGCCCGACGAGCTGGATGAGGCGCGCAAGCAGGTGCGTCGGATCCTCGAACCGATGATCGAGGCGTTCCCCAAGTCGAAGCATCCGAATCACGCGGTCGGCACGTCGAAGACGTTCCGCTCGCTCGCCCGCCTCGCCGGCGCGGTATTGCGCCAGCCGGGCCGCGAGGACACGATGATCATGACGCGCGAGCAGCTGGAGGATTGGATCCCGCGTCTCGCCGCCATCGAACCGGACCAGCGCGTCGCCCTGCCGGGCATCACGCCGGAGCGCACGCTGCAGATTGTCGGCGGCGGCATCGTGGCGGACGAGATCATGAAGGCGCTCGACATCCAGGAGATCGAGATCTGCCCGTGGGCGCTGCGCGAGGGCGCGATCCTGCGCTGGCTCGACCAGTTCGGCCGCACCCGCCTCGGCTTCTGAGCTGATTTCGCCGTCTTGTCGTGGTTCGCTCCGCGTTCGGCACGGTTCGTTCCGTGATTTGCCATGGAAAAACGTTGAGGAACGTGGAGCGAACCGTGACGGGTGAGGAGCGAACCGTCACCCCTCCAACTGCTTGAGCTCCGCGCGCACCTTGGCGAGCTTCGCGAACACCTCGTTGCGTTGCGCGGGGTTCTTCGCGCGGCCGTGGTCGCGCACGAGCTTCGCCTCCTGCGCCCGCAGCGCGACGACGCGGTCGCGGCGCAACAGGCGTGCGTCCAGATCCGCGTGGTCGGCGGTGCCGAGAATCGCCTGCGAACACAGCGACTCCCACGCGTCATCCATCGAAGCCCCTGTGATCTCCAGCAGCAGGTCGCGCGGGTCCGCCCAGTCGGAGACGTGCACGGCGTATTGCGCCGTATGGCCGGGGCGTCCCGGCACCTTGCGCCGCACCGCGAGCGCGCACTGCTCGACGGTCGCATTCGTATCCGCGTCCGTGCCGTCCGTGCCGCCGGCGCCGCCAGCCGTCGCCGCATGCCCGTCGCGCACGCAGACGAACAGCACGCCGCTGCCCGGCCGCTGCGCCGCGATATGCTCGACCACGTCGGCGGGAACCGCCGCGTCCACGCCGTTGAGCCGCAGCCCGAGCACGAGGATCTCCCTCACCCGCGTTCCCTCGGCGACGCCCGCAGTGGAAGGCCGCAGCAGCGCGAGCATGTGGATCGAGGCGACCGTGTGCACGAGATGCTGCTTCAACGTGTTGGAGATCGGCCCCTTTCCGGCGAACAATGCTTTGGGCAGCGTCCCCTTCGCCACCGGTATCGCCGACCTGTCCGGCAATCCCAGTTCCAGCGCGGTCACCGTGCCGCAGCTCGCCACTCTTCGCGTCGCCTTGCCGGCACTCGTCCCATCGGCCATCGTCGGCCTCCCTTCCTTCGCGCCGCGCATGTACGCCGCGACGCCCGCGGATATTGCTACGACACTACACCAGATGCCGGCGCGATGGCGGGACGTGACCGTGCGCGCCCATGCACGGCTGGGAAAGAGATGCCGATATCATGGAGACAGGTTTCACATGGACGGGCGCGCGCCATAGCGAGGTTTCACGATTCCGGCTTTACCGAAGGAGGAGATGGCCATGAGGGCGATTCTCAAACGGTTGCTGTTGGCGGTCGTGGCGCTGTCGTTGCTGCTGGTTTTCTGCAACGTCGTCTATCAAATGGTGACGGGGAATCCGCCGCCGGGGGAGACGTGGCCGTTCGTATCCAATGCGATCCTCTGCCTGGTGCTCTACAAGTTCGTGCTGTGATCGGTCCTGCGCCCGGCATTGCGGCTGGGCGAAAACGAAACCCCTTGGAATCACTGCGATTCCAAGGGGTGACTTGTGCCCCGGATCAGATTCGAACTGACGACACCCGCTTTAGGAGAGCGGTGCTCTATCCCCTGAGCTACCGAGGCGACGGCAATTCATTGTACACGGTTCCCGGCCGGCGGCGCGCATGACGTGTTGCGGCCCGGCTCCACGTCTTTTCTCCGGCTGGCCGCGCATGCCGCGCGCACGGTACAGTGTTGTGGGACGAAGGGAGGTCTGAAGTGGCGAAACGGACGCGGGACGGCTATCTCACCCCCGAGGAAGCAAAGGCCGACGCCCGGCGCGAACTGCTGAGGCGCGCGGCGACGCCGCAGGACGGCGGACGCAAACGCGCGGCGGGGAAGTCCAGCGCGTCATCATCGTCGAAGTCGTCGAAGTCGTCACGATCGTCGAAGTCCGCGAAGTCGTCGTCGAGGTCCCCGCATCCGCGCGCATCATCGACAACGAAATCCCCGTCGAAATCCTCCACACCATCGTCTCGCGCGGGTACGGCCGGAACCCGTGGCGGGAAGCGCGGCGGCCGCCGTTCCGGCGCGTCCCGCGGCCGTGCGCCGTCGCGCGGAGGCGCGTCCGGCGGCGGGCGTGGTCGCGCCGGCGTCGCCGCGGCGCTCCCGCCCCACCGCCGCGTATTCGGCGCGCTCGCGGTCGTGTGCGCGGCGCTCGCGGCGTGCGCCGTCGCCGCCCGCGCGCTGCCGGCCGGGCTCCAGGCGCTCCCGTTCGTGCCGATCGTCGTCTCCGCCACGCCGTGGTTCGCGATTCTGTCCGTCGTCGCGCTGATGTTCGCGCTCGTGTCGCGCCGGTTCGTCGTCGCGCTCGTCGCGGTCGCCACGTTCGCCGTGAACGTGTGGTGGCAGTATCCGTTCCTCCACACGACCGAGCCGTTGACGCGTGCCGCCGACGCCGCGACCGGACAGGCGCACGCGGTCGTCGGCGACGCCTATGCGCGCGTGATGACCTGCAACGTGTACAAGGGGCGCGCCGACGCGCGGCAGATCGTCGATACGGTGCGCGACGAGCGGGTCGAGGTGCTGGCGTTGCAGGAGACGACGGACGCGTTCGTCGCCGCGCTCGAGGAGGCGGGGATCGGCGACTATCTGCCGTACAGCAAGGTCGCGAGCTCCGACGGCGTGTACGGCAACGGACTGTGGTCGGCCTCGCCGCTCATCAGTCCGGCGAACGACGACGTGAACTCGAGCGCCTCGTTCATGCCCGGCGGCACGGTCGCGTTCGCCGGCGGCGTCAAGGTACGGTTCGTGTCCGTGCACACGACCGCCCCCGTGCCCGGCTATTGGGGGCAGTGGAGGCGGGCGCTCGACGAGCTGGGCGCGATGAAGGCGCATACGGACACGCGATACGTGTTCATGGGGGATTTCAACGCGACCTACGATCATGCGCCGTTCCGTGACTTCCTGGGCGACCGGTTCCGCGACGGGGCGCGGATGGCGGGACGCGGGTTCACGTTCACGTGGCCGGCGGACCGGGGGCTGCTGCCGCCGCGGTTCGCCGGCATCGACCATGTGGTCGTCGACCGGGGGATCGTGGCCGGGCGGATGAAGGTGGTGCCGGTCGACGGTTCGGACCATGCCGCGCTGCTCGCCACGCTGGCGGTCGGATGAACGACGGTGCATATGCACCGGCCGTGGAACCCGGCGTTATAGTGAGGGCATGAGTTACGACATGAACGCCAACATGCGGGGAACGGCCCCCGGAACCGGGTACGGCGCCGGTGCGGGCTTCGGCGCGCGCGCGGGTGCCGCCGCGGGCGCCGGCACGCCGGCGGCGCCGGACCTGAGCCGGCCGCGCCCGCTCGATCAGCTGCCGCGGATGGCCGCCGACACCACCGCTGAGAACCCCTGGCCGGTGAGCGTGCTGAGCCAGAAGTTCCACAACGCCGTGGCGAAATGGCCGGCCGCGTGGATCTGCGGGCAGATCACCGAGATCAACACGCGCCGCGCCGGATCCGCCTATCTCACGGTGCGCGACGATTTCGAGGACATCGCGATCTCCGTCTCCGGCTGGCGCGCATTCGCGGCAGCCGCCGCGCAGTTCCGCCAGGGCGACCGGGTCGTCATCCACGGCCGGGCCGACATCTGGGTCAAGCAGACCCGATTGAGCTTCATCGGCGACGAGATCCGCAAGATCGGCGCCGGCGGCCTCAAGGAGCAGATCGACGAGCTGCGCAGGAAGCTCAAAGGCGAAGGCCTGTTCGACGCGGAGAACAAGGTGCCGCTGCCCGAGTTCCCCAAGTGCATCGGCCTGATCTGCGCCCCGCAGGCGCGCGCCGAAGGCGACGTGGTCACCAACGTGAACCTGAGGTGGCCGGTCGTGCGGTTCAGGATCGTGCACGCGCACGTGCAGGGCGCGCAGTGCCCGCCCGACATCATCGAGGCGATCCGGCGGCTCGACGCCGATCCGGAGGTGGACGTGATCATCGTGGCGCGCGGCGGCGGCGCGTTCGAGGATCTCATCGGATTCTCCGACGAGGGCGTGGTGCGCGCGACCGCCGCGTGCAGGACGCCGATCGTCTCCGCCATCGGCCATGAGGACGACTGGACGCTCATCGACCTGGCCGCCGACCTGCGCGCCTCCACGCCCACCGACGCGGCGAAGAAGGTCGTGCCGGACGTGCGCGAGCAATGGCAGTTGATCGACAACGCGGTGGGACGGATGCGCATGCGCATCTCCTCGCGCGTGGACAACGAGATCCGGCTCGTCGAAGGCTATGCGAACCGGCCGAGCCTCACCCGGCCGCTCACGATGCTCGAACCGCACCAGCGGTTCCTCGACGACGCGCGCGGCCGGCTCGACATCGGCCTGCGGCGCCTCGTCGACGACGCCTCGCTCACCATCGAGAAGGCGCACGCCTCGCTCACCGCGCTGAGCCCCCAATCCACGCTGAACCGCGGATACGCCGTCGTGCAGACCGCCGACGGGCACGTGCTCGACGACGCCGCGAAGGTTCATGCCGGAGACGAGCTCACCCTGACGCTGCGCAGGGGCGTCGTCACCGCCAAGGCGGACTGACCGGCGCGCGGGCGCCGCGATGCCGACACGGACGATATCGGCGCGGACGATGCCGACGAACGAACGATACCGACGAACCAACGAAAAGGAACGAACATGACCGACAAGAACACGAACACGACGGAACAGACCACGGACGAGACCGTGCAGGCCGGTGCCGTGCAGACGGGCACCGTACAGGCCGAGGCCGCGAAGGCCGGCGCGGAGTCCGCCGCCCCCGCCTCGACGCTCACCGACAAGGAACGCGCCGCCATCGCGCGGATGCCCTACGAGGAGGCGCGCGACAAGCTCATCCAGGCCGTGCAGGCGCTGGAGGCCGGCGGGCTCGACCTCGACCAGTCGATGCGCCAGTGGGAGATCGGCGAGGCGCTCGCCCAGCGGGCGCAGAGCCTGCTGAACGACGTGCGCGCCCGTCTCGACGCCGCGCAGAACGCCCAGGCCGCCACGGCCGATACCGCCGGCACGCAATCCAATCTGGACTAAGCCACCTCGCGGCGCATTCCGGCCCCGGACGAGGGGCCGTCCGCCTCGGCGGACCGGGGGCGCGAAGCCCGATCCGATCCGATCCGATCGCGCCGCCGGGGTGGAAACGCCCTCCGTGCCATTGTCCGGGCGGGTTGGCAACATGCTTTCCGGCCCGCCCTCGGACATGGCCCGCGCGTGCCTGCCATGGCCGGCGCACGACACGCGGAGCCTGGGGATTGTTACGTTAATCACACAGATGTGATTCCGCGAGATTCCGCCGAAAACCACTACCGCTAGTGTTTTGGCGGCGTGCCGCAACTAGATATAGGGGTGGGGATGCCGTACAGTATCTGAGGCTCCGGAAAACGCAGGGCGCTGGACCGCCCGCGGAACCCCGGAAAGAAGATGTACGACTAGGCCCGGAAGGGCCGGGATGGAGATGTGAGATGGAGACAGCAGTCATCAGTCCGACGACCACCACCGTCAGGGCCGCCGGCCGTCCGGTGCAGGTCGAGAAGCGTGACGGCCGCGTCGTCGACTTCGATCCGATCAACATCATCTCCGCCGTCAAGGCCGCGTTCGGCGACCTCGACAAGCAGGTCGGCCCGGAGGAGGAGAAGCTCATCCGCGGTTTCGCCGACCAGGTCGAGGGCGAGATCAAGGAACGCTACGCCGGTCCCGCCAAGATCGAGGACATCCAGAACCTCGTCGAGCACGCGCTCATCGACGCGCACCTGTACGACGTGGCCCGCGCCTACACCACCTACCGCCTCGACAAGGACATCGAGCGCGCGAAGGCCACCGACGTGAACGAGGCCGTGTCCCGCTTCATCAACCAGGACCCGACCCTCATCCACGAGAACGCCAACAAGGACGCCAACGTCTACGCCACCCAGCGCGACCTGCTGGCCGGCGCCGTCTCCAAGGCCGCCGCGTTCAACATGCTGCCGCCGGCCGTGTCCAACGCCCACATGAAAGGCGACATCCACTTCCACGACGCCGACTACTCGCCGTTCACCGCGCAGTCCAACTGCTCGCTGCCCAACTTCTGGGACATGCTCGCCAACGGCTTCACCCTCGGCAACGCGCCGATGGCCTCCCCGAAGTCCATCGCCATCGCCGCCACGCAGATCACCCAGATCATGAAGGACGTGGCCTCCAGCCAGTACGGCGGCCAGACCGCCAACCGCGCCGACGAGCATCTCGCCCGCTACGCGAAGCTCGACTACGACAAGTTCCTCGAAGAGGCGCGCGAGATGATCCCGGACGACATGCCGATCGAGTTCGCGCGACGCCAGGTCGCCAACGCGAAGGCCAACGAGCCGGCCAAGCTCCACTTCGAGAAGGGCCGCGAGCCGCTGCCGATGGACACCCCGTTCCACACGGACGTCGACGAGCTCGAGCAGGAGCGCGAGATCCTCGCGAAGATCCGCACCCGCAAGGCCATCTACGACGCCATGCAGACCATGGAGTACCAGATCAACTCCAACCGCGTGTCCAACGGCCAGACCCCGTTCGTCACCGTCGGCTTCGGTCTCGGCGTCGACTGGTTCGCCCGCGAGATCCAGCGCGCCATCCTGCTCAACCGCATCCGTGGCCTCGGCCGCGAGCACCACACCGCGATCTTCCCGAAGCTCGTGTTCACCGTCAAGCACGGCGTGAACGCCGACCCGGGCGACCCGAACTACGACCTCAAGCAGCTGGCCCTCGAATCCGCCACCAAGCGCATGTACCCGGACGTCGTCTTCTACGACAACATCGTCAAGATCACCGGCTCCTTCAAGGCGCCGATGGGCTGCCGCTCCTTCCTGCAGGGCTGGATCAACCCCGCCACCGGCAAGGACGAGGAGGACGGCCGCATGAACCTCGGCGTCGTCTCCGTGAACGTGCCGCGCATCGCCCTCGAATCCCACGGCGACAAGGAACGCTTCTGGAAGCTGTTCGAGGAGCGCATGGAGATCGCCCACCAGGCCCTGCAGTTCCGCATCATGCGCTGCAAGCAGGCCACCCCGGTGAACGCGCCCACTCTGTTCCGCTTCGGCGCCTTCGGCCGCCTCGGCGCGAACGACAGCGTCGACGCCCTGTTCAAGAACGAGCGCGCCACCGTCTCCCTCGGCTACATCGGCCTCGCGGAGACCACCGCCGTGTTCTACGGCAAGAACTGGATCCGCGACCACGGCTGGGATCCGGAAGGCAAGGAGTTCGCGCTGTCCATCGTCAAGCGCATGAGCGAGCTGTGCAAGCAGTGGAGCAAGGCGGAGGGTTACCACTACTCCGTGTACTCCACGCCGGCCGAATCCCTCACCGACCGCTTCAACCGCATGGACCGCGAGAAGTTCGGCCGCGTCGACGGCGTGACCGACCACGACTTCTACACTAACTCCTTCCACTACCCGGTGTGGCTCCAGCCCACCCCGATGGAGAAGCTCAACTACGAGAAGGACTTCCCGTACTACGCGTCCGGCGGCTTCATCAACTACTGCGAGTACCCGTGCCTGCAGGACAACCCGAAGGCGCTCGAGGCCGTGTGGGACTACGCGTACAACGTGGGCATCGGCTACCTCGGCACCAACACGCCGATCGACCACTGCTTCGTGTGCGGCTTCCAAGGCGACTTCGAGCCCACCGACGAGGGCTTCAAGTGCCCCGAGTGCGGCAACTCCGACCCTGACAAGTGCAACGTGACCAAGCGCACCTGCGGCTACCTCGGCAACCCGGTGCAGCGCCCGATGGTGCACGGCCGCCACGAGGAGATCTCCCACCGCGTCAAGCACATGAGCGGCGAGACCGGCCACGTCACCCTCGGCGACGGCTCCACCCGCGAATGGTTCGAAGAGGCCAAGTAGTGAGCGGATTCCAGCAGGCCGCGCTCCGGGAGCCCAAGCGTCGCGACTTCGCGGCGGGGGAGACCGGGCGCGGCCCTTCCGTACCATCCGGCGGACTCGCCAACGATCCGCGGGCCGGGCAATGGGACGGCCGGCGCATGTCCCATCGCATGATCGCCGACTACAAGACCTTCGTCGTCACCGACGGCGAGGGCGTGCGCAACTCCCTGTACGTCTCCGGCTGCCCGTTCCACTGCGTCGACTGCTTCAACTCGTCCATCTGGGATTTCCAGGCCGGCCACGAGTACACGCAGCGGCTCGAAGACAAAATCATCGAGGACCTGAACGCCCCGTGGGTGCAGGGCATCACGTTCCTCGGCGGCGAACCGCTGCTCAACACCCCCGTCCTGTTGCCGCTCGCGCACCGCATCCGCGCCGAATTCGGCGATTCCAAGGACATCTGGTGCTGGACCGGCTACACGTGGGAGGAGCTCGCACGCCCCGGCGAGACCCCGGACAAGCGCGAACTCCTCGGACTCATCGACGTGCTCGTCGACGGGCGGTACTTGAAGACCCAGAAGGACTCGCTCCTGCAGTTCCGCGGCTCCAAGAACCAGCGCATCCTCGACGTGCCCGCCTCCCTCGCGCAAGGCCGCCCCGTCATCTGGGGCAAGCTCCACGACCAGGAACGCGACATCCCCGAGATCTATCTCAAGGACCGCGTCGCCGGCGAAGCCCAGCAGGCCTCGTGACACGCTCCTCCCCTCCTTTCCCCCTCCTTTCTCTCCCATGGTGCGGTGAATCTTCCATGGTGCGGTCGGCCAAAACGGCTTGATTCCGGGGTTGTGGAGGAAGTGTGTTGCCGCACCATGGGAGTTGGCGGGGTGGTAGGGAGGGGATTCCCGCGGTATTCCGACAGGACACGCGAAGGCGTTGCGTTTACGGCTTTTCCTGTTAGATGAATCACGCCCGCGCCCCGCGTGACCCGCCTTCCTTGGGCAGGGCTTCGGACTAGAGTATGGGATTTGAGTGGCCGGGCCATACGCGATTTGCTTGCGACTCGCAAGACGCGTCCCGGAAATCGGTTGAAGAGGTTTACATGGTGAACGAAGCACATACCGTGGCGTCGAACCACGATACGAAGCCGTTGCGCGTGGGTTTGGACATCGGCTCCACCACCGTCAAGGCGGTGGTGCTCGACCAGTCCGACTCCCTGAAAGACACGCTGTTCTCCGACTACCGCCGCCATCACGCCAACGTGCGCGCCACCGTCGCCGGACTCCTCGTCGACATCCACGCGGAGCTCGAGAAGCTCGGCCGCGGCGACGAGCCGATCCGGCTCGCCATCACCGGTTCCGGCGGCCTCGCGCTCGCCGACAACCTGCACGTGCCGTTCGTCCAGGAGGTCATCGCCGAGACCGAGGCGATCGACAAGGAATACCCGCAGGCGGACGTCATCATCGAGCTCGGCGGCGAGGACGCCAAGATTACGTACCTGAAGCCCACGCCGGAACAGCGCATGAACGGCTCGTGCGCGGGCGGTACCGGTGCGTTCATCGACCAGATGGCCACCCTGCTCGACACCGACGCGGCCGGCCTCAACGAGATGGCGAAAAGCTACGAGAACCTATACCCGATCGCGTCTCGCTGCGGCGTGTTCGCCAAGACCGACCTCCAGCCGCTCATCAACGACGGCGCCGCCAAGCCGGACCTCGCCGCCTCCATCTTCACCGCCGTGGCCACGCAGACCATCGCCGGACTCGCCTCCGGCCGCCCGATCCACGGCACCGTCATCTTCCTCGGCGGCCCGCTGTTCTTCATGAGCGAGCTCAGGGCCGCGTTCCAGCGCGCGCTCGACGGCAAGGTCGACGAGTTCATCGTCCCCACCGACGCCCACCTGTACGTCGCCTACGGTTCCGCGCTCCAGGCGGACATGGACGTCGACGACGAAGGCCACCATTTCGAGGCGCACACCTGCGACGAGATTCTCAAGCGTCTCGACGAGCTCAAGAACCTGCCCAGCAACACGCCCACCATGCCGCCGCTGTTCCCCACCGAGGCGGACCGCGAGGCGTTCAACAAGCGCCACCACCGCGAGCACGTGCACATCGGCACGCTGGAGGGCGCGCACGGCCCGCACTTCCTCGGCATCGACGCGGGCTCCACCACCATCAAGGCGACGCTCGTCAACGACGACCGCGAGATCGTGTGGTCGAGCTACGCGAACAACGAGGGCAGCCCGCTGACGGCCGCCATCAACATCGTCAAGAAAATCCAGTCCGAGCTGCCGCCCGAGGCGTGGATCGCCCGCTCCTGCGCCACCGGCTACGGCGAGGGCCTCATCACCACCGGCCTGCACCTCGACGAGGGCGTCGTCGAGACGATGGCCCACTACCGCGGCGCCGAGATGGTCAGCCCCGGCGTCACCGCCGTCATCGACATCGGCGGCCAGGACATGAAGTACCTGGCCATCACCGACGGCGTCATCGACTCGATCGCCGTCAACGAGGCCTGCTCGTCCGGCTGCGGCTCGTTCCTCCAGACCTTCGCCATGTCGATGGGACTGACGATCCAGGAGTTCACGCAGAAGGCGCTCGCCTCCACGCACCCGGTGGACCTCGGCTCGCGCTGCACCGTGTTCATGAACTCGTCCGTCAAGCAGGCGCAGAAGGAGGGCGCGTCCATCGAGGATATCGCCGCCGGCCTGTGCTATTCGGTCGTGCGCAACGCCCTGTACAAGGTCATCAAGCTGCGCGACTCCGGCGAACTCGGCGACACGGTCGTCGTGCAGGGCGGCACGTTCCTCAACGACGCCGTGCTGCGCGCGTTCGAACTGCTCACCGAGCGCGAGGTGACGCGCCCGAACATCGCCGGCCTCATGGGCGCGTTCGGCGCCGCCCTCACCGCCCGCATGCACTACGAGGACGCCGCGGACGGCGATGACACCGGCACGGTCGAGCACACGCGCTCGTCGATCCTCACCGGCGACGCGCTCGACGACATGTCGATGACCACCGAACGCGACGTGTGCAAGCTGTGCCAGAACCACTGCAAGCTCACCATCACCACGTTCTCCGACGGCTCCCGCTTCGTGACCGGCAACCGCTGCGAGCGCGGCGGCGATGCGAAGAAGAAGCGCTCCGATCGTCCGAACCTGTACGACTACAAGTACAAGCGCTGCTTCGCCTACCGCCGTCTGACCGACAAGAAGGCCACGCGCGGCGAGATCGGCATCCCGCGCGCGCTCAACATGTACGAGAACTACCCGTTCTGGTTCACGTTGCTCACCTCGCTCGGCTTCAAGGTGATGATCTCCGGCCGCAGCTCCCACGAACTGTTCGAGACCGGCATCGAATCGATCGCCTCCGAGAACATCTGCTACCCGGCCAAGCTCGTGCACGGCCACATCAAGTGGCTGCTCAACAAGGGCGTCAAGACGATCTTCTACCCGTGCGTGAGCTACGAGGACAATCTCGTGCCCAATACGGACAACCACTACAACTGCCCGGTCGTCGCCAACTACCCGCTCGTCGTCGGCGCGAACATGCCCGAACTGCGTGGGCCTGGCATCCGCTACATGCACCCGTACTTCAACCTCGCCAACCACGAGCTCATGGTCGACCGCATCGTCGAGGAGTTCGCGTGGGCGAACGTGACGCGCGAGGAGGCCGAGACCGCCGTCAAGGCCGCCTACGCGGAGGACAAGGTCTTCAAGCACGACGTGCAGCAGGAGGGTCTCAAGGCGCTCGCCTATATGAAGGAGCACGGCTGCCGCGGCATCGTGCTTGCCGGCCGCCCCTACCACATCGATCCGGAGATCAACCACGGTATCCCCGAGACGATCTGCTCGCTCGGCATGGTCGTGCTCTCCGAGGATTCGATCTGCGAACTGCAGCCGGGGGAGAGGCTCAACCTCACCGAATTCCTCGCCAAGGGCGAGGAGGACCCGCGCAAGAAGAACGCGAACGGCTTCCGCCACGTCGGCGACCGCAAGCTCACCGTCAAGCGCATGCCGCTGCGCGTCACCAACCAGTGGGCCTACCATTCCCGCCTGTACGCGGCCGCCCACTTCGTCGCCTCCTACCCGGGCCTCGAACTCGTCCAGCTCAACTCGTTCGGCTGCGGCCTCGACGCCATCACCACCGACCAGGTCGCCGAGATCCTCGCCGACAAGGCCGACGTCTACACGCTGCTCAAGATCGACGAGGTCTCCAACCTGGGCGCGGCGAAGATCCGTCTGCGCTCGCTCAAGGCCGCCGTCGAGGAGCGTGAGGCGAACAAGGCGCGTCTCGCCGCGGCCGCGTCGGTCGCGTCCGGCGCCGTCGACAAGCACGACCAGGTCGTGGACGTCACCGACGAGGCCTCCCGCAAGGCGCAGGAACAGGCCGAGGCCGATCTCGCGGCCGCGAAGGCGGCGCTCGCCGCGGCGCAGGCAGCCGTCGACGCCGCCGAGGCGAAGGTGAAGGCGACCGGCGCGGGCGGCGACGTCCCGGCGGACGCGCCGAAGTCCACCGGATTCCGCAGGACCGGCACGAAGGCGCCGACCGCGGGCCGCCAGATCCTGCTCGACACGACGATGGCCGCCAATCCGAAGCTCACCGAGGCGATGCGCAAGGCGTCGAAGCGCGCCGCGAAGCGCGACGTCGAGAACGCGCGTCTCGCCGCGCTCGGCGACGGCACCACGGCGAACGCGACCGGCGCGAACGGCAAGGCCGCGGGGAAGTCCGGACACAACAACGCGACGATGTCCCGCTACGCGAAGCGCGAGAAGTTCGTCAAGGACATGAAGAAGGACTACACAATCGTCGCCCCGCAGATGAGCCCGATCCACATGTCCCTCGTCGAGGCGGTCATCCGCTCCGGCGGCTACAAGTTCGACATTCTGAAGCACGCCTCCCGCGGCGACGTGGAGACCGGCCTCAAATACGTGAACAACGACGCCTGCTATCCGGCGATCATGGTCATCGGCCAGCTCATCGACGCGATCATCGAAGGCAAGTACGATCCGGACCACGTGGCGCTCGCGATTACGCAGACCGGCGGCATGTGCCGCGCGACCAACTACTTCGGCCTGATTCGCAAGGCGCTGGTCGACGCCGGCTACCCGCAGATCCCGGTCATCGCGATCTCGACGCAGGGCCTGGAGGACAATCCGGGCTTCAAGGCGACGCCGGCGCTGCTGCACCGCGCCGTCAAGGCCCTGATTCTCGGCGACCTGCTCATGAAGTGCCTGTACCGCGTGCGCCCGTACGAGGTCGAGAAGGGCTCGGCGAACCGCCTCTACGAGCAGTGGGACACGATCGTGCGCGAGACGATCGAACACCACGGCTACTCGAAGACGGCCGCGAAGACCCCGTGGCTGAAGAAGGGCTACCTGCCGTACGGCCGCCTCGCCAAGGAGATCGTCAAGTCGTTCGACGCGCTGCCGTTGAAGGACGAGCCGCGCAAGGTGCGCGTCGGCGTGGTCGGCGAGATCCTCGTCAAGTACCAGCCGGACGCGAACAACCACGTGGTCGACGTCATCGAATCGCAGGACTGCGAGGCCGTGGTGCCCGGCATCATGGAGTTCATGACGACCCGTCCGTACATCACCGACTGGAACGAGAAGCATCTCGGCACCGGCGGCAACAAGACCCTGTACGCGCTCATGCGCTGGGGCCTCGACCGCTACAACGCGCCGATCAAGGCGGCGATCGCCTCCTCGCACGGCAAGTTCAAGCAGGACGACCCGATGCCCGAACTCGTCGAGAAGGCCGCCGAGGTCACGTCGATCGGCGTGCAGGCCGGCGAAGGCTGGCTGCTCACCGCGGAGATCCTGGAGCTCATCGAACAGGGATGCCCGAACGTGATCTGCGCGCAGCCGTTCGCCTGCCTGCCGAACCACGTGACCGGACGCGGCATGTTCGGCAAGATCCGCCGCCTGCACCCGGAGGCCAACATCGTCTCCATCGACTACGATCCGGGCGCCTCCGAGGCGAACCAGCTCAACCGCATCAAGCTGATGATCGCCGCCGCCAAGAAGGCCCACAAGGCGAAGTTCGGCGACGACGAGCCGCAGGGCTTCGTCACCGCCGACTGACGGCGGTCGGGGCCGACAGTCGGTTCGGCCGCCGTCCGCCCACGCAGCGCGCCCGCTATCGGTTTTTCATATAGCCGAATCACGGGCGCGCGGCGGGGCGTGTAGGGCGGCTCGCCTACGATACCCCTTATGGTTACTCCCAGAATCAGCTATGCGCATCTGCTCGCCAAGCCCAATCCGAAGCATGTCGAGAGCCTCCTGAAGTTCTTCGAGGCCGGATGCTCCAAGCGAGGCACCGGTGGTTTCGGCGTCGAGATCGAGCACCTGCCGGTGCATAATTCCGACGACACCGCCGTGACCTACTACGAGGAGAACGGCATCGAGGCGCTGCTCAAACGTCTCGCCCCGTACTACGACGAAAGCAAGGAGTACTGGGAGAACGGGCATCTGGTGGGGCTCGGCCGCAAGGGCGTCTCCGTCTCGCTTGAACCGGGCGGCCAGGTCGAGACCTCGATCGGCATCCTCAAGGAGCCCGCCGACCTCAACCAGCTGTACGGCCAGTTCCGCCGCGAGGCCGATCCGATCCTCGACGAGCTGGGCTTCCGCCTCGTCAACTACGGCTACCAGCCGAAGTCGAGCTATGCGGACGTCCCCGTCAACCCGAAGGACCGCTACGACGCGATGACCGACTATCTCGGCCGCGTCGGCCAGTTCGGCCCGTGCATGATGCGCTGCTCCGCCTCCACGCAGGTGAGCATCGACTTCGTCGACGAGCAGGACGCCATCGACAAGATGCGCGTCGGCACCGCCATCGGTCCGATCCTCGCCTGGTTCTTCCGCAACACCCCGTACTTCGAGGGCCGCGTCAACCCGTACCCGCTGCTGCGCCAGCGCATGTGGGACTACCTCGACTTCCAGCGCACCAACGTGATTCCCGGCCTGTATGACCGCCGGTTCACGTGGGAGGACTACGCGGTGGACGTGCTGTCCACGCCGCTCATGTTCGCCGATCTGACGCACACGCCCGAGGCGGTCGAATCCGGTCTGAGCCGCAAGGAACTGCACCGCGCCGCCTTCCGCGAGAACGCGGGCGACGTGTACCCGGACCGCGAGCTCAACGCGTACGAGATCAACCACATCATCTCCACGCACTTCAACGACGTGCGCCTCAAGAACTTCATCGAGTTCCGCCATTGGGATTCGCTGCCGATCGAGCGCGCCGAACGCCTCACGGAGATCATCGCCTCCCTGTACTACGTGCCGGCCAACCGCATCCGCATCGAAAGCTACTTCGACGGGCTCACCGAGGAGGACGTGTTCGAGGCCAAGGCCAACATTCAGGCGCACGGCCGCGAATCCGCACCGTACGGCCAGCCGCTCGACTTCTGGCGCGAGTTCCTTGGCCTCGAAGGCCTGCTCGAGGACATCCCCGGCGACCCGAAGCACCCGGATGTGTTCCAGCGTTGATCCATTCGCCGTTTTCCGCCCGTTCCGGCCCATGCCGGGGCGGGCGGCGGCGTTTTCGGCGGATTCGGCGGGACGGGATGGGAGAACGCGCAACGGTGACGGGATGACACGCATCGGGCGCATCGACGGCGTGAACCTCGGCGGCTGGCTGGTGCTGGAACAATGGATGACGCCCGGCCTGTTCCGCGCGAGCGGCGAGGAGGACGAGATCTGGCTGCATCGGACGGCCGATCGGTCCGAACTGGAGCGTCTGCTGCGCCGTCATCGCGACACGTACGTCACCGAAGCCGATTTCCACGCCATCGCCTCGCATGGCCTGAACCTCGTGCGCATCCCCGTGCCGTATTTCATCTTCGGCGACGTGCCCGGTCATCCCGGCTGCATCGACTATCTCGACCGCGCGTTCGACTGGGCGGAACGTGCCGGACTCAAGGTGCTCATCGACCTGCACACCGTACCCGGCTCGCAGAACGGCTTCGACAACGGCGGCCTGACCGGCGTCGTCCGCTGGCACAGGAGCGCGCGGCAGGTCGCGTTCGCGCTGGACGTGCTCGCGCGTCTCGCGCGCCGTTACCGCGACCGTCCCGCGCTGTACGGCATCGAAGTGCTCAACGAGCCGGTCGATTGGCTCACCTACCTCACGTCGCCGTCGAGCTCACGCGCGAAGGACCCGCGTGAGGCGCGGGGAAGCGGGCACATCCCGATGCGCTTCCTCAAACGGTTCTATCGTGCGGCGTACCGGCGTCTGCGCCCGATACTCGGCGACGGTCCCGTCATCGTGTTCCACGACGGGTTCCGGCTCGGCCGGTGGCGCGGCTGGTTCGCGCGTGAGGGCATGCGGGGCGTCTGCCTCGACACGCACGTCTATCTCGTCATGTCGGAACGGCCCGAGGCGCTGTTCCGCAGGTTGCCGGCCGCGTGGCTCATACGCTGGTACCGGCTGTTCACGGCGTGGCACGAGCGCCGCATCCGCCGCGCCGCGCGGTTCACGCCGGTCATGGTCGGCGAATGGTGCGTCGCTAACCGGCTCGCGGCGCGCGTGGGGGAGCGGGGGAGGTGCGGCGCGTCCGGTGGCGGCGTTTCGCGCGCGGACGACGGCGTCCCGTCGCCCGCTGCGCGGCGCCGCGACGTCTACCGCGCGGTCGCCGCGATGCAGCGTGACGCATGGGACGTCTCCGCCGGCCAGGTCTACTGGAGTTATCGTCTGCGCGGCGGCCGCGACGCGACCGGCCGGCTTGATCGTCTCGCGCCGGTCGGCGGCGACGGCACGGTGACGGACGACTCGCGTCTCGACCCGTGGGATCTGACGCACGTGTGGCACGCGGGATGGATGGAGTGACGCGCGATGATGCTGTGGTGATGCTGTAGTGATGGCGGGCCGGCTCAGCGGTAGCCGTCCCAGAGGGGTGAGGGGAGCAGGGCGTCCTCGCAGTCGGCCCACATCGCGTTGAGGTCACGGCCGGGGGTGCGCAGCCAACGCAGCTGGACGCCGTCCATCATCGCGAAACCGGCTTCGAGCACATGCGCCACGTCCACGCCGTCCGGCACCGACCAGCGGATGTTGAGCGCGTTCGCCACGGTACGGCGCTCGCGGTCGGCGAAATAATCGTGCGCCGGATGCTTCGGGTCGAGGGCCTCGGCGCTCAGCGTGGAGAACATGTGCACCTGATCGGGGCGGGTGCTGTTGAGCGCGACGATCCGACGCCACATCTCGGCGATGAGCGGGCGGTCCATGGCGATCATGTCGGCCATGATCAGGTCTCCCGCACGGTCGTACTCGTCGGTGAGCGCGAGATGGAGCAGTCCCTCCTTGCTGCCCACGTAGTGCAGCACGCCGGCCTTGGTGAGTCCGACGGCGGTGGCGATGCGCTGGATCGACGTGCCGTAGTAGCCGAAGCGCCCGAAGGACAGCGTGGTCGCTTCGAGGATGGAATGACGGCGGTCGGTGTCGTCGGTGAGGTCGTTGGTGGTCATGGTATGTACCATACGGTCGGTTGGTTGGTATTTCAAATGATTCCGGCGTGTTGTGGGCGGTGTTTTGATAATCTACCTACCAACCGGTTGGTTGTGAGTGGTTCGCTTGGGGTTCATGGATGAGGGCCGGGGGACCGCACCGGAACGGGCCGGCCGCATGACTCAACGGAACACGCAAAGGAACTCAAGGAAAGAGGCACACGTCATGAGCGAGCACACCCACCCGTCCGTCAAGGATCTGACGCTGGAGGAGAAGGCCTCCCTCACCTCCGGCGGCGACGCCTGGCATCTGCAGGGCGTCGAAGCCAAGGGCATCCCCGGCTACATGATCACCGACGGTCCGCACGGATTGCGCAAATCCCTCGCCACCAGCACCGGCGAGACCGATCTCGACGACTCCGTGCCCGCCACCTGCTTCCCGCCGGCCGCCGGCCTGTCCAGCTCGTGGAACCCCTCGCTCGTCCGCAAGGTCGGCGAGGCCATGGGTGAGGAGTGCATCCAGGAGAAGGTCGCCGTGATCCTCGGACCCGGCGTCAACATCAAGCGCAACCCGCTCGGCGGCCGTTGCTTCGAATACTGGAGCGAAGACCCGTACCTCGCCGGCCATGAGGCCGTCGGCATCGTCGAAGGTGTGCAGTCCAAGGGCGTGGGCACGTCGCTCAAGCACTTCGCCGTCAACAACCAGGAGACCGACCGCCTGCGCGTCGACGCGCGCGTCTCCCAGCGCGCCCTGCGCGAGATCTACCTGCCGGCCTTCGAACACATCGTCAAGACCGCCCAGCCGTGGACCATCATGTGCTCCTACAACCGCGTCAACGGCGTCCACTCCGCCCAGAACCATTGGCTGCTCACCGACGTGCTGCGCGACGAATGGGGATTCAAGGGCATCGTCATGTCCGACTGGGGCGCCGATCACGACCGCGTCGCCTCCCTCAACGCCGGCCTCAACCTCGAAATGCCACCGAGCGGCACCGACGACGAGATCGTCTACGCGGCCCGCGACGGCCGCATCGACCCCGCCCAGCTCGACCGCATGGCCCAGGGCATGATCGACCTGACCGACAAGGCCCGCGCCGCCATGAGCGCCGACGGCTACCTCTTCGACGTCGACGCCCACGACGAGGTGGCCCACCAGGCCGCCGTCGAATCGATGGTCCTGCTCAGGAACGAGGATGCGATCCTGCCGCTGAAGAAGGATTCGAGGATCGCCGTCATCGGCGAATTCGCCCGCACCCCGCGCTACCAGGGCGGCGGCTCCTCCCACATCACCCCCACGAAGATGACCTCGTTCCTCGACACGCTCGCTGCACGCGGCATCGAAACCGACTTCGCCCCCGGCTTCACGCTCGACCTCGAACCCGCCGATTCTGCCCTCGAACTCGAAGCCGTCGAAACCGCCCGGGGCGCCGACGTGGCGCTTCTGTTCCTGGGCCTGCCCGAGGCCGCCGAATCCGAAGGCTTCGACCGCGAGACCCTCGACCTGCCCGCCAAGCAGACCGAACTGCTCGCCAAAATCGCCGCCGTCAACCCGAACGTGGCCGTCGTGCTGTCCAACGGATCCGTCGTCTCCGTCGCCCCGTGGGCCGGCCATGCCAAAGGCATCCTCGAATCCTGGCTGCTCGGCCAGGCCGGCGGTCCCGCGCTCGCCGACGTGATCTTCGGCGAGACGAGCCCCTCCGGCAAGCTCGCCCAATCCATTCCGCTGGATATCAACGACGACCCGAGCATGGTCAACTGGCCGGGCGAGGAGGGCCACGTCGACTACGGCGAGGGCGTGTTCGTCGGCTACCGCTACTACGACACCTACGATGTCGCCGTCGACTACCCGTTCGGCTACGGCCTGAGCTACGCCAAGTTCGAGATCTCCGACGTCCACGCGGAGAAGACCGGCGCCAACACTGCGTCCGTCACCGCCACCGTCGCCAACGTCTCCGACGTGGACGGCGCCGAGACCGTGCAGGTGTACGTCGCCCCCGGCAAAGCCGACGTGGCCCGCCCGGCCCACGAACTCAAGGGCTTCGTCAAGGTGTTCCTCAAGGCGGGCGAGTCGAAGACCGTGACGTTCGACCTCGACGAGCGCGCCTTCGCCTACTGGTCCGAGAAATACGGCGACTGGCACATCGAGGCCGGCGCATACGGCATCGAGGTCGGTACGTCCAGCCGCGACATCGCCGCCACCGTCGCGGTCGACCTGGAGGGCGACGGCAAGTCGCTGCCGCTCGACGAATGGTCCACCTACGGCGAATGGGAGGCGGACCCGGTCGGCGCGAAGGTCGTCGCGGCGGTCGAGGCCGCCGGTGAATCGGGTGCGCTGCCGAAGCTGCCCGACAATGCCATGATGCGCATCTTCCTCAAGTCCATGCCCATCAACTCGATGCCGATGCTGATGAGCGACGGCGGCCGGCGCATCACCGCCTTCATGCTCGCCGAATACGCCAAGCTCACGAAGTAGCCGTCGGCCTCTCCGTGGCCTCTCCGTGGCCCCTCCGGCACGGAGTCGCCGGCCTGTTCATGGCCCCCTCAGACGAGGGGGCTGTCGGCGAAGCCGACTGGGGGAGAGACCAGTGAAGCGCGGTCATCCCGACTGGGGAGATATGTGAAGCCCACCCTTCCGTGCTCACCTCGAGTCGACTGCCGTCCGAAAGCCCCCTCGACTGAGGGGGCTTTCGCCATCATGTGACATACGACACGCCGATTGTTGCATCTGCAACTGTTGTATGCGGGACGTATTACTATCGCACCATGCAAGATGGTTGCATATGCAACAAAACGCATGTCCGACCATGTCCGGAAACGAAGGTGGATGAGTTATGGACAGTCACATCCTCAGCTTCGAGCTGAGGGCGCTGGTCAAGGCGATCAACCGCCATCTCGGCGAGACGATGCCCGAATCGGCGCGCATCGCCACGGGCGGCAACGCCCGCATCATCATGTTCCTCGCCCGCAACCGCGACAAGGACATCTACCAGCACACCATCGAACGCAAGTTCTGCATCACGCGGTCCACCGCCTCGCGCGTGCTCGCGCTGATGGAGAAGAAGGGCCTCATCGCCCGCGAGTCGGTGGCGCATGACGCACGACTCAAGAAGATCGTGCTCACCGCCAAGGCCGACTCCATCGTCGCCTGCCTCTCGGCGAACGGCGAAAGGATGGAACACCGACTGGTGGAGGGATTCACCGACGAGGAGCGGGCCGCCCTCATGGACTACGTGCTGCGCATGCGCGCGAACGTGGACGCGGCGCAACGCGAGTTCGAGGAACGGTCGGCCGCCGGCGCCCCGGTCGGTGAGCCATGCGGGGACCTCGCCGGCGACCCCGGCGACCCCGATGACGTCCCGGTCGAGGGGACCGGTGACGCGAACGACACGGACGATACGAAGGAGGAGAACGCATGAGCGACAACACGACCGCGACACGCGACGCGGACGGCCTGACCGCCACCGAGGCGGCCATCATGGCATCGCGCAAGACCGTCGAACCCGACCGGCCGAAACACATCATCCACACGCTGGCCGGATCGATGCGCGAATACACGAAGGAAAGCTGGCTGGCACCGCTATTCGTGTTCATCGAAGCCATCCTGGAGATCGTCATCCCCACCGTCATGGCCTCCCTGATCGACCAGGGCATCACCGGCGGGAACATGAACGCCATCGTCAAGTTCGGCCTCATCCTGCTGCTGTGCTCGCTGGTGTCGCTCGCCTGCGGCTTCCTCGCCGGCAAGTACGCGGCCATCGCCGCCGCCGGATTCGCGAAGAACCTGCGCCGCGACCAGTTCGAGAAGGTGCAGGCGTTCAGCTTCACCAACATCGACCGGTTCTCCACCGGCTCGATCATCACGCGCCTGACCACCGACGTGACCAACCTGCAGATGGCCTACGGCATGATGGTCCGCATGGGCGTGCGCGCCCCGATCATGGTCGTCGTCGCGTGGATCTTCTCGTTCCGCATCTCACCGTCCATCTCGCTCGTGTTCCTCGCCTGCGTGCCGATCCTCGCGATCGGCCTGTGCGGCCTCGCGGTGCTCGTCCACCCGGTGTTCGAGCGCGTGTTCCACACGTACGACGCGCTCAACAACGTCGTCGACGAGAACCTGCAGGGCATCCGCGTCGTCAAGTCGTACGACCGCGAATCCTACGAGATCGGCAAGTTCGGCCGCATCTCCCAGCGCATCTTCAAGGACTTCACCAAGGCCGAGCGCATCATGAGCTTCAACAGCCCGATCATGATGTTCTGCATCTACGCCTCGATGATCATGATCTCCTGGATGGGCGCGCAGCAGATCGTCGCCTCCGGCAACAACGCGGCGCTGGGACTCACCACCGGCGACCTCACCGCCCTCGTCACCTACGCGATGCAGATCCTCATGGCCATGATGATGCTCTCCATGATCTTCGTCATGTGCATCATCTCCCAGGCCTCCGCCGAACGCATCTGCCAGGTGCTGCAGGAGGAGAGCACCGTCACCGACCCGGAGCATCCGGTCATGGACGTCAAGGACGGCTCCATCGAATTCGACCACGTCACCTTCCGCTACTCCGCGTCCTCCGAGAAGCCCGTGCTCGACGACATCGACCTGAAGATCGCCTCCGGCATGACCGTCGGCATCGTCGGCGGCACCGGCTCCGCCAAGTCAAGCCTCGTGCAGCTCGTGCCCCGCCTCTACGACGTGAGCCAGGGCTCGCTCAAGGTCGGCGGCCGCGACGTGCGCGACTACGACCTCGTCACCCTGCGCGACCAGGTCGCCATGGTGCTTCAGAAGAACGTGCTGTTCTCCGGCACCATCGCCGAGAACCTGCGCTGGGGCGACCCCGACGCCACCGACGACCAGATCCGCCACGCCTGCAAGCTCGCGCAGGCCGACGGCTTCATCCAGGAATTCCCCGACAAATACGACACGCACATCGAACAGGGCGGCACCAACGTGTCCGGCGGCCAGAGGCAGCGCCTGTGCATCGCCCGCGCGTTGCTCAAGAAGCCGAAGATCCTCATCCTCGACGACTCCACCAGCGCCGTCGACACGAAGACCGACAAGCTGATCCGCGAGGCGTTCCACCACGAGATCCCCGACACCACGAAGATCATCATCGCCCAGCGCATCGCCTCCGTGCAGGAATCCGACGTGATCCTCGTCATGGACAACGGTCGCATCATGGCCAAGGGCACGCACGACGAACTGCTCGAAACCTGCGACGAATACCGGTCCATCTACGAATCGCAGACCCGCAACACCGCCGCCGGCCAGGCCGAGCTCGAACGCGAGGCGGCCCAACGCGCCGAGCACATGCAGCAGGCCGAACAGGAAGGAGAGAACCGATGAGCGACAAGCAGACCGCGCAGAACCGCAAGCCCGCGATGCGCAAGCCCGCCCCCGGCACCACCAAGCGCATCTTCGGCTACATCATGGCCTACCGGTGGCGCGTCATCGCCATCGTCGCCTGCATCCTCGTCGGCGCCGCCGCCCAGGCCGGCTCCGCCCTCTTCCTCCAGTCCCTCATCGACACGTACATCCTGCCGATGGTCGGCGCGACCGACCCCGACTGGGGACCGCTGATCCGCGCCATCACCCTCATGGGATGCCTGTACGTGGCCGGCATCGTCGCCAGCTGGCTGTGGCAGTGGCTCATCGTCACCGTCGAGCAAGGCGTGCTCAAGAAGATCCGCGACGATATGTTCGCCCACCAGCAGTGGCTGCCGATCCGCTACTTCGACACCAACGAGCACGGCGACATCATGAGCCACTACACGAACGATACCGACACGCTGCGCCAGGCCATCAGCCAGTCGTTCCCGCAGATGTTCGCCGCCGGCATCTCCGCGCTCGCCGCGATCGTCTCCATGCTGTGGCTGAGCGTGCCGATCACCGCGTTCGTGCTGCTGTTCACCGTCGGACTCTACTTCGTCGTGCGCAAGATCGTCGGCCGCGCAGGCCGCTACTTCGTCAAGCAGCAGTACTGGATCGGCGACGTCAACGCGTTCGTCGAGGAATCCGTCAACGGCCAGAAGGTCATCAAGGTCTTCAACCACGAGCCCGACACCCAGAAGACCTTCGACGAGAAGAACGAGGAGCTGTTCGAAGCGTCCGCCGAGGCGAACACGTGGGGCAATGTCACCATGCCCGTCGTCGGCAACATGGGCTACATGCTCTACATCCTCCTCGCCATCGTCGGCGGCGCCATGGCGCTCGCCGGAGTCGGCAACTTCGGCCTCGCCGGCGCCGGTCCGCTCACGCTCGGCACGCTCATCTCCCTGCTCACCCTGTCCCGCTCGTTCATCAACCCGCTCGGCCAGGTGTCCATGCAGCTCAACATGGTGATGATGGCGCTCGCCGGCGCCTCCCGCATCTTCCAGCTGATGGACGAGCCGGTCGAGGCCGACTCCGGCACTGTCACGCTCGTCAACGTCGAACTCGGCGAGGACGGCCGCACGATGCGCGAAGTCGACCACGAGACCGGCCACTGGGCGTGGAAGCGCGAGGAGGGCGACGACGGCACCCGCTCGCTCAAGGCCGCGGAGAAGCTGCACGGCGCCGCCCGCGAGGTCGCGCTCAAGGCCAAGGAGCAGGCCGTAACCTCGCCCGACGGGCGCTACACGCTGCTCAGAGGCGACGTGCGCTTCACCAACGTGACCTTCGGCTACGATCCGGCCAAGCCGGTCCTGCACGACATCACCTGGTTCGCCAAGCCGGGCCAGAAGATGGCGCTCGTCGGCGCGACCGGCGCCGGCAAGACCACGGTGACCAACCTCATCAACCGCTTCTACGACATCCAGGAAGGCCAGATCCTCTACGACGGCATCGATGTGAAGAACATCAGGAAGCCGGACCTGCGCCGCTCCCTTGGCATCGTGCTGCAGGACGTCAACCTGTTCACCGGCACCGTGATGGACAACATCCGCTACGGCCGTCTCGACGCCACCGACGAGGAGTGCATCGAGGCCGCGAAGCTCGTGAACGCGGATGGCTTCATCCGCATGCTGCCGCAGGGCTACCAGACCGTGCTCGAAGGCGACGGCTCCGGCCTGTCGCAGGGCCAGCGCCAGCTCATCTCCATCGCGCGCGCCGCCGTGGCCGACTCCCCGGCGCTGATCCTCGACGAGGCCACCTCGTCGATCGACACGCGCACCGAGGAGGTCGTGCAGGCCGGCATGGACGCGCTGATGAAGGGACGCACGGTCTTCGTGATCGCCCACCGCCTCTCCACCGTGCGCAACTCCGACGTGATCATGGTGCTCGACCACGGCAACATCATCGAACGCGGCTCCCACGACGAGCTCATCGCCCAAAAGGGCGAGTACTACCAGCTCTACACCGGAGCCGTGGAACTCGAGTAAGTTATATATGCCGATGCCCGGGTGCTGGGATGAGACCGCATGCTCATCCCAGCACCCGGGCATCGGCATATTCATCTCCGTTTGACCGAGATTCGGCGGGATTTCTCGCTTGGAAGGGGTACTTCCACGTCGTTGACCAGCTGTAACCAGCTTCCGAGGGGTATTCAATCCTCGTTACACCGGGTACGGACGGCATCATATCGGCGACGATATCCGGGATGACACTCGTCAGGCACCCCTTGGAATGCAGATGGATGTCCGGGCTTTGAAAGGTGTACCCCTCCCGAGGGGAGAAAGCGCCGTCACATGAACAGGGCGGCGCCGTCCTTGACGACGATCAGGACGACGATCGCGAGAATCCACACGAAATCGACCATGAGATCGTAGTTGAGCCGGTAGTACGTGTCGAGGCCGCGCGGCTTCGACATCGCGCCGGACTTGTCGGACTCGTCGGCAGCGACGGCACCGGCGTCATCGGCCCGCACGCCACCGGGCAGCCCCTGCACGACGGCGGTCGTATGGCTCAGCGCCATGAACTGGATCGTCGTGGAGAACATGAGCGCCAGGCACCACGGGCACAGCGCGTTGATCACGAACAGCGACTGCGAAGTCAGCCAGTACGAGTACAGCAACGCCGCCAGCCCGCCGAGCCACGTGCACGCGGCGAACCAGCGCGGCACGCGAACCCTCACCAGTCCGATCACTGCGATCGTCACGAACACGGATTCCGCGGCGATGCCGAAGAACGCGTTCGGGAAGCTCAGTCCGGCGAACTTCACAATCTCCGACTGCCAGGATTGCGCGACCGTCGAGCAGGAGAGCACCGCGTTCACGTCGCAGCCGAGCTGCTCCTTGGGGTGCCTCGCCAGCTGGAGCGTCTCCGCGCTCAGCACGAACGAGACGATCAGCGCCGCCGCCGAGGCGAGCAGCACGACCAGATACGTCCAGGTCGCGCCATGCCGCCATCCGTGCGGCCTCAGGTCGCGGGTGCCAAGC
Organism: Bifidobacterium sp. LH_424; assembly: GCF_056356895.1. Classification (NCBI taxonomy): domain Bacteria; kingdom Bacillati; phylum Actinomycetota; class Actinomycetes; order Bifidobacteriales; family Bifidobacteriaceae; genus Bifidobacterium; species Bifidobacterium sp. LH_424. The sequence goes on from NZ_JBKEVC010000001.1 coordinate 86,531, forward strand.
GCCCGCACCTCCTCGGTCGTCATATCGTCCTCCACGCTCTCGTCCGTCGTCGTGTCATCCGTCATCCGTCATCGTCCCCTTCCGTCGTCGACTATCAAATGCCTTATCGAACGTATCGTATCGTCGTGCGTATCGCGTCGTGCGTGGCGCGACTCACCGCGCCAACGTCACGTCGCCGACGATCGTCGCGTCGCCGGTGAGCGTCACGTCCGTGTCGCTCACGTCGACGCGCAACGTGCCGCCGCGCACGGTGATGAGCCAATGGTCGACGCCGGTCTTCGCGCGCAGCGTGATCGCCGTCGCGCACAGTCCGGTGCCGCACGACAGCGTCTCGCCGCAGCCACGCTCGTTGACGCGCATCGTCGCCTCGCCGAGGTCGTCCGCGTCGTCGTCGATGTCGTCGATACGCACGAATTCGACGTTCTGGTCGGATTCGATCACGGGCGCGACGACCGGCTTCGTGACGAGGTCGAGCGCCTCGACGGTCGGCAGCGTGGAGAACGCGTCTTCGATGACGGCGACGACGTGCGGATTGCCCATGTCGACGAACGTGCCGCGGGCCGCGCCCGGCGTGCCGGGAATCGTGACCTCGTACGCGTCGGTCTCGCCGCGCCGCCACGCGCCCATGTCGACGCGGAACACGTGTTCGCCGAGGCCTTCGACCTTCCCGAGCGAGGTGAGGGTCTTGACGCCGGCGCGCGTGCCGAGACGGAACACGTCGCCGTCGAACAGGCCCTCGCGCTGCGCGAACAGGGTGATGGCGCGCGTGCCGTTGCCGCACATCTCCGCCAGCGAGCCGTCGGCGTTGCGGTAGTCCATGAACCATTCAGCGCCGTGCGCCTCGCAGTCGGCGATCTGCTCGCCGCTCAGATCGGACACGTCGCGCGGATGGGCGAGACGGATGAGACCGTCGCCGCCGATGCCGAAATGACGGTCCGTGAGGAAGCGCACCTCCTCCTCGGTGGGTTCGAACCGCCCCTCGCGGTCGAGGTAGACGACGAAATCGTTGCCGGTGGCGTGCGCTTTGGTGACATGCTGCGGAATGCTCATGCACGCCAGCATACCCGTCGCGCCGGCCCCGGGCCCCGCGCTGTTCGCCATGCGCGAGTACGCTGGGACGGCAGTGGACGCGTCGCGGACGCCGACGGGAAACGACCGGCGGGAACGACCGCGGAACGCCTTACGGGAACCATGGGAACGGCAAGGAGGATGGCGATGAGTTCGACGGCGCCGATCGGCGTGTTCGATTCCGGATTGGGCGGCATCTCGGTGGTGCGCCAGCTCGTGCGCGACATGCCGCGCGAGCGGGTCCTCTACTTCGGCGACTCCGCGAACGCGCCGTACGGCGTGAAATCGCCGGAACAGGTGAAGGCGTTGAGCTTCGCGATCGTGGAACGCTTCGTGAAACAAGGCATCAAGGCGGTGGTGATCGCGTGCAACACGGCCACGTCCGCGGCGGTGAACGATCTGCGTGAGGCGTACGACATCCCGATCATCGGCATGGAGCCGGCGTTGAAGATCGCCTGCGACCGCGGCGACGTGCCCTCCGACCCGCATCACATCCCGCAGCGCGTGATCGTGGCGGCCACGCCGCTGACGCTGCGCGAGCGCAAGTTCGCGAAGCTGATGGAGCGTTTCGACTCGGACAACGAGATCTATAAGGAGCCGTGCCCCGATCTGGTGGAGATCGTCGAATCGGGGCGGCTCGGCGACCATGATCTGGTGATGCGCACGCTGCACGGCTACTTCGACCAGTACGACCTCGACCGCATCGACTCGGTGGTGCTCGGCTGCACGCATTTCGTGTTCTACCGCGACTACTTCCGCGAGCTTCTGCCCGAGCGTGCGGCCGTCATCGACGGCAACGAGGGCACGGTGCGGCACTTGGGCGTCGTGCTCGAATCGCTCGGCCATCTCGCGCCGGAATCGGCGGAGGGCGGCGTGGAGCTCGCGAACTCCGACCCGTCGGAGCGCATCGCCGCGCTGTCGCGCGAGCTGCTGCACGCGTGAATCGCGTGAATCACGTGAGACGGAGCGGAACCATCCCGCGTTGCGACGGTTCCGCTCCGCCTGTCCAATAACCACGGGGATGTCCCGGCTTGTGGCGTAGTGTCGGCCTGACGGATCACGGAACGCAAGGGGGAAATGACATGGCGAACAGGACGGCGATGATCGACGTGGGCGGCGGCTTCCGCGCGATCTTCGGATGCGGCGTGATGGACTACATGCTCGAGGAGGGCATCGACGTGGATATGTGCTACGGCGTCTCCGCGGGCGCTGCGAACATGACCTCGTTCATCGCGCGCCAGCACGGCCGCAACCACACGTTCTATACGAAGTTCGCGTTCCGCAAGGAGTATGCGAGCGCGGAGAGCTTCTTCAAGAACCATAATTTCGCGAACCTCGACTACATCTACGGCACGCTGAGCAACCACGACGGCGAGTATCCGGTGGACTTCGACGCGTTCGAGGCGAATCCGACCGGCTTCACCGTGGTCGCCTGCAACGCTCAGGACGGTTCGACCAAGTACTTCGACAAGTCGCGCATCCGCTTCGACGATTTCGACGCGGTGAAGGCATCGTCCGCGGTGCCGGTGGCGTGCGAGCCGTACGTGGTGGACGGCGTGCCGTACTACGACGGCGGCATCGCCGATCCGGTGCCGGTCCAGAAGGCGCTGGACGACGGCTACGACCGCGTGATCCTCATCCTGTCGCGTCTGCGCGACGAGGTGCGCCAGCAGCGCAAGGACCTCGCGCCGGCGCGTATCCTCGAGCGCACGTATCCGGAGGCGGCCGAGCGTCTGCGCATGCGCTACAAGACGTACAACGACGAGATCGAGCTGGCGAAGCGCTACGAGGCGGAGGGCCGCGTGCTCATCCTCGCGCCGGAGGACCTGTATGGCCTCAACACCCTGAGGAAGAGCTTCGAGGGCCTGGAGATGATGTACCGCAAGGGGTATGCGGCGGCGGAATCGTCGGTGAAGGCGTTCCTCGCGAGCTGAACGCGGTCGCGAGGAACGCCTTCACGCCTACCGCTCCTCCGTCGCCTACCGTCGCCTACCGCCGCACGTTGGCGAGCGGTTCGCCGGCCGCGTAGCGCCGCACGTTCTCCAACGCGATGGCGATGATGCGCCGCTCGGTGACCTCCAGATGGTTGCCGCCGGCCACGTGCGGGGTGATGAGGCAGTGCGGCTCGTCCCACAGCGGACTCGAGGCCGGCAGCGGTTCGGGCTCGGTCACGTCGAGTCCGGCGCCGTGCAACTGGTCCTCGGAGAGCGCGGCGGCGAGCGCGCGCGGGTCGACGGCGTTGCCGCGTCCCGCGTTGAGCAGCACGCATGTGGATTTGAGCAGGTGGAGCCGGCGTGCATCGATGAGATGGTCCGTGTCCGGCGAGGCGGGCACGGCGAGCGCGACCACGTCCGCGTCGGGCAGCAGCGCGTCGAGTTCGTCGAAGCCGTGCATCTCGTCGATGCCGTCCGCGGGTTTCGCGGGGTTGCGCCGGATGCCGACCGTGCGCGCGCCGACCGCCTTGGCGAGCCGCGCGAAATGCGAGCCGATGTCGCCGGTGCCGACGACGAGGACGGTCGCGCCGGCCGGGGTGAGCGCGCGGCCGAGGTCGTGCCAGCGACGCTCGTCCTGCTGGCGCGCGTAGGCGGGGATGTTGCGCATGAGCGCCCACATCATCGCGAACAGGTGTTCGCCGACGGTCTGCCCGTAGGCGCCGGTCGCGTTGGTGACGGTGACGCCGTCGGCGAGGACGCCGGGCGCGACGTATTTGTCGACGCCGGCGCTCCATGTCTGGAGCCATTCGAGCCGCGGATAGTCGCGGGCCTCGGCGGGCGGGATGTTGCCGATGACGGCGGTGGCGGCGTGGCGCAGTCCGGCGGGGACGCGCGCCTTCCACGTCATCGTGCCGCGTTCGATCGGATTGCCGACGAACTCCTGGCGCACGCCGGGCGCGGCGGATATGAAAGCCTGCCGTTCGGCGTCGCTGAGCGGCAGGCAGTTGATGATGGTCTTCGCGGATTCGGTGCTTTCGCTCATACCGTCATTGTAGGCATCGCAGGTCCGTCGGCTTTCCTACTTGCCTTGCGTCTCGGAGGCGGTGAGCATGGCCTTGGTGACCTGCTCGTAGAGGTCCTGGTAGCCGCCGGGCGTGGAGGCGGGCAGCACCACGGTCTTCGCGTTGCTGGATTCGGAGAGCGAGCGCATCACGTCGAGGTACTGGTTGAACAGAACCACGTTGTTCACGTCGTTGATGTTCATGCCCACGGCCTGCAGGCTCTTGATCTGGTCGACGATGCCGTTGGCGATCTCGCGGCGGTAGTTCGCCTGGCCTTCGCCCTGCAGGCGCGTCTTCTCGGCTTCGGCGGCGGCCTGCGTCTCGATCTGGATGCGCTGCGCCTCGGCGCGCTGGCGCGTCGCCTCCTTCTCGCGCTGGGCGGCGTTGATCGAATCCATCGCGTTCTTCACCTGCGGCGAGGGGTCGATGGCGGTGATGAGCGTCTTGACGACGGTGAAGCCGAAGCGGCTCATCTCGTTGCCGACGGTCTTCTGCACGTCGAACGCGACGTCGTCCTTGCGGGCGAACGCGTCGTCGAGGGTCAACGCGGGGATGGCGGAACGCAGCGCGTCCTCCATGTAGGAGCGCAGCTGGCCGGCCGGGTCGCGCAGCTCGTAGTAGGCGGTGGCCACGTTCTGCGCGTTGACGCGGAACTGCGTGGATGCGACGACGGTGACGAACACGTTGTCGAGCGTCTTGGTCTCCAGCTGCACGTTGAGCTGGTTGACGCGCATGTTCGTCTTCATCGCGATGCGGTCGACGAACGGGATGCGGATGTGGATGCCGGCGAACTGCACCGACTGGAATTTGCCGAACCGTTCGATGATGTACGCCTGCTGCTGCGGGACGATGAAGATGGACGAGAACACGAGGACGAGTACGACCACCACGATGGGGATGATCACGCCTCCCAATACCGCGCCTATCATTTTCTGTTTTCCCTTCCGTTGTGCCGTGACCTTCGTTAGTCACATGGCCCAGTACCGTCGATTCTACCAGCGCGGCGCGGGCACGTCGATGTGCGGGAGGCCTCCGGGCCCGGGTTACGATAGAACGTATGACTGGATACGTTGCGCCCACCGAACCACCGAAGCAGGGATGGGATCTTCACTGCCACACCGTGTTCTCCGACGGCACGCGCACGCCCGCCGAGATGCTCGCCGAGGCGGGGGAGCGGGGGCTTGTCGGCGTCGCCATCACCGATCACGACACGACGGCGGGCTGGGAGAGCGCCCAGAAGGCGGCGAAGGCGCAGGGGCTGCCGCTGCTGCGCGGCAGCGAGATCACCGCGTGCGACGAGGACGTGTCGGTGCACATGCTCGCCTACCAGTACGATCCGCGCAACCTGCACATCACGCGCCTGTTCGCGGCGACGCGCGAGGCCCGGCTCAAGCGCACCGAACGCATGGTCGCGCGTCTCGCCGAGGACTATCCGATCAGCTGGGAGTCGGTGATGGCGCAGGTCAAGGAGGGCGGCCGGACGACGGTGGGCCGCCCGCACATCGCCGACGCGCTGGTGGCGGCCGGCGTGTACGCGAACCGTTCGGAGGCGTTCGCCGACGCGGTGAGCGCCGATTCGAAGTACTACATCCCCACGCCTTCGCCGACCACGCACGAGGTGGTGCGTGCGGTGAACGAGGCGGGCGGCGTGGTCGTCATCGCGCATGCGGGCGATCTGAGCCGCAACCGTCGGCTGCTCTCCGACGAGCAGATCGAACGGCTCATCGGAGAGGGACTCGACGGGCTCGAGGTGTGGCATCGCGGCAACCCGCCCGAACAGCGCGCACGCCTGCTCGCCATCGCGAACGCGCACGGGCTGCTCGTCACGGGCGGTTCGGACTGGCATGGCGCCGGCAAACCGAACCTGCTGGGGGAGAACCTCACCGACGAGGCGACGGTGCGCCGCATCGTCGAACGCGGCGCGATCCCCCTGTGGCGGTAAGGACCGCGCCGCGTCCGGTCACACGGTCACAGCGCGCCGAAACCGACGGCGTGCTTGGTCTCCGAGCCGACGATCGCATAGCCGAGCGCGTCGGCCGGCACGATGATGCGGCGGCCCTTGTCGTCGGTGAGGACGACAGGCTGGTGCGCGTCCAGCGCCTTGGCGATGGTCTCGTTCACCTGGTCGGCGGAATCCTCGGTGCTGAAGGTGACGGTGCGCGCCACGTTGCGGATGCCCAGTTCGATGTCCATGTTGCTCCTTTGTGTGTGATTCGTGTGATTCGTGTGCGATTGTGGTCGTCGATGTTCCATTGTGCCCGTCCGCCGCGGCATGACGCGGCGGACGGGCGTGATTACGCCGTCGGCGTGGCGTCCCGCGCCTCGTCGGGCACGGTGACGGCCTCGCCGGTGTCGTCGTCGGGTTCGTCATCCGGTTCGCCGGCGGCCTCGGATGATTCGGCTTCGGACGTCTCGGCTTCATTCGTTTCGCCGTTGCCCGGTTCGGCTTCATCCGTTTCGCCCGTCGGCTCGGCGTCCCGCGCCTCGCCGGCGGCCACCATGCCGGTGGAGGCGACCATCGCGACCGACGGCGCAGCCACGACCATCGGCGTCACCGACGGCGTGTCGTCGATCGCCTCGTCGGCGTCCTCGCCGTCGCCGGTGCCGGAACCAAGGCCGGCGTCGTCCGTCTCCTCCGGCTCCGCCACGATCCGCGGCGTCCCGTCGGCCGCGGGCGGGACGTATTCGCCGTCCGCCTGCGGCGCGTCGTCGGAGGTCGCATCCTCGAGCTCGAGTCCCGCGCGAGCGTCGCGCAGCGCACGCTCCTCACGTTCGAGCAGCGGGATCACGACGGTCGCGGACGTGTCCGCCGGCGGCTCATACGCCCCGTCAGCGTGAGCCTCGTCGTGGGGCCCGTCCACGTGCACGGCGGCCGCCCCCGGCGTCGCCGTGCGGGAGAGCGGATTGATCGGCGCGATCGTGGGGGGCATCTGCATGCCGCCCACGGTGCGGCGTCCGTCGTTCGAGGTCTCGGTCGCCGTGGAGTCCGCATCCGTCACATTCGCGCTCGCGTCCGCGTTTCCGCTCACGGGACCCTGAGGCCCCTGCCGCAGCGCGATCGTGGCCGACGAGTCGGAGCCGTCCGCGCCGGCCGGCGCATACGCCCCCGCCGACCTGATCGGCGTGCGCGACGTGTCGTCCGCGTCCGCGCCGCCCGGCGCGTATTCGCCGGCGGCGACGATATCGGCCGAACCAGTGCTGTCCGTCTCGCCCGCCGTGGCGCGCGTCGCGGCCGCGGCCGTCTCGGCGGCGGCTCGGCGGCGCTCGCCGGCCTCGAGCAGCGTGCCCACGGTGATCGTCGACGGCGGCTTCTCCCGTCCCTCGTCCACCGCCGGCGCGCCGGCGCGGCGGGCGCCCGGACGGTACGACGCCGGCTTCGGCTCGGCGGCGCGCGCGGCGAGCGACAGCTGGTGCGCGAGACGGTCCACCTGCGCCTTGAACCGGATGATCTGCTGCGAGTCGGCGCGTTTGACCGCCTGGATGAAGTCGCCGACCTGCTCCATCTGCACCCACAGGTTCGCGCGCAGCATGATGAGCCCGTCGAGACGGTTGCCCATCATGCGGCCGTACGCGGTGAGCACCGCGTTGCGGTGGGCCTCGTCGAGCTTGGAGAAGATCCACGCCAGGTCGCGCGCCGGATCGTTCACCTGCATGTTCTGCCAGTTGTTGATCGCGGTGATCGTCGACCCGCTGAAGCGCACGTCGCCGTCCTCGAAGCCGCCGTGCACCATGCACGTGTTGAACGACCACAGGCCCTCGGTCTCCATGATCTTCGACCAGCTGGAGGTGATCTCCGGCGGCACATGGCCCGCGTTCTTCAGGCGTGCGATCCACGCGGTCAGCTGCGCGCGGATCTGCCCGGTGGCATACGCCGGGTACCCGGCGGGGCCGAGGAACGACGGGTTGAGCCGGTGGATCGCGCCGATCGCCGTGCCCATCGCGGCGCAGTCGTCCAAGGTGAGGAAGTTGAGGTCGCGTTCGACGCCGTCCTGATGCATCGCCACCATGACGGCCGTGTCGCCGGTGGCGCCCTGCGGGTCCGTGCCGGGCGCGAAGCCGAGCACGCGGTCGAGCGCGAAGCCCAGCCCGCCCGGATCGCGGGCCTCGGCCAGCGTCCTCGCCGCCTTGACCCTCGCCGCGAGCTTCCGCCGCCCCTCCTCGGTGTTGGAGGCGTAGACGTCGTACGTCTTGCCGGTCACGTCACGCACCTGCGCCTGGTCGACGCCGTCCGCATGCGTCATCCCCGGGAAGACGCCGGCCACGACGACGGACGGCAGGGCGGCGGAGGTGAGGGCCGCCAGCATCAGTTCATTACGTTCTGTCACACTCCCACATTAGTACACGCCGACCGCGTCGCGCCCGCCCGCCGCGCGGTGTGCCACAATGAGGGCATGGACAGGCTGCTCGACGGGTTGGATGAGGCGCAGACGGCGGCGGCGACCGCGCTGGACGGTCCGGTGCGGATCGTCGCGGGCGCCGGCGCGGGCAAGACGCGCACGGTGACGCGCCGCATCGCGCACGCGTGCGCGACCGGCGCGTGGGACCCGTCGCGCACGCTCGCCGTCACGTTCTCGGTCAAGGCGGCCGCCGAGATGCGCGTGCGTCTCGCGTCGCTCGGCGTGGGCGAGCAGGTCACGGCGTCCACGTTCCACGCGACGGCGCTGCGCCAGCTGCGCCGCGTGTGGACCGACGTGTGCGACGCGCCGTTCCCGCGGCTCGTCGAGGACGCCCGCGACATCACGGCGCGCGCCCTGCGCCGCGTCGACGCGGGCGTGGACGAGGACGACACGACGGTGCGCGCGGTGCGCGACGAGATCAACTGGGCGAAGATCTCGCTCGTCGCGCCGGACCAGGCGACGCGCGTCGCCGCCGTCACCGGCCGCTGCCGCCCCGCCGGCCTCGAACCGGACCGGTTCGCCGACGTGTACGACGCGTATGAGCGGGAGAAGACGTCGCGCGGCGAGATGGATTTCGACGACATCCTGCTGATGGCGTGCCACGTGATCGAGGATTTCGACGAGGCGGCCGCCGCGATTCGACGCTCGGTCGGATGGCTCACCGTCGACGAGTACCAGGACGTCTCGCCGCTGCAGCACCGTCTGATGCGATTGTGGCTGGGCGACAACCGCAACGTGTGCGTGGTGGGCGATCCGGCGCAGACGATCTACTCGTTCGCCGGCGCGTCCAGCTACGACCTGCTCGCCTTCGCCGACGAGTTCAAACCGCTTTCGGCCGACATCTCCCTCAACACGGACTACCGTTCCACGCCGCAGATCGTCTCCTACGCGAACCGGGTGCTCGCTGCCTCGCCGGTGAGGCACGAGTATCTGAAATTGATCTCGGCGCGCGAGGGCGGCCGGCGCATCGAACGCACCGTGTACGAGACGGACGATGAGGAGGCGCGCGGCGTGGTCATGCGCATCCGCCGGCTCATCGACCAGGGGGAGGACCCGGCCGACTGCGCGATCCTCACGCGCATCAACGCGCAGCAGGCCGTATGCTGCGCGGCGCTGCGGCATGCGGGGATCGGCTACCGGGTGAAGCGCGACAACGGCTGGGCGTCCGCCTCGCCGGTGGCGGACATGGACATGGCCGCGCGGCTCGCGATGGCGGAGACGCTGCGCGAGCACGACGAGGCCCAGGACGCCCGCCGGCTCGCGGCGAAGCTGGGGCGCGTGACCGTGTCCACCGTGCACGCCTCGAAGGGCCTCGAGTTCAAACACGTGTTCGTGATCGGCTGTTCGGAGGGCCTCATGCCCTACGGCTCGCCCCAGCCGGGGGATGAACTGGAGGAGGAGCGCCGCCTCATGTACGTGGCGATCACGCGCGCCGAGGACACGCTCCACGTCTCCTACGCCCGGTCCAAGGACGGCATGGGCTCCCAGTACCGTCGCTTGAGCCGTTTCCTCAGCTGATCATTCGGCCGAGGAAACGTCCGAGGGGCCGTCGCCTTCCTCGCCGAGCAGCTTCGAGAGCTCCGCATCCCAGTCGGTGCCGGTGGAGCCGGATTCGCCCTTGCCGTCGGGACCACCCTTGCCGTCGCCGTCCTTGCCGGAATCCGCGTCGCCCGTGGTCCCCGTGGCCCCCGGTTGCGCGGCCGTGCCGTGGTCGCCGGCGAGCACGGGCAGCAGATCCGGGTGCGACCATTTCGCGTCACGCGCCTCGACGCCCTCCGCGGAGGTGATCATCTCCCACATGCCGGCCGCCTCGCGCATGCGCTTCGGGCGCAGCTCCAGGCCCAGCAGGCTTTCGAACGTACGCTCGGCCGGGCCACCGGTCGCGCGTTCGCGGCGCATCATCTCGCGCAGCTGCTCGATATGCGGGATGTGCGCCATGCCGGCGCGCCACACCACGCAGTCCACCCAGCCCTCGACCATCGCGAGCAGGGATTCGAGCGCGGCCAGCGCCTCCCGCTGCTCCGGCGTGTCCGGGATGCCGACCTTGGTGAGGTTCACCGCGCCGGAGATCGAATCCGGGTCGAGCGCGCCCGCGTCGCGCAGCTGCTCCTCCATCGCGTCCAGGTCGATGGAGATGCCGCGCGCGTACTTGCCGATCAGCGCCTCGAAGCGTGGCATCAGCCACGGCACCGCCGAATAGAGGCGCGCATGCGCCACCTCGCGCAGGGCGAGGAACGCCATGACCTCCTCGGCGGGAATCGGGTCGGGGCGCACGATGTCGTCGAACAGGGCCTCGGTCTCGGGGTCGGAGGCCGGATGGTCGGCGGGCTTCGCCGACGTGAAGCCGATCGGGTTGGACGCGGCTCCCGCGCCGGTGCTGTTGCCGTCCGCGGTTCCGGCATCGGCGGCGCCGGAACCGCCGTTGAGCTGCTTCGTGTACTCCTCGACGTTCTGCGCGACCAGCGCGCCCGCCGGGTTCGACAGCAGCGCGATGCCCTGGTCGAAGCCGCCGTGCACCTCGCGGCTCAGCGAGCCGGCCGCATGCCCCAGCTGCATCGCGAACGACGTGTTGCCGAGCAGCTTGACCAGCTGCTTCGGGTCCTTCATGCCGTCTGGAATCGGAATCGGCACCGGGCCGGCGAACATGCCGGCGATCTCGCCGTCGAACGCGCCGCCGAGACGTTCGGAGATCACCGAGGCGAGCGCCTCGCCCATCGAGGAGGCGACCGGCGCGGCGAACTTCGCCCACGCGTCGAGCGTGTCCTCCACCCAGCCGGCGCGGGTGAGCGCCTGCGGCTCGCCGGGTGCCGGATCGAACTCGCACGCCGTGTCCAGCCACAGGTTCGCCTCGCTCATCGCACGGCGCACCGCCGCGCCCTCGGCGGCGGTGACGCTCGTGCGCGAGCCGTCCGCGTTCGCCTGCTGGAGGGCGAGCGATCGGGCGAGCTTCACGTTGATCGGCCCCTCCTCGACCACCTGGTTCATGTCGCCCATCGTGTTGAGGCCGCCCGCGGTGAACGCGGCCATCATCTGCTGCACCTCCGCCGGGTTCGGCAGGGTGCTCGGATCCTGGCTCATCAGCTGTTCGCGGATCGAATCGGGCAGCTGGGAGATCTGCTGCCACGCCATCTCGCCCTGCACCGGGCCGAAGCATTTGATCAGCCACTCGTGGATTGCGTTCTCGTCCATATCGGATCCTCTTGTCTGTCGCCGTCGGGTTGCGTTTCCTGCCGTCCATATTAGGGTGTCCCGGGCATGTTTCGCGCAAAGCGTGCGCTGGTATGATGCGCGGTATGCCCATGCCTTTCCCCGATTCCCCGAACGCCGGTTCCCCGCGTGCCGGCTCCCTGCGCGCCGCGCCCGCGCGCCTCGTCCGCTACGTCCGCTCCCGCTCGCCCCGGTGGTTCGCCGGCGCGGCGGCCGTCATCCTGTGCGCGGTGACGCTGTGCCTGCCGAGCGCGTATGCGACCGAATGGCCCGGACCCACCCGCGACGTGCTCGGCGCCGTCCCGTCCGGGAAGGGCGACGCCTCCCAGGTGATCGGCGTGACCGGCATCGCCACGCACAAGGATTCCGGCCGCCTCCTGCTCGTCACGATCTCCGCGAACGGCGTGCCCGGCTATCCGCTGACCAACGCCGAAGTGATCTGGTCGTGGCTCGACCCGCAGCGCGTCGTCACGCCGCGCGAGGCGGTCGTGCCGGCCGGCCAGACCACCGACGAGTACCGCAAGGAGACGAGCAAGGAGATGACCTCCTCGCAGGATGACGCCGTGAAGGCGGCGAAGCGCTTCCTGAAGAAGAAGGGCGTCGACGTGTCCGGCATGAAGGTCGCGATGCACGTCGACGACATCGGCGGCCCGTCCGCCGGCATGATGTACACGCTCGGCCTCATCGACAAGGTCACCCCGGAAAACGAGACCGGCGGCAGGACGATCGCCGGCACCGGCACCATCGACGCGAAGGGGAAGGTCGGGCGCATCGGCGGCATCCGGCTCAAGATGATCGGCGCGAAACGCGACGGCGCCACCTGGTTCCTCGCGCCGAAGTCCAACTGCAACGAGGTCGTCGGCCACGTGCCGGACGGGCTGCGCGACGTGAGCGTGTCCACGCTCGACGAGGCGTACGCGGCGCTTGTCGCCATCGGCGAGGGCAAGGGGGAGTCCCTGCCGCACTGCGTGGCGAAGTGAGGCGGCGGGGCGGGCGCGCGCGGCGTCGCGCCGACCGCCGCCATGCGCGTCTCGCCGCGCGTCCGTCTCATTTTTCCCCGTTTGTTAACGCTCCTGTTCGCCGTGTGTTGGTATTGTGGTCTGCGTGAATCAAACCGCATCACAGAACGCTGAGGAATTTGGGTTTAAACCCGGCGACATCGTGCAGGAATGGCTGTGGGATGACGACGTGGACGATACGATCCGTGAGAAGATCGAGAATCTGACCGGGCAGGATCTCGTCGACGAGGACTACGACTCCGCCGTGGACGGCGTGATTCTGTGGTGGCGGGACGGCGACGACGAGGACGAGCTGTCCGACACGATCGTCGACGCGTACGCCGTGCTCGGCGACGACGGTCCGCTGTGGGTGCTCACCCCGAAGCCCGGACGCGACGGCGCCGCGAGCTCCAGCACCGTGCAGTCCGCCGCGAAGACCGCGGGCATGAACGCGGCCACGCCGATCACCGTGAGCCCCGACTGGAACGGCATCCATCTGCGCGCCTACGGCAAGGGCCGCTGACGGCCTGATACGACGAAGAGGCTTGGAATCCGCATGATTCCAAGCCTCTTCGGTCGATTGTGGGCGATGAGGGGCTCGAACCCCCGACATCCACCGTGTAAAGGTGGCGCTCTAGCCGACTGAGCTAATCGCCCGCACCGCAACACCATAGCGTAACCCCCGGCGAAACACGCGAAGACGGCCGCACGCGGGGGTCCGGGCGCCCGGCCGCGTCCCAACAATCACGTAAGGTGACTGACAGTACCGTTCGTTCCTCTAGGAGGTTGATAGCCCATGGCGCAGCAATCCGAAGCCGGAATCCCCAGGGCAGGCAAGCGCAAGTGGGGCTACGACCCCGCCCAGGTGGACGCGTTTCTGGAGCGGGCGCACGCGTTGTACGACAGCGACGGCGCCCAGCTGACGCAGCGGGACATCCAGAACGTGTCCTTCGATCTGACCCGCGGCGGCTATGAGGTCGCCCAGGTGGACGCGGCGCTCGCCCGCCTCGAACGCGCCGTGGTCGACAAGCAGACCACGTGGGAGATCTCCCAGCACGGGCGCATCGCGTGGAAGGCGAAGACGGAGGAGCTGTACCGCGAGATCGTCAAGCATCTCGACCGCGCCGAAGGCGAACGCTTCGGCTCCGGCAAGCCGCGCACCCCCTCCTACGACCGCAAGCAGGTCGACAGGCTCTCCGACCAGATCGCCGACAAGGCGGCCTCCGAGCTCGGGCTCGACGGCGTATCCAAGAAGGACGTGGGCGACCTCGACAAGATCACCGCGGACTTCGTCTCCAACTCCGTGTTCACGCAGCGCAAGGGCAAGAAGGGCTACGACGAGCGCCAGGTCGACTACTTCCTCAACACGTGCGCGCAGCTGCTGAGCCGTCTCGAATCCTTCGCCCGCATCGCCGACTACATCACCACCGGCGACGATGACGCCTCCGCTTCCGTGTCCGCGCCGGTCGACGGCGTCGCCCCGCTGTTCTCCCCGGACGCCCAGTACCAGCGTCCGGCCGCGCCGCAGGCCGACGTCTCCGATGCGCCGCAGAGCTACGCGCCGCCGGCCGTCGCGCCCGCCCCGCCCGTCGCCGCGGCCCCGGCACAGGCCGCGTCCGCGCCCGTCGTGCCGGCTCGAGACGCCGCGGCCCGCGCCGAGAGCTTCGACGCGTTGAGCCAGGCCGAGCAGAGCCTGTTCACCCCGTCGCCCGAGCCGCCGGTCGCCTCGCCGTCCGTCGTGCTCGCCGGCAACGCCGCCGCGGCGTCCGTCGCGTCCACGCCGGTCGCCCCGGCCGCGTCTACGCCGGCGGTCGCCCCCGCGGTCACGCCGGTCGTGACGCCTGCTCCGGCCACGGCTCCCGTACAGACGGTTCCGGTGCAGCCGGTGGCCGCCGCGCAGGCCACGGTCCCGGTCCAGACGGTTCCCGTACAGACGATGCCGGTGCAGACGGCTCCGGTCGAGCCGGCGGCCCCCGTCGCCCAGCCTGTCTCCTTCACGCCGTCCGTGCAGTCGGTGCATGCGGCGCAACCGGTGACTCCGGCTCCGGTCGTGACGCCCGCTCCGGTGCAGACTGTTCCGGTGCAGGCCGCACCGTCCTTCGCGCCCGCCCAGACCGCCGCGGCTCCCGCAGCCGCGCCCATCGAGGTCTCCGCGCAGCCGGTGCAGCCGGCGCCGTCGACGTACCCGACCCAGCCGATCAGCGTCGCGGCTACCGCGCAGCCGGTCGCGCAGCCCGCTCCCGTGGCCGCGGCTCCCGCGACCCACGAGACGACCGTCCCTGCCCCCGCCGCGGCCTCCGAACCTGAGCCCACCACCGGCTCTTTGGCCGCCCTGGCCCATATGGCCGCGGTCTCGCAGGAGTTCCCGGCCATCGACGCGCCGTCGTTCACGCCGCAGATGCCGCGCCTCGACATCCCGTCCGTGACGTCCTCGCAGGCTCCGGTCGCGGCCCCCGCGCCGGCGCCCACCCGCGCGTCGCACGCGGCGCATGCGGCCCACGCCGCGCCGGTCCAGGCCAATCCGGCCCCGGCCCCCGCGGTCCAGGCCAATCCGTTCTCGTTGCTGTCCACCGATGACGGCAACCTCGAAATCCCCAACCTGTCGTTCCCGGGTCTCGGCAACGACGAAAAGAAGCAGCAGTGATCCACAGCAACACCGTCGTCATCCTGGGCTCCACCGGCTCCATCGGCACCCAGGGACTGGACGTCATCTCCCGCCACCCCGAACGTTTCACCGTCGTCGGCCTCGCCGCCGGCGGCGCGCACATCGACCTGCTCGCGCGGCAGGCCGCCGAGTTCCACGTGCCGCAGGTCGCCGTCTTCGACGAGACGAAGGCGGCCGCGCTGCGCGAGGCACTCGAGCAGGCCGGCGCGAAGCACACGCAGGTGCAGGCCGGACCGGACGCGGTCATCGCGATGGCCGGCTCCGGCGCGAACGTCGTGCTCAACGGCATCACCGGCTCGATCGGCCTCGAACCGTCGATCGCCGCGCTGAGGGCCGGCTCGCAGCTCGCCCTCGCCAACAAGGAGTCCGTCGTCGCCGGCGGCCACCTGTTGTTCGGCGCGCAGACGCGCGAGGACCAGATCAACCCGGTCGATTCCGAACATTCCGCGATCTGGCAGTCGCTGCGCTCCGGCACGCACGCCGAAGTGGCGCGCCTCGTCGTCACCGCCTCCGGCGGCCCGTTCCGCGGCATGAAACGCGACCAGATGACCGATATCACGCCCGAGCAGGCGCTCAACCACCCGACGTGGAACATGGGCCCGGTCGTCACCATCAACTCGTCCACGCTGATGAACAAGGGCCTCGAGGTCATCGAGGCGTCCCGACTGTTCGACATCCCGCCCGAACGCGTCGCCGTGACCGTGCACCCGCAGTCCATCGTCCATTCGATGGTCGAATTCGTCGACGGCGCGACCATCTGCCAGGCCTCCCCGCCGGACATGCGCCTGCCGATCGCGCTCGGCCTGTCCGCGCCGGCGCGCATGCCGAACGTGGCCGCCGCGTGCGACTGGACGAAGGCCGCCTCGTGGACGTTCGAGCCGCTCGACGACGAGGCGTTCCCCGCCGTCTCCCTCGCGCGCCACTGCCTCAACGCCTCCGAGAAGCACACGGCGGTCCTCAACGCCGCCAACGAGCAGGCCGTGCACGCGTTCCTCGAGCATCGCCTGCCCTACCTCGGCATCGTCGACACGGTCAGGGCCGTGCTCGACCTGATGGACGCCGAGCTGCGCGGCGACCCGCTGTTCCGTGACGTGGAGGAAATGGAACAGCTCGAACGCGAGGCCCGCGCCAAGGCCGACGAGCTGATAGACAAGCAGTGATGAATACGTTGAATACCGTGAACCCCGTCAACAAACCGTTCCGCAAGACCGGCGACCCGGTCGAGCTGACCAGCGAGTCGCCGCTCCACCCGCGCCGCAAATCCCGCCGCATCATGGTCGGCCCGGTGCCGGTCGGTGGCGGCGCACCCATCTCCGTGCAGTCGATGACCAACACGCTCACCGCGGACGTGCCCGCCACACTCCAGCAGATCGCCGAGCTCACGGCCGCCGGCTGCGACATCGTGCGCGTCGCCGTCCCGAGCCAGGACGACGCTGACGCGTTGCCCGAGATCTGCCGCAAGTCGCCGATCCCGGTCATCGCCGACATCCACTTCCAATCGAAGTACGTGTTCCAGGCGATCGACGCCGGCTGTGCGGCCGTGCGTGTCAACCCGGGCAACATCCGCAAGTTCGACCAGGTCGGCCCTGACATCTGCAAGGCCGCGACCGACGCGGGCATCAGCCTGCGCATCGGCGTGAACGCCGGCTCGCTCGACAAGGAGCTGTACGCCAAGTACGGCGGGCCGACCCCCGAAGCGCTCGTCGCCTCCGCGTTGAAGGAGGCCCACATGTTCGAGGACGTCGGCTTCCACGACTTCAAGATCTCCGTCAAGCACCACGACGTGATCACGATGGTCCAGACCTACCGCCTGCTCGCCTCCAAGGGCGACTGGCCGCTGCACCTCGGAGTCACCGAGGCCGGTCCGCAGTGGCAGGGCACCATCAAGTCGTGCCTCGCGTTCGGCGCCCTGCTCGCCGAAGGCATCGGCGACACGATCCGCGTCTCCCTCTCCGCCCCGCCCGTCGAAGAGGTGAAGGTCGGCTGCAAGCTGCTCGAATACATGGGCCTGCGCCCGCGCAAGTTCGACATCATCTCCTGCCCGAGCTGCGGCCGCGCCCAAGTGGACGTCATCCAGCTCGCCTCCGCCGTGACCGACGGCCTCAAGAACGTTACCGCGCCGATTCGCGTGGCCGTCATGGGCTGCATCGTCAACGGCCCGGGCGAGGCGCGCGAGGCCGACCTCGGCGTCGCCTCCGGCAACGGCAAGGGCCAGATCTTCATCAAGGGCAAGGTCATCAAGACCGTGCCCGAGGACCAGATCGTCGAGACGCTGCTCGAGATCGCCAACGACATGGCCGCGAAGATGGAGGCCGCGGGCCAGGTGCCCGACGGCTCCACCGGCCCGGTCGTCGTGCCGATCCAGCATCCCGGCCACTGAGCCGGACGCGGGGGAGCGGTGTGACGCGCGACGAGCATGCATCGGACAGCACTGACGCGACACGGGAGATGCCGTGGTCGCGATGGCGCAGGCTGTCCGTCAGCCTGCCGATCTTCATCATCCTGATCGGCCTGCTCGTCTCCGTGTCGAACCTCACCACCGTGCCGTGGGACAACGAACCGACCGGACGCACCGTCGCGACGCTCACCGACGACACGTCCGTCACGTTCGACGGCGCGTCGGGCGGCACCGCGACGGCCGCCGGCGAAGGCGCGTACGACGTGAAGGAATCCGCGGTCTCCATCACCGTGCGCCGCGACGGCACGCAGGTCGGCGGCGCACGCCGGGTGAAGGTCGACGCCGCCGCGGACTCGACGTGGCGCGTGCACGGCGACGGCGACAGCGAGACGCAGGACGTGACCGTGCTCATCCGCCGACCGGCCGGCGCGGCCGGCAAACGCCCCGGCATCGTGTTCATGCACGGCGCCGGCTTCGGCACCGCCTACAACTCGTTCGGCGACATGGCCACGGCGCTCGCCTCGGCCGGTTTCGTCACCGCCGTCATCGACAAGCCCGTCTGGTCCACCACGGACATCACGCGCGACTATCCGGCCTCCGCGCGCGTCTACGACGCCGCGATCGGCCTGCTGCGCGCGCGGAGCGACGTGGACGCGGCCAAGGTCGGCATCTACGCGACCAGCGAATCGACGTGGATTTCGCAATACCTGCTCGCCGACGATCCGGACGTCGCGTTC
This sequence comes from Bifidobacterium sp. LH_424, assembly GCF_056356895.1. Lineage (NCBI taxonomy): Bacteria > Bacillati > Actinomycetota > Actinomycetes > Bifidobacteriales > Bifidobacteriaceae > Bifidobacterium > Bifidobacterium sp. LH_424. The sequence goes on from NZ_JBKEVC010000001.1 coordinate 104,996, forward strand.
CAGATTCTCCTGTCGCCGATGGTGTTCACGCCGCGCCGCTCGCTCGGCTTCTTCGTCTCCCAGGACTTCGCGCTCGTCGGCGCGAACGACGGCTACCAGTCGATCGTGCGCCGCGTGTTCAACGCGGACACGGCGCTGTTCGGCCTGCACAACTTCGACCTCGACCTGCCCGAGACGTCCGCCTATGCGATACCCACGCTCATCGCCTACGGGTCGAAGGACGTGATGACCGCGCAGGTCGACGGCGTCACGCATATGCTCGCCCTCGCCCACGCGGCCGGCAACAAGGACGTGACCGTACGCAGCTACCCGGTCGCCAACCACGTGCTGCGGCTCGGCGACGAGGCGGAGACCGGCACCAAATTCGCCGATGCTTACGTGGACGACGTGATCGCCTGGGCGTCCGGCACCGCCGCGGGACTTCGCCAGACATCGGAGCGCGTCGCCGGCGACACGATCTACCAGTCGATCGCCGTGCCCGACGACCTCACGCCGCGACGCTCGCTCACCATCTACGGCACGGTGCTGCACGCGGGCATGCTCGTGCTGCTGCTGGCGACGCTCGTCGCCTGGCTTATCGCGCTGGGCCGGCGCATCGCGTTTCGGCTGCGGCGGCGCAATCGGGGCGTGCGTTACCCGGGGCTCGGATTCCGGCACGGATTCGGCAACGCGCTCGTCACGCTCACCGTCACCACGATGGCGACGCTCCTCCTGTTCGCCGCCGGCCTCGGCCAGGTGGTCATGGCCGTGGTCAGACTCGCCTGGGGTGCCGCGCCCGACGAGGAGCCGGGCATGATCTGGTGGAGCTGGCCGGTCATCGAGATCGTGTGCACGCTCGTCGTCTGGGCGTGGTCGCGCGTGTTCGCCCGGCTCATCGAAGTCGCCTCCCGGCGCGGCGTGCTGCGCTGGCCGCCCCGGCGCGACGCCATCCACGGCATCGTGACCGGACGCGAACCGGTGCTCGCCGACACGCGCTTCGGACGCGTCCTGTTCTGGCTCACCGCCGCTGCCATGCTCCACGTCCTCTTCTTCTTCGCCTTCTGGGGCCTCTTCGTCTACTGATTCGTTGTTCTCCGGCGCCCCCTTGAGGGGGAGCTGTCGGTGAAGCCGACTGAGGGGGTGTCCCGGGACCGGCCGCACGTCGCCGGTCACACGTCGCACCATAATGGGGAACCATGCCGCTGTATCGAGACGAAGGGGTGGTGCTGCGCACCGCGAAACTCGGCGAGGCCGACCGGATCATCACCCTGCTCACCCGCAACCACGGGAAGATCCGCGCCGTCGCCAAAGGCGTGCGCCGCGTCAAATCACGCTTCGGCGCACGCCTCGAACCGTTCATGCGCGCCGACCTGCTCATCGCGCAGGGACGTTCGCTCGACGTCGTCTCCCAGGCCGAATCCGTCGCCGCCTACGCCGAACCGATCTGCGCCGACTACGACGCGTACACGGCCGCCAACGTGATCGTCGAGACCGCCGACAAGATCGTCGGCGCGGAGGAGGAGCGCGTGGCCGGCCAATACCGGCTGCTCATCGGCGCGCTGAACGCGCTCGCCAAGCACGCGCACGCCTCCGACCAGATCTCCGCCTCCTACGTGATGCGCGCGCTCGCGCTCGCCGGCTGGTCGCCGCGCCTGCACGCGTGCGTCGTCTGCGGGCAACGGCGTTTCACGGATGGTTTCACAGGCGGTTCCACGGAAGGCGGCACGGCGGAAACCCAGCAGCCGCAACGTTTCACGGACGGTTTCACGGGCGGCCTTTCCGCCGGCGTGTACCTGTCCATCCCCGCCGGCGGCCTCATGTGCGCGAAGGACCACACGCCCGAGGCGAAGTGCATCACGCCGCTCGCGCTCGCCCAGCTCGAGGCGCTGACCGACGGCGACTGGACGGAGCTCGACGGCCGCGGGCTCCTGCCCGAGACCGCGCGTCTCGTGGAGGATTGGGCCGAGTACTATCTCGAGCGCCCGCTACGTTCCATGCGACTGCTAGATTGACAGACATGGCTTTCGAAAACGTGGACTACACGTCGCTGAACATCCCGGCGGCCCCCTTCTCCGACCCCTCCCGCATCCCCGACTTTCCCAAGGGCAAGGTGCCCCGCCACGTGGGCGTCATCATGGACGGCAACGGGCGTTGGGCCAAGGAGCGCGGCATGATCCGCACCAACGGCCACCAGGCCGCCGAACCGGTCGTGTTCGACACGATCGCCGGCGCGATCGAGGCGGGCGTGCGCTACCTGTCGCTGTACACGTTCTCCACCGAGAACTGGAAGCGCAGCCCGCAGGAGGTGCGCTTCCTCATGGGCTTCTCGCGTGAGATCATCCACCGCCGCGTCGCGCAGATGGACGAGTGGGGCGTGCGTGTGCGCTGGTCCGGCCGCCGTCCGAAGCTGTGGAAGTCCGTCATCGACGAGCTCGAGGTCGCGCAGGAGCGCACGAAGCACAACAAGGTCATCGACGTGGTGTTCTGCATCAACTACGGCGGCCGCGCCGAGATCGCCGACGCCTGCGCCGCCATCGCGAAGGACGTGCGCGACGGGAAGATCAGCGGCGACCGCGTCACCGAGAAGATGATCGCCGACCACCTCTACCTGCCCGACGTGCCCGACTGCGATCTGGTGATCCGCACCTCCGGCGAGCAGCGCACCTCGAACTTCCTGCCCTGGCAGGCCGCCTACGCCGAGCTCGACTTCGTGCCCGAGCTGTTCCCCGACTGTGGCCGCGAGGTCCTGTGGCGCTCCATCGACCACTACATCCACCGCGACCGCAGGTTCGGTGGCGTGAAGAAGTGAACTAGGGGCGTCAGAGGTACCTCAGCAACGGCCGGGCGTCGCACATCATGGCGAGACGGTCGGTGAACTCGCCGACGAAACGATCCGCGTCCACGCCGAGGGCGACGTGGACGCGCGGCACGTCCGGCGTGACGAGCCCCACGGGGTCGCCGGTGGTGCGTCCGCGCACGCCGGTGAAGTCGCCGGTCGCCGTCTCGGCGCGCAGGGCGACGTCGAACGTGGAGACCAACGTCGGGTCGAGGGCGACCGCCGCGGCCAGCGGGTCGTGCAACGGCATGCCGGCCGCGAAGAGCTTCGGATCGGCGTTGCGGTTCGCGGCGATGGAGAATCCGGCGATCCGCGCGAGGAACCGGCCGCGGTCGGTTCCGGCGTCGAGCCATCGGGCGACCGCGCGCCGCGGCAGCAGGCACTGGTGCGTCACGTCGAGGCCGACCATCGTCACGTCCGCGCCGGAATGGAACACGCGGTCCGCGGCCTCCGGATCCTGGATGATGTTCGTTTCGGCCACCGCGTCCCAGCAGTTGCCCGGCTGGGTGAGCGTGCCGCCCATCATCACGAGCCTGAGCCTCGGGGCGATGTCCGGCGCGCGTCGGATCGCCGCGTCCACGTCGGTGAGCGGCCCGGTGGAGAGCACCGTCACGCGGCGGCCGAACATGCGCACCGCGTCGATGAGGAAGTCGATGCCGTCCCCGTCCGCGTCCAGGCCGGCGTAGGCCGTGGACGTGGGCCGGTGGGGGCGGCCGTACGATAATCTGGCGACGGGACGGGAGGCTGCCGGCGAGGCCGGAGCCGCCGGATTCGCATGCGGGTCGTCCGTCCGGTAGCCGCCCACGGACACGATCGCGCCTTTCGGTACCGACGGTTCGGACGGGTCGGCCGCCGCCGCGCCGACGGTCCCGCCCAGCCCATCGGCCCCATGGAACTGCGCGCATCCCGCGTCGGGGATGAACGCGTCCGCCCATGAGGGATGCGTCGAGGAACGGAACACGGGGACGTCGTGCCCGCCGAACAGGTCGAGCACGATCCGCGTGTTCCGTTCGGCCGTGGCCGCGTCCACGTTCCCGTAGCCGGCGAGCACGCCGAGCAGTTCGCATTCGCCCGCCGAGGCGAGCAGGTACGCGAGCGCCATCGCGTCGTCGACGCCCGTATCCACGCACGCGACGACGCGGGTCCTGCAGGCCGTATGGTCGATGTCCATATGATCGTCCCCTCCCATGATGGCTATGCCGACCAGTCTACCGAACGACAAAGCCCCCTCGTCAGAGGGGGCTTTGTCGTTCGGTAGACTGGGGGAGAGCACGCCGTCGTATATCCGCGGTCGACTACCCCTCAGTCCCGCTTCGCGGGCCAGCTCCCCTGACAAGGGGAGCCGTTTCAAGTCGGCGTTACTTGCCGAGGAACTCGTTGGTGGCGAAGTCCTTCGTGTTCGGGGCCTTGTGGATCACCTTGTCGTGGGAATCCGTGTAGGCGTCCTCCTGGGCGAGGAAGTCGAAGTACTTCTGCGGCTCGACGAAGTCGTTGGTGCCGAGCACGAAGGAGCCGTCCTTGATCTTGGCCGGATCGCCCCAGTACTGGCCGTCGACGACGGTCTGCATGCTCTTGCGCACGAACTTCTTCTCGAGGTTCGCGTCCGGCGCCTCCTTGACGAGGATGTCCGCCGCGTCGTCCGGGTGGGAGTACGCGTACTCGTAGCCCTTCTGGGTGGCCTGCGTGAACTTCCTCACGAGGTCCGGGTTCTCCTTGATGGTCTTGTCGCTGGTGATCACGCCGATCGCGTCCGCGTTGCCGGGCACGCCGTAGTCGGGCTCGGTGAAGCAGTTGAGCTTCGGGCCGTACATGTCGGCCTGCACGCCCTCCCAGGTGGCGTAGAAGCCGCCGAAGTCGGCCTTGCCGGATTCGAGCGTCTTGAACGTGGAGGTGCCGACGGTCACCTTGTCGAACTCGCCCTTGCCGCCGTCGGTCTGGATCATGCGGCGCACCACCGCGTCGGACTCGTTGGAGCCGAACGTGGCGAACGTCTTGCCGTCCAGGTCCTTCGGGGACTTGATGGCGGTGTTCGAGGCGAGCGCGCACCAGATGGCGCTCGGCTTCTGCTGGACCTGCAGCACCTGCTTCAGGTGCGCGCCCTTGAGGTTGTACATGCCCACGTTGGTGAGGTTGGACAGCGCGAAGTCGGCGTTGCCGTTGTTCACGGCCTGCTCGGCGCCGGCCTGCGCGACGGCCACGATGTCCACGTCGAGGCCCTGGTCCTTGAACCAACCCTTGTTCTTGGCCACGTAGACGCCGATGTGGTTCGTGTCCGGCGCCCAGGACAGCATGAACGTGACCTTCTTGAGGCCGTCGGTGGAGGAGGAGTCGTTGCTCTGGCCGCACGCGGCGACGCCGATCGTCATGGCGATCGCGCCCACGAGGGCGATGGCCTTGGTCACAAGGCTGTGCTTCATGATGAATCCCTAGTTCGTTGTCTCTCAACCGTTCTCTGGGTGTCGCTCCGGACGGACGATCGGCAGAGAACGGCATGGAGGGCCTGACAGTCCGCCCGACCGGCGCCCCGGCCGCCCTCCCATGCGAAGCGAAAAAAGGGGAGAGGGGGCCGTTTGCCACACGCCGGACAAGCGCTTGCCATTATAGAGGGGAGGGTAGAGGAGGCTTATCTCATTTCTCTTTTTTTCGTATCCATCGATATCTACAATCGACTCTGTGGGTGGAAGGCTGAATCGTTTACGCTCGATGAATCGAAAGGGTCGCGGTAATGGTAGCTATGAACTTCTCATAGGTCAACGTCGGACTGGGCTCCGTAACCATTCCTGTGTCTGGATCGGCATATACCAGCCATACTGCCTGATACAGGTTTGATGCTCTCAGTCTTTCGCACAAAATTCGGAATCTGTCCAAGTACGAGGCATTCTCGAATACGGAATCCGTGTCGAAAAGCGTTTGCTGTGTGGTTCGCCCGGCATCTCGGCTTTGTTTACAATTCTTGACAATCATGACATAGCCGAGCGCCGGAGGCATGGCGTCGGCGCCATAAAGGTGTTCGGAGAACGCTGCGTGAGCGTCGGCTGCACTTCCCAGGGCCTCCTCGGCTCTGTTGTTCGCGTTGTTCCCGAACGAACTGGTGATGGATTTCAGTTCAATCGCCGCCACCAAATCGTCATCGCCGTTAAGAGCGACTATGTCCCAGTTCTTCGAGCGCCGATACCAGCCGGGAAGACGGAGTTGATACGCCGTGCCGTCAAAAATGTCGTCGGGGGAGAATCCTCCGGCAATGAGGTCCTCGCGAATCAAATCGGCGAGTGGGTCGAGATGCCGTCCTGACGTGGCTTCGGCTCTGCGTCCACGATCGATGTCGCCGGCGGTACGTTGCCGTTGGGCGGCTTCCTCAAGCATGCGGTACATTTGCAGAATCGCCGCTTTGACGTCGTTTCTCATGACAAGGCCTCCTTATACGCCTGTCGTGTCGAAATGGTGGCTAGTTCCCTGTCTCCGTTGTGAAACGCCTGAGCCAGAGCCTCGCGCGTCGGGCGAGCGATATCACTGTATTGGGGAACGTGGAGTAGCCGCAGATACTGGGCTTGAAAACGGAGTGTCCTCCCGCGCATTTTCACTCCGAGACAATCGATGAACGTCTTGGTCTGATCGCTCATCAGCAATCCGCCGAGTACTGGTAGATCCCACACATCGCTGGCAATCCAGTAGCAATTGTGGTGCGGGTATTTTCCTCGACTGAGAATGGGGTCCGGTGTCGCGGCCATATCGGGCATAAGCAACAGGTCGCGGTGCATGAGGGATGGGTTGAGTTTGTCGATTGTTCGGTACCACGCCGAAGTGTGTTTCTTGGCTACATGTCGCTTGACGAGTTTGGTGCGATTGTCGTTGAAATAGGCCTCCATAATCGGATAATCATTGAGATTCACCAAAGAACCATCCGGATTCCATGGATTGACCAGCCAGCGTTGCTTGTTGATATGACGTCGATGATCGCGCATATAGAACAATGGCAGCATCCGATCCTTTTCTACGAGATCGGGATTATCCGTCACGAAGACCGCATCACAGCCCGTAGCTACTCCGATACCAAGGTTCACGCCCGTTGACTCCAATTTGGGTAGCCGCTCCTGAGCCCGCAGCACGAATCGCATATCATCGGGGGTTCCCAGCGGAAACATATCTGATGGGCATTGCGGTTTTCGGGCGATTGCTGCGGAAAATCGCAATCCGGATACCTCGGATGGGGTGCTTATCCATGCGAGCACCGAGGATGCGTCCGAATCGGTAAAATTCGACGCGCAGTCTATGTATTTCAATGATTCAGATGGACGGGATTTTGTAATGAGGGTGATTGCCGGATAAGCATCTACCTCTTCTGCAAACGCATCTACGCCGTGCATGCGGACCAATGTGTCGAGATTCGCCTCGGTAGCGATCTTTTCGCGTAGGCGAGTGCCGTATTGATTCTGCAGCCATCGATCGGAGCAGATGAAGCAAAGTTTGCCGCCTGGCTTAAGCGAGTCGATGCCGTGGTCAAAGAATCCGACGTAAATGTCGGTTCCTGCTGTCATCGAATTGCTGACCGCCATGTACCGTTCGCGTGTGACGGTATCCATATCTGTGGCACGGATGTAGGGAGGATTGCCGATGACCCAATCTGCTTCGGGAATTCCGGATAGGAGGAAATCGTCTTTGGTGATCCATCGGACGGTCAAAGCCTTCGCGATGCTTTCGGGGCAACCATATTGATGCAGAATCCCCGCGGCGGATTCCCGGCAACGATTCACCGCCTGCTCATCGATATCGTACGCGCGTACTGCATCACCCAGCTGTTTCCATTCTTCATCGGAGGTGGGGGTGGAATCGGCAAGGAGCCGATGTACGATTTCTCCGAGAAAAGCGCCGTCGCCGCAACTGGGTTCGACCACGAGACGCTCCGATAGTGCCTTTCCGCGATTTGCGACGTATCCAGCCATGTCGAGCATGAGCTGCACCACCCAAGGTTTGGTATATACGACTCCCGCTGTTTCCTGATTCATCCTCCCCAGTGTATTACCTTGGTCGTCATGAGGGGTGGCGGATGAACCTGCGTGGTGTCACGAATGACATTCATGACACCACGCTCACTGGTCCGCGTCGGGATCGGCGTCGTCGCCGACCGGGCCGAGCAGCAGGCGCTCGCTCAGGTTCACGGCGATGAGCAGCAGGCAGGTCATCGCGATGATCGTGAACGTGGCGGAGAAGATGAGCGGCGTGCGGAACGAGTTGTACGCGGCCTGCAGCCAGATGCCGAGGCCCTTGCGTGCGCCCAGGTATTCGGCGGTGGAGGCGGTGGCGAAGATGTACGCGGCGGTCACGCGGATGCCGCCGTAGATCTGGCGGGCCGCGACGCGGAGCTTCACGTGCCACAGGGTCCACCAGCGGGTCGCCCCGCAGGTCAGGGCCACGTCCGAATAGAATTCGGGCACCGCCTCGAGCCCGCGCACGGTCTGCACGGCCACCGGGAACAGGCCGAACACGGCGGTGATGACGATTTTGCCGGACGTCTCGAAGCCGAACCAGATGAGGAACAGCGGCGCGATGGAGATGAGCGGCATGGTCTGCGCGGCGGCGAGCAGCGGGTAGAACGCGGCGTTGAACACGCGCGAGCAGTACAGTCCGATGCCGACGAGCACGCCCAGCAGCACGGCGAACAGGAATCCGACGACGCCCTCGTACGTGGTCACGGCCGCCGCCGGTCCGAGCGTCGGCCATACCTCGATCGTCGCCTGGAGGATCTCGCTCGGCGCGGGAATCATCGTGGAGGGCACGTGGCCGATGCGCACCCACGCCTCCCAGACGCCGAACAGCGCGACCACGGCGATGATGGTGGGGATGCGGCGCGAGACCGCCGCGATGACGCGCGTCCACGCGGATGGTTCCGTCGGTCCCGCGTGCGGGGTCGTGTGCGTCGTTCCTGTCATGAGGGTCACCTTGCTTCCTTCTCGCGGCCGGGACGTGGGACAGTAAGGTGAGGAGCCTGCGCGTCGTCCGGTCGCATCGTGTCGTTCGCGCGCCGCCGTTCCCGGCCGGCGCGCGTCTGCCGCACACAGTATAGGCCGTGACGGGGCCGTCCGCGGACCGTCGCCGCCGCGCCGCCGCGCGCGGGGTGGCGACGGCCTCGACGGCGCCTCGGCGACGCTCTTGTGGTATGATGGGACGCAATCGGGATGTTTGCGCAAACATTCCGGGCGTCGGGTGAAGGAGCCGACGCGGACGCCGGAACCGGTGGAACGGCCCACATGCGAAGACGCGGTGCCGCATCGATGGCGACGGCGGAACGACAAGGCAAGGAGAATCAATGAAATCACTGGGAAGGTCGCTCGCGGCGCTGGTAGCCGCGGCGACGCTCACGACGGGCGGCGCGTTCGCGGCCGTCGGCACGGCGAACGCCGCCGACGCCGGCGCCACGGCCGTCACCGTGACGCCGAACCCGTGGTACGCCAACGAGTTCGACGGCTGGGGGACCTCGCTCGCATGGTTCGCGAACGCGACCGGCAGCCTCGGCGAGGAATCGTCCATCACCACCAACCTCGGCGACGAGGCGTCCAAGCAGAAGGCCGTCGCATACGGCAAGCAGCTGCGCGAGCAGTTCTACCAGTCCATCTTCGGCTCGGACGGCCTCGACCTCAACATGGCCCGCTACAACGTGGGCGGCGGCAACGCCTCCGACGTGGCGTACGGCTACCCGTTCATGCGCCAGGGCGCCGCCGTGCCCGGCACGTGGAAGGACGACGCCGACGGCTCCAAGAACGTCTACGGCGGCGTCACCACCAAGCAGGCCGACAAGGACAAGCTCGCCGCCGCGTTCGACCCGACCGACGACAGCCAGTACGATTTCAGCAAGTCCGCGGCCCAGGACTGGTGGATCAAGCGCGGCGCCGAAGGCACGAACGGCAAGGCCGACATCACCGACATCGAGGCGTTCGCCAACTCCGCCCCGTGGTTCCTCACCAACAGCGGCTACGCGACCGGCGGATACAACTCCGGCTCGAACAACCTCAAGGACCCGGAGAAGTTCGCCCAGTACATGGCCAAGAACGTCGAGCATCTGGAAAGCCTCGGCGCGAACGTGAACGTCGACACCGTCGAGCCGTTCAACGAGTCCGAGACCAGCTACTGGGGCACCCCGTCCCAGAAGGCCTCCGACTACGACGGCAAGGGCGACTCCAACGAGAACCTCATCAACAACTACTGGAGCAAGTACTACTCCGACAAGGACAAGACCGTCACGCCGTACTCCAACGCGCTGAAGAAGCCGCAGGAGGGCATGCACGTCAACAACGCCGAGCAGCAGGCCACCATCAAGGCCCTGTCCAAGGCGCTCAAGGGCAACGCGGACACGATCATCTCCGCCACCGACGCCACCAACTCCGCCGACTTCGTCAAGTCCTACAACGACTACCCGCAGGAGGTCAAGGACCTCGTCGGCCAGTACAACGTGCACGCCTACTCCACCGGCAGCCAGATGCTCGCCCGCGACATCGCGCAGGCCGACGGCAAGAAGCTCTCGATGAGCGAGGTGGACGGCTCCTGGCAGTCCGGCTCGTACAACCCGTACGGCTTCGACAACGCGCTCGGCATGATGAGCTACATCAGCTCCAACGTGCCCCGCCTGCAGTCCAAGGACTTCACGTTCTGGCAGGTCGTCGAGGACCTCTACAACATGCAGATGGGTTCGAACGTCAACCCGGCCGGCGAGAACACCAACTGGGGCACCGTGCTCATCGACTTCGACTGCACCGTGGCCGGCAAGGACGGCAAGCTGTACTCGGAGCGCCGCGTCAACAACAACGGCGGCACGACCGACGGCCTCGCCCCGTGCACCGTCATCGCGAACGCGAAGTACAACGGCGTCAAGGCCATCACCCGCTTCATCCACGCCGGCGACAAGGTCATCGCCAACAACGACACCGACAACACGATGACCGCCACCTCCGCCGACGGCGCGACCCAGACGATCGTGCACCGCAACTCCGGCACCAACGCCCAGACGTTCGTCATCGACCTGTCCAAGTACGGCCAGATCGCCGACGACGCGTCCGGCGACCTCTACCTGACGACCGAGACCGCCCAGTCCGACAAGGACAAGGGCGTCGACTCCGCCACCCCCGAGGTGTTCGCCAAGACCAGCAACGTCAAGCAGGCCGCGGGCTCCGTCGTGATCGACAAGGCCGCGAAGACCGCCACCGTGACGGTCCCCGCCCGCTCGATCGCCTCCATCCAGTTGAAGGGCGTCACCGGCCACTCCGACTCTGCCGTCGCCGCCGCGACCGGCCGCACGTACCAGCTCGTCGGCAAGCAGTCCGGCAAGGCCGTCGCCGAGGTCGCCAAGGACGACTCCGCGCTCTCCCTCGCCGACGTGGCCTCCACCGCCGCCGACGCGAAGAAGCAGACCTGGACGTTCACCCAGATCGACCAGTCCGGCACCGAGCGCCCCGACCTCAAGGCGTACGTGATCACCGACGCCGACGGCAAGGTGCTCGTCTCCAAGGACGGCACCAACGCCCTGTCCGATGAATCCGTCGAACAGGCGAAGTCCGATCCGGCCGCCAAGTGGATCCTCAACACCGGTGACGGCTCCGGCTACCAGCTGCTCAACGCCGCCGCCAAGCAGAACCTCGACGTGAACGGCGCGGGCACCGACGCCGGCACGAAGGTCGGCCTGTGGACCTCCTCCACCGCGAACACGCCCGCGAACAACCAGACGTGGACGCTGCGCGACGTCACCCCGACCGGCGCCAAGGCCGTGAACGTGCAGACCGCCGTGAACGAGGCCGCCGCGCTGCCGAAGACCGTCACCCTCTACTACACGTGGGGCGAGGGCAAGGCTGACGTCACCGCCGCCGGCTGGGACGTCTCCAAGGTGGACGTCACCAAGGAAGGCACCTATGAGGCGACCGCCGTCGCCAAGGACGTCTACGGCAACGAGTTCCCGGTCACCGCGACCGTGACCGTCGGCGCGTTCACCGCGACCGACCCGGCGTCCGTCACCGTCGCCGCCGGCTCCACCGTCGACGACGTCAAGGCCGCCGCCCCCGCCACCGCCGACGCGCATGTGCGCGCCTCCGGAGCGTTCGCGCGCGACGTGACGTGGGACTGGTCCGCGCTCTCCGATGACAAGCTCGCCTCGACCGGCACCGTGACCATCAAGGGCACCGTCGACGACGGCAGCGGCACCGGCGCGACCATCCCCGCCACGCTCACCGTGTACGTGACCAAGGGCGAGACCGTCAACGGCGAGAACCTCGCCAAGACGTTCTGCGCCAACGCGCAGGCCTCCTCCACCGAAGGCTCGAACGTCATCGGCAACACCTGCGACGGCGCGACCGACGGCAAGGCGTGGTCGAACTGGAAGAGCGAATCCTCCGCCGACGACAAGGACCCGTGGGTGAGCTACACGTTCGACAAGGCGCGCACGCTCCACTCGCTCGACTTCGTCTCGTTCGGCGAAGCCACCCCGAAGTCGTTCGCCGTGCAGGTCCTCGACGCGGACGGCACGACCTGGAAGGATTCCGGCGTCACCGCCGAGACCGGCCCGCGCATCAACCGGGGCGACGTGACCACCGTCTCGCTCGACAAGCTGCCCGCCACCAAGGGCGTGCGCCTGAAGCTCACCTACGCGGACAACGCGAACTATTACGCGAAGATCTCCGAAGTGCGCATCTACGAGGCGAAGCAGGTCGCGGCCCCCGCCGCCGACGCGATGCTCGGCGACCTGCGTCTCGACGGCGCGACCATCAGCGGATTCGACCCGGCCACGATCGACTACACGGTCGCGCTGCCGATCGATGCCGAAGCGAACCCGGTCCTGCAGGCCTACGCCAAGGACAACGCGGCCACCGTCAAGGTGACCGGCGACGCGGTCAAGGAGGGCGCGCTCGGCGGCAAGGCCGAGATCGCCGTGACCTCCGCCGACGGCTCGAAGACGACCACCTACACGGTCACGTTCGACGCGGCCACGCTCGCCTCGCTCGACGTGACCGCCCCGACGAAGACCGAGTACACGGTCGGCGACAAGCTCGACCTCGCCGGACTCAAGGTCGCCGCCGTCTACCAGCGCGACGGCAAGACGGAGCGTAAGGCGCTCGCCGACGGCGAGTACACCGTCTCCGGCTTCGACTCCGCCAGCGCCGGCGAGAAGACCGTCACCGTCTCCTACCGCGGCGTGTCCGCCACGTTCACGGTGACCGTGAAGGCCGCGTCCGTCACGCCCGGCCCGGAGCAGCAGCCCGCGCCCGGCAACGGCGCGGCCGGCGGCAATGGCCAGGCGACGGCCAAGCCGAACAAGGGACTGTCCGCGACCGGCTCCTCGGTGGCCGGCGTGGTCGGCGTCGTCGCGCTGCTCGTCGCGGCGGCCGGCGTGCTGGTCATCACGCGCAGGCGCCGGCAGTAGCCGGTAGCCCGGCCGCCGGTCCGCCGGCGGCATGATGATCGAGGCCGCCGCTCCGATTGCGTTCGGGGCGGCGGCCTTCACCAAAGAAGGAAACAGAAGGAAATTCAAGGAGGAATACATGCAACGAGGAACACGGTTCATCGGTGCGATAGCGGCGGCGACGCTGCTGTGCACGTCGATGACGATTCCCGCCAACGCCGAGGAGGGCACGGACGCATCCACGCCGTCCACCGGCGACCTGTCGAGTCTGATTGGCAACGACGCGAAGAAGTCCGCGGAATCCGCGCAATCCACGACGGACGCCGACGGCGCGCAGGACGGCACGCAACAGGCGAAGAAGGCGCTCGACGCGTCGGCCGACACCGCCGACAAACTGGCGACGGACGGAAGCGCCAAGAGCGACGCGACCGACGCGACGGACGGCGGCGACGCGGCCGCGCCCACGGCGCAGGCCGACGCGCCGACGACGGACAAGACCGCGCTGAAGACGCTGCTCGGCAAGACCACCGAAAAGGATCTGAAGCCGCTCGCCTCCGGCTACCGTTCGGACGACTCCGGAACCGCCCCCTACGACACGTGGAAGGCGAACCCGGACGACCTCAAGGCGCTGAACGAGGCGCGCGACGCCGCGCAGAAGGTCGTCGACGACGCGAACGCCACCGCCGACGACGTGACCAAGGCCGCCGACACGTTGCAGACGGCGTTCAAGGCCGTCCGCTTCATCTACCACTACACGGGCATCACCGGCACCAACGGCGCCCGCATATTCGACGATAAGGGCGACCTGATCCAGGCGCATGGCGCCGGCATCGTCAAGGCGAAGACCTCGACGCTCGCCAAGGAGGACCAGAAGCTCGACGCCAACGGCGACGGCTACGTGTACATCTGGTGCGGCGAGGACAAGACCGACCGTCTCGTCGCCCACGGCGTGCGCATCTACTACTCCGACGACCTGCTCAACTGGACGGACAAGGGGCTCGGCTTCCAGACCTACCTCGGCGACGCCGACCTCAAGAACAAGCTCGCCGGCGGCGACAAGGTGTACCAGAAGTACTACAACGTCGAGAACATCGCCAAGGACCCGGACTACACGAACATCTACGGCAAGGACTTCAGCACCTTCGCGAACGACGCCTCCAACTACAACATCTCCAGCCCGCAGGAGGCCCTCGACAAGCTGCTGTGGGACCTGAAGGCGCTCTACGGCGACGGCTCCAACCCGACGAAGACCAGCTGCGTGTTCGAACGCCCGAAGATGGCGTACAACGCCTCCACCAAGCGCTGGGTGATCTGGTTCCACGCCGACGGCCCCAAGTACGGCAACGAGGACACCGCCACCTACTCGAAGGCCAAGGCGGGCGTCGCAGTGAGCACCACGTCGAACCCGGCCGGCCCGTACAAGTACCTCGGCTCGTTCCGCATGAGCCCCGGCAACAACACGTCGAACCCGGGCATGGCGCGCGACATGAACCTGTACATCGACCAGGGCAAGGACGAGAACAACGACGGCGTCGACGACGCGTACCTGATCTACGCGAGCAACGAGAACCGCGACCTGACGATCTCCCTGCTCGACTCCACGTACACCAAGCTCGCCAAGCCCGTCGCCGAGCAGAAGCAGGGCACCTCCGTCAAGGACGGCGACACGTATGCGATCATCGCCACCAACTCGAAGGAGTCGCCGGCGCCCGTCAAGTGGAAGGGCCACTACTACTTCATCTACTCGCACACCACCGGCTGGGCGCCGAACGAGAACGAGTACACGAAGAGCGAGGGCGACAACATCATGGGCCCGTACCATGAGATCGGCACCCCATTCGTGGACGGCGACGGCTACGAGCAGAGCCACACCAACTCGTTCTACACGCAGTCCAGCTCCATCATCCCCGTGGACGAGAAGAAGGGCCTGTTCATCTACTGGGGCGACCGCTGGTTCAACCCGGACACCGGCAACGACATCAGCCAGTCGCGCTACGTGATGACGCCGATGCAGATGGTCAACGGCACGATGCGCGTCCTGCCGTACGCCGACTGGACGCTCGACCAGTTGAACAAGTACGAGGCCGTCGACGTGGTCACCAAGCTGCCCGCCACCGCCACCTCGGTCAGCGGACTGCTCAAGTCGCTGCCCGCCAAGCTGGAGATCCAGCGCGGCGGCGAGACCGGCACCATCACCACGCCCGTCACTTGGGACACGTACTTCGGCGAGGACCAGCCCTCCGGCGACGTCACCATCACCGGCAGGCTGCCCGAGCTCAACGACGTCGAAGTGTCGTTCACCGCGACGATCTACCCGAAGAACACGTACCTGTACATCGACGCCGGATCGAACCCGGACAACGAGTCCGACTACTTCAAGGCGTTGAAGGCCGCGTCCGAGGACATCGCCTCCCGTCAGAAGCACAGCGACCAGGCCTACACGGCCGCCTCCGGCTGGGGCCGCGTGAGCACGCTCGGCACCGACGGCGACGCGCAGGTCTACGGCACCGACTCCAACGACGCCTACGAGACCGGCCTCTACGCGAACAAGGGCAAGTCGATCGTCTACCAGGCCGATCTCAAGCCCGGCGTGTACACCGTGCAGGCCGG
Source organism: Bifidobacterium sp. LH_424 (assembly GCF_056356895.1). Taxonomy (NCBI): domain Bacteria; kingdom Bacillati; phylum Actinomycetota; class Actinomycetes; order Bifidobacteriales; family Bifidobacteriaceae; genus Bifidobacterium; species Bifidobacterium sp. LH_424. The sequence continues at coordinate 120,799 of NZ_JBKEVC010000001.1, forward strand.
CATGAAGGACTGGTGGGCGCAGTGGAACGACCGCACCGTCAAGTTCTCCGTCACCAATGGTGACACCGAGCTCGGCTCCGCGTCGGTGAACCTGAAGAACGGCCAGAAGGCCACGGACGCGATCACGTTCACGCTCGACAAGGCCGCGTCGATCCGCTTCACCGCGTCCAACGCGGGCACGGACCTCGACCCGGTGCTCAGCTGGATCAGCGTGTCCAAGGCCGACGCCGACGACATCCAGTCCGTCAAGCCGGTCGACGGCACCGTCGCCTTCCTCGACGGCGCGACGCCGAAGCTGCCCACGAAGGTGACGGTCGTCACCGTGGGCGGCAAGGAGGAGACCCGTGACGTCACGTGGCTGACCGACTCCGCCGCCAAGGCGAAGTACTACGCGCCGACCACGGTGCGCGGCGCGGTCGACGGCACGACGCTGCCCGCCACCGCCACCGTGCAGCGCGTCGAGAAGAACCTCGAATACTTCGTCGACGTGAACGGCGGCGACTCCTCCGCCACGTACGAGTCGGCGAAGAAGCTCACCGAAGGCGGACTGGCCAATGCGAAGGCCGACCAGGCGTTCGACGAGGCCACGGGCTGGGGCAACGCGTCCGCCAACTACGGCGCGCAGAGCGCCGGCGACGCCGACCCGTACGCCTCCGGCATCTACGCGGGCGCGAACGGCACGGCGGACACGCTGAGCTACAAGCTCACGCTCGCCCCCGGCACGCACACCGTGTCCTTCGGCATGCACGACTGGTGGAACCAGACGCGCCCGACGACCGTCACCTACACCTATGACGGTCTCGACGACGCGCAGGAGCTCGCCTCCGCGTCCGTCAACAGCGGGAACGTCATCGCCTCCGGCGAGGTGACGATCCCGGAAGGCGAGGCCAAGGTCGTCACGTTCACGCTGTCGTCCGCGACCGGCACCGGCCCGGTGCTCAGCTGGGTCTCCGCCGCCAAGGTCGTCAAGAACGACGGCGGTTCCGGCGACAACGGCGGGAACAACAACGGTGGTGACAACAACGGTGGTTCCGACAACAACGGCGGCAACGCCGGCGACAACGGGAACGGTTCCGGCAATGGTTCCGGCAACGGCTCCGCCGACGGGAACAAGCCCGGCGCCGGCAAGCCCTCCGCCAAGCCGAACGGCGGCAACGCCGGCAGGCTGACCGCGACCGGCGCCTCCGTGGCCGCCGTGGCGGGCATCGCCGCGCTGCTGGCGCTCGCCGCCGCCGCGATGACCGCCCTCAAGCGCCGCGACTGATAGCGCATCATCGCAAATAAACGGAAGGCCGTCGCCCGATACGATTCGGGCGACGGCCTTCCGTTTATTTCTGGCCCCCTCTGATGAGGGGGCTGTCAGCGAAGCTGACTGGGGGAGAGACCCCCAAGACCAAAGGTGACCTCACTCCAGTCCGATGGACTTCATGTGATGAACCTTCAGCGACGTGACCTTGAGCGAGCCGGATTCCGCGGAGAGGCGGATCGCGCGCGGGCCCTCGGACGCGTAGGAGTAGGAGCTGAGCACCTGGTGGCCGCCGTTGACGTACACCTCGACGGAGCCGCGGTCCACGAACACGCGCAGGTCCAGCGTGCCGGCGGCGAGCTCGGCCTCGGTGAGCGGGGCGGCGCGGTAGCCGCGGTCGCCGTTCTTCATGGCTTGACGGTCCACGACCACGCGGCCGATCTGGTCGTCGTAGGCGACGTACGTGTAGCCGCCGTCCTCGGTGGCGTGGACCTTGAGGCCGGCGCGCTCGGCGGTGGAGTGCGCGAGGTCGATGGTCATCTCGATCTCGACCGCTTCGGCGTCGTCGCAGATCGTCTTCTCGCCGTCGATGTCGAGCGTGATCTCGCCGTGGTCGAAGGTGTCGGCGCGCAGGCCCTCCATCTCCTTGACCGGGGCGGTGACGACGTCGCCGTCATCGCCGAGCGTGATCTCGCGCGGCAGGGTGAGGTGGCCGCACCAGCCGTCCTCCTGCATCGGGACCGGGTCGACGAACGGGCTCAGCCAGCCGTAGACGATCTGGCGGCCGTCGCCGTCGTGCTCCGGGCCGTCCACGTGGAACGACTGCGGCGCGTAGTAGTTGTGGCCGCAATCCCACAGGCGGAACTCGGTCTCCGGCTTGAACTCGCCGCCCGGCTCCCAGGTGCCGATCATGTAGCCGGCGTTGTTGACGTTGCGGTTCATGAAGCCCTTCGGCTTCGAGCCCATGGCGGAGAAGCCGATGACCCACTTCTCGTTGCCGTCCTTGTCCTTGATGGGGAAGAAGTCGGGGCATTCGAGCATGAACACGTCCGGGTCCGGGTGCTGGAAGAGTACGCGCTCGTAGGTCCAGCGCACCATGTCGTCGGAGGAGAACAGCCACATCTGGCCGCGCTTCTCCTTGGAGGAGACGCCGAAGGTCATGTACCACGTGTCGCCGGTCTTCCACACCTTCGGATCGCGGTAGTGGTGGTCGACCTGGTCGGTCGGGCAGTCGATGATCATGCCCTGCTTGGTGGCGGAAGTCAGTTCGTCGTCGTCCGGGGTGGCGAGCATCTGGACCTGCCAGTCGCCGCCGGTGTTGTCGTGGCCGTTGGCCCAGCGGTGGCCGGTGTAGTAGAAGCGCAGCGCGCCGTCGTCGCCGATGACGGCGGAGCCGGAGAACACGCCGTCCTTCTCCTGCTCGAGCGAGGGGGCGAACATGATCGGCTCGCGTTTCCAGGTGAGCATGTCGGCGGAGGAGACGTGGCCCCAGTGCATCGGGCCCCACTGGGTTCCGTACGGGTGCAGCTGGTAGAAGACGTGCCAGCGGCCCTTGTAGTAGCACAGTCCGTTCGGGTCGTTGATCCAGCCGCCGTTGGAGGCGATGTGGAACTTCGGGTACCAGCGGTCGTTGCGCTTGGCGGCGAGGGCGGCGACGCCGGCCTTGGCCTTGGCGAGCTCCTCGGCGTGGTCGCGGATGGGGGTGAGAACCGGGTTGGCGGGGGTGAAATCGGTCATGGCACTTCCTTGTGTGATGTGGGGTGGTTTGGGTGGATTGGGTGGGTTTGATGGGGGCCGGTTGGGGTGGGGCGGTTTCAAGTGTAAGGTGCGGCGGTCGCAACGGGGAAAAAGGGGAAAGCCGTTGCGACCGCCACAGGTGTTGGTTGGAGGGTTGGTCGGGGGAGAGGCGTCGGATCAGGCCTTGGCGGCTTCCATCTGACGCAGCTGCTTGTCGGTGTAGAACGGGTCGCCGCCGACGTCCTGGTCGTCCTTCTTGATGACGAAGATGCCGTAGATCAGGGCCGCGAGCACGATCGCCGAGATGGTGAAGAAGGTCGGACGGTCGCCCATCTGGTCATGCAGCATGCCGAGCGGCGTGGAGAAGATGACCTGGCCGACCTGCGAGGCGATTTGGAAGCCGACCATGTACAGCGTGGCGGACAGCTTCGTGTCGAAGTGCAGGGTGAAGTAGCGGAACGCCGGCAGGCAGAACAGCGGGACCTCGATGGAGTGGAACAGCTTGACGATGGAGACGGAGATCGGATCGTGGAACACGCCGCACAGGCCGATGCGCAGGAACATGACGGTGGCGCCGAGCAGCAGGGCGTTGCGCACGCCGATCTTCTTCATGATGATCGGGACGACGCCCATCATCGCGGACTCGAGGAAGACCTGGAAGCCGTTGAGCGTGCCGTAGGTGGCGTTGCCGATCTCCATGGTCGGGAACAGGGAGGCGTAGTAGGTCGGGAACATCTGCTGGTCGAACACGGTGTAGAAGGTGTTGGTGAGCAACATGAAGACGATGAGCACCCACAGGGTCGGCATCTTGAGGACGGAGACCATCTCCTTGAAGGAGGGGTTGGTCGGGGCCGCGTTCGGATCGGCCTCCTTCTTGAGCTCGTCCTTCTGCTCGGCCGGGATCCAGAAGGCGTAGACGAGCAGCATGCCGAGGCCGAAGGCGGAGCCGACCCAGAAGTTGATCAGCGGGTTGATGTTGAACAGGAAGCCGGCGCACAGGGCGACGATGGCGTAGCCGAAGGAGCCCCAGGCGCGGGACTGGCCGTACTCGAAGCCGAAGTGGCGGGAGTAGCGCTCGGTGATGGCCTCGAACAGGGAGCAGCCGGACATGAAGCCCGCGGAGAGCACGACGGAGCCGATGAGGGCGCCGATGAAGCGGGTGGTGCCGCCGGCGTTGAGCATCGGGGCGTAGACGAACTGGACGAACGGTCCGACGAGCATGGCGATGAAGGACACGAAGATGACGAGCTTGCGCTTGATGCCGAGCTGGTCCTGGATGACGCCGTAGACGAACATGATGATCAGCGTGGCCAGCGAGTTGATCGAGTAGATCTGGCCCTGCTCGGCGGCGGTCATGCCGACGCCGTCGATGAGGTACCTGGAGAAGAAGGACCACCAGATGCCCCAGGAGCAGAAGAACATGAAGATGCCGAAGGAGCTCTGCAGGTAGGAGGGGTTCCTCCACGGAGACTTCTTTGCCGTGTTTGCCATTTGTTGTATTCCCTTGTCTCTCGCGTCCGCTGCGACGCGGGCGCTTCCTTCCATATGGCTTTGTGGTTGTGGGCCGGGGCCTTCGTGGTCTCGGCGGGGTTCCTCCCGCGGCTGCCGCGCCGTGGTGGGGAATCGTGTTCGTTGTGGTATTCACTATAAACCGTCAAACGATTTACGTCAAACGTTAAACGAAACCCCGGCGTGTCTCACTATTTCCAACACGTCAAACGTTTGATACAACGCCTCGCCAAACCGGTTTGACAAGGCAGGCTTGTGTCGCATGGTTATTTCATTGCCTCCCTCTGACGAGGGAGGTGGCCGCCGGAGGCGGACGGAGGGAGAGAAGAAGAGCGGCCGCAGGCCGCGGGGAGATTGAATCGGCCTACGGCCGATGCCGTGTTCTTCCGCGGCCTACGGCCGCTCCTGTCTCTCCCCCAGTCAGCCTGCGGCTGACAGCCCCCTCATCAGAGGGGGCTAAGAGAGGGGCCTCACCCCTTCCTTACCGACTCCTTCTCGATCAGCGTGCAGTGGATCTTCGCCGGAATCTCCGCGTCGAGCGGCGGCATCGGTGCCGTCGTCTCCGGCCATTCGAGATCGTCGAGAGCGCGCTGCTCGATCATCGAGATCACCTTCGCGGCCGCCCAGTATCCCATTTCGAAATGCGGCAGCGCGACCGTCGTGAGCTGCGGCGAGAACGTCTCCGCGAACACGCGGTGGTTGTCGACGCCGACGACCGACACGTCGCGGCCGACGGTGAGACCGCGTCGGGCCGCGCACTCGTACACGTACCAGGCGCGCGCGTCGTTGAAGCAGAAGAACCCGTCCGGCCGCTCCCAGTCGAACAGGTCGGAGACGGCCTCCAACGCGGGGCCGTTGTTGAGCACGCTGATGATGAGACGGTCGTCGATCTTGCGCCCCGCCTCCTCCAACGCGGCGCGGTAGCCGGCGAGACGCCCCTCCTGCGCGATCATCGGCTCGGAGCATCCGACGTAGGCGATGCGTTCGCATCCCGCGTCGATGAGCCGTTTGGTCGCGTCGTAGCCGATCCGGTATTCGTCAGGTTCGATGCTGGGAATCGTGCCGTCCGCGTCGGTCGCGTCGACGAGCACGACCGGACTGTGCTTGAGGCGGTCCGGCAGACCGGTCACGCGGTTCGACATCTTCGCGTAGAGGAAGCCGTCCGCGCCGTAGCGTTGGAGCGCGTCGATCTCCTCGCCCTCGTCCATGCCGCCGTCCGTGCTGACGGTGATGAGCAGATAGCCGAGCTGGCTGGCCGCCGACTGCGCGCCGAGGATCATGCCGCCGGCGTACGGGGTGGTGGCGACCTCCTCGCTGATGAAGCCGATCGTGCGCGTGCGGTTCGTCCTGAGGGAGCTCGCCATCGGATTGACCTGGTAGCCGAGCTCGTCGGCGACCTCGCGCACATGCGCCGCGATTGCCGGTTTGACGCGTCCCGCGTCGCGGTGGTTCATCACCAGCGACACCGTCGAAATGGATACCCCCGTACGCTTCGCGATCTCCTTCATCGTCACCATACGTCAAACGATACACCCATTGGCGCGGGGCAGGGGCTATTCGTCGGCTTTGTTGGCTTCGTCGGTCTTGCCGTCATCCTCCTCGTCAATCCACCGCGCGCCCTCGGGCAAACCGTTCTCGCCGAGCGGTATTGAATCCGGGAATTGATGATGGTATTTGCGGCTGAACTTAGACACTTCGAACGAAGGATGAGCATTGAATGTAGTTCCGTTGAACGATGCGTCGTTGAAGGTCGCTTTGCCGAACTGTGCGCTGTTGAAGGTCGCTCCGCCGAACTGTGCGCTGGTGAAGGTCGCTCCGCCGAACTGTGCGCTGGTGAAGGTCGCTCCGTTGAACCGTGCTCTGTTGAAGGTCGCTCCGTTGAACCGTGCTCTGGTGAAGGTCGCTCCGTTGAACCATGCTCTGGTGAAGGTCGCTCTGCCGAACTGTGCGTCGTTGAAGGTCGCTTTGCCGAACTGTGCGCTGTTGAAGGTCGCTCTGCCGAACCGTGCGCTGTTGAAGGTCGCTCTGCCGAACCGTGCGCTGTTGAAGGTCGCTTTGCCGAACTGTGCGCTGTTGAAGGTCGCTCTGCCGAACTGTGCGCTGTTGAAGGTCGCTCTGCCGAACCGTGCGTCGTTGAAGGTCGCTCCGTTGAACCATGCTCTGGTGAAGGTCGCTCCGTCGAACCATGCGTCGTTGAAGGTCGCTCCGTTGAACCATGCTCTGGTGAAGGTCGCTCCGCCGAACCATGCACTGGTGAAGGTCGCTCCGTCGAACCGTGCGTCGTTGAAGGTCGCTCCGCCGAACCATGCGTTTTTTGTGAAACGCGTTTCTCGGAAATCTGCACTCGATAGGAAGTATGCTGAGGACAAATTGATGGCTTCCGTGAAGGTTCCGCCGTGGAAGTCGAAGTCGCAGTCGCACCAGAGTTGGTCGTCGGGGAGTTGTTGCTCGACGGTGATTGTGCCGTCCTCGTCGCGGCGCTCCTTGAGTAGATGAGTGCGCATGACGGAGAAAATTGTGGATTCGACGGGGCGGTCGTCGAAGGTGGGCTTCGGAATATCCGGCGTAGTTGCCTGCATCTCGTCGTTGTCAGAGGTGGTATTGGCTTCTTTGGGTTCCACTGCCGAATCTGTGCTGTTATCGGCGGCGATTGGTGTACCGCGGTCGGTGGAACGCAGATAACCGCAAAGAATATCGACGACGCGCTGACGGTAGTCGCCGCGCTCGCGGTCCGCGATTTCAGTCAACGCGTAGACGCCGGCGATGCGCACCGACGATTTCTCATTGCCCAACTGGTCGATGGCGGTCTTCATGCGCGTATTGATCTCATCGCGCTTGCTTCGCTGCCCATCTTGATATTTCATCACGAGGAATGCGACACCGCCGATGCCTCCGACCGTGGTCAACGCGATTTTCAGCACGTCATACATACCGATGCCGGAAGAGCCAGTAGCGTTGCCGGAACCAGGTGTTGGAGCTGGTGTCGTGATGCGAGCGAAAGGAACCTGTCCGGTCCACAACCACACCAGTCCGACCAGCAACGTTACCGCCAGAACCACCCAGACCGTAATGCTCGCGAACAGTGGCCATCCTCGGAGCCAGTCCATGAACTTCCGCATCGAAGTTTTCAACCAAGACCACCAAACGGAATGGAGCAACGCTACACCGGCGATCGTCAGTATGGCTACGGCCGGAATCCACCAGTGCTGCTTCAGGAACGAGCCTGTGCCGGACGGAATCAGTCCAACGAGGTATCGGAGATAAGGAATGCCGATGACGACGACGAAGATGCCGGTCGCAACAAACAGGCATATGCGACCGATGATGTGCCACTTGTTGCGCCGGATGGCGTTCCATTTACCACGCCAGTCGAAACGTCGCTTGCTTTTGTCTTTCGGGGGATTCACCGCATCGGCATCCTGGGTCGTTGCCCCCGTCTTCTCCGGTGCTGCTGCCATAGCCTATTCCCTTCAACCGTGACGACCTCGTCGTGCCGTGCGTTGCGGCAGCCGGGCTTCTCCTGCCGCCGATTCCATGATATGCCCATGCGTGTTGTCCAGGCATCGCGGCGGAATCAGGAATGTGCATGGTTTCGAGGGATACGTGTGCGGTTCGGAAGCGAACGTGTAGGGTTCCGGGGCGAGCGTGCTTGGTTTTGAGGGAAACGTGTAGTTGGCGGAGCCGAACGTGCGCGGTGGGGGTCTGAAACCCCGGTGAATCCTGTTGCCCGCCAAATCGAAGTACCCCGGAATTCCGGGCTTTTCGTCCTTGAGATATTCCGTCATACTCCCTGTCTTCGGCACCCCACCACGCAGGTTCACGCCGAAAGCCTACAGGTTCGTTCCCGAATCATGCACGTTCGGCCGGGAACCATGCACGTTCGCCTCCAAACCATGCAGGTATGTCATCAGACCGTGCAGGTTCGCCTCGCCGTGGGTGAAGATGCCGTTGATGTGCCGTCGCCTCCGCGGCAGGGGCAACAGGTACGCCGTTACGATGACCCTATGAGAAGCTTTCTGATCGAATGGCTGGTGCTGACGATCGCGGCGGCGGTGATGGTGGTGCTGCTGCCCGGCATGACGACGGTGGGGGAGCCGCCGATCCTCGGCGTGGCCGCGTTCTCCCTGTTCCTGGCGTTGATCAACGCGTCCGTCAAGCCGGTGGTGCAGGCGATCGCCCTGCCGTTCACGATCCTCTCGTTCGGCGTGCTCTATCTGGTCATCAACTGGCTGTTCATGCGCCTCGCCTCGTGGCTCGCCCTGAGCCTGTTCGGCGTCGGCGTCTACGTGCACGGCTTCCTGTGGGCGACGATCGGCTCGCTCATCATGGCCGTCGTCTCCGCCGTCGTCAACTCCATCATCGGCGACTGACGAGAAGCGGATGCGGTCGGTCGACCAGCCAATGGCCGACCGGCCGCATCCGGCCGCCCCGCGCCTACTCCCCGGCGCTGATGGCGCGCAGCACGTTGACCATCTCGATGGCACCGAGCGCGCAGTCGAAGCCCTTGTTGCCGGCCTTCGTGCCGGCGCGTTCGATGGCCTGCTCGATGTTCTCGGTGGTGATCACGCCGAACAGCACCGGCACGTCCGAGTTCAGCGACACCTGCGCGATGCCCTTCGCGGTCTCGTTGCACACGAGGTCGTAGTGGGAGGTGCTGCCGCGGATGATCGCGCCGAGGCAGATCACCGCGTCGTAACGCCCGGTGGACACCATGCGCTTGGCCGCGATCGGAATCTCGAACGATCCGGGCACCCACGCCACGTCCACGTCCTCGTCGGCCACGCCGTGGCGGCGCAGGCCGTCCTGCGCGCCGGACAGCAGCTTCGAGGTGATGAACTCGTTGAACCTCGCCGCCACGATGCCGATGCGGATCGGCTTGGCGGCGGCGGAATCGTCACCGGCGGCGGAAGCGGCGCCGGCTACCAGTTGTCCTTCGAATACGGTCATTTCAGTTCTCCTTTGTCGTGGTGGACAGGTTTGTCGTGGTCGCCATGTTCGTCATGGACGACATGTTTGTCATGGTGGACAGGTTCGTCATGTCCGACAGGGCACCCAGCAGGTGCCCCATCCGGCGTTCCTTGGTGGACAGGTAGTTCGCGTCGTACGCGTTCGCGGGGATGACGATCGGCACGCGCGAGGCGATGGCGATCCCCGCCTGCTCCAGCTGGCCGATTTTGTCCGGGTTGTTGGTCATCAGGTCGACCGACGCGACGCCGAGGTCGCGCAGCATGGCCGCCGCGGTCTCGTATTCGCGCGCGTCGGCGGGGAATCCGAGTTCCAGGTTCGCGTCGAGCGTGTCGAACCCGCGTTCCTGCAGCTCGTAGGCGCGCAGCTTGTTGAGCAGTCCGATGCCCCGTCCCTCCTGGCTCAGGTACAGGATGACGCCGCGTCCCGCCTCGGCGACGCGCCGCATCGCCTCGTGCAGCTGCGGTCCGCAGTCGCAGCGTTGCGAGCCGAACACGTCGCCGGTCAGGCACTGCGAGTGGATGCGGCACAGGACGGGCTCTCCGGAGACGATGTCGTCGCCCATCACCAGCGCCACGTGCTCGCCGCCGTCGTCCGACTCGTAGCCGACCATCGTGAACCGCCCGTATTCGGTGGGCAGGTTCACCCGCGCCACGCGGCGCACCGTGTGCGGGAACGCGTGCGTGCGGCGGTATTCCTGCAGCTGCGCGATGGTGATGTAGGCCAGTCCGTGCTCGTCGGCGAAGCGTTCGAGGTCGTCGCGTCGCATCATCGTGCCGTCGGCCTTCATCATCTCGCAGCACAGTCCGCACGGCTCGAGTCCGGCCAGTCGCGCCAGGTCGACGGTCGCCTCCGTGTGCCCGTTGCGTTCCAGCACGCCGCCGGGGCGCGCGACGAGCGGGAACATGTGGCCGGGTCGGCGGAAGTCCTGCGGCCGCGTGTCCGGGTCGACGCACGCCAGCGCGGTGAGCGAGCGGTCGCGCGCGCTGATGCCGGTGGAGGTGGTCACGTGGTCGATTGACACGGTGAACGCCGTGTGGTGGTTGTCCGTGTTCGCCGTGCACATCGGCGGCAGGTCGAGCCGCGTCGCCAGCTCCGGGCTCATCGGCGTGCAGATCAGGCCCCTGCCGTGCGTGGCCATGAACGCGATGTTGCTCGGCGTCGCGTGGCGGGCCGCGCAGATGAGGTCGCCTTCATTCTCGCGGCTTTCGTCGTCCGCCACGACGACGATGCGTCCGGCCGCGATGTCCCGGATGGCGCGCGCCACCGGGTCGTCCGGGTTCGTATGTTGCGTGTGTTCCGTGTGTTGCGTCTGTTCCGTCATTTCCGTCATATCTGTCATGTCCGTTCTCGATGATGTCTTGTCGTTGTCAGAATCCGTGCGCGGCGAGGAAGTCCGCCGTGATCGCGCCCGTTCCGGCGTCTCCGGCCGTCCCGGCCGTCACGCCGTCCGTGCCGCCGTCCGCCGGCATCTCCAGCAGTCGCGCCGTGTATTTCGCAATCGGGTCGGTTTCGAGGTTGACCACGTCGCCGATGCGCCGTTCGTCCAGCACCGTGTGCGCGGCGGTGTGCGGGATGATCGACACGCCGAACGAGTCGCGTCCGGCGTGCGTCACCGTCAGGCTGATCCCCTCGACGGCGATCGATCCCTTCTCGGCGATGAACCGCATGAGCGCGTACGGCGCGCGAATCGTGTACACGACTGCGATGCCGTCGCGCGTGATCGACGTGATCACGCCGGTGCCGTCGATGTGCCCGGAGACGATGTGTCCCGAGAAGCGCCCGTCGGCGGGCATCGCGCGTTCCACGTCCACATGGTCGCCGCGCCTGAGCGAGCCGAGGGAGGAGCGTCGCAGCGTCTCGTGCATCACGTCGGCGGTGAACGTCGTGCCGCGCACGGACGTGACGGTCAGGCACACGCCGTTGACGGCGATGCTTTCGCCGATCGCCGTGCGGTCGGTCACCACCGTCGGCGAGTCGACGGACAGTCGTGCGAAGTCGGCGCCGTTCTCCAATCCGACGACCGTGCCGAGGTCCTCAACGATTCCGGTGAACATAGTCGACGCCTCCTTCGATGACGATGTCGTCGCCCACCGCGGCGACGGTGCGGTGCGTGAGGAGGAAGGCGTCGTCCGGCGCGCCGACGCCCGCGCCGCCCACCGGGCCGGGCGCGGTGCGGCCGCCGAACAGTTTCGGCGCGACGTAGGCGCTCACTTTGGTCACGACTTGGTCGCGCAGCGCGGACCAGGCGAGTTCGCCGCCGCCCTCGATCATCACGCTGTCGACACCGCGCCCGCCGAGCGTCCCGACGATGGCGGCGACGGAGGCGTGCCCGTCGGCATCGGCCGGCACATGGAGGATCTCGCATCCCGCGTCGCGGTAGGCCTGCGCGCGGGTCTCGTCGGTCGAGCAGGTGGCGATGATCGTGGGCGTCTCGCGCGCGGTGGCGACGACCGCCGCGTCGCGAGGCGTGCGCAAATCGGTGTCACATATCACGCGGATCGGGTCGTGACCGCCGTCGATGCGGCAGGTGAGTTGCGGGTCGTCGGCGATGACCGTGCCCACGCCCACCATGATCGCGGCGAACCGGCCGCGGTCCTCGTGCACGCGGCGGCGCGCGGCCTCGCCGGTGATCCAGCGCGACAGGCCCGATGCGGTGGCGATGCGGCCGTCGAGCGTCATCGCGTATTTGAGCATGACGAACGGCGTGCGCGTGGTGATGTAGTGCAGGAAGATTTCGTTGAGCGCGTCGCATTCCTCGCGCAGCACGCCCTGCGTGACCTCGATACCCGCGTCCGTGAGCCGGCGCACGCCTTTGCCGGCGACCAGCGGGTTCGGGTCGGGGGAGCCGACCACCACGCGGGCGATTCCAGCGTCGATGAGCGCCTGCGTGCACGGCGGCTGCTTGCCCGTGTGACAGCAGGGTTCCAGCGTGACGTAGATCGTGGCGCCGCGCACGTCGACGCCGTCGCGTTTCGCCGCTTCGAGCGCGGCGCGTTCGGCGTGCCATCCGCCGAAATGGTCGTGATGTCCGGTGGCGATGATCGCGCCGTCGCGCGCAATGACCGCTCCCACCATCGGATTCGGGTTGACCTTGCCTGCTCCGAGTCGTGCGTGGCGCAATGCCACGGACATGAGGTCCCTATCGTCCATGAAATCCCCTTTCCTTGCGATAGGGCATGTCCAGGGTGCTTCATGATGGCGGTGGGGCCGTGTGCCAGTTTTGATTCCGGCTGCCCGGGCATCGGGCGAGAGCGTCATGCTTCGCGGCCCCGAAACGCGAACACCCCGGATTCCGTTCGAAATCCAGGGTGCTCGAGATGGGCCGCATGATGCGCATCGCCCGATGCGCGCACGCGACGGTATGCGGTCGCGCGCGCGGGCCGATGGTCCACGCCGCCGCAGCTTCTTTCATCCAGACTATGACTGTCGGTACCGGAATCTCACCGGTTCGGCATCACGACTGCTGATCGCAATCAATCGATGCTCGCGGACTGAACCGCCGATCGGGAATTTCACCCTGCCCTGAAGATGCGTATTGAATTGTCGGTTCGACAGTATAGGGACGGGGCGTAGACGGCAAAGGCCGACGTCCCATGTAGTGGACGTCGGCCTTTGCCGCGACGGGTCCCGATCAGGCGAGGCCGGAGAGCTTGTTGATGAGCTCCGGGTCGCGCGTGGCGCCCTTGTCGGCGGAGCGGGCGAAGGCGGCGTAGGCCTTGAGCGCCTGCGAGACCTTGCGGTCGCGGTGCGCCACGTAGCCGTCGCCGGCCTCGAGCTCGCGGCGGCGCTCCGCCAGCTGCTCGTCGGTCAGTTCGACGTTCACGGAACGGGCTTCGATGTCGATGTCGATGATGTCGCCGTTCTTGATGAGCGCCACCGGGCCCTTGTTCGCGGCCTCCGGGGCCATGTGGCCGATGGCCAGGCCCGAGGAGCCGCCGGAGTAGCGGCCGTCGGTGAGCATGGCGACCTGCTTGCCGATGCCCTTGCCCTTGACGAAGGAGGTCGGGTACAGCATCTCCTGCATGCCCGGGCCGCCCTTCGGGCCCTCGTAGCGGATGACCAGCGCCATGCCGGGCTTCAACGTGTCGTCGAGGATGACCTTGATGGCCTCCTCCTGGGATTCGACGACGAGCGCCGGTCCGCGGAACTTCCAGATCTCCTGCGGCACGCCGGCGGTCTTGACGACGCAGCCGTCGGGGGCGAGGTTGCCGCGCAGCACGGCGAGGCCGCCCTCGTGGATCTCCGGGTGGTCGATGTCGTGGATCGCGCCGTGCTCGCGGTCGGTGTCGAGCGAGTCGAACAGCGTCTCGTGCGTCCACGGTTCGGGGGAGATGATGTGGCCCGGCGCCGCGTGGTAGAGGGTCTTGGCCTCCTCGGTGCAGGTGTCGCGCATGATGTCCCAGTCGTCGAGCTTGGCCTCGAGCGACGGATAGTCGATGGAATGGACGTCCTTGTGCAGCTTGCCGGCGCGGTCGAGCTCGCCGAGGATGCCGCAGATGCCGCCGGCGCGGTGCACGTCGGAGATCTCCCACTTGCCGGACGGGGCGGCCTTGCAGATGCACGGCACGGTGTGCGAGATGCGCTCGATGTCGTCGAGCGTGAAGTCCACGTCCGCGGACTGGGCCATCGCGAGGATGTGCAGCACGGTGTTGGTGGAGCCGCCCATCGCGACGTCCATCGTCATCGCGTTCTCGAACGCGTGCTTGGTGGCGATGGAGCGCGGCAGCACGGAGTCGTCGGAATCCTTGTAGTACTGGTTCGCGATCTTGACGACCTGGCGCGCTGCCTTGCGGAACAGCTCCTTGCGGAAGCCGTGGGAGGCGAGGATCGTGCCGTTGCCGGGCAGGGCGAGGCCGATGGCCTCGGTCAGGCAGTTCATCGAGTTGGCGGTGAACATGCCGGCGCAGGAGCCGCAGGTCGGGCAGACGGTCTTCTCGTAGTTGAGCAGGTCCTCCTCGGAGACGTTGTCGTCGGCGGAGGCGTACATCACGGAGATGAGGTCGGTGTTCTTCTTCACGGTGCCGTCGGCGAGGACGGTGGTGCCGGCCTCCATCGGGCCGCCGGAGACGAACACGGTCGGGATGTTGAGGCGCAGGGCGGCCATCAGCATGCCGGGGACGACCTTGTCGCAGTTCGGGATGCAGATCAGGGCGTCGGCGCAGTGCGCGTTGCACTGGTATTCGACGGTGTCCGCGATGATGTCGCGGGAGGGCAGGGAATAGAGCATGCCGGTGTGGCCCATCGCGATGCCGTCGTCGACGGCCATCGTGTTGAACTCGCGCGGGATGCCGCCCGCCTCCTTGATGGCCTCGGAGACGATGCGGCCGACCTTGTTGAGGTGGACGTGGCCGGGGAGGAACTCGTCGAAGGAGTTGGCGATGGCGATGATGGGCTTCTTGCCCATATCGTCGCCGCTGACGCCTGCGGCACGGTAGAGGGCGCGCGCGCCTGCGAAGACGCGGCCGGACATGAGTTTTGCGGATCGCATTTCGGTCATGATTCCATTCAAGTCCTTAATCGGGACACGCGTTTTGTCAAGAGTCAATATGTGGAATTCACGAGGATGTTACGTCGGTAACGCTCACGCCGCGTGCGTCGTCACCGCACCGTGAGCGGTTTTCGCGGTGCCGCGCTGATCCGTCGCCATGTGCGTCGGTGCCCACGCATATGAAAGACGGGGTTCCGGATGATTCCGGAACCCCGTCTTCTCTTCTCTCTCACGCAGCGGTCGGCTCAGGCACGAGCCGACAAGTCAGTTTCAGCGGGCGATCTTCTGCGCGTCGTTGACGATGTCGGAGAGGACCTTGGTGTTGCCCATGGTGTTCTGGGCCATCGTGCTGGCACCGTACATGGCGAGACCGCGAATCATGGAATCCTTGAACGACATAATGTTTTCCTTTCAGGTTCGGTCATGGCGTTGGGCCGATGACCACGTTTGCAATTTTCGGTGTGCGACGCCCGTTTCCTGTTTTCTTGCTTGCGATGACGTGCGCCGCGAAGTCTTATGCGTTATGCGCTTGTTCAGCGGCCGAGCTTGTTGGACTCGACGAGGTCGGAGAGGACCTTGGTGTTGCCCATGGAGTGCTGGGCCATCGCGTTGGCACCGTACATGGCGAGACCGCGAATCATGGAATCCTTGAACGACATGATAATTCCTTTCGTTGGTCAAAGCCCCTTGGTGGCTTTGCTTGTTTTTTCTCGGCTTCGTTTGAAACCGGTTTCAGAATAGCGCGCCATCGTGACCTGCGCAAGGGGGAGTTTCGGATTCCGGCGTGTTGGACGATGATTCGCGAGCGCAATCGCCGCAGGTATCGAACCGGTTCGATGCAAACGTTGGCAATCACGGTGTCCGTGAATCGTTGGCATCATTGGGATTTGACATGCCGTCCATTCCGACGGCGTCGGCGTCGTCCGCCCGTCGCCGGCCGTCGGAACGGATTTCCGGATTCTCCGGCCCATCGGCGTGTCGCGCGGCCGATCGTCGCGATGCCGGGGGAGTCCCCGCACCTGTCTATACTTGTTGCGGTTGAGATAGATTTTCCATGGTTTGGAGCATGAATATGGCAGAAGAAACCGAGACCGAGACCACCGAGGTCAAGGGCAACGAGGAGTTCGGCACCAGCCCCACCCCCGACGGTCTGGCCAGCCCGACGATCGACGATCTCATGGAGCACGCGGACTCCAAGTACGCGCTGGCGATCTTCGCCGCCAAGCGCGCCCGTCAGATTAACTCCTACTTCACCCAGCTCAACGAGGGCCTGCTGCAGAACGTCGGCCCGCTCGTCGAGTACCAGAACAACGAGAAGCCGCTGTCCATCGCCTTCCGCGAGATCAACGAGGGCCTGTTCGAGGAGACCCTCGGCGAGGACGACCTGACCGAAGGCAACTGATCTTCCGACACACGCTTGCCCAGAAACGGCGTGTCGTGTAGAACTGGACGACAGGAGCGAACGACCTGAGGCTCGCGCCGACCATCATCCGATGGTTTGGTGCGGGCCTTTTTCGTAGCTGCGAAGCTGCGTCATGGCGCCAGGCGCCAATCCCGTGCGGTCCCGACAACAACAACCACAACGTATCATTGTGCCCTTGCCCCGCGTGCCGCGGAGCCGGGGCGATAAGTCCGAAAGAGGGATGATATGACCAACCAGGAGCGCAAGCTCATCTCCGCCGAATCCGTCACTGAAGGCCACCCGGACAAGGTGTGCGACCAGATCTCCGACGAGATTCTCGACGAACTGCTCCGCCAGGACCCGCAGTCCCACGTCGCCGTCGAAACCTCCGCCGCCACCGGCGTGTTCCTCGTGTTCGGCGAGGTGACCTCCGAAGGCTACGTCGACGTCCAGTCCAAGGTGCGCGAGACGCTGCGCCGCATCGGCTACACGTCCTCCGAAGTCGGCCTCGACGCCGACTCCTGCGGCGTGATCGTCGCCATCACCGGCCAGAGCGCCGAGATCAACCAGGGCGTCGCCCGTCTGAGCGGCGAGAAGGAGTCCGCCGCCAGCCGCGAGGAACGCTACGAGGCGCAGGGCGCCGGCGACCAGGGCGTGATGTTCGGCTACGCCACCGACGAGACCGACGTGCTCATGCCGCTGCCCATCTACCTCGCGCATCGTCTCGCCTACCGCCTGACCGAGGTGCGCAAGAGCGGCGAGGTGCCGCACCTGCGCCCGGACGGCAAGACGCAGGTCACCATCGAATACGACGAGAACGACCATCCGCTGCGCGTCGACACCGTGCTCATCTCCACACAGCATGATCCGGAGGTCACGCAGGAATGGCTGCGCGACCAGCTGAAGGCGCATGTCATCGACCCGATCCTCGACGAGGTGCTCGGCTCCGACGTGGCGCATGACGACTACCGTCAGCTCGTCAACCCGACCGGCTCGTTCGTGCTCGGCGGTCCGGCCGCCGACGCGGGTCTCACCGGCCGCAAGATCATCGTCGACACGTACGGCGGCGCCGCCCACCACGGCGGTGGCGCGTTCAGCGGCAAGGACCCGTCCAAGGTGGACCGTTCCGCCGCCTACGCGACCCGCTGGGTGGCGAAGAACATCGTCGCCGCCGGCCTCGCGCACCGCGTCGAGGTCCAGGTCGCCTACGCGATCGGCGTGGCCGACCCGGTCTCCGTGAACGTCGAGACCTACGGTACCGAGGAGGGCGTGACCCGCGCCCAGATCGCCGCCGCCGTGCGCAAGGTGTTCGACCTGCGCCCCGCCGCGATTATCGACGAGCTCGACCTGAAGCGCCCGATCTACGCGAAGACCGCCGCCTACGGCCACTTCGGCCGCGTCGACGTCGACTTCCCGTGGGAGCGCACCGACAAGGTCGACGAGCTCAAGGCCGCCGTCGCCTCCCTCGCCTGACCACCCCATTTACTCCGCCCGCACTCCCATGGTGCGGTAAAACCCCCATGGTGCGGTAGGTGAAAACGGCTTGTTTCCGCGGTTTTATAAAACCTTCAAACCGCACCATGGGGATGAGGGGAGTGCGCGACACGCTTGGGCGATGAAGGGCCGGTACGTATGTACCGGCCCTTTCGCGTACCGCTACGATGGTGGGCATGACCGGAATGGAAGCGGAACAGCTGGCGCTTGAAGGGCTCGCCCCCCGCAAGCGGCGCCGTCGTGCGCCCGCGGCGCGAACGCCCGCCGCGCACGACCCGATCGCGCGCGTCGTGCTCGACATCCAGGCCACGCATCTGGGCCGCACCTTCGACTATCTCATCGACGAGAAGGATTCCGAAACCGCCCGTCCCGGCGCGCTCGTGCGCGTCCGGTTCGGCGGACGCCGCGTCAACGGCGTGATCTGGGAGCGTGCCGCCGCATCGGACACGCCGCGTTCCGCCCTGCGTTATCTCGAGCGCGTGCTCGGCGGCGACATTCTCGTCCCCGCCGCCATGCGCCGCGACATCACGCTCATCGCCGACGCGTACGGCGGCACGCGCGCCAACATCCTCCGCCTCGCCGTGCCGCCGCGCGTCGCCAAAGTCGAACAGGAACAGCGGCTCGTCGCCGGCTTCGCGCGTCACTCGGATGCCAGGCCCCCTTTGGCGAGGGGGCTGTCGGCGCAGCCGACTGGGGGAGAGACCGCTGCCGCGCCCGTCGACGTGTGTTATGACCGCATGTCGGCCCACTACGACGCGGGCGTGCGCGACCTGCGCGACGCGCTGCACGCCCGCGCCTTCCGCTCGTTCGTCTTCGACCCGCTGCCCGGCGTCGGCCAGGCCGCCAGCGCCCTCGCATGGATGGCCGCCGAATCGTTGTCCGCCGGACACGCGGCCGTCGTCGTCCTGCCCGGCATGAAGGAGACCCACGACGTGCTCGACGCGTTGCAGGCGCTCGGATTCGCGCCGTTCGGACCGGGGCGCGCCAGTGCCGGGACCGGCGGCTGGACCGGCGACGTCGCCATCCTCAGCGCCGAGATGCCGCCCGTCGACCGCTACCGCGCCTACCTCGCCGTCGCCACCGGGCAGGTGAAGTGCGTGATCGGGCCACGCGCCGCCATGTACGCGCCCGTCGACGGACCGGGACTGTTCGCCATCATGGACGACGTCGCCTACCAGCAGGCCGACGGGATGATGCCGTACGCGCATGCGCGCGGCGTACTCAGATTGCGCGCGCAGGCGCATGGCGGCGTGTTCGTCGCGCTCGCCAATGCGCGCAGCCCGTTGAGCCAGATGGAGGCCGTGGGGATTCCCGGCGTGCCGCGGCGCGCCGTCACGACCGCGGTGAGCGGGCCGTCCACACCCGTCCGCCCGCTGCCCACCGTGCTCCGTGACGCCATGCCATGGGTGCGATGGCTCAATCGCGAGGAGCTCGCGCGTCTCGCCGACCCGTCCATCGGCGCGCGTGTGCCGCACGTCGCCGTCGGCAACATCCGGGAAGCGCTGCGCTCCGGTCCCGTCCTGTTCTCCATCCCCTCCGACGGCGTGTCGGAGGCGTTGAGCTGCGCGAACCCGAAATGCCTGCGGCAGGCGCGATGCCGCCGCTGCACCGGGCCATTGCAACGTGTGAACGGCAATCCGGTGCCGCGCTGCCGCTGGTGCGGCGCGGCCGCCTCGAACTGGACATGCCCGCACTGCCACGGCGAGCGGCTGCGCGTCGTGCGCGTCGGCGCGGCCGGCACCGCCGACGAACTGCGTGGCCTGTTCCGCGGCGTGCCCGTCCTGTTGTCGTCGCCCAGCCAACCGGGCGGCATGATCGGCGAGATCGACTACCGTCCGGTGATCGTCATCGCGACGCCCGGCGCCGAACCTCGCGTGCGCGCGCCGCAGGGCGACGGACCCCGTTACTCCCCCTATGCGGCCGTCGCGATCCTCGACGCATGGACGAGCCTGTACGCGCCGGGACTGGACGCGCGCGTGGACACCCTGTCCGCGTGGATGCGCGCCGTATCACTGTGCGCGCCGCGCGAACAGGGCGGTCAGGCGCTGCTGCTGGGGGAGACCGACCCGGCCATCGCGCAGTCGCTGATGCTCTGGGACTCGTCGCTGCTCGCCGCACGCGAACTCGCCGAACGCTACGAGACCGGCATGCCGCCGGTCGTCTCCGTCGCCTGCGTGTGGGGGCGGCGTGACGCCGTCGACTACGCGCTGCGCGCCGTCGGCGCGGCGATCGGCGGCGATATGGCCGTCTGCCCGCTGCCGCAGGGCGTCGACGTCGCGCCGGGCGGCGGCATATCGGGTGATAGCACATCGGGTGACGGCACATCGACGCCGGTCGACGTGACGCCGCCGGTCCCGGAGCTGCCGGGCGTGCTCGGACCGGTGCCGATCCCGCAGCCGCGCACCGTGGACGCGCGCGAACTCGAAGTGACCGCCGACCGCGTGCGCGCCGTCATCCGCGTGCCCCACGCGCGGCGCGAGGAACTCGCCGAACGGTTGCGCACCGCGGTCGCACGCCACGTGGCGGCCCGCGAACCCGGCGAACTGCGCTTCCAACTCGACAGAAAGGACCTGATCTAGCGTATGGCCTCCACCGTCCCGCACGCATGGGAACATGATGGCGGCGACGGGCGCACCCCGCCTGCGGAAACATACGGACACGAACGTAAGGAGACGCGATGAAGGGTTGGCCGGGAGAACCGGAAATGGACTACGACGTGTTGGTGGCCGACGGCGAGGCCGCGGCGAACGCGGGCAAGCCGATTACCGACGTCATCTTCGACTTCGGCAACGTGCTCATCTACTGGGATCCGGCGGCCGTGCTCATCCCGCGCTACAGCCAGAAGACCATCGACGAGTTCCTCGACAACGACATATCCGGCTTCTACGACGCGAACGACCGCATGGACGGCGGCGCCACCCCCGAGGAGGGTGTTGCGTGGATGCGCGAGACCCACGGCGACAAGTGGGCCGACATCCTCCGGTACTATCTCGACAACTTCGAGGACTCGCTCGTCGGCGTCGTCCCCGGCGCGCGCGTGCTCATCAACGACCTCAAGGCCGCGGGGATCGGCGTGTGGGGCCTGTCCAACTGGGAGAAGGAGCTGTTCCCGATCGCCGAGAAGGCCACGCCGATCCTCGGACAGCTCGACGGCAAGGTCGTCTCCGGCTACGTGAGGCTGCGCAAGCCGCACAAGGACATCTACGAGCGCGCGTTGCAGGAGTTCGGCATCACCGCCGAGGGCGCCGTGTTCATCGACGACAAGGCGATGAACATCGTCGGCGCGAACGCCGCCGGCATCCGCGGCGTCCGCTTCAAGGACCCGGTCAAGCTGCGCCGCCTCCTCGTCGACGCCGGCGTGAACATCCCCGACCTCCAGTAGCGTGTCTCCGCCTCTGATGGCGGAGACCATCGTATTTCCTTGGCTCCCCCTTGAGGGGGAGCTGTCGGCGCAGCCGACTGAGGGGGCGTATCCCACCCCCACCACCAACCCAACGAAAGGAATCCCGTCACTCCATGCTCAAACTGCTGTTCGCCGGCACCCCCGACGTGGCCGTGCCGTCCCTCAAGGCGTTCGCCGCCGACCCGCGCTTCGAGGTCACGGCCGTGCTCACCCGCCCCGACGCGCCCACCGGCCGCGGCCGCAAGCTGAAGCCCAGTCCGGTCAAGGCGGCCGCGCTCGAGCTCGGCATCCCCGTCATTGACGCGAAGCCGCGCGACCCCGGCTTCCTCGACACGCTGAAGTCGCTGGACGTGGACATCGCCGCCGTCATCGCCTACGGCAACATCCTGCCTGCCGACGTGTTGGACGCCGTGCCGCTCGGCTGGTACAACCTCCACTTCTCCAACCTGCCCGCATGGCGCGGCGCCGCCCCGGTGCAGCGCGCCATCTGGGCCGGCGACGCGACCACCGGCGCCGACGTGTTCAAAGTGGGCGTCGGCTTGGACGACGGCCCCGTCATCGCGACGATGAGCGTGACGCTCACCGGCCGCGAAACCTCCGGCGAACTGCTCGACCGACTCGCCGAGGAAGGCGCGCCCATGTACGTGGACGCGCTCGCACGCGTGGGGGAGGGGACCGCGGTCTACACGCCGCAGCCCGCCGAGGGCTTCACGTACGCGCACAAGATCACCGTCGAGGACGCACGCATCGATTTCACGAAGCCGCTTGACGAGATCGACCGCCAGATCCGCGCCTGCACGCCGCATCCCGGCGCATGGTGCGAACTGCACGCGGGCGGCGACGCGGACGATGCGAAGCCGCTCACCCTGCACATCCTGCGCGCCCAGCCGGCCGATCCCGCGAACCCGAACACGCCCGCGTCGCTCGCGCCGGGCGAACTCAAGACCGGCAAGCGCAACGTGTGGGTCGGCACCGGCGGCGCGCCGCTCGAACTCACCGAAGTCAAGGCGCAGGGCAAGAAGGCCATGCGCGCCGCCGACTGGGCGCGCGGGGCGCGGCTCGGCGAAGGGGCGCGGCTCGCGTAGGGGGTCTCTCCCGCCGTCATCGCTTCGCGATGCCACCTCCCTCGTCAGAGGGAGGCAAGGGAAAGCGACCGCGTGGTGAGCCGATGCCTATGAACCTCCCTCGCCAGAGGGAGGCATAAAAGGGCGAGTCTAGCGGCGCAGGAGGTCGAGGACCTTGGTGAGGTCGCGCTCGTCGATGGCGGCGGGCGCGGCGGCGCGGGTCTTCGGCTTCGCGCAGAACGCGACGCCGAGACCGGCGGCCTGGATCATCGGGATGTCGTTCGCGCCGTCGCCCACGGCCACGGTCTGCGCCATGGCGACGCCGTCGCTCGCCGCCCACTCGCGCAGCGCCTTCAATTTCACCGTCTTGGTCACGATCTCGCCGTCCACGTTGCCGGTGAGCCGGCCGTCGCGCGCCTCGAGGCGGTTCGCCAGACGGTGGTCGATATGCGCCTCTTCGACGAGACGGTCCACCACCTCGTGGAAGCCGCCGGAGACGACGCCCACCTTCCAGCCGTGCGCGTGCAATTCGTCGATGAGCGCCAGCGCGCCGCGGGTGAAATGCACCCGGTCGTGCACCGTGTCGAACACGGAGACCGGCAGCCCCTCCAACAGGGCCACGCGGGCGCGCAACGCCTCGCGGAAGTCCAGTTCGCCGCGCATCGCGCGCGCGGTCACCTCGGCGATGCGCGCGCCGCATCCGGCCGCCTCGCCCAGTTCGTCGATGACCTCCTCGTCGATGAGCGTCGAATCGACGTCCATCACCAGCAGTCCCGGCTCGGCGAGCGTCGGCGGCTTCGCGACCGCGGACGCGGCCTTCCGGTCACCGTCGCCGTCATCGTGGGGCACGCCGGCGCCCTGCTCGTCAAGGAATTGCGTGGTTTCAAGCGTCATGCCCCCGATTGTCGAAAAACCTTGGGACAATCCCTCATATGATTTTCGACGCCATTCATGACGCCACGACCATGACCATCACCGCCGCGACCGTCCACGTCGCCGCCCCCGCCGCGGCCTCGCCCGTCTGCCCGACCGGCGACGGCGGCCTCATCCAGATCATCACCGACTGGCTCGTCTCCCTCATGGAGACGGTCGGCGGCATCGGCGTGGCCCTCGCCATCGCCCTCGAATCGATCTTCCCGCCGATCCCCTCCGAAGTGATCCTGCCGCTCGCCGGATTCACCGCCTCCCGCGGCACCCTGCACCTCGCCGAGGCGATCATCTGGGCGACCGTCGGTTCCCTCATCGGCGCGTGGGCGCTGTACGGCATCTCCCGATGGGTGGGGCTGCGCCGCATCCACAAGGCCGCCGACAAGATCCCCGGCGTGAGCCGCAACGACGTGGACAAGGCGAACGACTGGTTCACCCGCTACGGCACGTGGAGTGTGCTCATCGGCCGCGTCATCCCCGTCGTGCGCTCGCTGATCTCGATCCCCGCCGGCTTCAACCGCATGAACTTCCTGCATTTCACCGGATGGACGCTGCTCGGCTCCGCCGTGTGGAACACGGTCCTCGTCTCCGCCGGGTATTTCCTCGGCGCCGGATGGTGCTCGATTCTGGGGGTGCTCAACGTGTTCGAGGATGTGGTCATCGTCGCCTTCATCGTGGTCATCGCCGTGTGGGCCGTGCGGAAGGTGCGTACAGTGATGCAGAACAGGAACGGACGACGGGACGGGTGAGACCACCTTGGGCCGCCGGCCACCCCCTCAGTCGCGCATCCGCGCGACAGCTCCCCCCGAAGGGGGCGCAAGGCTACCCCTCAGTCGGCGTTGCCGACAGCTCCCCTGACAAGGGGAGCCGAGGGGAGGGGCGACCGGTGGCCGGCTCCGTTGACGAGCGCAGGGCTACCCCTCAGTCGTGCATCCGCGCGGCAGCTCCCCTGACAAGGGGAGCCGAGGGAATGGGGGCGGCCGGTGGCCGGCTCCGTTGGAGATGAAAGGAGAGGCGATGAGCGAGGAGACCGCCCGGGAATTGGCGGAGGTGAACGACCGGCTCATGGCGCGCAACCATGCGCTCGCCGAGGCGCTGAATCGCGCCGGCAAGGAGCTCACCAAGGCGCGCTCGCAGTTGGCGCAGCTCGCCCAGCCGCCGCTCACCTTCGCCACGATGGTGAAGGTCGACTTGTCGCGCGTCGACGACATGGGCGTGCAGCACGCCAGCGCCGAGGTCATCGTCGGCACGCGCCGCATGGTCGTGCCCGTCGCCGCGAACCTCAACGCGTCCCGTCTCGCAGCCGGCGCCACCGTCGTGCTCAACGAGAAGATGGTGCTCGTCGAGCAACGTGACCACGACGTGCTCGGCCCGGTCCGCACCGTCACGGAGACGCTCGCCGACGGCCGTCTCGTCGTCGCCGACGCGGGCGGCAATCCGAGCGTCGTCCGCCGCGCCAGCGCGCTCGCCTCCACCACGTTCGACAAGGGCGACCGCGTCGTCGTCGAGGCGTCCGGGCGCATCGCCGTCGCCGCGCTGCCGAAGCAGGACGACGCCGACCTCGTGCTCGAGGAGACGCCCGACGTCACGTTCGACGACATCGGCGGCCTCGACCGGCAGATCGACCGCATCCGCGACGCCGTCCAGCTGCCGTTCCAGCATCGCGATCTGTTCGCCCGCTACGATCTCGCCGCCCCCAAGGGCGTGCTCCTGTACGGTCCCCCCGGCAATGGCAAGACACTCATCGCGAAGGCCGTCGCCCATACGCTCGCCGAAGGCGTGGACGCGGGCACGGGCGGGACAGGTGCCAGACCCGGCGTGTTCCTCTCCGTGAAGGGCCCCGAACTGCTCAACAAGTTCGTCGGCGAGTCGGAGCGTCTCGTCCGCCTCATCTTCCAGCGTGCGCGCGAACGCGCCGCCGACGGCCGCCCCGTCATCGTGTTCATCGACGAGATGGACTCGTTGCTGCGCACGCGCGGCTCCGGCGTCTCCTCCGACGTGGAGACGACGATCGTGCCGCAGTTCCTCGCCGAATTGGATGGCGTCGAATCGCTCGGCAACGTGATGGTGATCGGCGCCTCCAACCGCGTCGATATGATCGACCCGGCCGTGTTGCGCCCGGGCCGTCTCGACGTGAAGATCCGCATCGACCGGCCGGACGGCGAGGCGGCCGTCGCCATCGTGCGTCACTATCTGACCGACGACCTGCCGCTCGAACACGGTCTCGACGCGGACGCGCTCGCCCGCGTGCTCGTTCGCGATATCTACACGCGCTCCTCCCGCCGCCATCTCGCCGACGTGCGCGACGAGCACGGCACCTGGAACGCGCTGTTCCTCGCCGACGTGACGAGCGGCGCGAGCCTTAAGAACATCGTCGACCGGGCGAAGACGCTCGCCGTGAAGGCGTCGATCGAACGCGGCGGCGACGTGGCGATCGGCGTGGACCTGCTCGCGAAGGCCGTCGAGGACGAGTTCGCGGAAACCCGCGATTCGCTGCTCGATGCCGACCCCGTCCAGTGGAGCCGCGTCAACGGCTTCGACGCCGGCACCGTCACCGCCATCCGCGGTGTCGAATAGTAGCAAGGAGTGGAACATGACCGTCAGACGAGTGATGGGGACGGAGACCGAGTACGCGGTGTCGCAGCCGGGCGTCGCCTACTACCAGCCGGTCAAACTGAGCTTCGACGTGGTTGGCGCGGCCGCCGACGACGCGACCCGGCACATCCGCTGGGACTACCGTCAGGAGGACCCGGTCAACGACGCGCGCGGCACCCGGCT
The DNA here is from genome assembly GCF_056356895.1 of Bifidobacterium sp. LH_424. Classification (NCBI taxonomy): domain Bacteria; kingdom Bacillati; phylum Actinomycetota; class Actinomycetes; order Bifidobacteriales; family Bifidobacteriaceae; genus Bifidobacterium; species Bifidobacterium sp. LH_424. The sequence continues at coordinate 146,815 of NZ_JBKEVC010000001.1, forward strand.
CGACCGCGCCGCCGCCCGCCCCGACATGCTCACCGACGCGCCCCAGCTCAACATCACCAACGTGATCGCCCCCAACGGCGGACGTATCTACGTGGACCACGCGCACCCCGAATACTCGGCACCCGAAACCACCGACCCGTTCCAGGCGCTGCTCTACGACCACGCCGGCGACCGGCTCATGCTCGCCGCCGCCCGGGCCGCCAGCGCCACCGATCCCGAGCTCAAGGCGTCCGGGCATCCGGTCGTGCTCCACCGCAACAACGTGGACGGCAAAGGCGCCAGCTGGGGCACGCACGAGAACTACATGATGCGCCGCGACGTGCCGTTCAGCGACGTGGCCGCGCTGATGACCGCGCACTTCGTCTCCCGCCAGATCTGGGCCGGCTCCGGCCGCGTCGGCATCGGCGAGGCGAGCGAGGAACCCGGATTCCAGCTGAGCCAGCGCGCCGACACGATCCACGCGAAGATCGGCCTGCAGACCACGTTCGACCGGCCCATCATCAACACGCGCGACGAATCCCACGCCACCGACGCATTCCGCCGCCTCCACGTGATCGTCGGCGACGCGAACCGCATGGACGTGCCGCAGGTGCTCAAACTCGGCGTCACCTCCATCCTCCTGTGGACGCTCGAACACGCGCGCGAAGCCGACTACGACCTCGACACGCTGCTCGGCTCCCTCCAACTCGCCGACCCGGTCGAGGCGATGCACACCGTCTCCCACGACCTGACGCTCGCCGCCCCGCTGCCGCTCGAAACCGGCGGCACCACCACCGCATGGCTCATGCAGGTGGCCCTGCGCCGCGCCGTCTACGAGGTCGCCGCCGCCACGCTCGGCACCGACACGAAGGGCGAACCCGCGTGGGAGGACCGCGAGACCCGCAACGTCATGGCCATGTGGGGGCAGGCGCTCGCCGACACCGCCGCCATCCGCCACGCGGACGACGACAAGCGCCTCACGATGAAGGCGGAGGCCGGGCGCGTCGAATGGCTGCTCAAATGGCAGCTGCTCGAAAAGCTGCGCCGCAAGATCGCCAGCAAGACAGGCGTCGCCGCCGGCACCGACGCCTCCTCCTGGGCCGATCCGCGCCTCGCCGCCGTCGACCTGTCCTGGGCGGCGCTCGACCCGGCGAAATCCGTGTTCGCGAAACTCGCCGCCGCGGGAAGCGCCGAGCGCCTCGTCGACGACGACGCGCTCGCACGCGCCGCGCAGAACCCGCCCGAGACGACGCGCGCCTGGCTGCGCGCCGCGCTCGTGCGCACGTTCCCCGCCGACGTCGTCGCCGCCAGCTGGTCGCACCTGACCGTGCGCAAGCTGGTCTCCGGCACCGGTGAGGCAGGCGAAGCGATGCCGGAGACGTACGGCAACGCGTCGGCGGCCGAGGCGACGAGCGTGCGTCCCGGCGACCTCGTCAGCCTCGACATGTCCAATCCGCTCGCGTTCCGCAAAGAGAACGTCGAGACCGCGCTCGCCGAGGCGGGCGACGCGGCCTCGCTGCTCGAACGGCTCGCGCTGCGCCGATAGCCGTCGACACCGGGATACGGACTGCGGACGTCGCGCCGCCGGTCGTCTCGTCGCCGGCCGCACGACACCACCACAAAACACCGATAAGATGGTGAACCATGGCACAACAGGAGAATCTGCGCGACCTCGCTATGAAGGTCGCCGCCATCGCCCAGGCCGCCGGCAAGCACGCCCTGCAGGATCAGATGGCACCGCATGACATGCTCATCTCTCGCGAGAACCCCGGCGAACAGTCCAACGTGGAGGTCGACGGGCGTCTGCTGCGCTACATGTCCGGCCGTCTCGCGGACATGGAGCACTTCGACGGCTTCTGGCAGACGCGTCCATCGAAATCCCGCCCAGGACAGCGCTACTGGTGCGTCGGCAAGATCGACGGCGCCATCAACTACATCCGCAACATGAGCGAATGGGCCGTCACCGTATCCCTGTTCGAATTCAACGAGGAGGGCTCCGCGCAGCCAATCCTCGGCGTCGTGCACGCGCCGGCGCTCGGCGAGACGTATCTCGCCGCGAAGGGCGCGGGCGCGCTGCGCATCCGCAACACGCCCGTCGGCGAGAAGCGCGAGAAGGTCGTCCCGTCCATGACCTCCTCGCTGGACGGCGCGGTCGTGAGCTTCGGCATGTCCTACGTGCCCGGCGAGGCCGACCGCGCGCTGCACACCGTCGCCGCGCTCGCCGAAGGCCATCCCGCCGACATCAAGCGCGTCGGCCCCGCCTCGCTCGACCTGTGCAAGGTGGCCGACGGCACGTACGACGCGTATTTCGAACCGATGCTGCACGAGTGGGACGTGCCCGCCATCTCCGCGGCCGCCGTGGTCGTCTGGGAGGCGCAGGGCACGCTGCGGCGCTGGAACGGCAACGGCATCCACTGGCGTCAGGACAACGACGTGCTCTGCACGAACGGCCTGATCGACCGCGAGATCAAGCCGTACCTCATCCAGGGCGAAGGCGAGTGACGTCCGGTCGACCGGACGGACGGAAAGAACGGAAGGGGAACCATCATGCCTCAGGAATTCACGCAGGCGAACCAGTCCGCGCAGTCGGACCAGCAGGACGCGGGCGAGGAGCTCGCGGCCGCGCAGGCCGCGCAGCAGTCGGACGTCGAATTCGACGCGCTCGACGCGGTGCTCGACGACATCGAATCCACGTTGGAGACCAACGCCGAGGAGTACGTGAACAGCTTCGTGCAGAAGGGCGGCGAGTGATGCCGCAGCTGCGCGACAGCGGCACGCGCGCCGCCCACGAGGCGGGCGCGACGCCGGCTGCCGAACTCGACGGCTTCATGCGCATCTTCGGCGTCGAGACCGAATACGGCGTGTCCGTCACCGGCACCGACCGTCCGGTGGACGCCGGACAGGTCGCGATGACCATGTTCCAGCCGGTCGTCTCCCGCGCCCGCTCGACGAACACGTATCTCGACAACGGTTCGCGCCTCTACCTCGACGTCGGCTCCCACCCGGAGTACGCGACCGCGGAGGCGCGCGACCCGCTCGACGCGCTCGCGCAGGACGCGGCCGGCGAACGCGTGATGGCGTCGCTCGCGCAGGACGCGCAGACGCGGCTCCGCGCGAGCCACGGCGCGGGCGCGACGATCCACGTGTTCAAGAACAACGTGGACTCCGCCGGCCACGCGTTCGGCTGCCACGAGAACTATCTCGTCCGCCGGTTCGTGCCGTTGGAGACGATCGAGCGGCAGCTGCTGCCGTTCCTCATCACCCGTCAGCTGTACACGGGCGCCGGCCGGTTCACGCCGGACGGCTTCCAGATCACGCAGCGCGCCGACTTCCTCGACGAGGCGGTCTCGTCCGCGACCACGCGTTCGCGCCCGATGGTGAACACGCGCGACGAGCCGCACGCCGACCCCGAATCGTTCCGCCGTCTGCACGTCATCATCGGCGACTCCAACCGCTCCCAGTGGGCCACGTGGATGAAACTCGCCGTCACGCACCTCGTGCTGTGCGTGATCGAGGACGCGGTGCGCTGCGGGGTGCCGAGCGGGTTCGAGGATCTCACGTTCACCGATCCGGCCGCCGCGAACCGCGCGGTCAGCCGTTGGCTGGACGCGGGTACGGACGGGCGGGAGCCGGGCGATGCGTCCGGCGCGGGCGGCGCGGGCGATGCGGGCGATGCCGCGGCCGCCGGCATGCCCGATCCGCTCGCCATGCAGCGTCGCTACCTCGGCATCGTCGAGGCGTTCGTGCGCGACCGTCGTGAAGCGGTCGCCGCCTCCCTGCCGAGAACGGACGTCGATACCGTGCTCGCCGACTGGCGGTGGGCGTTGGACGCGCTGGAACGGCGGGATTTCGCCGCGTTGTCGCTGCGCGTCGACTGGGCGGCGAAGCACCTGCTCGCCGCCGCGATGCGCCGTCGCCGGCCGGACCTGGACTTCGCGCAGCTGGAACGATTGGAACTCGACTACCATGACGTGGCCAACGGGCGGCTCTACGGTTCGCTCGTCGCGCACGGCCGGCTGCGCGAGCTGCTGGACGGCGCGCGCGTGGCGGCCGCGAAGCACGAGCCTCCCGCCGACACGCGCGCCGCGTTACGTGGCGCGTTCGTGCGTCGCGCGCTCGACACGGGCGTCCAGTTCTCCTGCGACTGGACGACGCTCGTCGTCACCGCGCCGACCCGCCGCGAGGCGACCCTCCTCGACCCGTTCGGCGCCAAGCCGACCGACGCCTACCGCAAGCTGATGGCCGCGATGGATTGAGACGGTTTCCGGGATGACCCCCTCAGTCGGCCTTTGGCCGACAGCTCCCCCTGAAGGGGGCGCAAGGCACCCGCATTCGGCCATCTTCTGCTCCCCCTTGCAGGGGGAGCTGTCCGGCTATGCCGGACTGAGGGGGTATGAGGGGGTACAGAAGGTCGACATACGCGAGGGGCCTCCGCACCGATCGGTGCGGAGGCCCCTCGAAGATCTATGCTGCTACGCCGCTGGGCGGAAGACTCACTTATTGGTGACGGCCTTCTTCAGCAGGGAGCCGGCGGAGATACGCACGCCGTAGGTGGCGGGGATCTCGATGGTCTCGCCGGTGCGCGGGTTGCGGCCCGTGCGGGCGGCGCGCTTGACGCGCTCGGCGGAGAACAGGCCGGTCAGCTTCAGGCCTTCGCCGGACTGCATGGCCTCGACGAACACATCCTGGAAGGCGTTGACGGCGGCCTCGGCCTGGGCCTTGGTCAGGTTGGACTTCTGGGCGATCTTCGAAACGAGATCAGACTTGTTGTATGCCATGAACAGCATCCTTCTTTGTCCGGGGACCGGCAACTTGGCCGCCGGTCCGTTTATTTCATAGATGATGATAGCGCATGATGAGGCCAAACAGCGCATTTTTCAACGATTTCACGTGTTCCACAAGTGATTTTCACGGATTTCGCATCTCCCTCGCGCATCACACGAGGTTGCGCTTGTCCAGCCACTTCATCGCCAGCGCGCCCAAGGGGATGCGCAGCCAGTAGAAGACGACGCGGTGCAGCAGCGTAGCGGACAGGGCGACGCCCTGCGGCACTCCCACCGCGGCGAACGAGACGGTGAGCGCCGCCTCCACGCCGCCCAGGCCGCCCGGGGTCGGCACCGCCGAGCCGAGCGCGTAGGCGAGCATGAACACGAACGTCGTCTCGATCGGATTCGTGTTCACGCCGAACGCGAGCAGCGCCGCCCAGAACGCGAGTCCCGTCGTGATGTTCTGCAGGAGCGCGCCGGCCACGCTCGCCGACAGCTGCACCGGCTGGCCGAGCACGTCGAGCAGTTGGTTGAGATAGCGTTTCGCGACCGGCACGAGCCGCTGCATGACGGTATGGCGCACCGGCGGAACCATCATCGCGACGGAGAACACGGCGACGGCGATGCCGAACACGATCGCCAGCGTGTTCGTCGGAATCATGCCGGAGAACGTGTTGCGTCCCGTGAACAGGCCGATGACCACGATGATCACCGCGTACGTCGCATAGTAGACGACGAGCGCCGCGCTCATGATCGCGGTCGCCGCCGTATTGCGGTAGCCGGATCGGCGCAGGAACTGGAGGTTCACGAACGAGGGGCCGACGCCCGCGGGCATCGACACGGTCGCGAAGCCGCCCGCCACCTGGCTCATGAACACGCCCGCCGGGTTGCGCCGGTCGCGGTCCATCAGCGCGCCGAGCGAGACCGACGACCCGATCCAGCCGCACAATCCGAACGCGAGGCAGACGAGCGCCATGACCGGATTCGCGTTGCGCACCGCGGCGATGATCTCGTCGGGGCGCATCTGCGTGAACACGACGACCGCGGCGACGATGAGCAGCAGCATCGTGATCATCGAACGCAGCGAGAACCGCGCCAACGTGACCGTCTCCACGGGGGCGTCCGCGGCGTCGGACTGGACGGCGCCGGCGGCCGCCGGCACGCCGTCCGACGACGCGGCGACGGTTTCGGCGTCGTCGCGTCGCGGCGCGACCGCCTCACGCAACGATGTGAGCGTGGACTTGTCCCACGAGTCGAGCGCGCGCGTGGGGGCGGGCACCGCGATCTTCTGGATGAACGGGGCGATCGCGGCGAGCGTCGCCTCGTCCCACGCGTCGCGGGCCGCCGCCACCGCCTCGTCCACGCCGATCAGCGCGGCGAACAGGGCGAGCAGCTGGACCTTGTCCAACGCGACGTTGGCGGGGGAGGACGCGGCGTCGCCGTTCTGCCATCCGGCGATCACCGGCGTGCCGTCCTCGAAGCGCGACAGCACGCCCGGCGTGATGCGCCGGTGCGTGTAGCCGCGACGGTTCGCAACGGCCAGATAGCGCATGTAGTCGACGGCGTCGGCGCGCGTCAGCGTGTTCGGGTTCGCGGCGAGCTCCGTCGTATGCGCGTTGAGGATGAGGATCGCGGACTCCTCGGTGTCGGCGATCGCGTAGGGCGCGGGCGCGGGCAGCTTCACGTTGTGCAGGCCGAGCAGCATCGACAGGTGATGCTGGACGGCGTCGCGCGCCGAACGGTCGCGGCGCATCGCCACGCCGGAGAAGCGCAGCCAGTCCCACAGCTGTTTGAGATAGCCGGCCGTATGCGTCTGCGCGTCCAGTACGGACACCGTGTACCGGCCGCCGTCGCGGGTCTCGAGATCGTAGATGCGCGAGCCTTCGACCAGATCGTCGTCGAGGGAGGCGCTGAGCGACCGTACGCCCGGCGACGGGTCCTCGCGGCGCACCAGCGACGACGGGTCGAGGCCGACGCCGCGCAGCGCGGCCGCCAGATCCTCGCCCCACACGCCCTTGTTCTGCGTGCCGACCGCGAACCGGATGAGCATGCCGACCGTGCGCCCGCAGGCGAACGAGACGAGCATGCCGGTCACCGAATGCCAGGAGAGCACCACCATGACCGCGGCCGTCGCATACAGGATGTTCCACCCCCATTTGACGCTGGAACGCGTGCGGCGCGGGCCGGCGACGGTGAGGAACGAGGCCATGCCCGCGTACATGTTCGGCAGCAGTCCGGAGCCGAACGCGGTCGCGGCGGAGGCGAGCGACAAGGCGAGCGTCTTGTCGGCGAGCCCGCTGATGCCGGCGGACGCCAGCCACACCGCGCCGTACCCGGCGAACATGGAAAGCGCGGAGACCGCGGACTGCAGCCATTCGCGGCTGAGCAGCAGCTGGCACAGGACCATGACCACGATGACGAGCGTGGCGAACTGCTGCAGGACGGTGGACGGAATCCCGGCCAGCCAGTCGATGGCCCGGGCGGCGGTGTGCGCGTCGGATTCGACGCCGCGCGTCATGCCGCCCAGATATACGGCGAACACCATGACGACGGCCGCCAGTCCGAGGGACATGGCGGCGCGTGTCAGATCACCGAAGTCGTGTGTGCGCCGGGGCGCCACATCGTCGATGTGCATGGGCTTATGCGGCTCCTTGCAGGGTGCGGGGTGGGACGGGTCAGCGATCGAAGGCGACGAGCTTCGAGGCGACGCCCGTGTACGTGGCCGGGGTGAGCGCCTTGAGACGGGCGGCGGTCTCCGGATCGAAGGACTGCTGGTCGATGAACGCCTCGACCTGCGCCTGGTCGATCGTGTGGCCGCGCATGAGCTCCTTGACCTTCTCGTACGGCTTCTCCATGCCCGGCAGGCCGCGCAGCTCGCAGGCGCGCATCGCCGTCTGGATGGGCTCGCCGAGCACCTCCCAGTTCTCGTCGAGCTCGCGCGTGATGACGTGCTCGTTCGGGTGGATGGACTTCAAGCCGCCCATCAGGTTGTACAGGGCGAGCTGCGAGTAGCCGAGCGCCGAGCCGATGTTGCGCTGCGTGGTCGAATCGGTCAGATCGCGCTGCCAGCGGGACTCCACCAGCGTGGCGGACAGCGTGTCGAGCAGCGAGCAGGACAGCTCGAAGTTGGCCTCCGCGTTCTCGAAGCGGATCGGGTTGACCTTGTGCGGCATCGTGGAGGAGCCGGTCGCGCCCTTGACGGGCACCTGGGCGAACACGCCGCGCGAGATGTACATCCACACGTCCACGCACAGGTTGTGCATGATGCGGTTCGCGTGGGCGATGGTCGAGTAGAGCTCCGCCTGCCAGTCGTGGGATTCGATCTGCGTCGTCAGCGGGTTCCAGGTCAGGCCCATGCGGTTCTCGACGAACTCGCGGGAGACGGCGATCCAGTCGACGTCCGGGCAGGCGGCCAGATGCGCGCCGAACGTGCCGGTCGCGCCGTTGATCTTGCCCAGGTACTCCTGGTTCTCGATGTGCTTGAGCTGGCGGTTCAGACGGTAGACGTAGACGGCGAGCTCCTTGCCGAGCGTGGTCGGCGTGGCCGGCTGGCCGTGCGTGAGGGAGAGGAGCGCGAGGTCCTTGTGCTCCTCGGCCTTGGCGGCGAGATGGTCGATGATCTCCTTGAACGCCGGGGTCCAGACGTTCTCGACGGCGTTCTTCACGCAGCGGGCGATCGACAGGTTGTTGATGTCCTCGGAGGTGCACGCGAAGTGGACGAGCGTCTTGAGACGGTCGTTGATGTGCGTGGAGCCGGCCGGGGCCTTGGCGAACTGGTCGTCGATGTAGTATTCGACGGCCTTCACGTCGTGGTGGGTGACGGCCTCGTGCGCGGCGTGCTGCTTGATGCCCTCGGCGCCGAAGTCCTCCGGGATGGAGCGGAGGAACGCCTTCTCCTCCTCGGTGAACGGCTCGACGCCGTCGATGATCGGCCGATTGCCGTTGCCCTCGAAGCCGTTGGCCAGGAGGATCATCCACTCGACCTCGACGCGCATGCGCTCGCGGTTGAGGGCCGGCTCGCTCAGGTATTCCACGAGCGGAGCGGTGGCGTTGTGGTAGCGGCCGTCGAGCGGCGTCAGTGCGATTGCGGGGGAAATATCGGTAAGCTTCATAGTTGTTAGGGTACTTCCAGCCGTGAACCGGGGGAATGGCTGCGATTTGTGCCGTTCTGTGCGGTTTCGCTGTGCGATGTTGTGCGGTTTTGCGGCTGTTTGCCCCTGTTTACATGACCGTTTCCCACGACCGTATACTGGCATGCGGCGTTCCCGCCCGGACCGCGCAGGTCAAGGAGCGCCGACGCGGGGCGTCGTCACGACGCCGGCGCCATCGTATCGTACCGTGCGCGGTCTTGGGAATCATCGAAGGGATCGTGGGAACAACATGTCCGCCATCACCGATCGTCAATCATCGCAATCATCGAACTCCGTCGCGCCGGAAGCCGCGCACGACGGGACGCGCCTCAAGTGGCGGCCGCTCGACATCGCCGTCGGCGCGACGCTCGGCGTCGCCTGCGGCGTCATCTTCTGGGGCTTCAACTTCGCGTACATGCCGATCTCGTCGTTCCTCGGCGCCGTGCTGCCGGGACTCGCCAGCGTGACGCACGCCGTGTGGTACTTCTCCGGCACGCTCGCCGTGCTCGTCCTGCGCAAGCCGGGCGCCGCGCTCTACGTGAACGTGGTCGGCACGCTCGTCGAGACCGTGATCGGCAGCCAGTACGGCATCGGATTCGTGATCGTCTCCGCGCTGCTGCAGGGCGTGTTCGCCGAGATCCCGTTCTTCGTGACCCGCTACCGCGTGTTCAACCTGCCGGTCTCGATCGCCTCCGGCGCGATGGTCGCGCTCGAATACGGCTTCTACCTGCTGTTCTTCCGCTACCAGGGCGTGGCGCTCACGAGCCCGCGCGGCATCGTGCACATGATCTCCGAGGTGACGGGCGGCGTGGTGCTGAGCGGCGTCATGCCGTGGTTCCTCATGCTCGCCCTCGCCTCGACCGGCGTGCTCGACCGCCTCGCCTCCGGCAGGGCCCTGCTCCGCGCCCGTCCCCAGGCCTGACGCGCCGATTCGGCTCCCTCTGACGAGGGAGCTGTCAGCGAAGCTGACTGAGGGAGAGAAAGCGGGCGTCAGCCCGCATACGCAAACAGCGGACCTTCCGAAAGGAAGGTCCGCCGCTCTGCTCTGTATTACGATTACGCACCGACCCGGTTCAGATGCCGAACTCCTCCTCGGCCACGGACTGCACCGAATCGCCGACCAGCTCGGCCGTATCCGACTTGGCCTGCTCGATGCGGCCGAAGAACGCGTCCGCCTCCTCGTAGGTCAGCGGATGGCCCGCCTCCTTGGCGATGGCCATGACCTCGTCGATGGTCTGCGCCGCCGCAAGCTTCTCGTCAAGTTCCTTTTCGCTGATGCCAGTCATAGTCGACTCCTTGCGTCTCGTACCGCGGCCGTCGCACATACGCCATCGGTGGCGTCGCGTGCCGTCTGTGCCGCGGGCTTCAGGAACCCCGCCCTCGGGATTCCCCGGCTGATTCCCGTTCTAGTCGTTTCCGCGGCCGATGGGTAGCGTTCCTCCCGGCGTTTCTCCGCATCCGTCACGGTTCGCTCCCCGTTCATCACGGTTCGCTCCTTGGTTTGACATGGGAATGTGCGTCGAATCATGGAGCGAGCCATGACGGCCGTGGAGGGAGCCGTTGGATTCACGGAGCGAACCGTGCTAATCCGGGAGTGAACGGATACGGTGGCGCACATGGACGACGAGGAGGGGCCGATATGGACGATGACGAACGGCGGTGGATCGGCGAGACATTGGAACGGCTCTCACATTCGGCGTTCCGCGCGAAATTCGAGTTGACCGCCAAGGACCGCGCCTATGCGCGCGCCAAAGGCAAGGCGACCATCGACCGGCATGCGCGCGAGATGCTGCGCGCCCGTGTCGGCGACGCCGAGCCGAGGAACGACGGGCGGCAGACCCCGTGGCGCGGGCATCCGGTGTTCACCGCGCAGCACGCGACCGCCACCTGCTGCCGCGGATGCATCGAGAAATGGCATCACATCCCCAAAGGCCGCGCGCTGACCGACGCGGAGGTGGACCGTCTCGCCGACCTCGTCATGGCATGGATCGAACGCGACCTCGTGAACCATCCCGTGAATCAACCCGCCGGTCCGAGATGACGTGTCCGGCGGCGCGCGCCGAAACGGTACGCCGGGAACCATCGGGGACGCAACGGGGATGACGGAAAAATCAAACCCCTTGGAATCGTTGGAATTCCAAGGGGTTTCCAGTGACCCCGGCCGGGCTCGAACCGGCGACCTACAGATTAGAAGTCAGTTGCTCTATCCAGCTGAGCTACGGGGCCAAACCCGTCACACTATAGCGGCTGGGGTGGAACGGCGCATGGAAGTGGCGCATGGGACGGCACACGCGCCTGCACGCCCATCGGGGAACACCCCTAGGGGATGCGGCGACGGACCGGCAGCTATACACTGGCCCTGGAAACGGCCCGACGGCCGGACCGAGGAAGGAAGTCCGTCAAGGACGACGAACGAAAAACGGGATACAGACGCATGCGACCGATGCGCGCACGTCCCGCAGGAGTGGAAGAGGGCCGCGACCATGCCGAAACCAGAGGAGCCGCACGGATCGCCGATATCACGCGGACCGCAACGATTACACGGACCGCAGCAATCACGCGAACCGCGGGAATCCCACGCGCCTCCGATGATCGAAGTGCGCGATCTGCGCAAGGAGTATCCCGCCGACGACGAGACCGTCGTCGCGCTCGCCGGCATCGATCTGGTCATTCCGCGCGGCCAGATCTGCTGCATCTACGGCGAATCCGGGTCCGGGAAATCCACGCTGCTCAACCAGCTCGCCGGCATGGAGAAGCCGACCCGAGGCGGCGTGCGCATCGGCGGCACCGTCATCTCCCGTCTCGACGAGCGCGAGCTCGCCGCGTTCCGCCAGCGGCATCTCGGATTCGTGTTCCAGTCGTACAACCTGCTGCCGAATCTCACCGCCGTGGAGAACGTCGCGATGCCGCTCATGTTCCGCGGCGTGCCGAAACCGGAGCGCGAACGGGCGGCGCGTGCCATGCTGAGGCGCGTCGGCCTCGGCAGGAGGCTGAACCACTATCCGACGCAGATGTCCGGCGGACAGCAGCAGCGCGTCGGCATCGCCCGCGCGTTCGTCGCCAGGCCCCAGGTCGTGTTCGCCGACGAACCGACCGGCAACCTCGATTCCAGAACCAAGATCGACGTGATGGAGATGATCGTCTCCTTCGCGCGCGCCCTCGACCAGACGATCGTGCTCGTCACGCACGACGACAACATGGCCGCCTACGCGGACCGCGTCGTCACACTGCTCGACGGCCGTATCATCGACGATCGCGTCATCGACCATACGACCGACATCCCGAGCCAAGGAGACCCACGATGACCCCATCCATCCGCCGCGCCCTCGCCGCGCTCACGGCGCTGCTCGCCACGCTGGCGCTCGCCTGCACCGTCGCCGTCGCGGCCACGCCGCCGGCCGCCTTCGCCGATGACGCCGCGACCACGGCCGACCAGGGCTCGTCCACGGCGGCCCCCGCGCCGATCTCCGGCCCGGTGCCGAACATCATCATCACGAACTTCACGTACGGCGACGGGTCGGTGGCGGTCGGCAGCGACTTCACCCTCACGTTCACGTTCCAGAACATGGGCCGCGTGGCGGTCGGCAACATGGTCGTCACCGTGGACGGCGGCGAGAACTTCGCCATCTCCGGCGGCACGAACACGTTCTACTTCGACACGCTGTACGCCGGCTGGTCGCTCACGCAGAGCGTGCCGATGCAGGCGCTGCAGAGCGCGAAGAGCGGCGCCCAACCGGTGAATGTGAGCTTCCGGTACGAGTACGTCGACAACGACGCGCGCTCGTCGAACACGTCCGACATCCGCATCTCCGTGCCGGTCTCGCAGCCGGACCGCTTCCAGCTCAACGATCCGGTCGTGCCCGAGGACGTGACCGTCGGCGCGGAGACGACGATCACGATGGACTATGTGAACAAAGGCAAGGGCGACATCGCCAACGTGGAGGCGTCGATCGAGGGCGACGGACTCGAGACGACCGTCAAGACGCAGTACGTGGGCAACGTCGCGTCCGGCGCGAACGGTTCGATCGGTTTCGCGTTCACACCGACGCAGTCCGGTGCGATCGAGGCGAAGCTGCATGTTGCCTACGAGGATTCCGACGGTCATGCGCAGTCGAAGGAGTTCCCGGTCACGATCGAGGCGGCCGAGCCGGCGCCGACGTCTGACGACATGGGCGCGACGGTGGAGGAGCCGCAGCCCGCCGTACCGTGGTGGGCGGTGGCGCTCGTCGCGGTCGGCATCGTGCTGGTGGTCGTCGTGGTCGTCGCGCTCGTCGTGCGTCGCCGTCGTAGGAAGCGCAAGGCGAAGGCCGATGCCGCGGACGACGAGGATTGGGACGATTGGGGAAGGCCGGTGTCCGCGTCGTCGGTTCCGGCGCAGCCCGCCGACGTGGTCGCCACGCAGGTGATCGCCGGCGCCGGTACGATCGGCGGCGCCTCGGCCTCCGATGTGAAGGGGCGTGCATGAGATTCGCGGACATCCTGCGATTGTGCGGGCAGAACCTGCTGCGTCGCAAGTCGCGTACGATCCTCACCGTGCTGGGCGTGGTCGTCGGATGCTGTTCGATCGTCATCATGGTCTCGCTCGGTGCGGGACTGACCGAGCAGAACCGTGCGATGCTCAAGCAGATGGGCGACCTCACCATCATCAACGTGTACGCGCAGGGCTCGGCCTCCGGCGCGATGACGATGGGCGGCGCGTCCTCCTCCGGTTCGGGTTCGGGCGCATCCACGAAACTCGACGACGCGACCATCGACGACATGAAGCGGATTCCCGGCGTCGTCGGCGCGAGCGCGCAGATGACGCTCGACACGCCGGTGCGGCTCACCGCCGACAACGGGCGGTACATCGCCGACTACGGCACCATCGAGGCCGTGGATCTGAGCCAGCTCGACGTCCTCGGATTCGCGATTGCGGACGGCGCGAAGCCGGTGAAGGGCGACGAGGTGCTCGCCGGCCAGTACTTCGCCTACCAGTTCATGGACAAGTATCGTCCCGAGGGGCAGAACTACCGGCAGCAGCCGTACGACATGGGCGACGGCACCGTCATGGAATGCGACGACATGGGCAATTGCGCCGCCGTGCCCGCGGACCAGGCGAAGGGCGCGTTCTTCGACCCGATGACCACGCAGATCACGCTCACCATCGGCGACGAGGAATCGGGCGGCGCCACGGCCGAGACCGGCACGACCGGCGCTGCGGGGACTTCGGACGGCGGCTCCGGCACCGCCGCATCCACCGCGCCGAACGTGTTCAAGCTCAAGGTGACCGGCACACTTAAGGAGGACTACAACAAGGGACAGTCCACCTCCAACGGCCTGCTCATGGACCTGGACCAGCTCAAGGCGATGATCGCGAAGGCCGACAGGACCGCGGCGAAGACCACGACCTACGGTTCGGCGCTCGTCAAGGTCTCCGACATCTCGCAGGTCTCCGACGTGGAGCAGCGGATCCGCGACATGGGCTTCGGCACGAACTCCAGCGAACAGACGCGCAAGAGCCTCGAGGAGCAGTCGCGCGCCATCCAGCTGGTGCTCGGCGGCATCGGCGCGGTCTCGCTGCTCGTCGCCGCCATCGGCATCACCAACACGATGATCATATCCGTCACCGAACGCACGCGCGAGATCGGCATCATGAAGGCGCTCGGCTGCTATGTGCGCGACATCCGCATCATGTTCCTGGGGGAGGCGGGATTCATTGGTCTGCTCGGCGGACTGATCGGCTGCGTGGTGAGCGCCCTCGTCTCGCTCGTCATCAACCTGATCGCGTTGGGCGGCGTGAACGGCTCGACCATATGGAACGCGATCGTCGGCGACGAGGATGTGAGCCGCGTCTCCGTGATCCCGTGGTGGCTGTACCTGTTCGCGTTGGCGTTCTCCTGCGCGATCGGCGTCGTCTCGGGCTTCCAGCCCGCCAACCGCGCGGTGAGGATCCCCGCGCTCGACGCCATCAGGAACGACGGCTAGCGCGGGGCCGGCTGGCCGTCGTGGCGAGGCCGCCGGCCGACCGGGAGGCCGCCGGTCAGCGGCCGAGCGTCTCGCGGATGCGGCGCGTGATCGTCTTCACGGTGAGCCCGTAGCGCTCGTTGAGTTCCGTCAGCGGCACGCGGTCGGTGAACTCCTTCGCAGCGCCGAAGTTGAGCACGCGCATGCCGGCACCGGTTCCAGCACCGGCGCCCGCGCCGGCGGTTCCGTGGTTCGCGTAGTACGCGGTCACCTTCTCGCCCCAGCCGCCTTCCAGCTGTCCGTCCTCCAGCGTGACGACGAGGCGATGCCCGTCGCGCAGCGCCTCGAGCGCGGCGACGTCGAGCGTCGTGCACTGCCGCGGGTCGATGAGGGTCGCGTCGATGGGGGAGCGGCTGGTATCCGCGCCGGTCTCGCCGGTCTCGCCGGTCGCGTCATCGGTGTCCGTCGTCGGCGCGGACAGCGCCTCGACGACCCGCTCGCCCAGCGGATGCGTGTTGCCGAGCGCGATCACCGCCACATCGGCACCCGCATGATCCACGCGGTACGCGAGCATGTCCGCCGCCTTCGCGTCCCCGCGCCCCCTGGAGGGGGAGCTGCCGTCCGCAGGACGGCTGAGGGGGTGTCCGTCGCGATCGAACTCCCCGCGCAGCACCGCCTCGGGCGACGACTCGCGTCCCAGCGCGCGTTCGCGGTCGAGGATCGCCTGACCGGGCACGCGGATCACCACCGGACCGTCCGGCGCGCCGACTGCGCCCGCAGGCGAGGTCGCCCAGGCCAGATCGTCGAGATAGTCGCGCGTCGAGGTGGGGACAAGCATCGTGACGCCCGGGATGTTCGCGAACATCGCGACGTCGTACGCGCCGGAATGTGTGTTGTCCGAACCGGACAGGCCGCCGAGGAAGTCGAGCACCGTCACGCGCGAACGGTTGAGGCTCATCTCCTGGAAGAACTGGTCGTAGGCGCGCTGGAAGAACGACGCGGTCGTCGCCACCACCGGCGTGCCGCCCGCCTTCGCGATGCCGGCCGCGAACGTGACCGCATGCGCCTCGGTGATGCCCGTGTCCACGTAATGCGCGCCCGCGCGCTCGCGGAACTCGTGCGTGATGCCGTTCGAGCCGGGCGTCGCCGGCGAGATCACGACGAGTCCCGGCTCGTCGGGGAAGCGGCGTTCCAGCGCGGCCATCGCGAGTTTGCCGTAATGCTTGCGTGGGTCGTCGGGGCGTCCCAGCGCCTTGTCCGGCGTCTGCCAGTGCGACGCCTCGCATTGGCCCTCGTGCGGCGCGGAGTCCGGCAGGTCGCAGTGGTCGGAACGCCACGGCTCGGCGTGCGCGACGTTGCCGGTCGCGTTGACGCCGGTGTCGTTCGCGTCGACGGCGTCGGCCGCGGTCGTGCCCGCGCCGTCCGCGCCCACGGCCGCGACGTCGCCGCCCGCGAAACCGGCGCCTTTCAGCGTATGGATGTGCACGACGACCGGACGGTCGGTGCCCTTGACCGCCTCGAACGCCTCGACGAGCGCGTCGACGTCGTTGCCGCGCGCCACATACCGGTAGCCGAGGCCGAACGCCTCGAACAGGTTCGGCTGCGCGGCGCCGTTCGACTCGCGCAGCCGCGCCAGAGGGCCGTACATGCCGCCGAAGTCGCCGGCGATCGACATCTCGTTGTCGTTCAGCACGATGATGAGGTTGCCGCCCTGCTCGGCCGCGTTGTTCAATCCCTCGAACGCGATGCCCGAGCTCAGGGAGCCGTCGCCGATCACCGCGACCACGGCGCCGATGCCCGCGTCGTCGGCGCCATCGGAGGCGGCGAGCGCCATGTCGCGCGTCTTCGCGAGACCGCAGGCGAGCGAGATTGACGTGCCCGTGTGGCCGAGCGTGAACTGGTCGTGCTCGCTCTCCGCGGGGTTCGTGAAGCCGGTCACCTCGTCGAAGCGCGCCGGATCGAGATATGCGGCGGCGCGGCCGGTGAGCATCTTGTGCACGTAGCTCTGGTGCGACACGTCGAACACGATGCGGTCGTGCGGCGAGTCGAACACGCGGTGCAGCGCGACCGTCGCCTCCACCATGCCGAGGTTCGATCCGATGTGGCCGCCGTGCGCGTGGCCGTAGGCGAGCAGCGTGGACCGGATCTCGCGGCACAGTCCGTGCAGTTCGGCGCGGGAGAGCGCCTTGACGTCGGCGGGACCCGAAATCCGTTCCAGAATGCCGTTCGTCATATGCGTCTCGCTCCTCCCGATGGTGTCCTCTGCCGACCGCAAGCCTAGACGCTCCCGCCGCCAGCGGTCATACGCCACGCGGCGATACTCCCAACATCTCCGTAAATCGCCCGGCGTCATCCGCGAATCGGCGCGTGTCCGTGCGACAATGATGGCGGAACGACGCCGCTCCGCGCGCGGCGTCGCGGGACACCGCATAACGAAAGGAACGCCGATGAAGGCCGTATACGCTTCCCGCGTCGACAATGCCGATCCACTCGCCGCGCTCGCCGTGGGCGAGCTTCCCGGACCGGAGCCGAAACCGTTCTGGTCCACCGTGTCCGTGAAGGCCGTGACCGTCAACCACCATGACGTGTGGAGCCTTCGCGGCGTGGGACTGCGCGCCGAACAGACGCCGATGATCCTCGGCACCGACGCGGCCGGGATCCTCGACGACGACGTGCCGGGCCGCGGCGGGCTCAAGGCGGGAAGCGAGGTCGTGCTCTACACGTTCGTCGGCACCGACGGCGCCGGCGTCGCGCCGGGGGAGCGCCGCACGATCCTGTCCGAGAAGTACCCGGGCACGATGGCCGAGAAGACGCAGGTGCCGGCCGCGAACGTGTTCGCGAAGCCGGCGAACCTGAGCCTCGCCGAGGCGGCGGCGCTCGGCACCAGCTGGCTCACCGCCTACTCGCTCGTGTTCACGTCCGCGAACGTCAAGCCCGGCGACGCGATCCTCGTGCAGGGCGCGGGCGGCGGCGTGTCCACCGCGGCGATCCAGCTCGCCCACGCGGCCGGGCTGGAGGTGTTCGTCACGTCGCGTTCCGAGGCCAAGCGCGAACGCGCGCTGGCGCTCGGCGCGGACGCCGCGTTCGAGACGGGCGCGCGCCTGCCGCGCAAGGTCGACGCCGTCATCGAATCGGTGGGCGCGGCCACATGGTCCCATTCCGTCAAGTCCGTGCGCCCCGGCGGCACGATCGCCGTGTGCGGCGCGACCACCGGCGACCAGCCGGGCGCGGAGCTCACGCGCGTCTTCTTCCAGGACATCCGCGTGCAGGGCAACACGATGGGCTCGCGCGACGACTTCGCGCGCCTGCTGCGCTTCGTCGAGCACGCCGGCATCCATCCCGTGATCGACTCGACGTTCGCCGGACTCGACGCCGCGCCGGACGCGTTCCGCCGTCTGATTGGCGGCGACGTGTTCGGCAAGGTCGCCATCACCGTGTGAGTCTCCATGTTTCCGGGGTGGCGGGGGAGTACAGTGAAACCACATTCTCAATAACGTGGAGGTAATGATAATGACGGACAGCAAGCCCGAAGTGGCGGTCGTCATGGGATCGTCCAGCGACTGGGAGACCATGAAGCGCGCCTGCGACATCCTCGACCAGTTCGGCGTGGCCTATCACAAGCAGGTGATCTCGGCCCACCGCACCCCGGAGCTCATGGCCGACTTCGCGCACAACGCGCGCGCCAACGGACTCAAGGTCATCATCGCCGGCGCCGGCGGTGCCGCCCACCTGCCCGGCATGATCGCCGCGCAGACCACGCTGCCCGTCATCGGCGTGCCCGTGCGCTCCCACGCCCTGTCCGGCTGGGATTCGCTGCTCTCCATCGTGCAGATGCCCGGCGGCATCCCCGTCGCCACCACCGCCGTCGGCAACTCCGGCGCCACCAACGCCGGCCTGCTCGCCGTGCAGATGCTCTCCGCGTTCGAGCCCGACCTGGCCGACAAGCTCCAGGCCTACCGTGAGTCGCTGAAGGAGAAGGTGGCGGAATCCAATGCCCAGCTTGTTTGAGGAAACCCACGGCGCCACGCAGATGCTGCAGCCGGGCGCGACCATCGGCATCATCGGCGGCGGCCAGCTCGGCCGCATGATGGCCCTGAGCGCCAAGTACATGGGCTTCCGCATCGGCGTGCTCGACCCGACCCCCGACTGCCCGACCGCGCAGGTCGCCGACTTCCAGGTCGTCGGCGAGTACGACGACAAGACCGCCATCCACGATCTGGCGGAGAAGTCCGACGTGCTCACCTACGAGTTCGAGAACGTGGACGCCGATTCGATCGACGAGGTGCGCCACCTGGTCGCCGCCCCGCAGGGCACCGACCTGCTGCGCGTCACCCAGGACCGCATCAACGAGAAGACGTTCATCAACAAGCACGGCATCGAGACCGCCCCGTGGCGCGAGGTCAACGACTTCGACGAGCTCGAGGCCGCCATCGACGACCTGCACTACCCGTGCGTGTTGAAGACCCGTTCCGGCGGCTACGACGGCCACGGCCAGCACGTGCTGAGGAACGACATGGATCTGGAGAAGATCCGCGCGCGCGGCGACCGCGGCGGCGGCTTCCCCCCGTCCATCCTCGAAGGTTTCGTCGACTTCGCGTTCGAGGCGTCCATCCTCGTGTCCGGCAACGGCAAGGACTACGTGACGTTCCCGATCGTGCGCAACGACCACCGCAACAACATCCTCCACATGACGATCGCCCCCGCCGAGGTCGACCCCTCGATCGCGCAGGCCGCGCACGAGATGGCGCTCGCGCTCGCCAAGGGCTTCGAACTGGCCGGCACGCTCGCCATCGAGCTGTTCGTCACCAAGGACGACCGCGTCATCGTCAACGAGCTCGCGCCGCGCCCGCACAACTCCGGCCACTACACGATCGAGGCGTGCTCCATCGACCAGTTCGACGCGCACATCCGCGGCATCGCCGGCTGGCCGCTCGTCCAGCCGAAGCTGCTGAGCCCCGCCGTCATGGTCAACGTGCTCGGCCAGCACGTGCTGCCCACGCGCGCGCAGATCGCCACGCACCCTGAATGGAACGTGCACGACTACGGCAAGGCGCAGCTGCGCCACAACCGCAAGATGGGCCACATCACCGTGCTCACCGACGACACCGCGCGCACCGTGGACGAGCTCGAGGCGACCGGCTGCTGGGACGATTTGAAGCCCTATGCTCGGCCGTTCGTGCGGCCCGTGCCGCCTGCCGGCTCGGGCGCGTCCGGTTCCGCCGTGTCCGGTTCCGCCGAAGCGAAGGCGTGAGCCGCGTCCATGGTCGAACACATCGAACGACAGACCAAGCAGAAGGATGCGATCCACGCGGCGCTCGCCGGCTGTGACGAGTTCATCTCCGCGCAGGACCTGCATCGGCGCATGCAGGACGAGGGCTCGCGCATCGGACTGGCCACCGTGTACCGGCAGCTGAACGCGCTCGCCGACTCGGGCGCGGCCGACACGATCCGCCTGGACGGCCAGCAGTTGTTCCGCCTGTGCGGCGACGACGCGCACCACCATCATCTGGTGTGCAAGCGCTGCGGCCGCACGGTCGAGATCGAGCCGCCGGACGAGGCGTGGTTGCGCGGCGTGGCCGCCAGACACGGGTTCACCGTCGAAAGCCACACGCTCGAGGTCTTCGGGCTGTGCCCGGAATGCCGGGAGAAGCGGGAGAAGACGGCCGTCTGAGCGTTACGGAAGGGCGCGTCGCCGTCCTGTGAAGGGAAGGGTCGTTCCCGTTAGCATCGAATCATGATGCCGACGGGAACGGCCCTTTTCGTATGCTCGCGTGTCGTCTCGCGATCCGTTCCCGCATGCGACACGCCGCTGTAATGCTAATGATAATAGTTCTCAATATGTGTTATGGTGTGATGCGTCACATGGAGCGGCCGGACGTCGGCCGCGTAGAGAGGAAGCATCCATCATGTCCATTCCGACCACCATCAGGAACGCCGCCATGCGCGGACTGGCCGCCGTCACCGCGATCGTGGCGCTCGGCTCGCTCGCCGCCTGCGGCTCGTCGTCCAACGGCGACTCCGCTTCCGGGGCCTCGTCGTCCAACGGCAAGATCGAGGTCGTCGCGTCCATCAACCAGTGGGGTTCCGTCGCCCGTGACCTCGGCGGCGACCACGTCGACGTCACCGCGATCATGACGAAGACCAACGTGGAGGCGCACGACTACGAGCCCACCGCGCAGGACGTCGCGAAGATCGGTTCGGCGAAGGTCGCCGTCGTCAACGGCGCCGACTACGACGCGTGGGCGACCAAGGCTGTCGCATCCACCGAGGCCACGCTCGTCGACGCCGCCGAAGCGGGTGGCGTCAAGCAGGGCGGCAACCCGCACGTGTGGTTCTCCGCCAAGGTGCGCTCTGCCGCCGCCGATGCGATCACCAAGGCCTACCAGCAGGCCGACCCGGCCCATAAGGACGACTACGCCAAGCTCAACAAGGACTGGCATGCCAAGGAGGACCGGCTCGAATCGAAGATCGAGGAGACCTCCGCCAAGACCAAGGGGCTGCCGTACGCCGCCACCGAATCCGTCGCCTGGTACCTCGCCGACGACCTCGGCATGACCGACGCCACGCCGAAGGGCTACAAGCAGGCCTCCGCCAACGAGAGCGAGCCGACCCCCGGCGACATCACCGAGTTCCGCAAGGCCCTGACGGGCGGCGGCATCGACCTGCTCGTCCTCAACACGCAGGAGGAGAACTCCACCACCAAGCAGATCGTCTCCGCCGCCAAGGAGGGTAACGTGCCGACCGTCGAGCTCACCGAACAGATGCCGTCGCAGTACGACGACCTGCTCGACTGGATGGGCGCGCTCGTCGGCGATTTCGCCTCCGCCGCGAAGTAACGGCGCAATCCACGCAGGAGGGGAACGAAGGGTGCCGCGGATCAAATCCGAGGCACCCTTTGCGATATGGTGAATGGTTGGAAAACGTGAGGAAACCGTCGCGGCTCTGGTCTTTCCAAGGTTCGACGGCGACAATGAACGGTTGTATGTCACACGGAACCGAGCGTATGGGTGAGTCAAGCAGTATGAATCAGGAATCGCATGCCAAGACCGGACACGACGCCGCGCGGGACGCGACCAGCGGGACGGGCCGACGGCCGCGTCGCGGGCTGCCCGAGCCTCGGCCGTTCCCCGGCTGGCTGTACGCCGTGCTGTTCCTCGTCTTCGACATCGCCGCCGTCGCGATCCTCGAGGTCGGCGTCAGCCTCGGCGCCTCCTCGCGCGTGACCCTGTCCAGCCCGGAGGTCGGCTGGGACTTCGTCGGCAAGATGTTCAACGCCCGGGAGCCCAACTTCGTGTTCCTGCTCAACATCCTGCTCGTCGGCGTGCTCTACCTCGCGCTGCTCATGATTTTCAACCGGTTCTGGATCGCCACGCCGGTGCTGGTGGCCGCAGCGATTGTCGTCGCCGTCATCGAGCATTTCAAAATTTCGATCCGTTACGAGGCCGTGCTGCCTTCCGACCTGAACTTCCTCAAGGCGGACGCCGGCAATCTCATGGGCTTCATGCCCGCCGGCGCGCACTGGGTGATCCTCGCCGCCATCGCCGTGTTCGCCGTGTTCGCCGCCGTGTTCGTCGCGCTCAACCACATCGACGCGCGCCACGGCAGGCTGTTCCGCGGCTCCGGACGTCAGGCCAGGTCGGCGGACGCCGTCGCGCGTCTGCTGCTCGTGCTCGTGCCCGGCCTGTTCTTCGGCCTGTACGCGATGCAGGTGAGCACCGTCGGCAGCTGGGCGAAGAACCTCGCCACCGTGATGGGCGACAAGCCGTCCATGTGGGATTCCGTGTACGACGCGCAGCGCAACGGCCCGCTCGTCGCGTTCATGCGCCAGGTCAACCCCAAGGTGATGGACAAGCCGTCCGAATACTCCGAGGAGACGATGCAGCAGGTCGCCCAACGATACCGGAAGGCCGCCGCGAAGATCAACGCCACGCGTAGCAACAACCTCACCGACTCGACCGTCATCTACGTGCTGTCCGAATCCTTCTCCGACACGTCGCGCGTGCCTGGACTCAAAGTCAACAAGGATTCGATGCCGAACATCCGCTCGATCAAGGAGAACACCACCTCCGGCCTCATGCTCTCCTCCGGCTACGGCGGCGGCACCGCGAACCTCGAATACATGGGGCTTACCGGCCTGTCGATGGCGAACTTCGACTCGTCGCTGACGAGCCCCTACCAGCAGCTCGTCCCCGGTGAGCACTGGACGCCCACGATCAACCAGATGTGGGGCGCGCCGAAGAACTCGATCGGCCTGCATCCGTACGAATCCTCCATGTACTCGCGCGCCACCAACTACAAGAAGTTCGGCTTCTCTCACTTCTACACGCTCACCGGCTCGGACGTCATCTCCCATCAGGACCGGATCGACGACAGCCCCTACGTCTCCGACGCCGCCACGTACCAGAGCACGCTGGAGGAGGTGAGGAAGACCAAGTCCAACCAGTTCCTGCAGGTCATCACCATGCAGAACCACATGCCCTACCACGAGTGGTACAAGGACAACGACTTCACCGCCGAATCCACCACCGGCACGCCGCTCGGCAAGGACGAGCAGGAATCCATCGAGACCTACCAGAAGGGTCAGGCGATCACCGACGAGGCGACCGCCGACTTCCTCGACCAGCTCGACGCGATCGACAAGCCGGTCACCGTGGTCTTCTACGGCGACCATCTGCCCGGCATCTACTCGTCCGCCAGCGAGGACGACGACAACTCGCTCGCCCTCCACCTGACCGACTACTTCATCTGGTCGAACAAGGCCTCCAGCACGCAGGGCGTGAAGATCGACAACGCCGACTACTCGTCGCCGAACTTCTTCGTCGCGCAGGCCGCCGAACACATGGACGCCAAGGTGTCGCCGTACCTCGCGTTCCTCACGCTCATGCACCAGCGCGTCTCCGCCATGGAGCCGCCGGTCGTCAACAAGATCCAGGGCTGGGACCGCATCCCCGAAGGCCAGGCGATCTACCTCGACAACGCGGGCAAGCCGATGGCCGCAAGCGACTTCGACGAGGAGACGAAGCAGCTGCTGGAGGACTACAAGCTCATCCAGTACGACATCACCGACGGCCACAACTATCTCAAGGACACGGATTTCCTCACGCTGCCGTAAGGAGGCCTCCATGACCGATGACATCGACAACGCCATCGACGCGACGTTCGCACGGCTCACAGCCTCCTACGATTCCGGCCGTACGCGCCCGCACGCATGGCGGCGCGCGCAGCTCGACGCGCTGCGCCGCATGCTGCGCGAGCATCGCGACGATTTCGCCGAAGCGGTCCGCGCCGACCTCGGCAAGCCGGCGGCCGAGACGATGCTCACCGAACTCGATCTCGTCGCCGCCGAAGCCCGGTTCGTACGCGACCGGATCGGCGCGTGGACGCGCCGCAGACCGGTCGTGATGCCGTTGGCGTTGCAGCCCGCGGCCGGCTGGACCGTCGCCGAGCCGAAAGGCGTCGTGCTCGTCATCGCGCCATGGAACTATCCGGTGCTGCTCACGCTCGGGCCGTTGGCCGACGCGCTCGCCGCCGGCAATGCGGTCTGCGTCAAACCGTCCGAACTCGCGCCGCGCGCGTCGGCGCTGCTCGCGCGCCTGATCCCACGCTACCTCGACCCGGACGCGGTCGCCGTGGTCGAAGGCGGGGCGGGGGAGACCGGCGCATTGCTCGCGCATCCGTTCGACCACGTGTTCTACACGGGCGGCGAACGCGTCGGCCGAATCGTCATGCGGGCCGCGGCTGGGCACCTGACGCCGGTCACGTTGGAACTCGGCGGCAAATCGCCGGTCTTCGTCGACGGCACGACCGATCTCGCCGTGACGGCGCGGCGCATCGCGTGGGGGCGGTTCACGAACGCCGGACAGACCTGTGTGGCCCCCGACTATGTGCTCGCCACGCCGGACGTGGCGGAGGCGCTGGCGGAGCGGATAGCCGTCGCCATCCGCGAGTTCTACGGGGACGACCCGCGCCGTTCGCCCGACTATGGGCGCATCGTCAACGTGCGTCACGTGGAGCGGCTGCGCGGGCTGCTGCCCGCGGACGCCGTTTCCGCCGCCGTTCCGGCAGGTCCGGCGCGTCCGACGTCGCCGTTGGTTAGGGTGGCGTCCGTGTTCGGCGCCGTTTCGAATATGGTCGGGCGTCGTCTCGGCGCGTCCGGCGGCGGCGCCGCGCCGGACGCCGCCGGACGCGTGGTGTGCGGCGGCGTGGTCGACCGTGAGGCGCGGTACGTCGCGCCCACCGTGCTGTTCGGCACGTCGCCGGACGCGCCGGTGATGCGCGAGGAGATTTTCGGTCCGATTCTGCCGGTCCTGGTCGTGCGTGACGCGGATGCGGCGATCCGGTTCGTGAACGCCCGTCCGCGTCCGCTCGCCGCGTACGTGTTCTCACGGGATCGTGCGACGCGGCTCGCCTTCGAGCGGCGTACTTCGTCCGGCGCGTTGGGGTTCGGCCTGCCGTTGGGGCATCTTCTGTCCGCGCGCCTGCCGTTCGGCGGCGTAGGCGCGTCCGGCATGGGCGCCTACCATGGCAAGGCCGGGTTCGACACGTTCAGCCACGTCAAGACGGTGACGGTGAAGCCGCAGCATCCGGACACGCTGCGTCTGGTCTATCCGCCGTTCGACGCGATGACGCGAGGTGTCATCGATGTGTTGCGACGATTGAGTTGATTGATTGGCTTGAGGTCGTCTTCGTAGAAAACGCCGCTGAGCAACACTCAGCGGCGTTTTCTACGGAACTACGTCTATCCGGACTGAACGTGGGATTACGTGTGTGGCCTCAAGGCGCGGGAGACGAAGGCGTACGAAGGTACGTCGAGTCTCCCGCAACGCCGAGGACACTCCGTAATCACGCGTTCAGGGCTTTGAAGCCGATGTCGTGACGATAGAACATGCCCTCGGTGGGCAGCGCGTCGATGACCGCGTACACCTTGTCCTGCGCGTCCTTGATGGTGGGCGCGGAGGTTTCGACGAAGAGGACGCGGCCGGAGGAGGCGACGAGCTCGCCGTTCTCGTCCTTGGCGACGCCGGCGTAGTAGACGTGGGAGTCCTCGTCGACGGGGATGACGGGGATCTTCGCGCCCTTGACGACGTTGGTCGGGTAGCCGTCGGAGGCGAGGACGACGCCGAGGGTGACGCGGTCGTCGTCCCAGGTGAACTCGGGGGTCTCGCCGTCGAGGATCGCGCTGATGCCGGCGGCCAGGTCGGAGGTGAGCTTCGGGAGGACGACTTCGGTTTCGGGGTCGCCGAAGCGGGCGTTGAATTCGATGACCTTGGGGCCGTCGGCGGTGGCGATGAGGCCAGCGTAGAGGATGCCGGTGAACGGCGTGCCCTCGTCGGCCATGGCCTGCACGGTGGGGCGCACGATCGTCTCGATGGCCTCGTCGACGACGGTCTGCGGAATCTGCGGCACGGGGCTGTAGGCGCCCATGCCGCCCGTGTTCGGGCCCTTGTCGCCGTCGTAGGCGCGCTTGTGGTCCTGGGAGATTGGCATCGGCCAGAACTCGGTGCCGTTGACGAAGCTCATCAGGGAGAACTCCTGGCCTTCGAGGAAGTCCTCGATGACGACCTTGGCGCCCGCGTTGCCGAAACGATGATCGATGAAGATGTCGTCGAGCGCGGCGATGGCGGTCTCGACGTCCATGGCGACGGTGACGCCCTTGCCGGCGGCCAGTCCGTCGGCCTTGACGACGATCGGCGCGCCGTGCTCGCGCACGTAGGCGACGGCCGGTTCGAGCGTGTCGAAGGTCGCGTACTTGGCGGTGGGGATGCCGTGGCGTTCCATGAGCTGCTTGGCGAAGTCCTTGGAGCCTTCGATCTGGGCGGCGGCCTTGTTCGGGCCGAACGCCTTGAGGCCGGCGGCGGCGAAGTCGTCGACGAGACCGTCGATGAGCGGCACCTCGGGGCCGACGAACGCCCAGTCGTAGTCGTTGTCCTTCATGAAGTCGATGAGCGCCGCGTGGTTCGACTCGTCGATGTGGGAGGTGCGGATGCCGTCGAGCTCCATGCCGGGGTTGCCGGGGGCGACGGTCACCTCCTCGACGCTGCCGCCGCGCTGGAGCGCGTGGGCGATGGCGTGCTCGCGCGCGCCGGAACCGATGACCAGAACCTTCTGACCCATTGCGTGTTGTCCTTTCAATCCAAAGCCCCCGCTGGCGGGGGCTTCATGAAGCGTGAATGTTACTTGAGCGCGATCTGCGTGCCGTCGGCGTCCTCGACGATCTCGCCGATGCGGTAGCCGGCCTCGCCGTTGGCCTCGAGCAGCTTAATGGTCTCGTCGGCGCGCTCGGCGGGGACGGCGAGCACCATGCCGATGCCCATGTTGAAGATGTTGTACATCTCCATGTGGTCGATTTCGCCGGCCTTCTCCAGCACGTCGAAGATCGGCAGCACGGGCCAGGAGCCGAGCTTGATCTCGGCGGCGAGGCCGTCGGGAATCATGCGCGGCACGTTCTCGATGAAGCCGCCGCCGGTGATGTGCGCGACGCCCTTGACGACGCCCGCCTCGAACAGGGGCTTGAGGGCCTTCACGTAGATCTTGGTGGGGGTGAGGAGCACGTCGCCGAGCTTCGCGCCGCCGAGCTCGTCCAGCTCGGTGTCGACGGTGTAGCCGGCCTGCTCGAACAGGGCCTTGCGCACGAGGGAGAAGCCGTTGGAGTGGATGCCGGTGGACGGCAGGCCGATGAGCACGTCGCCCTTGGCGATGCCGGAGCCGTCGACGATCTTCGACTTCTCGGCCACGCCGACCGCGAAGCCGGCGAGATCGTACTCGTCCTCGTCGTACATGCCGGGCATCTCGGCGGTCTCGCCGCCGATCAGGCCGCTCCCGGCCTGCACGCAGCCGTCGGCCACACCGGCGACGACCTGCTCGAGCAGGGCCGGATCGTTCTTGCCGCAGGCGATGTAGTCGAGGAAGAACAGCGGTTCGGCGCCCTGGGCGGCGATGTCGTTGACGCACATGGCGACGCAGTCGACGCCGATGGTGTCGTGCTTGCCGACCATCTTGGCGACGACGAGCTTGGTGCCCACGCCGTCGGTGCCGGAGATGAGCACCGGCTCCTTGTAGCCGAGGGAGGCGAGGTCGAACAGGCCGCCGAAGCCGCCGATGCCGCCGACCACGCCGGGGCGGTTCGTGCGGGCGACGTGCGACTTGATGCGCTTGACGACTTCGTAGCCGGCTTCGACGCTCACGCCGGCGTTCTCATATGCTTTGGGCATTGGGGTTGGGCCTTTCTTGGGGCTGATGGGGTTGGGGCTTGTTTACTGTCGGACGTTTGTCAGGCGTTGTCCTGCGGACGGTCCTCGGGCTGCACGGTGTACTCGTTGCCGATGTACTTGCTCTTGTACAGCGCGAATTCGGGCAGGCGCACGCGGTCCTCGGGGGTGAGGGACTTGAGGAAGTCCTCCTCGTAGTCGTCGAGCGCGGTCGGGTAGTCGCCGTTGAAGTAGGCGACGCACAGGCCGCCGTACGGGGCGTCCGCGCCGAGGCCGATCGATTCGACCAGGCCGTCGAGCGACAGGAAGGCGAGCGAGTCGGCGCCGATGTACTCGCGGATCTCCTCGACCGACTTGTGGCCGGCGATCAGCTCGCGCGTGGTGGAGATGTCGATGCCGTAGAAGCACGGGTACTTGAGCGGCGGCGAGCTGATGCGCATGTGCACTTCGGCCGCGCCGGCCTCCTTGAGCAGCTGCACGATGCGCTTCGACGTGGTGCCGCGCACGATCGAATCGTCGATGACGACGACGCGCTTGCCCTTGACGACGCTGCGCACGGCGGAGAGCTTCATGCGCACGCCCTGTTCGCGCAGCTCCTGCGTCGGCTGGATGAACGTGCGGGCCACGTACTGGTTCTTGATCAGGCCCATCTCGTTGGGCAGGCCCGCGGCCTCGGCGTAACCGGACGCGGCGGACAGCGAGGAGTTCGGCACGCCGATGACCATGTCGGCGTCCACGCCGGATTCGGCGGCGAGACGCGCGCCCATGCGCTTGCGGGCGGAGTGGACGTTCACGCCGTAGATGTCGGAGTCGGGGCGGGCGAAGTAGATGAACTCCATCGAGCAGATCGCGAGCTGCGTGTTGTTCGTGTACTGGACGATGCGGTAGCCGTGCTCGTTGACGACGACGATCTCGCCCGGGCGGATGTTGCGCACGAGTTCGGCGCCGACCACGTCGAGCGCGCAGGTCTCGGAGGCGAGCACGTAGGCGCCGTTCTTCATCTTGCCGAGGGAGAGCGGGCGGAAGCCGTTCGGGTCGAGCGCGCCGATCATCGCGTCCTCGGTCATGAGCAGGTAGGCGAAGCCGCCGTGGACGGTGTTGAGCGCCTCCTTGAGCTTGTCCATGAAGGTGCGCTGCATGGAGCGGCGGATGAGGTGCATGAGCACCTCGGTGTCCGAGTTGGAGTGGAAGATCGCGCCTTCGTCCTCCAGCTTGCGGCGCAGGGACGGGCAGTTGGTGAGGTTGCCGTTGTGGCACAGCGCCACGTCGCCGTCGTGGAAGCGGAAGATGAACGGCTGGATGTTGTCCGTCGTGCCGGAGCCGGCGGTCGCGTAGCGGACGTGGCCGATCGCGCGGTCGCCCTTGAGGCGTTCGATCTCGCGTTCGTCGCCGAAGACCTGGGTCAGGAGGCCCAGGCCGCGGTGTCCGGTGAGGTGGCCGTTGTCGTTCGCGACGATGCCGGCGCCCTCCTGGCCGCGATGCTGCAGCGCGTGCAGTCCGAAATAGGTGAGTCGTGCGGCGTCGGGATGGCCCCACACGCCGAAGATGCCACATTCCTCATGAATGTCTTCGAGTTCAGCCGACAAGCCAAAGCTCCTTTTCAAACGTGGTCAGACATGGAGTTCACTACCCGTTCACCCTACCAATCGCCGGCTACATCATGGCGGCGCGTCGCGGCTGTGTCCGTGAGATGCGGATGACTGCGGATGACGATGACTTGCGCTGAGAGCATTACCGTTAAGAAGAAGCCCCGGTATCCCGCAGAATACCGGGGCGAGTTTAGGAAACCGTCAATCCCATATCTGGACACGTACCACGTCGACGGTCCCGGACAACTTATTCCATGTCCAAGGGCCTCTTTTTGCCGTGGTCACGTAATGACCGTTCTGGGAATATCGAATCTGGCCTCCGCCAATCGCCAGAGTGCGCCATTGTCCTACATTGCCCCATCGACCGGCTCGGATGCCGGCGTTTTTGAAGCCCGCGACATCGGCTCCGCTTGGAGTCATCAGACACAGCGTGAATGTGTCGCAGTAGCTTTGATAATCAATGTAGGGGGTGCCGGTGTCTTGATGCAAAGCCACCTTGGTAATGGTTCCCGTATCGACATCCTCCCATACGTCCTTTGGTGTGCTTGACAGGAGAAAGTCCGTCAGTTCCTGTTCAGTGTGGATGTTCAGCGAGGATTCAACCAGAGTGGGGCCGACCTGGATGAACTCTGGTTCGTTCGGCTGTGTGGGTTCATCGGCCATGGCTGCGGGTGCCATCAGCAAGGCGATTACACCGATGATGGCCATGATAATGTGTCTGATGTGCTGGTGCATGATTATTCCTTTCATCCGTTGGATGGGTCGTCAGTCCGGATAATCCCGATTCAATTCAATCCTGTTTTCGGTGCGTAGAACAGCGTGTGTAATGAATTCCACTACAGAGGGTGCGTGCAGTGAAAGTGGCGTCCCCATAGGGTATGGATGCGACGAGATGCCAGATTGAAGAATCCTTCTCCTCGATTCGGCAGTGCCCTCCAGCCTTATAGAGAGCATCGCAATAATATTGCATCCCAAGGTGTGTAGACATATACTTTGATTTTATGTCCTTTCTGTGATTTGTTAGAGATATTTGAATACCATTGTCATCGGTTGCTATGATGATTGCATAGCCGAATTCCGGATTTGCATATTTGGCGATGTTGATGAATATTTCGTTCAAAAAATCAGTTAACAGTAGTTCGTTGTGCGGGCTTATCTCATGATTCGATGAGTCGGGGAGTATGGCAATGCCCCGTATATGCAATTGTTCAAGATGGGACTGTTTCGTATTGACTAACGCCTTGAGATGTCGAATCCACGGTACTTCGATACCGTCATCGTATTTCACTTTTTGCTGGGATTCTATATCGTTGAATCTTTTCGGAGGCTGATTGTCGAAAGTGCGGATATTGCCGTTGGAGGGTGAGTGCATGGATTCGATGAGCTCACGTGTGTTGGCTATGGCTCGTAAAAGGATGGTTTTCAGTTCTTTCGTTTCTGACATATAGTCCACGTCATCGGAATCCGAAGCAAGGATGGCGTCGATATGCATCATGGCGTATGAAAGATCATTGGCAACCGAATCGTGGAGTTTATGGGCCGTGGCTGATCGGTGTTGAGCGCTTTGTAGGCGACATTCGGTGCGTAAGGCTCGTTCCCGCCAACGTAGGGAATAGCCCAGCAAGCATACCAGTATATAAACCGTGATGAGCGTTATGATGTTGGAGGTGGAGAGGAAATATATTTTCCCACAGGCGTATGCTGCGGATATGTCAATCGAGATGGCGATGGGGGTCGCGATAATGCCTTGAATGATATCCGTATAGGACAGAACGCCAACCGAGATATATAGGGGAATCGAGAATGTGCTGGCGAATATCACCGGGGTCGGCATGAGAAGGTATGCAATGGCGCTGGATGCTATAACGGCCCATGCTCCCAGTGCGGGTTGGACGCACATTCCCACCAGTGAGGCAATCGCCAGAATCGTCATTATCAGTTGGGGTGTCGCCGAATTTGAGTCAAATGATAGTAGACGACTTTCGTCGCTGATGAGAAGACAGGATGTGATTGTCGCAAGAAGGGTGATCCAACGATGTCTGATACAACGCGTCTTTGCGATTGCATGATTTGCAAGGTCGTTAATCCAGCGAGTGATATTTCGCACAAATTCGCAGTGCCTCATAACGGTTCTTGGCTCCCAATTTTCGTATTGCCCGGGTTACATGGGTGGAAACGGTGTGGGGGTTCATCCCAATGATTTCCGATATTTCCCGTAATGAATAGTGTGCGTTGCATAGACGGAGTATCTGTATTTCCGTTTCCGACAGTTGGCCGATTGTCGGGTTGGGGTTTGAGCAAACCAAATCATGCGCGGTTTTTGCGTCCATGAAGGGGCCGTTGCGGTCGATCGGTAGGCCGTGAGCGGCAATGGGAATCGCC
The DNA here is from genome assembly GCF_056356895.1 of Bifidobacterium sp. LH_424. Lineage (NCBI taxonomy): Bacteria > Bacillati > Actinomycetota > Actinomycetes > Bifidobacteriales > Bifidobacteriaceae > Bifidobacterium > Bifidobacterium sp. LH_424. The sequence goes on from NZ_JBKEVC010000001.1 coordinate 178,812, forward strand.
GACAATAGTTTTGCGATGATGCTATTGCTTTTGTCGAGTATGCCTTGGGCTCCGGCGTGCGCCAATTCGGTTTCGTAATGTTCGATTGGATATGCGGTGATGCCAATGATTCCAATGGCTGGAGTTCTTCTTCGGATGGCTTCGCACAGTTGTACGCCCGACATGAGGTTAAGGACGATGTCCGTTATCAGTACATGGGGGACATTCTTTTCGAATAATGTTTTTTGAAGGGCCACGTCCGAGTCCTTCTCCGCCCAGATGACATCGATGCCCATATGTGTGGCCAGCGCCGCTCTCATCCACTGAAGCACGCATGCGTCATTGTCTACCAGCGCGACGCGGATCGGCGTAGCGTCGGAACGTTGGAATGTGCGGTTTGGGTTTGGCTGAGCCATGGCTCCTATGATAACTGCCGGGTAAGCACAGGGGCGTCGACGTGTAGTTATCTGACTTACATGGACCTCGCAACACGAATCGAACAGATGTTTGATTTTATGGTATCGTGGCAGTGTTGAGTTGTGGATATTCGAACGTTTGTTTGATGATGGGAGGTGGCGGTGATGCCGATGGCCGATGATTCCGGGCGGGGCCGCGTCTACCTCGCCATCGACCTCAAATCCTTCTATGCGTCCGTCGAATGTCATGCTCGTGGCCTCGACCCGTTGACGACGAATCTCGTCGTGGCCGACGAGACACGCACCGACAAGACGATCTGCCTCGCCGTGTCGCCGTCGCTCAAGGCGTACGGGCTGCCCGGCCGTCCGCGCCTGTTCGAGGCGAAGGAGCGGCTGCGTCGCGTGAACGCCGACCGCGCGCTCGCGGCCCCCGGCCGCCGGCTGATGGGGGAGTCGTGCGACGCGCGCGATCTGGAACGATCGCCGCGGCTCAAGGCGTCGATGATCATCGCCCCGCCGCGGATGGCGAGATACCTCGCCGTCAGCGGGAGCATCTACGGCATCTACCTCAGATACGCCGCCCCCGAGCACATCCACGTGTATTCGATCGACGAGGTCTTCATCGACGCCACGCCGTATCTCGCCGCGCTCGGCATGACCCCGCACGAGATGGCCATGACCATCGTGCGCGACATCCTGGGCGAGACCGGCATCACCGCGACGGCCGGCATCGGCACGAACCTGTACCTCGCGAAGGTCGCGATGGACATCGTCGCCAAGCATATGCCGGCGGATGCGGACGGCGTGCGCGTCGCCGAACTCGACGAGGCGTCGTACCGCCGCCTGCTGTGGGACCATCGCCCGCTCACCGACTTCTGGCGGGTCGGGCGCGGGTACGCGCGCAAACTCGAGAAGGCGGGGCTCATGACGATGGGCGACGTCGCGCGGTGCTCGGTGGGGCGCGCCTCCGACTACTACAACGAGGATCTGCTCTACCGCATGTTCGGCGTGAACGCGGAACTGCTCATCGACCACGCGTGGGGGTGGGAGCCGTGCACGATCGCCGACATCAAGTCGTATGAGCCGGACGCGCACAGCACCAGCATCGGCCAGGTGCTCACCGGACCGGCCGACTGGAGCACCGCGCGGCTCATCGCCAAGGAGATGGCCGATGCGCTCGCGTTGGACCTCGTCGGCAAAGGCGTGCGCACGAACCGGCTCACGCTCGTCGTCGGATACGACGTCGGCAGCCTCGACGCGGGCCTGCTGGACGATTGCGAGGCGCCGGAGACAAAACGTCTGGCGAGACGCGCCGCCGAGTCCTATCACGGCCCGGTGGCGGTCGACCATTACGGTCGCAAGGTACCCAAACCGTCGGCCGGTTCGATCGGATTGGGGGAGTTCACGTCCTCGTCGGCGCGCATCCGCGAGGCGATGACGCTGCTGTTCGAACGCATCGTGGACCCGAGGCTGCTGGTGCGCCGGCTCACCGTCGTCGCCGACGATCTCGCCACGGACGGGGAGCTCGCCGCCGGCAAACGCTATGAGCAGCCCGACCTGTTCGATGCGGATGCCGCGGCAGGCGGGGATGCCGGGGAATCCGATGCCGTCCGGCCCTGTGGCGATGCCGGCGGGGAATCCGACGCCGGGACCGACCGCGACGCGGTGGACCGCGCGCTGCTGGCGATCAAACGCCGGTTTGGGAAGAACGCGGTCGTCAAGGCCATGAACATGGAACCCGGCGCCACCGGCATCGAACGCAACAACCAGATCGGAGGACATCACCGTTAAGCGGACAACCCGGTGGGTTGTCCGTAGGTGATGTGCGAGCCGACAGGCGAGCCTGCGTATGCGGGTGCAGCCCGTCCTTACCGACAGGAGACCGAGCGCCATGGCATTGCATGAGACACACCGATACGACGACATCATCGATCTGCCACACCACGTGTCGCGACGGCATCCGCCGATGTCGCGGCACAAACGCGCGGCCCAGTTCATGCCGTTCGCCGCGTTGACCGGCTACGAGCAGGTCATCGAGGAGACCGCGCGCCGCGTCGAGGAGACCGTCGCCGCCCGCGACTCCCAGTTCGACCGCGACTTCGGCGCGTGACCATGGAACGGGTGCGGCTCATGCGGTCGCGGTCAAGCATCCGACCGTGGCTCGGCTGCGAACGGTGACGCGGTGTACTCTGTGTCGGCATCGGATCGGACGGGAAAGGAGGCGCGGGAATGACCGAGGCGGTCGTGATGCTCGCGTTCTGCGCGACGCTGTTCGTAAGCGTCGCGCAAGGCTGGTCGATCATCCCCGCGCTGCTGATCGGCATGGTGCTGTTCGTCGGATACGGGTTGGCGCGTGGCCGGAAGCTGTCCGCGATGACGCGCCGTGCCGCCGGCAGCATCCGCGCCGCCGGAATGATTCTCGTGACGTTCGCGCTGATCGGCATGCTGACCTCCCTGTGGCGGGCCAGCGGCACCATCGCGTTCATCGTCGCCCACGCCTCGTCCCTGATCCACGGCGTGACCGTACTGCCGCTGACGTTCCTCCTGTGCTCGGCGATGTCGATGCTGATTGGCTCGTCGTTCGCCAGCGCCGCGACCATGGGTACGATCTGCATGTCATTGGGCTTGTCGATGGGCGCCCATCCGGCGATGCTCGGCGGCGCGGTGCTCGCCGGCGTATACGTGGGGGATCGGTTCTCCCCGGTCTCCACCAGTGCGTTGCTCGTCGCGCAACTCACGCACACAAATCTGTTCTCCAACCTCGGGCGCATGCTGCGTACCGGAGCGGTGCCGTTCGCGTCGAGCTGCATCGTCTATGCGGTGGCCGCCGTGACCGGCATCATGTCCGGGGACGGAACGTCGTCGGCCGTCTCCGGAGGCGTCCCGATCGCCGGATTGTTCGCGAAGGCGTTCGACCTGCATTGGCTCACCGTGACGCCGGCGATCCTCGTGGTCGTCATGGCGTTGCTGCGTGTCGGCGTGCGGCTGACGATGCTGGCAAGCATCGCCGTATCCGCGGTGGTATGCGTCGGCGTGCAGCGCATGACCTGGCCGGAACTGCTGCGTCTCCTCGTTTCCGGATACCATGCCGTCGATCCACATGTCGGCGCGTTGCTCGACGGTGGGGGCATGATCTCCATGGTGAACGTGGCGGCGATCGTATGCATCTCCTCCGCCTACGCGGGCATCTTCGCCGAAACCCGCATGCTCGCCCGATTGCGGCATGCCATCGACGCGTTGGGCTTCCGCATCGGCGCGACCGGCGCGACCACGGCCGTCGCGGCAGGTGCCGCGGCGCTCTCCTGCAACCAGACCCTGACGATCATGCTCACCCACCAGCTCTGCACGGGACTGTACGGTGACGACGAGGCGGCGCGCGGCGCGTTTGCCGTCGACCTGGAGGATTCCGCCGTCGTCATCGCGCCGCTGGTACCCTGGTCGATCGCCGGCGCGGTGCCGTTGGCCACGATAGGCGCGCCCACCGTGAGCATCGCCGCCGCGACGTTCCTCTATCTCCTGCCGCTCACCCGGCTTCTGGCGTCGGCCATACGCAGGCATCGGCGTGCGACGGTTCCCACGGAATGCGGCGAGTCCGGAGAACTGCGGGATGATGACGCTATCATGGCATCCGTATGACGTGATGAGGATTTCCACGAAAGGACGATCGACGATGGGCATGAGAACGGGAACGATGTTGGCCACCATGATGCTGTGCGGTGCGCTCGCCATCGGACTGGGCGCATGCGGGTCGTCGAACGCCTCCGCCGCGAACGGATCGGCGAACGGCTCCGCGAGCAGCTCGCAGACCGACGGGGGCTCCTCCAAGAAGTCCGAACAGTCCGAACAGTCCAAACAGTCCGACAAGACGGATTCCTCCGATTCCTCCGATGCCTCGGCGTCGGCATCCGCCACTCCGGTCGACATCACCGGCACCTACGAGTTCTCTGATTTCGGCAAGGACTGCACGAAGGACTGCAAGATCACCGTCACCGTCAAGGACGGTATGATTTCCGCCGTCATGTCCGACGACTTCGGCAAGTACCCGTACTGGTACGGCACCGTCGATTCGGAGTCCATCGCGAAGACCGGCAAGTGGACGAGCAAGGCCGATTCGAAGTCCGCGCAAGGCAAGAAGGTCACCAAGTCGGAATTCGGCTCCGAGGACTCCACCAAGGTGTTCACCTACGACGCGAAGGCCAAAAGCATCAACTTCGATCTCAAGTTCTACGTGCGCGTCAACCACGTGAAGGCCAAGCTCATCGGCTGAGCCGCCGGCGTCGTGGTCGGCGAGCCGCGTCGATGACGAATCACCCGCCGATGAGCCCCGCCGCGGCGAACGCCTCGCGATAGACGGCGACGAGGTCGTCCAGCCGCATCGACGCGTTCGCCGGACTCGTCGACGGCAGCGGCGTCATCGGCACGTCGAGGCCGGCCGCGTCCAGTAGCGGCGCGATGAGACGCCGATACAGCTGCGCCGCCTTGCCGCCCGTCGTGAAGACATGCGCGATCGGCGCGTCGCGTAGGATCGGAACGATGTCGTTCGGCACCGCATTGCGGATGGTGGAATCGCTCGCCCCCGTGATGTCGCATGAGGCGATCACATCCCACAACGCCACGTGATGCCGCAACGCGAACGCGCGGCGCGAAGCGGGGGAGTCGCCCACACGGTCGGAGGGGTCGGAGGGATCCGCGAACAGCGCCTGAAGCACCGGCCAGAACCGGTTGCGCGGATGCATGTAGTAGAACGCCGCCTCCCGCGACTTCGGACTCGGCATCGACCCCAACACCAACATCCGCGACGAATCATCCCACACCGGCCCGAACCCATGCTCCACACGCACCATGCCGCCCATGATAATCGTGTCGCGTGTTGCTGATGCGTAGGGGACTTTGTTTAGTCGGCTTTGACGGCCTCACGGAGTGTGATTCGTTTACCCGTGGACCACCATGAGCCGGGCGAGACACGTCGAATCATCGGGGAGGATGACGCTCACGCCGCCCGAATACCCCTCGAACGGCAACGTGGCCTTGGGGCCATCTGTCGCCGCGCAGGTCAAGGTGTCCGTCGACAACTACGAGGTCGAGGACTGACGTCCCCCGGTTCATCGACCGAGCCGCAGACCTCATGGGAACACCAACGTAGTCTTGGTGAAAGGTTACGCTTTCATTATCTCGCGCCCAGTAGATGAACGAAGGAGACGTATACATGGGCAAGACCGTCAAAGTAATCATCGGCGTCGTGATTATCGTCGCATGCGTTGCGACGGGAGTGTTCGGACGCAGCATCATCGACGGGTTCCTCAACCCGCATCCGACGCTCACCAACACCGTGGTTGCCAAGCAACTGGAAAAGATCCAGGATCTGACCACGGCGAAGGAGACCGATTTCGGGTTTGAGAAATACGATGAGGGCGGTGTCGCGTTCATCAACAAGAAGTCGTTCACGATGTTCTACTCGTATGAGGCCCGTGCCGGCATCGACCTCGGCAAGGCCGACATCTCCGTCGATAATGAGAAGAAGACCATCGACATCACGCTGCCCGCGCCGACGATCCAGTCGGTGTCGGTCAATCCGGACACTTTGCAGTTCTTCGATCAGCAGTCGTCGATACTCAACTCTTCGGATGTCGGCGATGCGGCGACCGCGTTGCAGGACGCCAAGAAGAGCGCCGAGAAGAAGCTGAACAAGGGCGAGCTGCTGACCACCGCCAACGAGCAGGCCAAGGACGTCATCGAGCGTATGTATTCGCCGATCGCCGAGACGGATGGCTACACGGTGGACGTGACCACCACCGACCCGAAGTCGTGAATCGGGAACCGTAGATATGGAAAAGGGGAGACCTTCGGGTCTCCCCTTTTCCATACGGATGCTAGATCATCAGGCGGCGAAGTAGTCGACGCCGGCCTCGAAGATCGGCTGGTACTTGTCGCCGGGCACGTTCACGTACAGGCCGTTGCCGGAACGCTCCGAGTGGCCCATCTTGCCGAACACGCGGCCGTCCGGGCTGGTGATGCCCTCGATGGCGAGCATCGAGCCGTTCGGGTTGACGTCCAGATCCATGCCGGGCACGCCCGCCTCGCTCACGTACTGCGTGGCGATCTGGCCGTTGGCCTTGAGGCGCGCCAGCGTCTCGTCGGAGGCGACGAAACGGCCCTCGCCGTGGGAGATGGCGACCGTGTGCACGTCGCCCACGTTGGTCTTCGCGAGCCACGGGGACAGGTCGGAGGCGACGCGCGTGCGCACGAGACGGCTCTGGTGGCGGCCGATTGTGTTGAACGTCAGCGTCGGGCAGGTGGCGTCCATGTCGACGATGTCGCCGAACGGCACCAGACCCAGCTTGATGAGCGCCTGGAAGCCATTGCAGATGCCGAGCATCAGGCCGTCGCGGTTCTTCAGCAGGTCGCGCACCGCCTCGGTGACGGCGGGGGCGCGGAAGAACGCGGTGATGAACTTGGCGGAGCCGTCCGGCTCGTCGCCGCCCGAGAAGCCGCCCGGGATCATCACGATCTGGCTCTTGCCGATCTCCTCGACCAGCTTGGCGGTGGACTCGGCCACCGCGGCCGGCGTGAGGTTGTTGACGATCAGCGTGTGCGCCTCGGCGCCCGCACGCTCGAACGCGGCGGCCGAGTCGTACTCGCAGTTGTTGCCCGGGAACACGGGGATGATGACGCGCGGCTTGGCCACGCCGGAACCCACGTACACGGTCTTCTTCACGCCGGCCTCGGCCGCGTGGAAGTCGATCGTCTCGACGGTCTCCGTCTTCTCCGCGCCGCGGGAACGGTACGGGAACACGGATTCGATGCCGCCCTCCCACGCGTCCTGCGTGCCCGCGAGGTCGAGCGTCTCGCCGGCGGCCGTGAACTCGTAGGCCTCGGTGGTCATGCCGATCTCGCCGACCTCGACCAGGTTGGAGACGGCCGGGATCTTCTCGTTGTCCTTGAGCTCGACGATGAACGAGCCGTACGCCGGCTTGAACAGGTCGTCGAGCGCGATGCCGTCGTTCAGAGCCACGCCGATGCCGTTGCCCACGGTCATCTTGAACAGCGCCTCGGCGGTGCCGCCGTAGCCCGGCGTGGACACGGCCAGCGCGGTGCCGAAGTCGGTGAGCTCCTCAACCAGGCCGAACGCGTCGAGCAGCGCGTCCTTGTCCGGCGTGAGGCCGTCGGCCAGGTAGCGCGGCGCGATGCGCACGATGCGGTGGCCGGCGCCCTTGAACTCGGGGGAGGTGGCGCGCTTCATGTTGCCCACGGCCACGGCGAAGGAGATCAGGGTCGGCGGCACGTCGAGATCCTCGAACGAGCCGGACATGGAGTCCTTGCCGCCGATCGCGCCGGTGCCGAGGTCGATCTGCGCCATCAGCGCGCCGAGCACGGCGGCCATCGGCTTGCCCCAGCGTTCCGGCTCGTCGCGCAGCTTCTCGAAGTACTCCTGGAAGCTCAGGTACGCCTTCTCATGCTCGAAGCCGGCGGCCACCAGCTTGGCGAGCGATTCGACGACGGACAGGTACGCGCCGGTGAACTGGTTCTTCTCCATGATGTACGGGTTGAAGCCCCAGGCCATCGCGGATGCGGTCGTGGTCTCGCCGAACACGGGGAGCTTGGCGACCATCGCCTCGTTCGGGGTGAGCTGCCTGACGCCGCCGAACGGCATAAGCACGGTGCCCGCGCCGATCGTCGAGTCGAAGCGCTCCGACAGACCCTTGTTGGAGGCCACGTTGAGGTCGGTGACGAGGGCGTGCATGCGCTCGGCCAGCGTGCCGGTCGTCCACGCGGACGGCACCGCGTACGCCTGCTGCGCTTCGATGTGCACGGCCTGATGCTTCGGCGCGCCGTTGGAGGCGAGGAACTCGCGGGTGAGGTTCACGATCTCGTCGCCGTTCCAGGTCATCACCATGCGCGGGTCCTCGGTCACGGTGGCGATCACCGTCGCCTCGAGGTTCTCCTCGCGCGCGTAGCCGAGGAACTCGTCGACGTCCTCCGCGGCCACGTCGACGGCCATGCGCTCCTGCGATTCGGAGATCGCCAGCTCGGTGCCGTCGAGGCCCTCGTACTTCTTCGGGACGGTGTTGAGGTCCACGTACAGGCCGTCGGCCAGCTCGCCGACCGCCACGGACACGCCGCCCGCGCCGAAGTCGTTGCAGCGCTTGATGAGACGGCACGCGTCGCCACGGCGGAACAGGCGCTGCAGCTTGCGCTCGACCGGCGCGTTGCCCTTCTGCACCTCGGCGCCGTCGAGTTCCAGCGATTCGACGTTGTGGGCCTTGGAGGCGCCCGTCGCGCCGCCGATGCCGTCGCGTCCGGTGCGTCCGCCCAGCAGGATGATCTTGTCGCCGGGGGCCGGGGTCTCGCGGCGCACGTGGTCGGCCGGGGTGGCGGCCACGACCGCGCCCACCTCCATGCGCTTGGCCACGTAGCCCGGGTGGTAGATCTCGTCGACCTGACCGGTGGCGAGGCCGATCTGGTTGCCGTAGGATGAGTAGCCGGCGGCCGCGGTGGTCACGAGCTTGCGCTGGGGGAGCTTGCCCTCGAGCGTCTCGGAGACCGGCACGGTCGGGTCGGCGGCGCCGGTCACGCGCATCGCCTGGTACACGTAGGAGCGGCCCGACAGGGGGTCGCGGATGCAGCCGCCGATGCAGGTGGCGGCGCCGCCGAATGGCTCGATCTCGGTCGGGTGGTTGTGGGTCTCGTTCTTGAACAGGAACAGCCAGTCCTGCTGTTCGCCGTCGACGTCCACCTTCACCTTGACGGTGCAGGCGTTGATCTCCTCGCTCTCGTCGAGACCGGTGAGGATGCCGTTCTTCTTGAGCCACTTCGCGCCGATCGTGCCCATGTCCATCAGGCACAGAGGCTTGGAGTCGCGGCCGAGCTCGTGGCGCAGTTCGAGGTAGCGCTCGAACGCGGCCTTGACGACCTCGTCGTCGATGGCGACGTCGGTGAGGATCGTGCCGAACGTCGTGTGGCGGCAGTGGTCGGACCAGTAGGTGTCGATGACCTTGATCTCGGTGATCGTGGGCTCGCGGCCCGCCTCGGCGAAGTACTTCTGGCAGAACTCGAGGTCCGCGAGGTCCATGGCGAGGCCGCGCTCGTCGATGAACCGCTGGCCGGCCTCGGCGTCCATCTCGTTGAATCCGGCGATAACCTCGACCTTGCCGGGCGTCGGCACGGCGGTCTTCAGCGTCTCCTTGACGTCGAGGGACGCCTCGCGCGCCTCGACCGGGTTGATGACGTAGCGCTTGATCGCCTCGACGTCGGCCTCGGTCAGGTCGCCTTCGAGGGCGTACAGCTTGGCGGAGCGCACGGTGGGACGCTCGCCCTGCGAGATGAGCTGGATGCATTCGCTGGCGGAGTCGGCGCGCTGGTCGAACTGGCCGGGCAGGAACTCGGTGGCGAACACCTTCGCCGCGCCGAAGTCGGGCAGGTCGTTGGCGACGTCGTCCACCTGCGGCTCGCTGAACACGGTGGGCGTGGCCTGGGCGAACAGCTCGGCGCTGATGCCCTCCACGTCGTAGCGGTTCACGATGCGCACGGATTTCAGGCCGGCGATGCCGAGGATGGTCTTCAGCTCGCCTGCGAGCTGCTGAGCCTCGACGTCGAAGCCGGGCTTCTTCTCCACGTACACGCGGAAAACCATGAGGGTCCTTTCGGGAATATTGAACGGAATCCTAAAACATCGGCTCCCTCTGACGAGGGAGCTGTCGGCGGAGCCGACTGAGGGAGAGACGGCGACCGTCGTCGCCATGCCGTCGTTCCCGACGGGTTCTCTCCCTCAGTCCCGCTTCGCGGTCCAGCTCCCTCGTCAGAGGGAGCCTGCATGAAAGCGTGTCACTCGGCGCGCTCGACGCCTTCGGCCTCGGCCAGCTTGACCAGACGGCCGTAGATTTCCTCGTACGCGGGGATGATGTTGCCCAGGTCGCGACGGAAGAGATCCTTGTCGAGGTGCTCGATCTTGCCGGACTTGTCCTTGAGGTCCCACAGGCGGCAGGTGTCCGGGGTGATCTCGTCGGCGAGCAGGATGGTGCCGTCGGAGGTCTTGCCCTCCTCGATCTTGAAGTCGACGAGCTGCACGTCGATCTTGGAGAAGATGTCCTTCAGACCCTCGTTGACGGCGCGGGCGATGCGGGAGATCTCGGCCAGCTCCTCCTCGGAGGCGAGGCCCAGGGCCACGATGCCGTCGTCGTTGATGAACGGGTCGCCCAGCTCATCGGACTTGAGGCAGAACTCGAGGATCGGCTTCTTGAGCGGAGTGCCCTCCTCGACGCCGTAGCGCTTGGCGAAGGAGCCGGCCGCGGTGTTGCGCATGATGATTTCGAGCGGGTACATGTCCATCTTCTTCACCAGCTGCTCGGTGTCGGACAGACGCTTGATGAAGTGGCTTTCCACGCCGCGCGCCTTGAGCAGGTCGAAGATGACGGAGGTGATGTGGTTGTTCAGGTTGGCCTTGCCTTCGATCTGGGCCTTCTTCGCGCCGTTGCCGGCGGTCGCCTGATTCATGTATTCGACCCACAGCACGTCGGGGTCGTCGGTTGCGTACATCTTCTTGGCCTTGCCCTTGTAGAGCATTTCCAGTTTCTCCATTACTCGCCTTTCAGGAGTGGAATATCTGGGTGAACTAACGGTAAAAGGGTACCAATCGCCGGCTACATGCAACACACGACCGCGGCGGATGGCCGGCGACCTCGATGGTCAGCGCACTTCGATGGTCAGCGCGTCGGCGACGCGGCCCGCCTTGGCGCGCGCGTCGGCCTCGGAACCGCCGATCGCCAGCGCGACGGCCATGCGGCGATGGCCGTGCACCTCCGGCTTGGCGAAGACGCGCAGGTCGGTGCCCGGCTTGGCGAGCGCACGGTCGAGCCCGGAGAACTCCGCCTCGCCGTCGCCGGCGACCACGATCGCATGGCTGGCGGCCACCGCGCCCTCCGGCATCGCGAGCGCCACATGGCCCTCCGTGACCGGCAGGCCGAGGATCGCGCGCGCGTGCAGCGCGAACTCGCTGAGCCGCTGCGAAGCCATCGTCACCATGCCCGTATCGTGCGGACGCGGCGACACCTCGTTGAACAGGACGGAGCCGTCGGTCAGCACGAACAGTTCCACGCCGAACACGCCCCAGCCGGTCTCGCCGCTCGCCTTCGCCTTCGCGACGAGGCCCTCGACGGCGGCGCGCGCGATGCGGCCCGCCTCGGCGAGCACGGCGTCGCCCGCCGCGGCCGGCTGCCACGATTCGCGGTAGTCGCCGGACTCCTGACGCTGTCCGATCGGCGCGCACGTCACGATGCCCGCGCTCGACGAGACCGTCAGCACGGTCAGCTCGTAGTCGAGCGGCGCCAGCGCCTCGACGATCACGCGTGACACGTCGCCCTCGCCGGCGGCGCGGCGGCCCTCCTGCGCCTCCGTCCACGCGGCGTCGATCGCGTCCGCCTCGCGCACGACCGACTGGCCGTGACCGGACGAGCTCATCACCGGCTTGACGACGCACGGATAGCCGACCTCGTCGGCGCCCGCGCGCAGCTCCTCCAGCGAGCCCGCGAACCGGTAAGGCGTGGTCGGCAGTCCCAGCTCTTCGTGCGCGATGACGCGCAGACGCTCGCGGTCCATGCAGATCGCGGCGATTTCGGCGCTCGGCACCACCTGCACGCCGCGGGCGGCCGCATCGGCCAGCTCGGACGTGGCGATCGCCTCCACCTCGGGCACGACGATGTCCGGCTTCACCTCGTCGAACAGGGCGCGCAGCTGGGAGGCGTCCGCCATGTCGAGCACACGGGCCTCATGCGCCACCTGCTGGGCGGGCGCGCCCGCATACGAGTCGGCGGCGCACACCCATGCGCCCAGGCGCATGAGCTCGATCGTCACCTCCTTGCCGAGCTCGCCCGAGCCGAGGAACAGCACGCGCGTCGGCCGCGCGCCCAGCGGCGTGCCCAGCACGCGGCCGGAGACGGGGGAGTGGGACGAGGAAGGGGAATCATTGACGGTGTTGACGGTGTTGACGGTGTTGACGGTGTTGACGGTGTTCACGCTATCGGTCATGCGTCACATTCTCCCATCGCCACCCGATGAGGCGCGCCGGCATGCCGGCACGCGTTGATAACCGTCCATAAATACCGCGTATAGACACGCCGTTGTCGCGTGCCGATCCGCGGCGTACCTTGAGTATCACCGATCGGTTGGGAATAAACGATCGGGCCAACGTTTCCTGAAGGGGAAGAAAGGGAGTTGGAGATGGGGGAAGGGAATCCGTCGCCCGCAGTCAGTCAGTCCGTCGATCCGATCGCGGATCTGATCTCACGCAGGGCGGCGGCGCTCCCGCCGAACCCGTTCGCCCAGGCCGACGCGCGCACCGCGGCCGCCATCCGCGCCGGGCATGACGTCATCGACCTGTCCAAAGGCAATCCGGACGGCGCGCCGCCCGCGTTCATGCAGGACGCGCTCGCCCACGCCGCGCACGACCCGTCCCTGTTCCGCTATCCCGCGTTCGACGGTGTCCCCGCCTATCTCGACGCAATCGCGCACTGGTATCACGGACGCTACGGCGTGGCGCTCGACCCGCGCGCGCACCTGCTCGCCACCGCCGGCGCGTCGGTGGGCATCTCCACCGTCATCGAGGCGCTCGTCGACGAAGGCGACACGGTCGTGGCCGTCGACCCGTACTATCCGCAGTACGAAGGCTCCACCGCCGTCGCCAAGGGCCGGTTCGTCACGATTCCCGCGGACCCGACGCACGGCTACCTACCGGACCTCGACGCCGTCGACCCGAAACTGTGGGACGAGGCGAAACTGCTCATCCTCAACTATCCGAACAATCCCACCGGCGCCGTCGCGACGCCGGAATTCTACGGGCGCGTCGTCGCGCTCGCGCACGAACACCGGTTCGCGGTGATGAACGACTTCGCCTACGCGGGCATCGAGTTCGGCGACGCGCCGTCGCCCAGCATCCTCGCCACGCCGGGCGCGCTTGACGTGGCCGTCGAACTCGGATCGCTGTCCAAGATGTTCATGGTCGCCGGGTGGCGCGGCGGCTGGATCGCCGGCAACGCCGCGATCCTCGCCGCATCGAAGTCCGTCCACCAGCAGACCGCCGTGCTCGCACCCAGCGTCGTGCAGCAGGCCGGTGCGGTCGCGCTGAGCGGCGACCTGCGTTCCGTGGCGGCGCTCGGCGCAAGCTACGGGCATCGCGCGCAGGTGCTCGCCGACGGATTGCGCGAGGCGGGGCTCGACGTGGCGCCGCCGCGCGGAGGACTGTTCCTGTGGGCGCGTGTGCCGGATGGCTACGGCACGTCGGACGCGTTCACCGCATGGCTCATCGAACATGCGGGCGTGGCCGTCATGCCCGGATCGTGCTTCGGCCCCGCGTCGGACGGATTCGTGCGGTTCAGCCTGCTGAAGCCGGAACGCGACCTCTATCAGGCGGTGTCGCGCATCACGCGCGCGCTGGCATAGTATCGCCGCGGCGCACGGCCCGTGCCCAGTCGCGTGCGGTCATAGACTGGAGCAATGCGTGAACAGGAATCGGAGCATGATGAGGAGATTCGGCGGACGCCGATCGTCGAGGAGGACATCGACCGTCCGCTGACCATCGCCTTGGTGGTCGACACGGTCGGCAACCAGGGCAACGGCACGTCGAATTCGGCGCTGCAATGGGCCGCCGAACTGGAACGGCAGGGGCATCACGTGCGTCTCGTCGGTATCGGCGCGCCCGACTATCCGGCACGCGTCAACAAGGTGCCGCTCGTCTCGTGGGTGGCCGCCAAGCAGCAGATGCAGTTCGCCGAGCCGAGCGACACGCTGTTCCGCACCGCGTTCCAAGGCGTCGACGTCGTCCACATCTACATGCCGTTCAAATTCGGCCGGCACGCCGCGAAGGTCGCCCGTCGGATGGGCATCCCCGTGACCGCCGGATTCCACCTGCAGCCGGAGAACGTGCTCTACTCCGCCGGACCATTGCGCTACATCCCCGGCATGGAGCGGTTCCTCTACTGGCTGTTCCGCCAGTGGCTGTACAAGCGCGTCGACCACATCCACACGCCCACCGAGATGACCGCGAGCCTGCTGCGCGAACACGGGTACAAGGGGACGATGCACGTGATCTCGAACGGCTACGCGCCGCGGTTCACCGCGCGCGAGCCGTTCGATCCGGACGCGCCCGCGCACGTGCCGTTCCGCGTCGTCGCGTCCGGCCGCCTCGCACACGAGAAGGACCAGATCACGCTCATCAAGGCTATCTCGATGAGCCGGCACGCGAGCGACGTCCAATTGGTCATCGCCGGCACCGGTCCGCTCAAACAGTATCTCACGTTCCGCGCGAACCGTCGCCTCAAGCGCAAGGCGGACATCGGTTTCCACCGCAACGTCGACATGCCCGCGCTGCTGCGTTCGTGCGACCTGTTCGTGCACTGTTCGATCGCCGACATCGAATCGGTGAGCGTCATCGAGGCGATGGCGTGCGGCCTCGTGCCGGTCATCGCCGCGTCCGAACTGTCCGCGGCGAGCCAGTTCGCGCTGACCGATGCCTCGCTGTTCCCGGTGCGCGACGCGGCGATGCTCGCGCGCCGCATCGACTGGTGGATCGATCATCCGGACGAGCTCGCGCGCTGGGGCGCGGTCTACGCCGAGCACACGCGCGAGCATTATTCGGTGGAGGCGTCCGTCCACCGGTTCGTCGACATGGAACGCGAGGCGATCGCCACGGCGGAGGCGTGACACGGCGGGGATTGCCGTAGCGGGGACTGCCGTAGTGGGGACTGCTACAGCAGGGCGATGAGCCGGTCCGTCTCCTCGTCCGTGGTCGCCCAGCTCGTGCAGATGCGCATCACCGTGTGCGACTCGTCCGCCTTCTCCATGAAGCCGAGACGCACGTCGCGTTCCAGACGGTCGATGGTCGGCTGGTCGAGCGTGACGAAGATCTGGTTCGTCGGCGCCTCGAACGTCAACGTGTAGCCCTTGTCGCGCAGCGCGGCGCGGATGCGGTCCGCCTGCGCGTTCGCGTTGCGGGCGATGCGGAAGTAGAGGTCGTCGGTGAACAGCGCGTCGAACTGCGCGCCCAGCAGGAAGCCCTTCGCGAGCAGCGCGCCATGCTGCTTGATCTCGGTGAGGAAATGACGCGGCGCGGCGGAACGCGCGTCACGGTTCGCGAACACGACCGCCTCGCCGAACATCGCGCCCACCTTCGTGCCGCCGATATAGAAGACGTCGGCGATGCGGGCGAGATCGGGCAGCGTCATGTCGCAGCCGGTCGCCGTGAGGCCGTAGCCGAGACGCGCGCCGTCCACGAACAACGGCATGTCGTAACGATGCGCGACCTCGGCGATGACCTCCAGTTCCGCCTTCGAGTAGACGGTGCCGTATTCGGTCGACATGGAGACGTAGACGCAGCCGGGGAAGACCATGTGATCGTGATTGCCGTCCGCGTAGAAGGTCGCGCAGTATTCGTCGAGCTCGGTTGCGTCCATTTTGCCGTCGTGATGGGGGAGTGTGAGCACCTTGTGACCGGAGTATTCGATGGCGCCCGCCTCATGCACGTTCGGATGCCCGGATGCGACGGCGACGACGCCCGCATACGGCGGTGTGACCGCGTCGATGACGACCTGGTTGGCCTGCGTGCCGCCGACGAGGAAGTGGATGTCCGCCTCCGGCAGGGCGCACGCCTCGCGGATCTTCGTCTTGGCGCGCTCGCAGATCGGGTCCATGCCGTAGCCGGGGTACAGGTTCTCGTTGATGCGGGCGATCGCGTCGAGCACCGCCGGGTGCGCCGCGCGAGAGTAATCGTTCTCGAAGGAAATCATGACGACCAGTGTAGTGGCCGGCCGCTCCCGCGCGGAGTTTCCGCTCCCGCATGGAGTTTGCGCTCCCGCTGGCGGGAGCTGTCCCGCACGGCGGGACTGAGGGTGGTCGTGCGGGGCCTTGCGCCTCGCGCGCAAGAAGATGGCCCCCGGAACCGAAGGGAAGAAGTTCCGGGGGCCATCTGATGGGGAAGGAGGCGATGGTACGCTTTGCTGCTTTCGCCGCGCCGCCTTGCGCGGCCTCCTTGCAATGATGAACCACAAACAACCAGTACACGTGTTTCTTTCGCGGCCCGGCGCCTGCGCCGTGTTGCCTTGCCGCACCTCGGTGAATTCACCATCGATCGCTATTCAGTTATCTCGAAGGCGTTGCGCCTGCGGCCTTACGGCTTTCTGCGCTTCGTTGCGACCTGCCGGATTCCCGGCCGATCTTAAACTCCGGCCTTCACTGGTAAGTATACCAAAAACCGAACATGCTGCATGCCTCGACACGCCGAAAAGCCAATCGGCAGTAAGGGTGACGGGCTATGTTGAAATGAACACAAGCGAACAATGTGACCGTTCTCATGTGCGCATGCGAGCGATTGGGCGGGACGATGGCGATTCGCAAAGGCGACGTGGGATGCGGGGTTTGCCGGGCGTGGGCTTTGTTGCGGCGCGGGCGGCCGTACTGGCGAAACGAAGGGGCCGACGGCGGAACCGGTGGTGGCGTGGCGGAGTGGCGGGCGGACGCGCCGCCTACGTGCGGCCGTCCGCGTGCGCGGGGCGGAGGCATCACCCGCCCCACCGCGCAGACATGCATCGGCGGCTGTCCGAGCGCGAAGAGCGGAGGTCGGAACTTCGCCAACGCGTAACCACCCGTGATCAGCCGTCCGCGCGCGAGGAGCGGAGGTGTGGTGCGGAGGGGACGAAATGGGCGATGCGGCGTGGGATTCCACGATTTCGCGAATAGTTGCGTGCTTTCCTGCATCGTGCTCTTGGGGCATATATGCCCTCAATCCTTGGAAACAGGCGCGACACGCCGTAGTTGGACAACGGCGGAAACTCCTGTATTGTATTCACTCGTTGCCGACCGGCGAGAGCGGGTCGAGAACAATGGTGGCTATAGCTCAGTTGGTAGAGCATCTGATTGTGGTTCAGAAGGTCGCGTGTTCGAGCCACGTTAGCCACCCCACCAAGACCCCGAGGGTAACCTCGGGGTCTTTTCGTATCCCCTCCCGTCGTTTCATCCCATGGTGCGGTAAAACCCTCATGGTGCGGTAGGCGAAAACGCCGGATTCTCGCCGATGTGGAGAAATTGTGTTGCCGCACCATGGGGTGGTGGGGTTGGAATTGGAGTGTGGCGGGGTGGAAGCGAGGTTGGGGTTGGGGTTGAGGAGGGGCGTGGTTGAGGAGGGGCGTGGATGAGAGTCTGGCGTGTCGTTGTCCGGGCGGTTCGTAATATGGATATTCGTGTGTGCCAGCGGTACGCCTTATGTGACAGGAGTACGGCGCTGGGATATCCCGTGAATCGCATGGATCGCGCGCAGCAATGCGGCGGCGAGAGAGGAACGGGCCATCGGGCCGGTGGGCAGTGGCTGACTTTCCGATTCGGATCGGTTTCCGGATGCTCGGGGGAGTATGGCTCACGGTGCTGCGGGCCTCACGGAACCAAGAGATAACACTGAATCGGAGAATTCAAGTTGCCTACTATCGAACAGCTCGTCCGTAAGGGACGTTCGCCGAAGCCGAAGAAGTCGAAGACTTTGGCGCTGAAGGGCAGCCCGCTGCGTCGCGGCGTGTGCACCCGTGTCTACACCACCACCCCGAAGAAGCCGAACTCGGCGCTTCGTAAGGTCGCCCGTGTCCGTCTGTCCTCCGGCATCGAAGTCACCGCCTACATCCCGGGCGAGGGCCACAACCTGCAGGAGCACTCCATCGTGCTCGTGCGCGGCGGCCGTGTGAAGGATCTGCCGGGTGTGCGTTACCACATCGTGCGTGGCGCGCTCGATACCCAGGGTGTCAAGGACCGCAAGCAGGGTCGTTCCCTGTACGGAGCAAAGAAGGCGAAGTAAGAGATATGTCACGTAAAGGCCCCGCTAAGAAGCACGTCGTGCTGCCCGATCCGATCTACGGTTCGACCGTCGTCGCGCAGCTGATCAACAAGATCCTCCTGGACGGCAAGAAGTCCATCGCCGAGGACATCGTCTACTCCGCGCTCGACATGGTCAAGGAGAAGACCGACCAGGAGCCGGTTGCCGTCCTCAAGCGCGCGCTGGACAACATCCGCCCGTCCCTCGAGGTGCGTTCCCGCCGAGTCGGCGGCGCCACCTACCAGGTGCCGGTCGAGGTCAAGCCGAACCGCGCCAACACGCTGTGCCTGCGCTGGCTGACTGACTTCTCCCGCGCCCGTCGCGAGAAGACCATGGCCGAGCGTCTCGCCAACGAGATCCTGGACGCCTCCAACGGCCTCGGCGCTTCTGTCAAGCGTCGCGAGGATACTCATAAGATGGCAGAGGCCAACAAGGCCTTCGCCCACTACCGCTGGTAATCACTCGCCTGAGGAAGACTAAGGATAAAGATGGCTGCAGAGCTTTCGGACCTTCATTTCGTCCGCAACATCGGCATCATGGCCCACATCGATGCCGGTAAGACCACCACCACCGAGCGCATCCTGTACTACACCGGTAAGAACTACAAGATCGGTGAGACCCACGATGGCGCCTCGACGATGGACTTCATGGCGCAGGAGCAGGAGCGCGGCATCACGATTCAGTCGGCCGCCACCACCTGCTTCTGGAGCCGTCAGTCCCACGACACCAAGGAAAAGTTCCAGATCAACATCATCGACACCCCGGGCCACGTGGACTTCACGGCCGAGGTGGAGCGCTCCCTGCGCGTGCTCGATGGCGCCGTCGCCGTCTTCGACGGCAAGGAGGGTGTGGAGCCGCAGTCCGAGACCGTGTGGCGTCAGGCCGACAAGTACGGCGTGCCGCGCATCTGCTTCATCAACAAGATGGATAAGCTTGGCGCGAACTTCTACTACTCCGTCGACACCATCAAGGAGAAGCTGGGCGCGACCCCGATCGTCATGCAGCTGCCGATCGGCGCCGAGAACGACTTCACCGGCGTCGTCGACCTGGTCGAGATGGTGGCCTACGTGTGGAACGGCACCGACAGCCTCGGCGCCAAGTACGACACCACCGAGATCCCGGACGACCTGAAGGACAAGGCCGCCGAGTACCACGAGCAGCTGGTCGAGGCCGCCGCCGAGGCGAACGACGACCTGATGAACAAGTTCTTCGAGGACGGCGAGCTGTCCAAGGAGGACATCCGCGCGGGCGTCCGCCAGCTCACCATCGAGAAGAAGGCCTTCCCGGTCTTCTGCGGTTCCGCCTTCAAGGACAAGGGCGTTCAGCCGATGCTGGACGGCGTCGTCGACTTCCTGCCGTCCCCGGAGGACGTGCCGGCCATCAAGGGCTTCAAGCCCGGCGACGAGTCCGTCGAGATCGACCGCAAGCCGACCAAGTCCGATCCGTTCGCGGCCCTCGTCTTCAAGATCTCCACCCACCCGTTTTACGGCAAGCTCGTGTTCGTGCGCGTCTACTCCGGCTCCGTCAAGCCGGGCGACAACGTGCTCGACTCCACGCGCGGCAAGAAGGAGCGCGTCGGCAAGATCTTCCAGATGCACGCCGACAAGGAGAACCCGGTCGACGTGGCCGACGCCGGCAACATCTACACCTTCGTGGGCCTGAAGAACGTCACCACCGGCGACACCCTGTGCGCCATGGACGCTCCGATCTCCCTCAACTCGATGACCTTCCCGGATCCGGTGATCCAGGTCGCCGTCGAGCCGAAGACCAAGGCCGACCAGGAGAAGATGGGCATCGCCCTCGCCAAGCTGGCCGAAGAGGATCCGACGTTCCAGGTCGCCACGGACGAGGAGTCCGGCCAGACCCTGATCGCCGGCATGGGCGAGCTCCAGCTCGACATCATCGTCGACCGTATGCGTCGCGAGTTCAAGGTCGAGTGCACCCAGGGCAAGCCGCAGGTCGCCTACCGCGAGACCATCCGCAAGGCGGTCATGGACCAGGGCTACACGCACAAGAAGCAGACCGGTGGTTCCGGCCAGTTCGCGAAGGTCCTGATGAACTTCGAGCCGCTCGAGACCACCGAGGGCAAGACCTTCGAGTTCGAGAACGCCGTCACCGGCGGCCACATCTCCCAGGAGTTCATCCCGTCCATCGAGGCCGGCGTCAAGGAGGCCATGGAATCCGGTATTCTCGCCGGCTTCCCGGTCGTGGGCGTCAAGGCCACCGTCACCGACGGCCAGATGCACCCGGTCGATTCCTCCGAAATGGCCTTCAAGCTCGCGGGCTCCATGTGCTTCAAGGAAGCCGCCCCGAAGGCGAAGCCGGTCATCCTCGAGCCGATCATGGCCGTGGAGGTCCGTACCCCGGAGGACTACATGGGCGAAGTCATCGGCGATCTCAACCAGCGCCGTGGCAACATCCAGTCCATGACCGATGCCACCGGCGTCAAGGTCATCGACGCCAAGGTCCCGCTGTCCGAGATGTTCGGCTACATCGGCGACCTCCGCTCGAAGACCCAGGGCCGCGCCATGTTCACCATGCAGATGGACTCCTACGCCGAGGTGCCGAAGAGCGTCTCCGACGAGATCATCAAGGCCCAGCGCGGCGAGTGACACGCGTAGCTACGTTGATTTGCGCCACGTCTCCAGTCAGCGGTAATATCGTGTACCGCTGACTGGGTTCTGGCTCCTTCAATGTGGCACGAAACCCAGAAACCCAGTAAACCTACGAAACGTCCAGGAGGACAAAGTAATGGCAAAGGAAAAGTACGAGCGTACTAAGCCGCACGTTAACATCGGCACCATCGGCCACGTCGATCACGGCAAGACGACCCTGACCGCGGCCATCTCCAAGGTTCTGCACGAGGAGTACCCGGATGTCAACCCGGAGTACGACTTCAACCAGATCGATTCCGCTCCGGAAGAGGCCGCCCGCGGTATCACCATCAACATCGCCCACATCGAGTACCAGACCGCGAAGCGTCACTACGCTCACGTGGACTGCCCGGGCCACGCCGACTTCGTGAAGAACATGATCACCGGTGCCGCCCAGATGGATGGCGCCATCCTCGTTGTGGCCGCCACCGACGGCCCGATGGCCCAGACCCGCGAGCACGTCCTGCTCGCCCGTCAGGTCGGCGTCCCGAAGATCCTGGTCGCCCTGAACAAGTGCGACATGGTCGACGATGAGGAGCTCATCGAGCTCGTCGAGGAAGAGGTCCGTGACCTCCTCGACGAGAACGGCTTCGATCGTGACTGCCCGGTCATCCACGTCTCCGCCTACGGTGCGCTGCACGACGACGCTCCGGACCACGAGAAGTGGGTCGAGCAGATCAAGAAGCTCATGGACGCCGTCGACGAGTACATCCCGACCCCGGTCCACGACCTCGACAAGCCGTTCCTGATGCCGATCGAGGACGTCTTCACCATCTCCGGCCGTGGTACCGTCGTCACCGGCCGTGTTGAGCGTGGCCAGCTGGCCGTCAACACCCCGGTCGAGATCGTCGGCATCCGCCCGACCCAGAACACCACCGTCACCTCCATCGAGACCTTCCACAAGACGATGGACTCCTGCGAGGCTGGCGACAACACCGGTCTGCTCCTCCGTGGCCTCGGCCGTACGGACGTCGAGCGTGGCCAGGTCGTGGCTGCTCCGGGCTCCGTCACCCCGCACACCAAGTTCGAGGGTGAGGTCTACGTCCTGACTAAGGATGAGGGTGGCCGTCACTCGCCGTTCTTCTCCAACTACCGTCCGCAGTTCTACTTCCGCACCACCGACGTCACCGGCGTCATCGAGCTGCCGGAAGGCGTCGAGATGGTCCAGCCGGGCGATCACGCGACCTTCACCGTCGAGCTGATTCAGCCGATCGCTATGGAGGAGGGCCTGACCTTCGCCGTGCGTGAGGGTGGCCACACCGTCGGCTCGGGCCGTGTCACCAAGATCCTCGCCTGATTCCCATCAGAGAGATCTTCGACACGCTTGAACTAGCGTACTGAAATAGGGCTCCGGAATCCTTACGGATTTCGGAGCCCCATTCGTATATTCCTTTCCATTCCCCTCCTGTAAACGGATACGTACGGGTACGACGGCGTACCCGATCACGTCGCGACCGACATGTTCTTCATGCACGGTTCATCAGATGCCGTGCGATTCTTCCCTCCCTCGCAACTTTGCGGGTCCAGCATGATAGCGCAATCAGCGATACTGGTTACGGAAGGGGAATAATGAACAGAACGATAGCGGCGATCGCAGCGGCCGCATGCATGGCGCTGGGGTGCGCGACGGCTCCCGCGGCGTATGCCGATGACACCGTCACGCCGGATCAGGTCACGCCGGTCGCCTACAGCGACGCGCTGGACAAGGTCGACTACAAGGGCATACGCGTCGGGGGACTCTCCGGCATCGCCTGGGATGCGCAGGCCGATTCGTATGTTGCGCAGTCCGACAACCACGGAAGCGACGTCTCCCACGTCTGGTTCCTCGGCAAGGACCTGCGCAACCCGGCCATCACCCGCGACCCGGTGACCCTCACCGACGCGAACGGTACCCCCTACAACGGCAACACGACCGACAACGAAGGCATCGCCGTGCTGCCCAACGGGGACTTCGCCATCACGTCGGAGGGCATTCCCCCGGCGGGAAAGACGCAGCCCGAACATCCCACGATCCGCATCTTCGACGCCACCGGAAGGCAGAAGGGAGAGCTGCCCGTTCCCGGACTGTTCGACATCAACACCGCCGAAGGACAGGCGTCCCATAACCTCACGCTCGAAGGCCTGAGCCTGTCGCCGACCGGCCACGAGCTCGTGGCCGCCATGGAGGGCACGCTCAAGAACGACGTGTATCAGGACAAAGACCAACGCACGGCGCTTCCTCGTCTACCGCGACGACGTCGCGGGCAAGGCCGGAACGTGGACGCTGGTCAAGCAGGTCGGATTCCAGGCCGTCACCGGATTGGACGTGACCGACGTCGCGCTCGATTCCGAGGACTCCCTATACGTGCTGCAGCGCACCTGGAACAGCCAGACCGGCAACAAGGTCGCGCTGTCCTACGTCTCCGGACTCGACGCCGCGCCCGACGTCTCCGACGTCGCCAACCTCAACGATCCCGCCAACGCCTCGAAATTCGTGAAGTCGCGTCAGATTGGCGAGCTCGACAAGCTCTCCGACCTCGGCGCGTCGAAGAAGCCGGAATCGCCGCAGACCAACCCGCTGATGGACAACTACGAAGGGCTCGTCATCACGAACCGCGACCAGCTCGCCACGCCCGACGCCGCATGGTACCGCGGCGACGGCAGCTACAAGGCCGACATCTCCATCATCAGCGACGACAACTACAGCGCCAGCCAGACCACGCGCATCCTCGACGTCGAAGCGGAACCGTTCCAGAAGGCGGCCGCCGGCTTCGACGATTCGGCGAGCGGCACGCTTTCCAAGTACGTCACCGCACTCGGCCGCGACGACCACCTCGACTACTGGTCGGTCAACGGGTACAGCGACGGCACCGGCACCAGCGAACCGATTCCGTTCGGAGGACTGTCCTCCACCGCATACAACGCCAAGCTCGGACAGTACGTCTCCACAATGGACAACCACGGCACCGACGTGGCTCGTCTGTGGTTGCTCGGCAACGACTTCGGCAAGGCCGCCCCGACCGGGAGCATCATCCTAACCGATGCGGACGGCACCCCATACAACGGTGAGACCACCGACGACGAAGGTCTCGGCGTGTTGCCGAACGGTGATTTCGTGCTCACCTCCGAAGGACATCCGAACGCCGCCGCGGGCGAGCATGAGGAGCCGAAGATCCGCATCTTCGGCACCGACGGACGGCAGAAAGGCGAACTGCCCGTGCCGGAACTGTTCGACATCAACGGCAACGGGCAGGCCGTGCACAACAAGAGCCTCGAGGCGCTGACCGTGTCCCCGTCCGGCCACCAGATCCTCGTCGGCAACGAATACGCGCTGAAGAACGACTCCCCGACCGGCAAGGACATCGACACCGCCGCCCGCCGAGTCCTGGTGTACCGGGACGATGTGAAGGGTTCCGAAGGCCAGTGGAAACTGGTCAAGCAGGTCGCGTTCAAGGCCGCGAACGCCGACATGGGCATCACCGAATTCGCCGCCATCGGCGAGGACGGGTTCCTCGTGCTGGAACGCTCGTGGGACCAGACCCACGGATACGGCATCCGAATCGCGTATGCGCACGGCATCGCGGCGGCTCCGGACGTCAGCGGCGTCGCCTCGCTGTCCGCGAGCGGCGACTCGTCGTTCCTGAGCTTCACCGAACTCGCCGATCTGGGCGGCAAGCTGACCCTCGGCGCCCGGTTCAAGCCGAACGCGGCGTATTCGGACACCAACCCGTTGCTCGACAATTTCGAGGATCTGATCATCACCGATTCGAACGATGGCGGCAAGCTCGACCTGAGCGTCATGACCGACAACAACTTCGACACCACGGAGACGACGCGCATCGTCCGGTTGCAGATCGACCGGTCCGTGTTCGTGCCCGATCCCACGGCTGGTGGCCAGAACGGCGGCCAGACCGCTGGTGGCCAGACCGCCGGTGATCAGAATGGCGGCCAGCAGACAGGCGCCAAGCCGAACGGTGGCCGGCACGGTGCCACAGGTGCCGGCAAGCTGTCCCGCACCGGCGCCGATGTGACGGCGATCACCGCAGCCGCGCTGCTGCTGTCGGCGGCCGGCGGCTATCTCGCCGCGCGCCGTCGTCGCCTGTGAGATAATCCATGCGGGCCGTCCGTGTCTCCCCGGGACACGGACGGCCCGTCGTATGTCCCACATGCATCGCATGCATCACGAAGACGCGTGACGGCGCCGGCCCGTTCGCCGGACGGCCGGTGTGGCGCGGTAGGGGGGTGGTGGCATAATAGCGAAGGCAAATTTTGGGTAAGCCCTCGACACTAGAAATAGGTGAGACATCGTGGCACAGACTACCAATGACATCAAGAACGGTTCCGTCCTGAACCTGGACGGCCAGCTGTGGACCGTCCTCAAGTTCCAGCACGTCAAGCCGGGCAAGGGCCCCGCCTTCGTGCGCACCACCATCAAGAACGTGCTCTCCGGCAAGATCGTCGACAAGACCTTCAACGCGGGCATGAAGATGGAGTTCGAGACCGTCGACAACCGCAACCTCCAGTACTCATACGAGGACGGCGACAACCTGGTCTTCATGGACATGACCACCTACGACCAGATCTACGTGCCGAAGTCCATCGTCGACACCAAGTTCCTGCTCGAAGGCACCGACTGCATCGTGTCCTTCCACGACGAGACCCCGCTGAGCGTCGAACTGCCGGCCTCCGTCGTCCTGACCATCACCCACACCGAGCCGGGCCTGCAGGGCAACCGCTCCAACGCGGGCACCAAGCCCGCCACTGTGGAGACCGGCGCCGAGATCCAGGTCCCGCTGTTCATCAACGAGGGCGAGAAGGTCAAGGTCAACACCACCGACGGCTCCTACCTGGGCCGCGAGAACTGATTCGCACACCCGCTGATCACACCGATCGCACCAGTTCCAACCGGTAAACCGACGACACGAAGGACGAAAGAGCTGCATGGCACGTTCCACCGCCCGTAAGAGGGCTCTGAACACGTTGTATGAGGCGGACGAGAAGGATCAGGACATCCTGTCCCTGCTCGACGAGCGTATCGAGACGCCCGGCGCGCAGACGCCGCTGCCCGAATACGCCATCGAGATCGTCAAGGGCGTGGCCGAGCACCAGCACGAGATCGACTCCACTCTGGACGAGCACTCCACCGGGTGGAAGGTCCGCCGTATGGGCGTGATCGACCGCAACATCCTGCGTATCGCCGCTTGGGAGATCCTCTTCAACGATGACGTGCCCGACAAGGTCGCCATCGACGAAGCGCTGTCCCTCGCGAAGACGCTGTGCGACGGGGATTCCCCCGCTTTCATCCACGGACTGCTGTCCGCGATCTGCACGGCCAAGGAAAAGCCGTTGGACTGACATTTCTTTTTTGAACGCCTCCCCGCAACACGGGAGGCGTTTTTATGAGAGCGTGGGCCGGGCGCGACCAACCGGCACGAGAACAGAACGGCAGCGAACGGCGACATGCGCGTGTGTCCTGCGCGTGTGCGTCGGCGCGGGCCGATAACCTTGAATACGGACGACCCGAGAACGAAAAGGGGGTTTTGGTGAGCGAGATCGCGAACTATGGCAAGGACGATGCGGTCCTTGTGCTGGAGGATGGGCAGGTGTATGTGGGTGAACCCTACGGGGCCCATGGCGCGACCACGGGTGAGATCGTGTTCGCCACCGGCATGACCGGATACCAGGAGACGCTCACCGACCCGAGCTACGACCGTCAGATCGTCGTGCAGACCTTCCCGCACATCGGCGACACGGGCGTCAACCACGAGGATCCGGAATCCTCCCGCATCTGGGTGGCCGGCTACATCGTGCGCGAACCCTCCCCGAACGTGAGCAACTGGCGCGCCGAGGGCAGCCTCGACGGCGACCTCGAGGCCAACGGCATCGTCGGCCTTGCCGACATCGACACCCGCAAGCTGGTGCGCCACCTGCGCTCCGCAGGCGTGATGCGCGCCGGCATCTTCTCCGGCGACGCGCTCCTCGGCGAGGGCGGCCGCCTCAAGACCATCGACGAACTGCTCGACGCGGTCAAGGCCACCCCGCAGATGCAGGGCCTGAGCCTGTACGACGAGGTCTCCACCAAGGAGGCGTACACGATCGAACCGTGCGGCGAGTTCGAAGGCAAGGAGCCGCTGTACACCGTGGCCGCCGTCGACCTCGGCATCAAGGCGATGACCCCGCACCGCATGGCCGAGCGCGGCTGCCGCGTGCACGTCGTGCCCTCCACCATCACGTTCGAGGAGCTGACCGCCCTCAACCCGGACGGCGTCTTCTTCTCCAACGGCCCGGGCGACCCGGAGCAGGCCGGCCCGGAGGTCGAGCTGCTGCGCAAGGTCCTCGACGCCGGCTACCCGTTCTTCGGCATCTGCTTCGGCAACCAGCTGCTCGGCCGCGCGCTCGGCTTCGGCACGTACAAGCTGAAGTTCGGCCACCGCGGCATCAACCAGCCGGTCAAGGACCTCACCACCGGCAAGGTGGAGGTCACCGCCCACAACCACGGCTTCGCCGTCGACGCGCCGATCGGCGAGACCGTCGACGCCCCGTTCGAGAACGGCAAGTACGGCAAGGTGTTCGTCAGCCACATCGATCTCAACGACGACGTGGTCGAAGGCCTGCAGTGCGTCGACATCCCCGCGTTCTCCGTGCAGTACCACCCGGAGGCCGCCGCGGGCCCGCACGACGCCGCGTACCTGTTCGACCGATTCTGCGATCTCATGAAGAACAATCCGCGCGATTCCCGCGCCGACTCCAAGGAAGGTAAGTGATATGCCGAAGCGCACCGACATCAAATCCGTGATGGTCATCGGCTCCGGCCCGATCGTGATCGGTCAGGCCGCGGAGTTCGATTACTCGGGCACCCAGGCATGCCGCGTCCTCAAGGAGGAAGGCATCCGCGTCATCCTCGTCAACTCGAACCCGGCCACCATCATGACCGACCCCGAGATGGCCGACGCCACCTACATCGAGCCGATTGCCACGCCGATCCTCGAGCAGATCATCGCCAAGGAACGCCCCGACGCGCTGCTGCCGACCCTCGGCGGCCAGACCGCGCTCAACGCCGCGATGGCGCTCGGCGAGGCCGGCGTGCTCAAGAAGTACGACGTCGAGCTGATCGGCGCGTCCCTCGACGCCATCGACCGCGGCGAGGACCGCGAGCTGTTCAAGAAGGTCGTCGACGAGGCGGGCGCCGAATCCGCGCGCTCCCGCATCGCCCACACGCTCGCCGAAGTGGACCGCATCGCCGACGAGTTCGGCTACCCGCTGGTCGTCCGCCCGAGCTTCACGATGGGCGGCCTCGGCTCCGGCATCGCGCACGACGAGGAGGAGCTGCACCGCATCGCCGGCGCCGGCATCCACTACTCGCCGACCGACGAGGTGCTCATCGAGGAGGGCATCGAAGGCTGGAAGGAGTTCGAGCTCGAGCTCATGCGCGACCGCAACGACAACGTCGTGGTCGTCTGCCCGATCGAGAACGTCGACCCGGTCGGCGTGCACACCGGCGACTCCATCACCGTGGCCCCGTGCTTCACCCTGACCGACCGCGAATACCAGAAGCTGCGCGACATCGGCATCGCCATCATCCGCGGCGTGGGAGTCGATACCGGCGGCTGCAACATCCAGTTCGCCATCCACCCCGAGACCGGCCGCATCATCGTCATCGAGATGAACCCGCGCGTCTCCCGTTCCTCCGCGCTCGCCTCGAAGGCCACCGGCTTCCCGATCGCGAAGATCGCGACCAAGCTGGCCCTCGGCTACACGCTCGACGAGATCCGCAACGACATCACCCAGTCCACGCCGGCCTCCTTCGAGCCGACCATCGACTACGTGGTCACCAAGGTGCCGCGCTTCGCGTTCGAGAAGTTCCCGGGCGCCGATCCGACGCTCACCACGTCGATGAAGTCCGTCGGCGAGGCCATGGCCCTGGCCGGCAACTTCCAGGAGTCCCTCGGCAAGGCGATGCGCTCCATCGACAAGCGCCACATGGGCTTCAACTGGGACGGTCCGAAGCCGACGGCCGACGAGGTCGCCGAACTGCTCAAGGCGATCCACACGCCCACCGAGAACCGCTACCTCGAGCTCATGCGCGCCATCTGGGGCGGCGCCACCATCGAGCAGCTGTACGCGGCCACCAAGATCGATCCGTGGTTCCTCAAGCAGCTCACGCTCATCAACGAGACCGCCCAGGCGGTGCGCGAGGCCGAGACGCTCACGCGCAAGCTGCTGCGCCGCGCCAAGCTCGCCGGCCTGTCCGACCTGCAGATCGCGCACCTGAGGAACCTCGGCGACGAGGGCGAGAACACGATCCGCGAGCTGCGCTGGACCTACGGCTTGAAGCCCGTGTACAAGACGGTCGACACCTGCGCCGCCGAGTTCGACGCGGCCACGCCGTACTACTACTCCTGCTACGCGGACGAGTCCGAGGTCAAGCCGCGCGAGCGCGAGGCCGTGATCATCCTCGGCTCCGGCCCGAACCGCATCGGCCAGGGCATCGAGTTCGACTACACCTGCGTGCACGCGGTGCAGGAGCTCGGCAAGGACTATGACACGATCATGGTCAACTGCAACCCGGAGACCGTCTCCACCGACTACGACATCTCCGACCGCCTCTACTTCGAGCCGCTCACCTTCGAGGACGTGCTCGAGATCTACGAGGCCGAGAAGCGCATGGGCCCCGTCAAGGGCGTCATCGTGCAGCTCGGCGGCCAGACGCCGCTGTCGCTCGCCGCGCGCCTCAAGGCCGCCGGCGTGCCGATCCTCGGCACCACCCCGGAGGCCATCGACCTCGCGGAGAACCGCGAGCTGTTCGGCGAGGTGCTCAAGAAGGCGAAGATGAACGCGCCGCGCTACGGCACCGCCCTGTCGCTGGAGGAGGCCCAGGAGGCCGCCCACTCGATCGGCTACCCGGTGCTCGTGCGCCCGAGCTACGTGCTCGGCGGCCGCGGCATGGAGATCGTCTACGACAACGCCCAGCTCGAGAAGTACGTGAACCGCGCCCTCGCCGAGGCCCAGGCCGACACGGTCGTCTCCGGCCGCCTGCCCTCCCCGCTGCTCATCGACAAGTTCCTCCAGGACGCCATCGAAATCGACGTCGACGCGCTGTTCGACGGCGAGGAGCTGTACATCGGCGGCATCATGGAGCACATCGAGGAGGCCGGCGTCCACTCCGGCGACGCCGCCTGCACGCTGCCGCCGTCCACGCTGTCCGACGACCAGATCCGCCGTCTGCGCGAGGGCACCTACGCCATCGCCAAGGGCTGCAACGTCAAGGGCCTGATCAACGTGCAGTACGCGTTCATGGCGAACACGCTGTACGTCATCGAAGCCAACCCGCGCGCCTCCCGCACCGTGCCGTTCGCCTCCAAGGCGACCGGCGTGGCGCTGGCCAAGGCCGCCGCGCGCATCATGGCCGGCGAGACCATCGCCGACCAGCGCGCCAACGGCCTGCTGCTGCCCAAGGGCGACGGCGGCGTCATGCACCGCGGCCAGCAGGTGGCGGTCAAGGAGTCCGTCCTGCCGTTCAAGCGCTTCCGCACGCCCGTCGGCAAGACCGTCGACATCCTGCTCGGACCGGAGATGCGCTCCACCGGCGAGGTCATGGGCTTCGACCGCGACTTCCCGCACGCGTTCGCCAAGAGCCAGCTCGCCGCCTACGAGGGCGGTCTGCCCACCCACGGCAACGTGTTCATCTCCGTGAACGACACCGACAAGCGCCAGCTGCCGCTCATGGCCGTGCGCCTCGTCGAGCTCGGCTTCACGATCTGGGCGACCGAGGGCACCGCCTCCGTGCTGCGCCGCTACGGCATCGACTCGAAGATCGTCGACAAGATCTCCACCCGCGTGGACTCCGATCCGGAGGCGCCGGTGAAGGTCGTGCACGCCGAAGGCTCGATCGGCAAGAACGTCGTCGAACTCATCGAGGACGGCGCGATCGACATGATTCTCAACACGCCGAACTCGCGCGGGTCGCGCTCCGACGGTTACTCGATTCGAGCCGCCGCCATCGCCGCCGACCTGCCGCAGTTCACGACCATCACCGAGTTCTCCGCGGTGCTGCTGGCCATCGAGGCGGTCAAGCGCAACGACTACCAGATCATGAGCATCCAGGAGCACTCCAAGCAGCTGTTCGCGTTGGAAAGCAAGGATTTCTGATCAACGGATTTCCTCTCACACGAAGGAAGGGATCGCGATGAGTGACAGCCCCATTGAGGAACAGGACAAGGAACGGCTCGCCAGGCGTTCGGACTTCGGTCTGCGTCTGCGCAATTCGATGGACAAGTACGGTCCGTTGTGCGTGGGCATCGACCCACACCGGAAACTCCTGACCGATTGGGGCTACAACGTCGACGCCGACGGCGCGGAGATGTTCGCCATGCGCATGCTGCAGGCCGCGAACGGACGCGCCGCCGCCGTCAAGTTCCAGTCGCCGATGTTCGAACGCTACGGTTCGAAGGGATTCGCCGCGCTGGAACGCGTGCTGTACGCGGCACGCCAGATGGGCATCATCACGATCGTCGACTGCCTGCACGGCGGACTGTCCACGACGATTTCCGCCATCGCCGACGTCTACTTCAAGCCGGGCGCGCCGCTGAGGGCCGACGCGATCACGCTGCTGCCGTACTACGGCGCGCGATCGCTGCAGGGCCTCATCGACGACGCGCTCGACAACGGGCGCGGCGTGTTCATCGCATCCCTCACCTCCAACGAGGAGGGCAAGAGCCTGCAAAGCGCCATCCGACAGGTTGGCGACTATGAAGGCAAGACGGTGGCGTACGGCATCGCCGCCACCGCGCAGAAGAACAACCGCAACGTGGACGGCATGGGCTCCGTCGGCCTCGTCATCGGCGCGACCATCGGCCAGTGGATTAACGAGACCGGCGTCGACCCGGCCCAGTTCACCGGACCGATCCTCTCGCCCGGCTACGGCTGGCAGGGCGCTGACGCGAAGGACCTGCGCACCGTGTTCAAGGGGACGAAGGGCAACGTGCTCGTCACCGTGTCCCGCTTCATCGCGTCGCACGGTCCGGACATCGCCGCATTGAGCGAAGCCACCGAGGCGATTTCGCTCGACGTGCGTCAAGCGCTCATGGAGGCGACGCGCGTCGCCGAGCTGCCGCAGGAGCAGCAGAAGGCCGTTGCGGCGGCGACGGACGAGGCCGCGCCCGTGCCGCAGACGCCTGCCGAGACCGCCGGGACGTCCGACCACGGCGCAACCGCAACATCCGAGACGACCGGCGCGGACGCGCCGAGGGAGAGCATCACCGTGACCGACACCGATAAGACCGCCGCTTCCGCTGATTCCGCCGCCGAGGCGCAAGCCGACGCGACGACCGCTCCCGCGGGCGAAACCGCGGCCGCCACCGGCACGCAGCCGGAAGCCACGGCCGAAGCGGACGCGCAGGCGCTGCGCGGTGGCCGTCTGCTCGTGCTCACCGGTCCCGCCGGCGTCGGCAAGGGCACCGTCGAGATCGCGCTGCGTAAGAAGCACCCGGAGATCTGGGTGTCCGTCTCCGCCACGACGCGCGACCCGCGCCCGGGCGAGGTGAATGGCGTCAACTACTGGTTCATGAGCGAGGAGGAGTTCGCCGCCAAGGAGAAGGCGGGTGAGTTCCTGGAGACGGCGCTCGTGCACGGACTCGCGCACTACGGCACGCCGCTGAAGCCGCTCGAGGACCACATGGCCGTCGGCACGCCGACGATTCTCGAGATCGATCTGCAGGGCGCGCGTCGCGTCAAGGAGAAGGCCAAGGAGCTGGGACTCGAGGTGATGACCGTGTTCATCGCCCCGCCGAGCTTCGACGAGCTGGTGCGCCGCCTCACCGGCCGTGGCACCGAAACCGAGGAGCAGCGCAAGCGCCGCCTCGAGACCGCCAAGGTGGAGCTCGCCGCGGAAAGCGAATTCGACGTGACCATCGTCAACGAGAACGTCGAACAGGCCGCCGACCAGCTCTGGGACATCATCGCCAAGGAGTACGGCAAGGAGGCGTGAGTCTTCTCGTACATCCCCGTACATACGTAGGCTCCCTCTGACGAGGGAGCTGTCTTTCGTAGCAAGACTGAGGGAGAGATACCGTGAACGTTACGTTGCGGCTGTCTCTCCCTCAGACCGCCTACGGCGGCCAGCTCCCTCATCAGAGGGAGCCTTTGTGTTTTCGCCTTTACTCTGCCGCGGCGGCCTTGCGGTCGGCGATGAGCTGGTCGGCGAGCTTCGGCTTCTCGGCGAGCTGACCGGTGAAGCCGGGGCGGATGTCCATGTGGAGCACGAGGCTCGTGCGGTAGCCCTGCTCCGCGAGCTTCTTCGCGGCCTCGCCGGCCACGTGCAGCACGTCGTCGAGGTTGCCCTCCACGTCGGTGAACAGCGCGTTCGTCTCCTGCGGGAGGCCTGAATCACGGATCACCTCGATCGCCTGCGAGACGTAGGGGGAGACCTCGGATCCCGCGCCCGTCACCGACACCTGGATCGCGGCCACCGTGTTGAGATACGGCTTGCCGGTCTTCGGGTCGATGGGGACCTCCTGCTTCACGGCGAAACGGTCGGTCGCCGTGGCGAGCGCCGCGTCGCGCGCGTTCGAAGCGTCGCGCCCGGTGGCGTCATCGTTCTGCGTCATCGTCATCTCTCCTTCTCTCTCACCGCCACTGCCACGCGTGGTCCATCGGGCCGGAACCGTGGCCCAGATCGAGCATCGCGTTCAGCGCGCCGGTCAGATACTCCTTCGCGTGCCGGATCGCGTCGGGCAGCGTCTCGCCCTTCGCGAGATTCGACGCAATCGCCGAGCTCAGCGTGCAACCGGTGCCGTGCGTGTTCGGATTGTCGACGCGCGAACCCTCGAACCACGTGACCGTGCCGTCGGTCTCGGCGAGCACGTCGTTCGCATCGTTCGTGTGATGGCCTCCCTTGACGAGCGCCGCGCAGCCGTAGCGCGTGACGAGCGCGCGCGCCGCCGCCTCCATCGAACCGGCGTCGACGATCGCCAGACCGGTGAGCTCCTGCGCCTCGGGGATGTTCGGCGTGATGACCGTGGCGAGCGGGAACAGCTTCGACGTCAACGCGGCGATCGCGTCGTCGCTGATGAGCTTCGCGCCGGACGTGGCGACCATGACCGGGTCGAGCACGACGTTCGCCGCGTGATGGAACGTGAGCCGATCGGCGATCACGTCGATAATGCCGGTCGCGGACACCATGCCGATCTTGACGGCCAGCGGCGGGATGTCCTCGAACACGGCGTCGATCTGGTCGGCGAGGATCGTCGGCTCCGTGTCCTGGATGGAGCGCACGCCGGTCGTGTTCTGCGCGGTGAGTGCGGTGATCGCGCTCATGCCGAACACGCCGTTGGCGAGCATGGTCTTCAGGTCCGCCTGCATGCCCGCGCCGCCGGACGAATCCGAACCGGAGATCGCGAGCACGGGGGGAAGCGTGGTTGCATGTGTTGACATACGGTTCAGCTTAGTCGGGGGAGACTCGTTTTTCACCTGTTTCCGCCGTTGATTTCCGGCTCGACCCGCCTTGGACTTCCCTCGGATTTCCCTTGATTCCGGGGCGGTTGTGTGGTGTGATGGAACGGGCCGGGACAACGGCCGGAACCGAGCAGTGGGAGAGGGGAATCATGTCCGACGACGTGTTGCGCCGCGACGGCGTGCTGGCGCGCATCACCGGATTCGACGAGGGGCGCGTCGCCTATTACGCGACGATGCCGAACGGGCGGAGCACGCAGCTCACGTTCCCGCGTCAGGAGGTGTTCGACGTGGGCGACGTGCTGCTCGTCGGCGACGGCTTCTACACGAAGGTGCCCGCCTCCGTCTGGCCGATCAAGCCCCGCGTCGGCGTCGTGCGCCGCGCGTTGGAGGATGCGGTCGTGCTGGAGACCTCGGACGGGCTGGAACTCCTCGAAGGCGACTATCCGGTGGACATCATGCCCGGCAACACGGTCGAGTTCACCGACCTGTTCGGCATCGAACGCGTGCTGTGGCCGACGGCCATCCGCCCCGGCGAATCCGACCACGACGACGACATCAAACAGTACCGGATCACGCCGAGCGCCGACCCGGACCTCACGTTCGCGTCGTTCGGCGGCTACGAGCAGGTCGTCACGCGCGCCAAGGAGCTCATCGAGACGCAGCTCGGCAACAGCGTGCAGATGCGTGCCATCGGTGCGAAGCCGATCAAGGGCGTGATTTTCACCGGTGCGCCCGGCACCGGCAAGACGCATCTGGCGCGCATCATCGCCAATGTGGCCGACGCGCAGTTCTACCTCGTCTCCGGTCCGACCATCGTGAGCAAATACGTGGGCGACAGCGAGGAGACGCTGCGCATGATCTTCGCCGCCGCGCAGGCCGACCAGCGTGCCATCATCTTCTTCGACGAGATCGATTCGATCGCCTCCTCGCGCGACACCGACACGAACGGCGTCGGCAAGCGTCTCGTCGCGCAGCTGCTGACGCTCATGGACGGCTTCGCGTCCAAGGGCAACGTGGTGGTCGTCGCCGCCACGAACCGCATCGAGGACGTGGATCCGGCGCTGCTGCGCCCTGGCCGGTTCGACTGGCAGATCCCGTTCCCGATGCCGAGCGAGCACGACCGTCTCGCGATCCTTGAAGTGCAGGAGCGCGCGCTTTCGACCGAAGGGGAGCTGCCCCTCGCGGACATCGCGCGGCGCACCGAAGGCTGGAGCGGCGCCGAAGTGTGCGCGATCTGGACGGAGGCGGCGCTTGTCGCCGCCAAGGACCGTCGCGCCGCGATCCGCGCCGCCGACCTCATTACCGCGTTCGAACGCGTCGAACGCCGCCCGGAGCTGCGCGCGCATCGGGGCTAGCGGAGGCTGGCACGGGACCCCGCATATGTTGAAACCCCTCTCGGATGAGAGGGGTTTCAACGTATCGGACCGGAGGGATCCTACCGGTGGGGATCGGAATCCGTCACTCGGTGGCGGTGGTGTAGAGCTTGCCGCCCTGGGCGGTGTACTTCTCGCTCATCGCGTCGAGGCCGGCGCGGATCTCCTCGGGGCTCAGTACGTTGGCGGAGACGACGCCGTCGGCCGCGGCCGGCTGCGCGTCGGCGGCCACGCCGGCGAGCGAGTCCTTCACGATCTGCTCCTGGGCGGCCGCGCCGCCGAACGCCTTGCGGATGTTCTGCGAGATGGCCATCGAGCAGAACTTCGGGCCGCACATCGAGCAGAAGTGCGCCATCTTGGCCGGCTCGGCGGGCAGCGTGTCGTCGTGGAACGCGATTGCGGTGTCCGGATCGTAGGAGAGGTTGAACTGGTCGAGCCAACGGAACTCGAAGCGGGCCTTCGAGATCGCGTCGTCACGGTCCTGCGCGTGCGGGTGGTGCTTGGCGATGTCGGCCGCGTGGGCGGCGATCTTGTAGGCGATCACGCCCTGCTTGACGTCGTCCTTGTTCGGCAGGCCCAGGTGCTCCTTCGGGGTCACGTAGCACAGCATGGCGGTGCCGTAGCGGCCGATCTCGGTGGCGCCGATCGCGGAGGTGATGTGGTCGTAGCCGGGGGCGGTATCGGTGGTGAGCGGTCCCAGGGTGTAGAACGGGGCGCCCTTGCACACGGCCTTCTCCAGCTCGATGTTCATGCGCACCGTGTCGAACGGCACGTGGCCCGGGCCCTCGATCATGACCTGCACGTCCTTCGCCCAGGCGCGCTCGGTGAGCTCGCCCAGCGTCATCAGTTCGGAGAGCTGTGCCGCGTCGTTGGCGTCCGCGAGGGAGCCGGGGCGCAGGCCGTCGCCGAGGGAGAACGCCACATCGTACTTGGCGAAGATGTCGCATAGCTCGTCGAAGTGCGTGTACAGGAAGCTCTCCTGATGGTGGCGCAGGCACCAGTCGGCCATGATCGAGCCGCCGCGGGAGACGATGCCGGTGACGCGGTTCGCGGTGAGCGGCACGTAGCGCAGCAGCACGCCGGCGTGGATCGTCATGTAGTCGACGCCCTGCTCGCACTGTTCGATCACGGTGTCGCGGAACAGCTCCCAGCTGAGCTTCGAGGCGTCGTCCTCGACTTTCTCCAGCGCCTGGTACATCGGCACGGTGCCGATCGGCACGGGGGAGTTGCGCAGAATCCACTCGCGGGTGGTGTGGATGTCGTTGCCGGTGGACAGGTCCATCACGGTGTCGGCGCCCCACTTGGTGGCCCACGTGAGCTTCTCGACCTCCTCGTCGATGGACGAGGTGACGGCCGAGTTGCCCATGTTCGCGTTGAGCTTGGTGAGGAAGCGGGAGCCGATGATCATCGGCTCGGCCTCCGGGTGGTTGATGTTGCACGGCATGACGGCGCGGCCGGCGGCCAGCTCGGAGCGCACGAGCTCCACGTCGCAGTTCTCGCGGGTCGCGACGTACTGCATCTCCGGGGTGATGATGCCGTGGCGGGCGTACCACATCTGGGTGACCGGGTGGTCCTTGGCGCGCATCGGCTTGTGCGTGCGTCCGCGCCATTCCTTCGTGGCGCGGCCGCGCTTGATGGCGCGCTTGCCGTCGTCCTGCAGGTTGCGGGCGCGGCCCTCGTAGTCCTCGATGTCGCCGCGGTCGCGGATCCAGTCGAGGCGCAGGGGCTTCAGGCCCTCCTTCGGATCGCACTTCGGGCCTTCGGTGTTGTAGTCGATGAACGGCGGGTTCGGGCCGACGCCGGGCGTGTCGGAGAGCTTGATCTCCGTGTACGGCACTTCGAGGTCGTAGGAGCCGTATTCGTAGGAGAACGGCACGGTCTTCGTCTTGCGGATGTGCGCCTTGTCGCGCTGCTTCGAGCCACGGGCGGCGATGTCGACGCGCTGCTGCTTGGCGAGCTTCTGCGCCTCCTTCGCCTCCTTCGCGTTCGTGAACTTCTTCTCGGTGGCCTCGGCGCCCGGCTCGGCGGCGCCCTCCTGCGCGGCCTGCGTGTCGACGGCCGGCGTGTGGGTGACGATGCGCGGGGCGTAGCCGTGGCGCTTGTCGCCGCGCACGGCCTTCCAGCCCTCGACCATCGCGCGGGTGGCGGCCTCCGGGTCGTCGGCGCCCGCGATCGCGGAGACCGCGAACCAGCCGGCGGCCTTCGTGCCGGCGAGCATGGCCATGTCGGCCGCGGTCACGCCGCCGCCGACCACGACCGGGAACTCGCTGGCGGCGCAGATCGTGTCGATCTGGCGCGCGTCGAGCGTCTTGCCGGAGCCGTCGTTGCCGCCGACCGAGGCCTCGGGCTTGGTGGAGGAGACGTGCAGCGGGCCGGCGCCGATGTAGTCGATGCAGCCGTCGGGCAGCTCGTTGATGAGACGGACCAGCGACTCGGTCTCGGCGGACAGGCCGACGATCGCCTCGTCGCCGAGCAGCGCGCGGGCCTCGCGCGGCTCCATGTCGGTCTGGCCGATGTGCACGCCGTCGACCTTGATGCCCTTGCGGCGGGCCTGCCAGACGACGTCCGCGCGGTCGTCGATGACGAATGCGACCGTGTCGGACTTGCCGGCGTCCTCGATGATCTGCGCCACGTCGCGGGCCATCTCGGTCAGTTCGGAGGCGTCCGCGCCCTTGGCGCGCAGCTGGATGAACGTGGCGCCGCCGTGCAGAGCCTGGTCGACCACGTCGGTCAGCGGGCGGCCCTTGCAGTCGTCAGGCCCGACCACGAAGTACGCGGAGAGGTCGAACGAATCGCGCATGGACGCGTAGGGATATTCGTTGCTCATGTGTTCCTGTTCCTTGTTGATTGGTTGGTGGAAGTTTTGCGGTCTCCTCCCGGATGGGAGGAGACAAGTCCTGTTTTTCTTCCCGCCGGCGGGAAGGGGCTCTCCCTCAGTCGCCCTGCGGTCGACAGCTCCCTCGTCAGAGGGAGCCGGGGGATGTGAGGATCGGGCTGGAGGCGATCTGGTCGGGGGTGGTGTTCCAGAGGGCGTCGAGGAAGGCGACCTGGAACGATCCGGGACCGTTCGAGACCTTCTCCGCGGCCTCGCCGGCGCGGTCGTAGAGCGCCGTCGCGGCGAGCGCGGCGGTCAGCGGGTCCGTGACGGCGAGGTAGACGGCGGTCACGCCGCCGAGCGAGCATCCGGCGCCGGTGATCTTCGCCATCATCGCGCTGCCGCCGGGAAGACGGTAGACGGTCTCGCCGTCGGTGACGAGATCGGCCTTTCCGGAGACGGCGACGGCCGCCTCGCCTTCCGGCGCGGACGCGGCGAGGAAGCGGGCGAGTGTCTTCGCCGGTTCGACGGCGGACTCGACCTCGTCGACGGATTCGACGCCGGCCGGCCGGGTCGCGTCGTCGGGGGAGACGAGGCCCCACATCGTCGCCAGGGCGATGATCTCGGAGGCGTTGCCGCGCACGATGGTCGGGGGAGCGGCGCGGAAGGCGCGCAGGATCTCGGTGCGCGTCGAGCCGATGCCGGCGGCCACCGGGTCGAGCACCCACTTGTGCCCGGTCTTGTGGAAGGCGCGCGCGATCTTCGGCAGCGCGTCCTTATAGAAGGGCAGCAGCGTGCCCACGTTGATGTAGTCGGCGCCGGACATGGTCGCGGTGTCGATCACGTCGTCCGGCAGGAAGCTCATCGCGGCGGCGCCGCCGGCGGCGAGCTGCGCGTTGGCGACGAGGTTGATGGTCACGAAGTTCGTGAACGACTGCGCCATCGGCGTGCGCTCGCGCACCGCCTCGGAGGCCTTCCTGATGCGCGCCTTCAATGCGGCGACGTCCGCGTCGTCGCGGTCCGCCATGATTGCCTGCGATGATTCGCTCATATTCACTGCTCCCTACGCTGGTCTTAACCAACAGGTTCAAAGGGTCGGGCGTCGCGCCCATCTCAACCCGCCGAGTGGCTGCGGGTTCCCCTGCATTGCGTTATCGGATTCGACGCTATGCGGTTATATGGACAACCTGTGACGAAGACGGATTCCAGCGCGTCACACCTCTTGCGTGTCGTGCGGCGGAGTGGTAGTTGTGACGCGGTCTTTCGCCGGTCGGCGTATGCAGGTAGTCTGAACGGGTTGTAAGACCCCAAACCGTTCAAACCAGAAGGTGCATTGTGGCTCAGTCCAAACTTGATGAAGTCGTGTCCCTCGCGAAGCGTCGCGGATTCGTGTTCCCCGCCGGCGAGATCTACGGCGGGACCCGTTCCGCCTGGGACTACGGCCCGCTCGGCGTCGCGCTGAAGGACAATATCAAGCGCGAGTGGTGGCGTTCGATGGTCGTCACCCGTCCCGACGTCGTCGGCGTCGACACCTCCATCATCCTGCCGACCCCGGTGTGGGTCGCCTCCGGCCACGTCGCCGTGTTCAACGACCCGCTGGTCGAGTGCCTGAACTGCCACAAGCGCAACCGCGCCGACAAGCTGCAGGAGTCCTACGCCGAGAAGCACGGCGACAAGCTGCCGGAGAACGGCATGGCCGACATCGTCTGCCCCGACTGCGGCACCCGCGGCAAGTGGACCGAGCCGCGCGACTTCAACATGATGCTGCGCACGCACCTCGGCCCGGTCGAGGACGAGAACAGCCTGCACTACCTGCGTCCGGAGACCGCGCAGGGCATCTTCGTCGACTTCAAGAACGTGATGACCTCCTCGCGTTCCAAGCCGCCGTTCGGCATCGCCAACATGGGCAAGTCCTTCCGCAACGAGATCACGCCCGGCAACTTCATCTTCCGCACCCGCGAGTTCGAGCAGATGGAGATGGAGTTCTTCGTCGAGCCCGGCACCGACGAGGAATGGCACCAGTACTGGATCGACGCCCGCACCCAGTGGTACCTGGACCTCGGCGTCAAGCCGGAGAACCTGCGCCACTACGAGCACCCGAAGGACAAGCTGGCCCACTACTCGAAGCGCACCGTCGACATCGAGTACAAGTTCGGCTTCCAGGGCTCCGACTGGGGCGAGCTCGAGGGCGTGGCCAACCGCACCGACTTCGACCTCTCCGCGCACGCCAAGCACTCCGGCGAGGATCTGAGCTACTTCAACCAGGCCACCGGCGAGAAGTACGTCCCATACGTCATCGAGCCGGCCGCCGGCCTGACCCGCTCCCTCATGTGCTTCCTCGTCGACGCCTACGACGTGGACGAGGCGCCGAACACCAAGGGCGGCGTCGACAAGCGCACCGTCCTGCGCCTCGACCCGCGCCTCGCCCCGGTCAAGGCCGCCGTGCTGCCGCTGAGCAAGAAGCCGCAACTGCAGTCCGTCGCCCAGGACCTGGCCGCCGACCTGCGCCAGAACGAGTGGATGATCGACTACGACGAGTCCGGCGCCATCGGCCGCCGCTACCGCCGCGAGGACGAGATCGGCACCCCGCTGTGCATCACCGTCGACTTCGACACGCTCGACGACCACGCCGTGACGATCCGCGACCGCGACACGATGAACCAGGAGCGCGTCTCGCTGGACAAGGTCGCCGAATACGTGGACGCCCGCATCGGCGAGAAGCGCACCCGCGTGCCGATGAAGCCGGTCGCCATGGGCGGCGAGGCCTGGCCGGACTCCGTCAGGATCAACGAGGCCGGCGGCCTGTACTGATCGGCGATACGTCGCCGGAAGGCGGCGGCAATGGCCCCCTCTGACGAGGGGGCTCCCGGCTCGGCCGGGTGGGGGAGAGAAGGAGCGGCCGACGCGCCGCGGTCTCTCCCCCAGTCATCCCGCGGATGACAGCCCCCTCGTCAGAGGGGGCCTGCATGTCCCGAACCCCAGCAACGAGCGGAAGGCCTGTGACAGTGAGCGACATCACCGAAACCATCATCAACGCGCCGCACGAGACGGACGATCTCGACCCACGCACGGACGCGCCGCGCCGCGCGGCCGGCGAACCCGCCCCGGCCATCGCGCCGGTCAGGCTCGGGAACATCAGCGTGCCGACGCCCGTCGTGCTCTCGCCGATGGCCGGCGTGACCAACTGGCCGTTCCGCGTGATCTGCGAGGAATACGGGCCCGACGGCCTGTACGTGGCGGAGATGATCACCGCCCGCGCGCTCGTCGCCCGCAACCCGAAGGCCCTGCGCCTGTGCCGGTTCGCGCCCTCCGAGCGCGTGCGCTCGCTCCAGTTGTACGGCGTGAACCCGGCCATCGTCGAACAGGCGGCTCGCATCGTCGTCGACGAGCATATGGCCGACCACGTGGACCTGAACTTCGGCTGCCCGGTGCCCAAGGTGACGCGCCGCGGCGGCGGATCGGCGCTGCCGTGGAAGACCGACATCTACACGGACCTCATCCGCCGCGTCGTCAAGGTGTGCGGCGAGGCCGGCATCCCGGTCACCGCGAAGATCCGCGTCGGCATCGACCACGACCACGAGACCTTCCTCGAAGCCGGCCATATCGCGCAGGAGGAGGGGTGCGCGGCCGTCACGCTGCACGCGCGCACCACCGCCGAATACTACGGTGGGCACTCCGATTGGAGCCGCATCGGCGAACTCAAGGAACGCCTCGACATCCCCGTGTTCGGCAACGGCGACATCTGGGGCGCGGACGACGCGCTCGCGATGATCCGCGAGACCGGATGCGACGGCGTGGCCATCGGACGCGGCTGCCAGGGCCGCCCGTGGCTGTTCGCCGACATCAAACACGCCTTCGAGGGCTCGGACGAACGCTTCAACCCGACGCTCGGCGAGGTGTGCCGCGTGATCCGCCGCCACGCGGGTCTGCTCGTCGAGTTCTACGACGGCGACGAGCGCATGGCCGTGCACGATTTACGCAAGCACATCGCCTGGTACCTCAAGGGGTTCCCGGTGGGCGGGTCCACGCGCAAGGCGTTCATGGAATGCGAGTCCCTGGCCGACGTGGACCGCGAGATCGCGCGCCTCGACCCGGCCGTCACGTTCCCCGAGCGCGTGGTGGACAAGCCGCGCGGGCGCGTGCGGTTCGCCAAGAAGGTGCATCTGCCGTACGGCTGGCTCGAGTCGCGCACGACCAGCCATGAGGAGCGCGAGACGCTCTTCGGCGACGACCCGATGGACGCCGGTTACTGACGCCATGGGGCCGGGGGCCGACGCCCGGGACCGACGTCGGGAGCGGTGT
The DNA here is from genome assembly GCF_056356895.1 of Bifidobacterium sp. LH_424. Lineage (NCBI taxonomy): Bacteria > Bacillati > Actinomycetota > Actinomycetes > Bifidobacteriales > Bifidobacteriaceae > Bifidobacterium > Bifidobacterium sp. LH_424. The sequence goes on from NZ_JBKEVC010000001.1 coordinate 221,624, forward strand.
GCGATGAAAACGTCGTCATCGCCGTGAAATACGCGTTACACGCGCGAAAATATCACACAATACGGGGGAGCCCTGCGCTAGTCTAGGGTGTAACCGTGAAGTGACAGGAGCCAAACGTGAGCGAGAACGCCCAGACTGAGTTCAACGACAAGACCAACATCAAGGTCGTCGGCGTAGGCGGTGCCGGCGGCAACGCCGTCAACCGCATGATCGCCGAAGGTCTTCAGAACGTTGAGTTCATCGCCGTCAACACCGACGCCAAGGACCTGCTGCGCTCCGAGGCCGATGTGAAGATCTCCCTGTCCGACCAGTCCAGCCGCGGCCTCGGCGCGGGCGCCGACCCGGAGAAGGGCGCGAAGGCCGCGCAGGACCACCAGTCCGACATCGAGGAGTCCCTCAAGGGCGCCGACATGGTGTTCGTCACCTGCGGCGAGGGCGGCGGCACCGGCACCGGTGCCAGCCCGATCGTCGCGCGCGCCGCCCACCAGCAGGGCGCGCTCACCATCGCGGTGGTCACCCGTCCGTTCTCGTTCGAGGGCCCGCAGCGCGCTGCCTCCGCCGAGCTCGGCATCGACAACCTCCGTCAGGAGGTCGACGCCCTCATCGTCATCCCGAACGACCGTCTGCTCGAGCTGTCCGACCGCTCCATCACGATCATGGACGCGTTCAAGACCGCGGATTCCGCGCTGCTGTCCGGCGTCCAGGGCATCACCGACCTCATCACCTCCAACTCGTACATCCACGTGGACTTCTCCGACGTCACCGCGATCCTGCGCGGCGCCGGCACCGCGCTGTTCGGCATCGGTTCCGCGCGCGGCGAGGACCGCGCCACCCAGGCCGCCGAGCTGGCCATCAGCTCGCCGCTGCTCGAGGAGAGCATCGAAGGCGCCCACGGCGCGCTCATCAACGTGGCCGGCCCGACCGACATCGGCCTGCAGGAGGCCTCCGCCGCCGTCGAGCTCGTGCGCAAGGCCATCCACCCCGAGGCCCAGATCATCTGGGGCCTCGCCCTTGACGACGCCTACGGCGACGAGGTGCGCGTCACCGTCATCGCCGCCGGCTTCGACACCGCCAAGGAACAGGCCGAGGCGAACGACGCGCAGCCGCTCGCCGTCGCCGCCCAGCAGGCGAAGGCCGCCCGCGACGCGGCTCCCGCCGCCCGGCAGGCCCCCGCGCAGCCCGCCGCTCCTGCTCAGCCGGCCGCCCCCGCGCAGCCGCAGCAGGCCCAGACCGCCACGCCGCAGGCCCAGCCCGCCGCTCCCGCGGCTCCGGCCGCCACGCCGGCCCCCGCGCAGCCGCAGCAGGCCCCGGCCGCGCAGCCGCAGCCGTCCACCGCCCAGCCCGACCAGTCGCCGTTCACCTTCGCCCCGACCACCGGCGGGATTCCGGCCCAGCAGCCGTACCACTACCGGAACCCCTACCAGGAGTACCCGTACGCGCCCGACGCGAACGATCCGGCCGGAGACCTCGACATCCCCGATTTCCTGCGCTGACGGCAAGACGACAACGACGACGAGAAAGGGTTAAGCCATGGCAGGGTTCATGAAGAACGCGATGTCCTATCTGGGCATGTCCGACGTCTCCGAGAACGATGACGATTTCGACATCGACGAGGAACCGGAGACCCCGGAACCCGCGGGTTCGTTCGACTCCGACCATACGGTGACCCCGATGCCGACGAAGCCCGCCGTCCCGGCGTCGGCCGCCTCGTCCCCGTCCTCGTCCACGCGCGTCGCCAACCCGTTCCAGGGGCGTCTCAGCCGCATCACGACCATCCATCCGAAGTCCTACGAGGACGCGCAGATGGTCGGCCGCGCGATTCGCGACGGCGTGCCAGTCGTGCTCAACCTGACGGGCGTGCCCGAGGCCGTCGCCTACCGCATCGTGGACTTCTCCGCCGGCGTGGTGTTCGGCGTGCACGGTTCGATGGAGCGGGTCACGCCGCGCGTGTTCCTGCTGAGCCCGTCACAGGTGAACATCAAGGTCGAGGAATCGGCCAACGCCAACAGCGCGCGCGACCTGTTCGCCGACTGAGCCACACGGTCCCCGCGTCGCCTTCCACGTCCCCGCAGCCGAAAGCCGCGGGGACGTTTCGGTATGTCATCAGCGAACATTCAGCCTGTTCCCAGCGGGGCTGATACGGTGGAGGCATGCTGTTCCTCATCCTGACGCGCATCGTCGACGGTCTGATCGACGCCTACATCACCGTGCTGTTCATCCGCATGATCCTCGACTGGGCGGCGCTGCTCGCGCCCCGCTGGTACCCGAGGGGCCTCGTCGCCAAGCTCATCGACATCGTGTACAGCGTCACCGAGCCGCCGCTGAAATGGCTGCGCCGCTACATCCCGCCGCTGCGTCTCGGCGCCGTCGCGCTCGACATGAGCTTCATCGTCCTGTACTTCGTCCTCGTGGTGCTCCGCGCGCTCATCTGACCGGCCCGTGAGCGCGCCCATGGGCGTGTCATCCGTCCGCAAACGCGGAAATACTGCATGAATGCTGGGGGGACGTGCTAATGTCATGTGTTGATACCAACGTAAGCGAGGCACAGCCCCAAAGCGAGGTGTAGATTTATGGCTCTGTTGACGCCTAAGGACATCAGGGAGCGCACGTTCCAGACGGTGCGCTTCAAGGAAGGATACGACGTCGACGAGGTCGACGATTTCCTCGACCAGGTCACCGAGACCGTCGAGGCGCTCGGCAAGCAGGCGGTCGCCGGCCAGTCGACCCAGGCGCTGGGTCCGGATGTGACCGCCCTGAACAAGAAGATCTCCGAGCTGAATGCAACGGTGCAGCAGCTCCAGGACGAGAACGACAAGCTCAAGGACGCCGCCAAGCAGGCGGCCGCCGGTGGCGACCAGGCGCAGGCCGTCGCGGCCAAGCTGGCCGAGGCGGAGTCCTCCAACAAGGCCCTCTCCTCCCAGAACGAGCAGCTCAAGGCCCAGGTCGACCAGCTCAACGCGCAGATCGACCAGCTCACCGCCCAGGCCGCCCAGGCCTCCGGCAACCAGGACGCCGTCGCTCAGCAGATCGCGGCCGTCCAGAAGGAGCGCGACCAGTTCCGCGCCCAGGCCGAGGACATGTCCCGCAAGATCGCCGCCTTCCAGCAGCAGGCCTCCGGTCTGCAGCAGCAGGCGCAGCAGGTCCAGGAGCTCACCCGCCAGCTCGAGGAGTCCAAGAAGCGCGAGAACCAGCTGCGCGAGCAGGTCGCCAAGGTCGAGCCCGACACCGAGACCGGCTCCCTGCGCAAGATCGCCGGCGCGGCCGTCGGCGCCGGCAGCGAGCCGGAGCGCGCGACCGCCATGCTCACCCTCGCCATGCAGCTGCATGACCAGTATGTGGACAAGGGCAAGGCGAAGGCCAAGGAGATCACCGAGAAGAGCCAGAACGACTACAACGACCTGATCGGCAAGGCCAACGACTACTCCAACCGCACCCGCACCGAGGCCGACGAGTACAACAAGCGCGTCCACTCCGACGCCGACGCCTACTCGAAGCGCACCCGCTCCGACGCCGATGCCTACTCGGTCAAGACCCGTCAGGACGCCGACACCTACCTCGGCACCAAGCACAACGAGGCCGACCAGTACGAGGCCGAGGTCCAGCGCCGCGCCGCCGAGTACGACCAGAAGGTCCGCACCGCCGCCGACGAGTACGGCAAGCAGACCCGCAAGGAAGCCGACGACTACGGCGTCAAGACCCGCAACGAGGCCGAGGACTACGGCAAGAAGACCCGTACCGCCGCCGACGACTACGCGAACCAGGTGCGCGAGAACCTGACCCACGAGGCCAAGGCCATCGAGGGCAACATCCAGGGCCTCAAGCAGTTCGAGACCGAGTACCGCGCCCGCCTCACCGAGTTCCTCGGCCAGCTGGTCAACCAGGTGTCGGACAACAACACCTACAGCCAGACCGAGCAGTCCGGCGACTGATCGCAGGTACGCATCCCGGTATGAACATGGTTCATCATGGACGGCCGCGCATTCGCGTGGCCGTCTTTGCTTGCGTCACCGTCATCGCGCTGGCCGTCGACCAGCTCACGAAACTGTGGGCGCTGTCCGCGCTGTCGGACGGTCGCACCGTGCGCGTCATCCCCGGCCTGCTGTCGCTCACGCTGGTACGCAACCCGGGCGCGTCCCTCGGCTTCGGATCGGGTGCCACGTGGGTGATCTCGCTGCTCGCCATCGTCGCCTGCGTCGTGCTCGCCGCGCTCGCGTGGCGGACCGCGTCGACGGCATGGTCGGCGGCGTTCGCGTTGGCGTTCGCCGGCGCGCTCGGCAATCTCATCGACCGCGTCGTCTACGCGTCGGGCTTCCTCGACGGCAAGGTCGTCGACTTCCTCAACTACGGATGGTCCGTGGGCAACGTGGCGGACATCTTTCTCATGGCCGCCGGCGTGGCCATCGTGCTCATGATCCTCTTTGACGTGCCGTTCGGCGCCCGTGACGGCGGGAAGGCGGGGGAGCGCGCCGCCGCCGTGGCGGACGGCGAAGGCGCGGAAGGCGGCGTCGCATGAGCCGCCTCGCGCCGGCGCCCGACGCGCTGGTCGGCAGGCGGTTCGACGTGGCCGTCTCCAAGATGCTCGGCGTCTCCCGTTCGAAGGCCGCCGAACTCATCGACACCGGACAGGCGAAGGTGCTCGACCGCTCCATCGCGAAATCCGGCATCCTGCAGGCGGGGGAGACCGTCGAATTCGATCTCGTCGAGGAACGCAAGGCGCCGGAGCCGATCGCCACGGACATGGCCGTCGTCTACGAGGACGACGACGTGGTCGTGGTCGACAAGCCGGTCGGCGTCGCCGCGCACGCGTCCGTCGGCTGGACCGGACCGACCGTGCTCGGCTCGCTGCGCGACCGCGGCGTGCACATCACCTCGTACGGCGCCGCCGGGCGCGAGGGCATCGTCTCACGGCTCGACGTGGGCACGAGCGGCCTCATGCTCGTATGCAAATCCGATCTCGCGTATGTGGAGATGCGTCGGCAGTTCGCCGGACACGAGGTCGTCAAGACGTATCATGCGCTCGTGCAGGGCTCGCTCAGACAGGACAAGGCGACCATCGACGCGCCGATCGGGCGAGCGAAGGTCTCCGATTTCCGCTTCTGCGTGACACCGTCGGGCAAGCCCGCCGTCACGCATTGGGACGTGATGGAGCGGTTCGGTTCGGAGGCGACGCTCGTCTCCGTGAACCTCGAGACCGGTCGCACGCACCAGATCCGCGTGCATTTCTCGTCGATCGGGCATCCGCTCGCCGGCGACCACATGTACGGCGCGAACCCGGTGCTGGCCGCCGAGCTCGGCTTGGAACGCCAATGGCTGCACGCGATGCAGCTGGAGTTCCGTCACCCGCGCACGCACGTGTGGACGACCGTCACGTCAAGCTATCCGGCCGATTTGGAGCATGCGCTCGACGTGATGCGCGCCCGTCACGCGGAAGCGCCGGCAGCGGATGCGGAGGCGGCGTCGGAGACCGCGGATGCGGAGGCGCCCGCCGCGGACCCGTTCGCGGCATAGGTGCGGGCGAGGCGTTCGCCCACCTCGCGCAGGCTGTCGCGCAGGGACTGCGGCTCGAGGATCTCGATGTTCCCGCCGTCCGCATACTGCAGCGCCCACCACAGGGTGGCCTTCTCGTTGGCGCGGACCCGTACCTCGTAGACGGGCTCCGCGCCTTTCGCGCCTTTCGCGCGCTTTCCGCCTTCGCCGTCCCTCGCCGCCGTCCCGGCGGGAGGCTGTGGGAGCCGGGTGACCTGCGCGTCGTCGAACCAGTCGAACAACGGCTCCAAGGGGCCGGCGATGCGCATGCGGATCGGCACCGCGGGGCCCTTCACCGGGTAGGGGCGCTCCGCCATATGCCGGTCGATGTCGAACGGCTCGCCGGGCGTGTCGCTGAAATCGTCGAGACGATGCGAGACGGAATGGTCGGCGTCGTCGATCCTCAGGTCGCGCAGACGGTCCACGTGCAGGTAGGCCAGCCCGTCGTAGATGTGCATGTGGCACACGAGATAGTACATGTTGTTCTTGTACATGAGATGGTACGGGTCGGCCCGGTACACGCGCGCCCTGCCGGCGGCGTCGCGGCGGGGCACGAGCACGCCGTCCGTGTCGTACGTGCAGTAGTGGAATTCGATGACGCGCTCATGGTCGATCGCGTCGTTGAGCACCTCGATGTTGTTGAGGAACTCCGTGTTGTAGTTCTTCGGCGTCTCGAGCCTGCTCAGGCCGCGCAGCTGGCCGGAACGCCCGGCGAACGAGTAGATCTTCGCGATGAGGTCGCGCAGGTATTCGCCGTCCGGGCGGGAGAGCATCACGCCGTCGGTGAGCAGCCGCATCTGCGCGGTGTCGAAGACCGGGTCGATGTACCAGCCGGGGCGCGGATCGGGGCTTTCCGCGTGCACGAGATCGGCGCGGTCGAGATGCCCGACCTTGCGGCCGATCGGCGTCATGGACTCGAACGCGCGCAGATGGTTGCGCACGGTCTTCTCGTTCACCCCCAGCGTCTGCGCGATCTCCGAGGCGGTGAGCCCGTGCTCGCGGTCCGTATGCGCCGCGAGCAGTTCGATGATCTCCACCACGATCTGCGCGGTGGGCGTCTTGGGCGCGCGGGCGGCCCCCGCCGCGGCGCCATCGGCCTTACGAGTCATGCCGGCTCCCTTCCTGCGACCCTCATCGGTGAACACCATCCTACGCCCGTGGCCGAAAGGCCCTGAACAGGGCGTGCGGTAGGGTGGAACGCATGGCCAATTCGGGAGACTTCGTTCATCTGCACAACCACACGCACTATTCGCTGCTCGACGGGGCGTCCAAGATCCCGGATCTCGCCAAGTACACGGCCGAGCTCGGCATGCCGGCCGTGGCGATCACCGACCACGGCAACATGCACGGCGCATACGAGATGTACACGAACTGCGTGGCCAACGGCGTCAAGCCGATCATCGGCATCGAGGCGTACGTGACGCCGGAGACCGCGCGCCAGGACAAGTCCCGCGTGCACTGGGGCACCGAGGACCAGCGCCGCGACGACGTCTCCGGCGGCGGCCTCATCACCCACATGACGATGTGGGCGGAGAACGACGAAGGCCTCGTCAACCTCATCAAGGCGAGCTCCGTGGCGAACCTCGAAGGCCGCGTCCAGCGCTACCCGCGTATGGACAAGGAGGTGCTCGCCACCTACTCGAAAGGCGTGATCGCCTCGTCCGGATGCCCGTCCGGCATCATCCAGACCAGGCTGCGCCTCGGACAGTTCGACGAGGCGCTGCGCGCCGCCGGCGAATTCCAGGACATCTTCGGCCGCGACAACTTCTTCATCGAGCTCATGGACCATGGTCTCAAGATCGAGAAGGAGGTCACCGCGGGCCTGCTCGACATCGCGAAGCGGCTGGACGCGCCGCTGCTCGCCACCAACGACTCCCACTACGTGCACGCCGAGGACGCGGAGGCGCAGGACGCGATGCTGTGCATCAACTCCGGCTCCCACCTCGACGACCCGGACCGCTTCAAGTTCGACGGCACCGGTTACTACATCAAGCCGGCCGCCGAGATGCGCGAGCTCTTCAAGGAGTTCCCCGAGGCGTGCGACAACACGCTGGAGATCGCCGAACGCTGCAACGTGATCTTCGACGACCACGAGGACGGCGCGTTCATGCCCCAATTCCCCTGCCCGGAAGGCTGGGACGAGGCCTCGCTGTTCCTCAAGAAGGTCGAGGAGGGACTGGAGCGCCGCTATGACGGCAACGTGCCCGAACACGTGTCGAAGCAGGCGGACTACGAGTGCGGCATCATCTGCCAGATGCAGTTCTGCGGCTACTTCCTCGTCGTCGCCGACTACATCCAGTGGGCGAAGGACCACGACATCATGGTCGGCCCCGGCCGAGGCTCCGCCGCAGGCTCGATGGTCGCCTACGCGATGGGCATCACCGAGCTTGACCCGCTGGAGCACGGCCTCATCTTCGAGAGGTTCCTCAACCCGGAACGCGTCTCCCTGCCGGATATCGACGTCGACTTCGACCCGGACGGCCGCCTCGACGTGATCAACTACTGCGGCGAGAAATACGGCCACGACAAGGTCGCCCAGTGCGTGATCTACGGCGTCATCAAGACCAAGCAGGCGCTGAAGGACTCGGCGCGCATCATGGGCTACGAGTTCTCGATGGGCGAGAAGGTCACCAAGGCGCTGCCGCCGTCGAAGAACGGCAAGGACGCGTCGCTCAAGGAGATCTTCGACCCCACGTCGAAGCGCTTCGCCGAGGCCCGCGAGTTCCGCGAGCTGTACGAGTCCGACCATGACGCGCACCAGATCGTCGACAAGGCGAAGACCATCGAGGGCCTGATCCGCCAGACCGGCGTGCACGCCTGCGCCACGATCATGGGAAGCGCGCCGATTACCGACACGTCGCCGCTGCTGGAACGCACCGACGGCACCGTCACGACCACGTTCGAATACCATACGTGCGAGACGCTGGGCCTGGTCAAGATGGACTTCCTCGGCCTGTCCAACTTGACGGTCATCCAGGATACGCTGAAGAACATCGTCGCCAACGGCAAGGAGGCGATCGACTACACGAAGATCCCGCTCGACGACAAGCCCACCTACGAGCTGCTGTCGCGCGGCGACACGCTCGGCGTGTTCCAGCTCGATTCCGACGGCATGCGCTCGCTGCTCAAGATGCTCAAGCCCGACAACTTCAACGACATCTCCGCATTGATCGCCCTGTACCGACCGGGCCCGATGTCGATGGAATCGCACATCAACTACGCGAAGCGCAAGAACGGCCTGCAGAAGATCACGCCAATCCACCCGGAGCTCGACGAGCCGTTGAAGCAGGTGCTCGACGAGACGTACGGCCTGATCATCTACCAGGAGCAGGTGCAGTCCGCCGCGCGAATCCTCGCCGGCTACTCGCTCGGCAAGGCCGACGTGCTCCGACGAGCCATGGGCAAGAAGAAGCCGGAGGTGCTGGCCAAGGAGAAGGTGCCGTTCTTCGCCGGCATGAAGGAGCACGGCTATTCGGAGGAGTCCGCGCAGGCCGTGTGGGACATCCTCGTCCCGTTCTCCGGATACGCGTTCAACAAGGCGCACTCCGCCGCCTACGGCCTCATCTCGTACTGGACCGCGTACCTGAAGACCCACTACCCGGTCGAGTTCATGGCCGCGCTGCTCCAGGGCACGAAGGACAACAAGGACAAGACCGCCCTGTATCTGGGCGAGGCGCGCCGCATGGGCATCCAGGTGCTCTCGCCGGACGTCAACGAGTCGCAGCTCGCGTACTCGGCCGTCGGCGACGTCGTGCGCTTCGGTCTCGGCGCGATCCGCAACGTGGGCGACAAGGCGGTGGCCGACATCATCGCCGAACGTTCCGGCGGACACGGCAAGTACGTGAACTTCATGGACTTCATCCGTCGCGTGCCGTTGACCGCGCTCAACAAGCGTCTCGTCGAATCGCTGATCAAGGCGGGCGCGTTCGATTCGATCGACCCGAACCGCCGCGCCCTGTTCCAGATCCACGAGACAGCCATCGATTCGGTCGTTGGATTGAAGCGCAAGCAGGCGGAGGGCCAGTTCGACCTGTTCTCCGACGACGAGGACGGCGGCGCCGAGGCGATGGGCGACGCGGACGTCACCGTGCCCGACATCGAGGATTGGGACAAGAAGACCCGCCTCAACTTCGAACGGGAGATGCTCGGCCTGTACGTGTCCGACCATCCGCTCTCCGGCATGACCGCCGTGCTCGCCGGCCTGCGCGAGATGTCGATCGCGCATCTCATCGACCGGGCGAAGACGATGGGGGAGGGCCAGCAGGTCACGCTCGCCGGCATCGTCACCAAGGTCGACAAGCGCGTCTCCAAGAAGGGCAACCCGTGGGCGCTCGTCACCATCGAGGATCTCGAGGCGTCCATCCAATGCCTGTTCTTCGGCAAGGTGTACGAGGCGGCCGCGCCGAACCTCAAACAGGACGAGGTCGTGCAGGTGCGCGGCCAGGTGGAGCTGCGCGACGAGGCCGTCTCGCTCCGGGCCACCGAGCTCGACGTGCCGTCGCTCGAGGCGGAGGACGAACGGCCGGTCGTCATCACCCTGCCCGAGGTGGCGCTGAGCCGCGAGCACGTCATGCAGCTCGGCCAGGTGCTCACCAACCATCCCGGGTACTGCGAGGTGAAACTCGCCATCGTGGACGGCGACGGCAAGGCCGAGGTCCTCACGTTCGGCGACCGGTTCCGTGTGAAACGCGACACCTCGCTGTTCGCCGAACTGAAGATCCTGTTCGGCCCCAGCTGCCTGCCCGCCGCGTAGCGCCGGGGCGGCGCGCGCTACCGGCGGCGGAGGGGCTTGAGCTCGAAGACCTCGTCGGACTGGTCGGCGACGGCGGGGGAGTGCGTCACGATGATGACGCATTTGCCCTCCTCATGGGCGAGCGAGCGGAAGATCGCCATGATGTCGTCCTGCGTGGCCATGTCCAGGTTGCCGGTCGGCTCGTCCGCCAGGATGATGTCCGGATCGTAGCCGAGCGCGCGGGCGATTGCCACGCGCTGCTGCTCGCCGCCCGACAGGTGCAGGATGCGTTCGTTCGCGTATTCGGCGGGCAGCCTCACCTTGGCGAGCAGTTCGACGACGATATCGTGCTTCGGCCTGTCGAACGTCTTGCCGGACGCCTCCATCGACAGGGTGATGTTCTCCTCGACGGTCAGGGCCGGCAACAGGTTGAAGCTCTGGAAGATCACGCCGATGTCGTGGCTGCGGAACCGGTAGCGGTCCGATTTCGCCAGATCGGCGCCGTTGTAGAGGATGCGGCCCTCGGTCGGGCCGGTGAGCCCGGACAGCAGCGAGAGCACGGTGGTCTTGCCGGCGCCGGACGGGCCGACGATCGCGGTCACGGCGCCGGCGTGGAATCCGCGGCTCAGGTCGTCGACGACCTTCTTGCCGCCCTTCGTGTACGAGTAGGACACGTGGTCCATCTCCAGGACGGTGCGGGGTCCGGGGGCCGGGGCGGCGGTTGCGGCGGCGGCTTCCGTGGTATCGACGGTTTCGACGATTGTGGTTTCGGTGGTCATGTGATGTCCTTTCGGGAATGGGGTCTCTCCCCCAGTCGGCTTCGCCGACAGCCCCCTCGTCAGAGGGGGCCGATCACGCGGTTGTACAGGGTGGTCGTGGATCTGTGAGCCTCCTCGTCAGAGGGGGCCGATGCTTACGGGTCAGGAGCGGTCGGCGAGGATCTGGAGGGGTTCGTAGCGGATGATCGCGACGATGCCGGCCAGGGCGGAGACGAGCGTCAGCGCGAGGCCGATGAGCACGAGCTGACCGACGACCTTGAGGTTCACGGTCGCGTCGATCTCGCTCACATAGTCGACCGCCTGCGAGAATCCGCCGGGGCCGCCCTGGCCGCCGGAACGCGCCGGCTGGGAGGACTGCGCGTCGGAGGAGGAGCCGGAATCCGAGGAACCGTTCGAGGAGCCGTTGGACGATGACGAATCATCCGAGGAGGAGCCGGACGAGGAGGAGCCGTTCGAACCGCCGGGCGTGCCGGGCATGTCCGCGGCACGGCCGAACTGGGCCTGACGGCTCGATGCCTCGGACTCCTGCGAGGAGACCTGCTGGGCGAGCAGGTGGTTCGAGACGGGCACCGAGGCCGCGGCGCCACCGGCCACGCCGAGCGCGATGCCGATCATCGTGACGATGAGCAGCTCGATGACGAACTGGGCGGCGACCTTCGACTTGCGGATGCCGATGGCGGTGAGCACGCCCACCTCGTATTTGCGTTCACGCACGTTGAACAGGTTGAGGACGACGAGCACCACGGCGCCCACGGCCAGCACGATGATCAGCAGTGTCAGCGCGAACTTGGCGAGGTTGTCGAGCGGTACGAGGCTGGACTCGTAGTTCTCGACGTCGGCGGAGGAGACGGTGTACGTGTCGTCGAGGCCCGCCTTCTCGACGTCCTTGACGAACGTCTCGTAGTCGTCCTTGCCGCCCAGCACGTAGGTGAAGTTCAGCTGGGTGCGGGAGGCGGAGGTCTGCGTGGTGGTGGAGGAATCCGTGGACGAGGAATCGGACGAGGAATCCGAGGAGCCGGACGATTCGGTGGACAGGCCGAGCTTCTTCAGCGTGCTCACCGACGTGTAGATCGCGTTGTCCGGATCGGAGGAGGTGCCGCCCATCGGGCCGTTCGCGCCCGTGTTCGACGAGGTCGCGTTCTTGTAGATGCCGACGATGGTCAGCTCGTAGGTCGTGTCGTCGCCGGACAGGTCGGCCACGGTGATCGTGTCGCCCACCTTGAGCCCGTTGAAGTCGGCGAGCGCCTTGGAGACGATCACGTCGCCGTCGCTGGAGGAGCCGTAGCCGAACACCTTGCCGCTGGACATCGTGAACGTGCCGTTCGCCGCGGCGGCGACGGCCTCGTCGGAGGAGAATCCGACGAGCGAGAAGTCTCCGGAGGCCATGCCCATGCCGCCGCCCTGGCCGCCCATGCCGCCCGGACCGCCGCCCTGGCCGTCGCCGCCCTGCGCGTCGCCGGACGCGGCGGAGTCGGATGAGCCGGAGCCGGATGAGCCGGACGACGACGAGTCGGTGGAGTTCGCCTCGTTCGACGTGGTCGATTCGACCGGCTGGAACGCGTCGGTGCCGTTCACGGACGTGGTCTCCGTGTAGTACGTGCCGACGCTTACGCTGGATGCCTTCGCGTATTTCTCATAGTCGGCGAGGGAGAGCGCGCTCTGGTCGAGCGCGTCGCGCATCGACCCGAAATCGGGCTGCTTGGACGAGCCCGACGAATCCGATGAGTCGGACGAATCCGATGAGGCGGCCTGTTTCGCCTTGCTCATCATCGCCTCGCGGTCCACGCCGATTGTGGCGGTGACGCTCGTCGAGGCGAGACCGGTCTCGCGCGCGGTCTCGGCGGCGTTCCTGATGGACAGCCCGATCGTCGCGGCCGCGGCGATGATCGCCACGATGACGACGATGAGGATGTTGCGTCCCTTGTTGCGCACGACCGATCGCCATGCGTTCTTCAACACGAACATGGGTGTTCCTTTTTCGCTTCCATGCGCCGGGCCCTGCGCCCCGCGCCACGGCTCCAGCATGCGGCGCGGGCATGGAAGCGCCCTTGCCGCATGCTGAAGGTCTCCCGGTGCGATCGGCGTGGAAATCAGGGGAGTTTCCTGAACGCGCGCTGGAAGCTAGTCGGCGGCACGCGTCATGCGCGTGTTCCCGTCGCCGGCCGCGTCGGCCTGGGGCTGTGCGGCGCGGGTGGTGATGCGGCCCTCGTAGTAGTGGGTCTCCTTGAGTTCGCCGTCGATGACGTCCGCGAAATGCTTCTCGTGCGTGATCATCGGCGTACCGCCGAGATCCGAGGCGTTCTGGTAGGCGGCCTGATGGTATTTGAGCCAGTGGGTCATCTCCTTCGTCTCGGACGGGTCCTGGACGGGCGCCGCCGCGTACGGGCTGTCGCCCCAGACGCCGGAATCGACGCCGGGCACGCATACGCCGTCCTCGCCGACCTGCGGCCCGTCGACGTCCGGCGCCGGTTCGAGCGTGCCCCGGATCGTCAGCCAACGCTCGTCCGCCGGGTTCTCGGCGCCGTCCAGCGCGGCGACGAATTCGTCCTCGATCTCGATGCTCGTCACCCACGTGTCTTCGGGGATCGGATGGTTCGCGATCGGCGACCCGGCGGTCACGATGTGCTCGATGTCGAATCGTTCCGATTCGTCGGAGGCGATCGCCGCGGCCACGATGCCTCCCTGCGAGTGCCCGATGATCGCCACCGGCTCGTCCGGCCGGATGCCCGCCTGCTCCATCGCCTCGACCACCATGCGCGCGCTGTCGGCGCGCCGCCGTCGCTCGGGGTCGTCGCTCATCAGCTCGATGTTCTGCTCCCATCCGAATGGGGAATCCCATTGGCCGTCCGTGCCGGGCACGGTGATCAGCCAGGCGTTGGAGCCGTCCGCCTTCTCGTAGCGCTGCACCGCCACCGTGCCGTAGACGAGCCCGGAATCGAGGTCGACCTTGCCGAGCCGCTCCTCGCCGAGCCGGCGCAGGTTCTCCAACGATTCGCCGACCGACGACGAGCCGCGCACCACGTCCGCGCGGGCGTCGACGCGTCTGACGGTCAGCGTGTTCCCTTGGTAGAGGTCCTTGATGGGGCCGGACCATTTGCCGATTTTGCCGGCCGCCTGGTTCACCTCGTCCGTATGCACCACGCCCTTGCCGATCTCCACGCCGGCGATCTTCGCCGCGATGCCCGACACGTAGCCCTCCTGGAACTGCGCCGTGATCCACGAGGCGTACCCGGGCGTGTAGGCGTGCTCCGCACCCATGCCGTAGAGGAGACCGCCGGAGATGCCGCCGATCATGGCCGCCGTGGCCCATACGGGGCTGGCCTGCGTGATCGCCTGCGTGAGTTCGGTGACGACACGTCGCGACTGGCGTTCGGCATCCGAATACAGCGCGTTGGCGCGCACGAGCAGATCCTCCATGCCGCGGATCTTCGCGCACGTGTCGTTGATCTCGGCTGCGCGCCGCTGGCATGCGGCGATGAGCCCGTCGTAGGGGAGCGTCGTATGCTCCTTGCCGGCCATCGACGCCGCTCCGGAGGAGAGCACCGGGCACAGGGGCACGCCCGCGCGGTCCGATGCGATGTCGGTGGCGGCCTTCGACCAGGCGAGCGCATGGGCGGTGAGTTCGCTGGAGGCGTCCCGCAGCGCGGCCTGCGCGGCTTGGAACTCCTCGACGGTGGCGGGTGCGGACTGGTGCCCGCCGTGGATGCGCGATACGATCTGCCAGCCCATGTCACGCCTCCGCCATGCGGGCCGTGGCGGCCGCGTCGTCGTCATGCATGTCCAGTGGCGTGCCCAGGGTCCGCAACCGGTCGCGGAACAGGGAGGCGGCGTTGCCCTCCCAGTCGAGGCCGGTGCATGAGGCGAGCGCCTCGCGTACGAGCCCGGTCACGCGCGGCGTGTCCGCGGCGACGGCCGCGATGCGCCCGCGGCTGGTCCGCACCGCCTCATGGCAGCGGCACGAATCGTCGAACATGGGTTTCGGCTGGAGGCCGAACGAGGGGGAGCCGGCGGCGGACGACGCGAACATGCGCATCGTGCCCGGGAATGTGGTGGTCAGCGTGTTCATACCGCCATTGAACGGGAACGGCCGGCTCCACGTCCAGCCGGAACGGGGGCTGTGGTCGGAGCCCCCGTTATCCACCATTCGTCCGGTGGCTTGACGGAAAACCGCCGGCGCTACCAGGGTTTGGTGGTCTGGGTCTTGGCGGTGTCCTTCTTGGTCCCGTCGTCGTTCTTCGTGGTCGAATCCGACGGCGTGGACTGCTGGTTCGCCTTGAGCAGCTCCTCGACCTGCCGTTTCTGCTTGGCGGTGAGTCCGCCGCCCTTCTTCGCGTTCCTCGACGCGCCGGCGCCGGTTCCCGAGCCGGCCGCCGCCGTGTCCGACGTGGATTCGCCCTTCAGCTTGGCGACCTCCTTGACGGTGCGGCTCGTGAGCTTCCTCGACACCTGTCGGTTCTGGCTGATCGACTGCCTCACCGAGGGGAACAGCAGGAACGACAGCGCGCCGGCGTCGTCGAACTGGGCGTCGGTCTGCTGCTGCCCCGCGCTCAACGCGTCGAGGTCCACGTCGGACTTGCCGGCCGTCTTCAGGTTCTCGTTCAACGCGGCGGTCGCCTCGTTGTAGCGCATGACCGCCACGAGGTTCACGCCGGCCACGCCCGCCGCGCACAGGGCTAGCACGGCCAGCACGGCGAGCAGCACGCGCACGCCCATCGGCGCGCGCGCCGCCGGTCTGGGATCCCCGGCGTCCTGCGCCCGTTCACGTGCCTTCACGCTCATATGAGCCTCCTTGACAGTGCGAACTGCGCGCCCGCCTCCCAAGCGAGCAGCAGCGCGACGGCGATGGCGACCGGCCAGACGACCGGCGTCACCCTCGTGCGCTCCTTGCGCGTGTTCGTCATCTTCCACTTGTTGCTGGTCTTCGACGACTTCGCCGTGGCCATCGTGTCCGTGGCGTCCACCTTCGCGTAGGTGCCGCCCATCTCGTCGGCGATGTCCTTGAGATTGCCCTCGTCCATCTTCGACACGCCCGGCTGGCCGGTGTCCGGATCGGTGACCCACTCCTGGGAGTCGGCGTCGCCGTCCGCGGACACGCCGTCCGCGATCTTCGGGATGTTGCCGCCCTCCGTGGAGCCGACGCCCACGGTGAACGAGTCGTCGAGGTAGCTGCGCAGCGAGGAGAACGTGCGTCGCGCCTTCGACGAGGTCTGCTCGCCGTCGGTGATCACGTACAGCACGACCGCATCATCCGGATGTTGGTCGCGGATCTGCTTCAGCGTGGTGACCAGCTGGTCGAGCGGCGCGTCCAGCGACGATCCGGACGACACGCTCGTCGCCTCCGGCGCGAGCGTGTTCGCCCAGCTGCGGATCGCCGGCGCGTCGGGCGTCAACGGCACGTCGAGCGTGCCGGACGCGCCGAAGCGCAACGCGGCGAAACTGGAGTCCGCGTACATCGTCGTCAGGTCGTCGACCGCCCTGTGCGCCGCCTCCAGACGCGTGATCGCCTCGTCGGAGCCGTAATGCGCGTCCGTGACGGCCATCGAGCCGGTCACGTCGACGGCGACCACCACGTCCGTCGCGTTCACGGCGCGCGACGTGGTCGACGAGACCATGGACGGGGTGAGCACGGCGAATCCCGTGAGCAGGCAGATGAGCGCGCGCCGCACGCAGGAGGCGAGCGTCTCGTCGCCGGCCGCGTGCCGCGCGTGACGCACGACGCCGACGACGGCGAACGCGAGCATCGCCAGCGCGATCGCGCCGCCGACCGGCCATCCGAACGCGGGGGAGAGCGTCCATACCGAATTCATCGCCTCAACCTCCAGACCACGAGCAGCCACAACGCGACCACGACGGCCAACGCCGCCTCGAACCATACGGGATCGTCCACCAGCGCCGCCTGGTTCGCGCTGCGGCTCTTCGTCGAACGCCGCTCGTCGATGTCGCGCACCAGCTCGTCGACGCTCGCGCCGTTCGACTGCGTGAGAAACACGCCGCCATGCGATTCGATCAGGTCCTTCATCCGCGTGGTCGTCTCCTCGCCTTCGCTCTGGCTGGGACCGGAGAACAGGCCGTCCACCGTGATCTTCGCGCTCTTCGTCAGGTCCAGCGCCTGCTCGAGCGTGTACGTCGGCGTGCCGGACACCACGTTGTCGGTGGCGAGCACAATCGACGCGGCGCGCGTGCGCGAGACGTCGGAGTCGTCGGACGAGGACGAGCCGTAGGCGAATCCGGGCAGCATCGCCGCGCAGGAGACCACGCCGTCGCCGATCAGCGACGTCGTGTCCTTGCGGTTCTGCGTGCCCTCCAGCCAGTCGGCGATCCGCTGGTAGTCGGCATCGCTCATCTTGTCGATGTCGTCCTGCGATTCGACGCCCTTCAACGCCTTCGACGCGGCGTCGAGCTGCTCGGCGACCAGATCGTAGTCGTCGGTCAGCGGGAACACGGTGCGCGAGGTCGAGTTGAAGATGCTCATGCCGATGCGCTCGCCCTCGAAATGGCCCACCAGATCGCGGTACGTGTCGATCACCTGGCGGTCGTAGGGCAGCGTCGAACCGGACACGTCGAGGCACAGGACGATGTCGCGGCTCGACGAACGCTCCTCGCTCACGTCCACCGTCGCCGGACGCGCGACCATCGCGATCGCGACGGCGAGCGCGATGACGACGAGCGCGGCGGCGCACCGGTTCAGACGGCGCCACCTGCGGAACAGCGTCGAGGCGCGTTCCGTGTTGAGGTCGTCGTCCAGCGTGAACACGCGGATCGTGTCCATCCGATGCCGGCGCGACGACAGCGCGACGATCAGGAAGACGATCGCGGCCGCGGCGAGCGCGCCGGCGAGCGCGGCCCACGGCCATTGCCATGACAGCTGCATCAGCGTCCCCACCTTTCCACGAGATTCGACACCCATCCGGCGGCCTCCTCGACGTTCGCCTCGCGGGCGCGCGCGTTGACTGCGGCGTCGGCGAATTCGGGCGGGTAGAGCGCGGCGATCGTCATGCGCAGCAGGTCCAGCCCGCCGCGCACGGACGGGTCGCGCGGCTCGGTGCGGATGTCCGTCAGCGTATGCGCGGTCAGGTCGCGGCCCGTCGATTCGGAGGCGAAGTCGCGTGCGATCGCCGCCAGTTCGGCGAACGCGTCCTCACGGTCGAGTTCGCCGGCCGCGTGCCGGGACACCACGTCGTCGATGCGCGCGCGCCACGCCGCCTTGTCGCCGGCGGCGCTGTGCGCGCCGCGCGGGCGCGACTTGGCGCGGGTCCTCCTCGGTCGGGAGAGCAGCGCCACGCATACGACGAGCGCGGCGGCGATCAGCAGGAACGCCGCCAGCATGGCGATGAACGGCCCGGTCATGTCGATCTGGCCCGCGGGCGTCAGGTCGTCCGATTTCACCGCGAGCGTCACGCGGGAGACGGCTCCCGCCGCGTTCAGCAGATGATCCGCGCTCATGCGGCACCTCCCATCGGGGCGAGACCGGCCGGGGCGCGCAGATGGTTCGCCGTGTTGCCCGCCAGCGCGCGGGAGACGAGGCGGACGAACGCGTCGAACATGGCCTCGCTGGATGCGGCGCGGATCATGTGGCCGTCCGCGCGCCTGAGCTCGCGCTCCAGGGCGGCGGCCATGTAGGCGCGGTGCGTGTCCACCTCGGCCGCGGCGCGCGCGTCGGCGAGGAACGCGGGCAGACGCCGCGATCCCATGCCGTCGAGCACGCCCACCGTGCGGGCCGCGGAGAACGGGTTCACGGTGGCCACGTCGATGAGGACGATCGGATGCGTGCGCGCCACCTGGCGCAGCGCCTTCAGCTGGCCCTCGGCCAGCGCGTGCTCGTCGGTGGCGAGCACGATCAGCGCGTGGGGGTCCTTGATGCGTCTCGCATAGGCGAGCAGGGCGTCGATGTTGCGCGGATGGTCCCAGTCGCGGTCCAGCGACTCGTCGAGCGTGCGCTCGAACTGGGCGAACCCGCCGTTGAACGGCAGACGGGTGATGCTGGCCGCGTCGGAGAGCACCAGCGACAGGTCGTCGGAACGGCGCAGCGACAGGGCCGCGAACATGCGCAGCGCGTTCGCCGCCACTTCGAAGGCGCGTTCGCCCGACTCGCAGGCCCCGGTCATCTCGCGGCCCACGTCCAGCAGCATCCACACGCGCGAGGTCACCTGACGCTCGCGGCGGACCACCATCGGACGGCCCTGGCGGGCGCTCGTCTTCCATTCGATCAGACGCGCCTCGTCGCCGGGCTCGTAGGCGCGCACGTCCATCAGCTCGTCGGAGCCGCCCGGGCGCCGCGACGCATGCTCGCCCTCGATCACGCCCAGCGCCTTGCGCACGGTGGGCAGGCTCAGCCGCGTGCCCAACGCCTCGATCCTGGCCCTGATCGGATCGTCGGTTCGCGTGCCGATCATGGAACGGGGACCGCCTTGACGATGCGGTCGACGACCTGGTCGGCGGTCACGCCGTCCGCCAGCGCCTCGAACGTGAGCACGATGCGGTGGCGCATCACCTCGTGCGCCACCGACTTCACGTCCTCCGGGACCACGTAGTCGCGTCCCTTGAGCAGCGCGTTCGCCTGGCCGATGCGCGTCAGGGCGATCGAGGCGCGCGGCGAGGCCCCCAGCCTCACCAGCGAGCCCAGACCCTGGATCGGGTGCGTGCCGGCGCCGCGCGACGTGGCCGCCAGATCGACCGCATACCGCATGATCGCGTCGGAGACGTGCACGCGACGGGCCGCCGCGCGCAGGAACTCCACGTCGCGGATCGACACCTGGTCGGCCGGCAGCTGCGCCGGATCGAACACGTCGGAGCCGCGGCGGGTGAGCAGCGCCAGCATGCGGCGCTCCTCGTCGGCCGTCGGATAGGTCATCACGGCCTTCATCATGAAACGGTCCATCTGGGCTTCGGGCAGCGTGAACGTGCCCTCCTCCTCGACCGGGTTCTGCGTGGCGATCACCATGAACGGCTTCGGCAGGGCGATGCGCTCGCCGCCGATCGTCGTCGCGCCCTCGGCCATCGCCTCGAGCATCGCCGACTGGGTCTTCGCGTTCGAACGGTTGATCTCGTCGAGCAGCACGAAGTTCGCGTGGATCGGGCCGATCTGCGTGGTGAAGCGCTGCGAGGCGAAGTCGAACACCTGGGTGCCCACCAGATCGGAGGGCATGAGGTCGGGCGTGCACTGCACGCGCTTGAACGAGCCCGACACGGAGGTCGCGAGCGTCTGCGCGGCCGTCGTCTTGGCCAGGCCCGGCACCGATTCGATGAGGATGTGGCCGCCCGCCACCAGGGTGAGGATCAACGATTCACGCAGATTGTCCTGTCCGACGAGCGTCTGGGCGAAGCGCGCGCGGATGCGGTCGGCCAGCGCCGCCGCCCGCTTCACGTCGTCCGCGGCGATCGCGCTCGCGGCCGTGGGCGCCGGCGCGGGGACCCGCATGCCGGCGGGTTGAGGGGGCATCTGTGGATTCGGAGGGAAAATTGCCATGCGTTCCACTCTAACCACGTGCGATGACCGCGCATCCTGACAATCGGCTGGATGCGCGGCCGTCGGCGGTCAGGCAAGACGCCAGTCGACCGGGTCGGCCCCCATGGCCTCGAGCGCCTGGTTGGCGCGCGAGAACGGATGCGAGCCGAAGAAGCCGCGCGAGGCGGACAGCGGGGAGGGGTGCGGGGACTTGATGATGACCGCGTTGGTGAGCAGCGGCTCGAGCGTCTGCGCGTTGCGGCCCCACAGGATCGCGACAAGCGGACGCGGCTTACCGGTCTTGGGATCGACGCGGGCGTTCAGCGCGCGGATGGCCGCCTCGGTGACCTCCTCCCAGCCTTTGCCCTGATGCGAGTTCGGCCTGCCGACGCCCACGGTCAGACACCTGTTGAGCAGCAGGACGCCGCGTTCCGTCCACGGCGTCAGGTCGCCGTTGGACGGCATGGGCACGCCGAGGTCGTCGGTCATCTCCTTATATATATTGACCAGGCTCTTCGGCAGGGGGCGGACGTCCGGCGCCACGCAGAAGCTCAGGCCCACCGGGTGGCCGGGCGTGGGGTACGGGTCCTGTCCGACGATCAGCACCTTGATCGAATCGAACGGGATCGTGAACGCCCGCAGGATGTTGTGCGCGGCAGGCAGCCAGTGCCGTCCGGCGCGGTTCTCCTCGCGCAGGAAGTCGCCCATGCGGTGGATCGTGGGCTCGACGTCGGCCAGCGCCGCCGCCCAGCCGGGTTCGACGAGTTCGCTCAGCGGTTTGATTTCGCTCATGGCTTCACACTCTACCCGCATCCCGCCTCGCGCCGCGGCCATGTGCGCATGGCGTGGGCATGACACGGTGGGACGTTCCGTTCGGGCGGTCATGCCGTTACACTCGGTGGGTAGTGTGACGAATGGAGGACAAGGCACCATGGCGAAAAGCGAGAAGGACCAGGCCGATTCCTACGAACCGGACGCGTTCGACAATCCGCCGAAGGGACCGGCGGGCATGCACCGTGGCGTGCGCTCGGCCGCGGCGCGGTTCACGCCGTTCGTCGTGGTCGTCCTGGTGTCGGCGCTGTGCGGCGTCGGCGCGTGGGGCGTCTTCTCCGGCGAGTTCGGCAAGGTGAGGATGCCGTGGTCGCAGACCTCCTCCTCGTCCGCCTCGTCGTCTTCGTCCTCCTCTTCGGCCTCGGCCGCGGCGAAGAAGAAGGCCGCCGCCGCCAAGAAGAAGGCGGCCGAGGAGGCGGCGGCGAAGAAGGCCGCCGAGGAGAAGAAGGCCGCCGAGGAGGCGGCCGCGGCCGACCAGCAGGCGCAGGCCGACCAGCAGGCGCAGCAGCAGGCCGCCCAGCCCGACAAGACCAAGGGCGTGACCGTCATCAACGGCACCGGCGTCTCGGGCTACGCCGCCACCAAGCAGTCGGTGCTCGCCTCCGCCGGATACACGAACGTCGTCGCGTCCAATCCGACCGGCACCCTGCCGTCCGCCACCGTGGTGTGGTACGAGTCCGATGCGGACAAGGCCACCGCGGACGACGTGGCCTCCACGCTCGGCATCACGAACGTGCAGCAGGCCAGCGGCCTCGGCGGTTCGATCGTCGTCGTGCTGATGAGCTGACCGGATCGTGGACGCGGTTCCGCCCCCGTCGGGTCCTCGTCCATGTTCCGTTCCATTTTTCCGGCCGCCCTGTTGTCGTTGACATGGGTCGCGTCTATACTGTCCCTTTAGTCGCGAGGCGGGGGGAGCGCGGTGTTGTAGTTCTTTATTCCCTCCGTGTCGGGAGAGATTACAGCTCACACAGCTAAGGGAAGTGCAACATGGCGCAAGGAACCGTAAAGTTTTTCAGTAATGGCAAGGGGTACGGCTTCATCACACCGGACGGTGGCGGTGACGACGTGTTCGTCCATTATTCCGTGATCTCGGGCGAGGGATTCAAGACCCTCGATGAAGGCGACAAGGTCGAATACGAGGCCGAGAAGGGCCCGAAAGGTATGCAGGCCACCAAAGTCACCAAATTGTGAACGACACGATGTGGCTTTCGTGACATCGCCCACCATGAGATCCCTAGGTTCGTGAGGTTGAGGATTCGGACCCCTCAGGTTTGCCCCGGTCGGTATGACGGGGCTTTTTTCATGCCCGGACGGGCCGGCGGGGCCGCCGGTCAAGCCGAAAGCGCAATCGCATGGAAGCGTGTTGGCACTCGACGGGGTGGAGTGCTAATCTCATGGTTAGCACTCGGAGGTCGGGAGTGATAACCGGTGGCTGACGGCCGGCGGTCACGGATGGCCATACGGGTGGATATCGGTACACCAGCCATTTGGAGGATGAACACAACCATGGCAAAGATCATTGCGTATGATGAGGATGCCCGTCAGGGTATGCTGGAGGGCCTCGACAAGCTCGCCAACACCGTGAAGGTCACGCTGGGCCCGAAGGGCCGCAACGTCGTGCTCGACAAGACCTACGGCGCGCCGACCATCACCAACGACGGCGTCTCCATCGCCAAGGAGATCGACCTCGAGGATCCGTACGAGCGCATCGGCGCCGAGCTGGTCAAGGAAGTCGCCAAGAAGACCGACGACGTCGCGGGCGACGGCACCACCACCGCCACCGTGCTGGCCCAGTCCCTCGTGCATGAGGGACTGAAGAACGTGGTCGCCGGCTCCAACCCGATCGCGCTGCGCCGCGGCATCGAGAAGGCCTCCGACGTCATCGTCAAGGAGCTCATCGCCGCCGCCAAGGACGTCGAGACCAAGGACCAGATCGCCGCGACCGCCACCATCTCCGCCGCCGATCCGGAAGTCGGCGAGAAGATCGCCGAGGCCCTGGACAAGGTCGGCCAGGACGGCGTCGTCACCGTCGAGGACAACAACCGCTTCGGCCTGGACCTCGAGTTCACCGAGGGCATGCGCTTCGACAAGGGCTACATCGCCCCGTACTTCGTCACCAACGCCGACGACCAGACCGCCGTGCTCGAGGACCCGTACATCCTGCTGACCTCCGGCAAGGTGTCCAGCCAGCAGGACGTCGTCCACGTGGCCGAGCTGGTCATGAAGACCGGCAAGCCGCTGCTGATCATCGCCGAGGACGTCGACGGCGAGGCGCTGCCGACCCTCATCCTCAACAACATCCGCGGCACCTTCAAGTCCTGCGCCGTCAAGGCCCCGGGCTTCGGCGACCGCCGCAAGGCCATGCTCCAGGACATGGCCATCCTGACCGGCGCCCAGGTCGTCTCCGACGAGCTCGGCCTCAAGCTCGACTCCGTCGACGTCTCCGTGCTCGGCCACGCCAAGAAGGTCATCGTCTCCAAGGACGAGACCACCATCGTCCAGGGTGCCGGCTCCAAGGAGGACATCGACGCCCGCGTGGCCCAGATCCGCGCCGAGATCGAGAACACCGACTCCGACTACGACCGCGAGAAGCTGCAGGAGCGTCTCGCCAAGCTGGCCGGCGGCGTCGCCGTCATCAAGGTCGGCGCGGCCACCGAGGTCGAGGCCAAGGAGCGCAAGCACCGCATCGAGGACGCCGTGCGCAACGCGAAGGCCGCCATCGAGGAAGGCCTGCTGCCCGGCGGTGGCGTGGCCCTCGTCCAGGCCGCCAAGAAGGCCGAGTCCGATGAGGCCGTCACCTCGCTGACCGGCGAGGAGGCCACTGGCGCCGCCATCGTGTTCCGCGCCATCGAGGCCCCGATCAAGCAGATCGCCGAGAACGCCGGCGTCTCCGGCGACGTCGTGATCAACAAGGTCCGCTCCCTGCCGGACGGCGAGGGCTTCAACGCC
Organism: Bifidobacterium sp. LH_424; assembly: GCF_056356895.1. Taxonomy (NCBI): domain Bacteria; kingdom Bacillati; phylum Actinomycetota; class Actinomycetes; order Bifidobacteriales; family Bifidobacteriaceae; genus Bifidobacterium; species Bifidobacterium sp. LH_424. The sequence goes on from NZ_JBKEVC010000001.1 coordinate 245,886, forward strand.
GCCACCGACACCTACGAGGACCTGCTGGCCGCCGGCGTCACCGACCCGGTCAAGGTGACCCGTTCCGCCCTGCAGAACGCCGCCTCCATCGCCGGCCTGTTCCTGACCACCGAGGCCGTCGTCGCCAACAAGCCGGAGCCGAAGCCGGCCGCCCCGGCCGCCGGTGCCGACATGGGCTACTGATCGGAAGGCCGATCGGTTCCATCAGGTGACTGATTGAAGGGACCCGAGCGCATGGTTCGCCCATGTGTCCGGGTCCCTTCGTCGTATGCCTGTCAAGGTCACTGCGCGAAGAGGCGCGTGGCCTGGGATTCGGTCTCCGCGTAGAGCGTGGAGGCCTGCATCAGGGTGTTCTGGATCGACTCCAGCGACGTCTCCATCTGCTGCTGGGCGGCGCGCCACTGCTCGGCCACCGAGGTGAACTGCGTGGCCGCCGAGCCGCGCCAGGCGTCCTGCAGCGCGTTGAGGTTCGCGTACATGCCGGCGACGGCCTGCCTGATCTGGCTCACCGAGGCCTGCACGGCCGCGCTCGAAGCTTGGATTCTCTCGGAATCCACCTGGTATTGGGGCATCGTTGTCTCCTTTGCTTGCCGGGGATTGATTGTCTGTTGGCGCAACCGGTCGCTAAGGTGGAGTCTATGATGTCTGCACGAATGAGGAACGAGAAAACGGCCCCTGTGGTCGGAGCCCCCTGTGACGGCGTGTCGCCGATGGTGAAACGGCTTGTCTGCCTGCTTCTGGCGCTGATGTGCGCGATGTGGATAACCCCCGCGGCGCTCGCCGCGGACGCCCCCACCACCACCAACGACATCACCGACACGCAGAACCTGCTCGGCAAGAACGAATCGGCCGTGTCCGACGCGATGAAGCGCACCGAGCAGGAGACCGGCGTGCACGTGCGCCTCCTCTACGTCGACACCTTCGGCACCAGCGACAAGTCCGCATGGGCGTCGACGGTGCTGGAATCCACCGACCCCGAGCCGAACACGGTGCTGCTCGCCGTGGCCTCCGGCGACGGCAGCCTCGTCGTATGCGTCTCCAAGAACTCCGACGAATGGCTCAACAACCAGAAGACCATCGACGCGCTGAGCGACGCCGCGATGAAGCCGCTCACCAAACAGGGGGCGCAGGACTGGCCGGGGTCGGCCACCGCCATGATGGACGAGATCAGGCAGCAGAAGCAGACCTCCACGAACACCGGCACGATGAAGATCGGCGTCATCGTCATGGGACTCGTGCTCGTCGTGCTGGTCGGCGTCATCGTCGTCACCGTGATCGTGCGCCGCCGCCGCGAGATCGGCAAGGACGCCGCGGCCGGGGAATCCGGGAAGACCGGGGAATCCGAGCAGACCGAGGGGAGTGCCGAGGAAGCGGAGTCCTCCGCTCCGATGCCGGAACCGACGCCGGCACCGGAACCGACACCGACGCCAGAACCGGCTCCCGGACCGGTGGCCGGGGAGACCACGGCATCCGCGGCGCCCGCGGCGCCTGCGGAGGCGGAACGCCCGATGACGCGGCGCGAACTGCGTGAGGCGCGCAAGCGCAAGCGCGGCCTGTTCGGCCGCTGAACCCGCCCGGCCGCGCCCGGCATACCGCGGACGCGTCAGCAATCCACAGAGGCCTTTCAGGAAACCTACAGAGAAGCGGGTCATGCTGGGAGCCATGAGCAAGCCCATTGAAGCATCGATCGTCGTCGTGGACGACGAGCCGTCCATCCGTGAACTGCTGGTCGCCTCCCTGCATTTCGCCGGGTTCGAGGTGAACACCGCCGCCTCCGGTTCCGAGGCCATCGAGGTCATCGAGAAGGTCGAGCCCGACCTCATCGTGCTCGACGTCATGCTGCCGGACATCGACGGGTTCACCGTGACCCGCCGCATCCGGCAGGAGGGCATCGACGCGCCCGTGCTGTTCCTCACCGCGCGCGACGACACGCAGGACAAGGTCATGGGCCTGACCGTCGGCGGTGACGACTACGTGACCAAGCCGTTCAGCCTCGAGGAGGTCGTCGCCCGCATCCGCGCCATCCTGCGCCGCACGCGCGAGCAGGTGGAGGACGATCCGATCATCCGCGTCGGCGACCTCGAGATCAACGAGGACTCCCACGACGTGACCCGCGCCGGCCAGACCGTGGACCTGAGCCCCACCGAATACAAGCTGCTGCGCTACCTCATGGACAACGCCGGACGCGTGCTGTCCAAGGCGCAGATCCTCGACCACGTGTGGCAGTACGACTGGGGCGGCGACGCGGCCATCGTCGAAAGCTACATTTCCTACCTGCGCAAGAAGGTCGACGGCGTCATGGTCGAAGGTGAGGACGGCGAGAAGCACAAGGTCACGCCGCTCATCGAGACCAAGCGCGGCATCGGCTACATGATCCGCGAACCGAAGTCATGATCGTGCAGCCGCAGTTCCCGCCGAAGAACGGATCCGGCCCCGCCATGCCGCGCGCCGCCCTCCTGAAGCCGCCGAAGGCCACGGGATGGCGGCGCGTGCCGCGCTTCTTCCTCGACCATCTCGACCGCGTCTCGCTGAGCGCCAAGCTCGTCGCCTGCACGCTCGTCGTGCTCATCGTCGGCACGGTCGGCATCTCCGCGTCCATCCGCCAGCTGGTCAGCAGCTACCTGCTCGAGAAGACCGACTCGCAGATCACCTCCCAGCGCGAACTCGTGATGCGCGGCAGCTCGCTGCTCACGGACTCCGACCTGAAGAACTACGGCCTCAACACCTACTTCCTCCAGATCCGCCACGCCAAGGACGGCAAACTCACCGGGCAGATCGACACGCGCCTATACCCGATACTCGAGGACAGCGTCGTGACCATCCCCGACCTGCCGTCCAACGACGAAATCACCGACGACATGCTCGGTCAGCCGTACACCACCGGCGCCATCGTCACCACCGTCGCGCGCATGAACGCCGCCTCCGCGTCGGGCTCATCGGGTTCATCCGGCGGCACGTCGTCGTCCGACTCCTCCGGCGCGGCATCCGACGGGACGTCGTCCGGCGCCGACGGGGCCGATGGATCCAACGGCTCCAACGGCAATGCCGGCGACAGTCCGTCCGAAACGGGCGGCGCCCCCGGCGGCCCCGCCGTCGTGACGTCCACGCCCAGCAGCAAGACCCTCGACCAGGCCGCCGCGCCGTGGCGCGTCGCCGCATACCAGTGGTACGGCCTCGACGGCAGCTACCGGGGCATCGTGTTCATCGGACTGTCGCTGTCCGATCAGATCGACATCATCGACACGCTCACCAAATACTGCGCGATCGTCGGCATCGCCATCGTGCTGCTCGGCGGCTCGCTCGCCGCGCTCATCATCCAGCGCACGCTCGATCCGCTCAAACGCATCGAGAAGACCGCCGCGAAGATCGCCGCCGGAGACCTCACCCAGCGCGTGCCATGGGCGCCCGAGAACACGGAGCTCGGCTCGCTCGCCGTCTCGCTCAACACGATGCTCGCGCGCATCGAGAAAAGCTTCCACGAACAGGAGCAGACCACGGCGAAGATGAAACGCTTCGTCTCCGACGCCAGCCATGAGCTCAGGACCCCGCTCGCCGCCATCCACGGCTACGCCGAGCTGTACACGATGCAGCGCGGCATGCCGGGCGCGCTGGAACGCGCCGACGAATCCATCGCCCACATCGAGAAATCCAGCCAGCGCATGACCGTGCTCGTCGAGGACCTGCTCTCCCTCGCCCGCCTCGACGAGGGGCGCGGCATCGACATGACGCAGACCGTCTCGCTCACCGGCGTGGTCGCCGACGCGCTCGACGACCTGCATGCGCTCGACCCCGAACGCGAGGTGACGCGCGGCTCCGTCGCGTACACGCCCGCCGCCGATCTGGACCATCCGTCCGCGCTCGCCATCGAGGCCGGCGACATGACGCCGGTCACGCTCACCGGCGACGCCTCGCGTCTGCGCCAGGTGGTGACGAACATCGTCGGCAACATCCACCGCTACACGCCGGCCGACTCGCCGGCGCGCGTCGGACTCGGCGTCATGCCCGCCTCGATCACGCCGGACGCGCTCGCCATGCTGCCCTCGACGGACGAGTCGATGCGCCGCTTCCTCGACGCGGTCGAAGTGGGACGTTCGATGCACACCGGCACGAACTACGCGGTGCTGCGGTTCGAGGACCACGGCCCCGGCGTGCCCGAGGAGTCGCGCGCGCAGATCTTCGAACGGTTCTACACCGCCGATCCGTCCCGCGCCCGCGAGAAGGGCGGCACCGGCCTCGGCCTCGCCATCGCGCAGTCCGTCGTCAAGGCGCATCGTGGGCTCATCTGCGCCACGCCCACCGAAGGCGGCGGCCTCACGTTCACCATCGTCCTGCCGGTGGGTCCGGTCACGGCCGCCGGCGCGGGTTCCGTGGCCGCGGATCCGGACGGCGCGGCCGCGGGGAAGGCCCCGCGAGGATCGAAGTCCAAGGACAGGCCGGCCAAGGCGAAGCGCGGCTCCTGGTTCTCCCGTTGACCGTTCCGCCGCGCTCCCTCCCCGCCCTACGCCGAGAGCGTGTGGCGGGGGAGTGCGGTAGAATGAATCGGCTTAACGATTGGAGACAAGGAAAGCGAGAGTGTACGATGCCCACCGGTCGAGTTCGTTGGTTCGATGCCGCCAAGGGGTATGGCTTCATCACCAGTGATGAAGGCGGGGACGTGTTCCTGCCCGCGGCCGCGCTGCCCACCGGAGCCACCACGCTGCGCAAGGGCGCGAAGGTCGAGTATTCCGTCGTCGAAGGACGCAAGGGTCCCCAGGCGATGGGCGTGACCCCGATCGCCTCGACGCCGTCGCTCGTGAAGGCCACCCGTCCGAAGCCGGACGACATGGCCGCCATCTGCGAGGACCTCATCAAGATGCTCGACGCCGCCGGCAACACGCTGCGCCGGCACCGTTATCCCTCCGCGGCGGAAAGCCGCAAACTCGCCACGCTGCTGCGCGCCGTGGCCGATAATTTCGATGTGGAGGACTGAGACCGTTCCATGACCGATACCACGCAGACCCCCGAACAGGACGCGACGCCGCAGGACACGCCCGCCGCGCCGCGCATCGACCCGCGCGAGCTGGCGCGGTCCGTCGCGATCGCCGTCGCCGAGGAGCCCGAGCAGGTCGGCGACGTCGTCGAGACGCACGATCTGGGCGACGGCGTGACTGATTTCCGCGTCGCCGCGCACGTCAAAGGCTATGAGGGATGGCAGTGGTCGGTCACGCTGTACCACGACGAGGAGCTGGACCGGTGGACGGTCAACGAATCCTCGCTGATCCCCACCGACGACGCGCTGATGCCGCCGCCGTGGATCCCGTGGAAGGACCGTCTGGAACCGACCGATCTGGCCCCCACCGATTCGATCGGCACCGATCCGGACGATCCTCGTCTCGAGGACGGCTTCCGCAGGACCGAACCCGTGAAGGACGACGCCGAAGCGACCGCGGCGGATGCCGCCGAGACCGGCGCGGCCGGCGACGATACGGCCGGCGATGATGCGGATGCCGCGTCCGGATCCGCGCGGACCGATGCCGCCGACGGCTCCGGGACCGGTGAGACCGGCGCGGACGACTCGCGCGAGGACGTGGACGAGGCGGTCGAGGAGTTCGACCTGTCGCGTCGCCACGTGCTCTCCCCGCTCGGCCGGGCGCAGACCGCGAAACGCTGGTACGAGGGTCCGCGCGGCCCGAAGGCCATGTCCACGAAGACCGCGTCCGGCCACCTGTGCTCGACATGCGGCTTCTTCGTCCCGCTGAAGGGCGAACTGAACCTGCTGTTCGGCGTATGCGCGAACAAGTGGAGCCCGGACGACGGCCGCGTCGTCTCCCTCGACCACGGCTGCGGCGAACATTCGGAGATCGACCCGCCGGAGCCGAGCCGTCTGTGGGTGCAGTCGAAGCCCGCCTTCGACGACCTGCACATCGACATCATCGCGCAGAAGCCGCGCGAGGAGCGCGCCCAGGTCGAAATCCTCGAACAGGAGGAGGGCGACGCGGACGCCGGTCATCCGGATTCGGCCGGGGCCGCGGAGCCGGATGCCGCCGCGGACGGGACCGCCGTCGACTCGATCGCGGCGGACGACGAGACCGCCGAGGCCACCGAACAGGACATCGAGGAGAACACCGAGATCGACGCGGACGCCCCCGAGATCGAGGAGAACACGGTCGAGGCCGACGTGCCGGAGCTCGAGGCGGTCGTCGAACTCGGCACCGACGGTGACGGCATCGACGAGAACGACGCCGACGAGGCCGGAGACGACGGTGATGGCTTGGACGAGACCGAAGCCGACGCCACGGACGGGACCACGGAATCCGCGACGGAGGAATCCGCCGAACCGGACGACGCGTCCGGGCAGGACGCGGACACCGCGGAGGACGAAGCCGAACACGGCGACGCCGACGACGCGCGGTGACGCGCCACGCGCCACACGCGCATCACGCACGAGGGGCGGGAAGCGAACGCATCGCTTCCCGCCCCTCGTCGTATCCCGCGGCACGGCCGCACCGCGGGATACGCCCACGACCGGTCGTCAGTGGACCACGGTGACCGTGCACTCGGCGAAGTTCACGATCTGACGCGACACCGAGCCGAGGAAGTGCGCGTCCAGGTCGCTCAGGCCGCGCGAACCGACCACCAGATGGCTCGCGTACCGGGACGCGGCCACCAGACCCTTCGACGCGGTGATGTGGAAGGCGTGCGACTCGACCTCCACCCCCTCGGGGACGGGGGTGTCGGCCAGCAGGCCGGCGAGCAGCTCCTCGGCGCGACGCTGGCCCACCTCGATCGGCGCGACCGCGCGCTCGTAGCCGGGCACCACGCCCAAATCCTTCAACTGCCAGCAGAACAGCACGTGCAGCGGCGCGTCATGCACCTGCGCCTCGCGAATCGCGAACGCGAGCGCGCGGCGCGACGTGTCCGAACCGTCCACGCCGACGACCACCGGGCGGCGGGACTCCTCGACCACGCCCTCGCTCGGCACGTAGTGCACGGTCTCCTTGACGGGGGAGAGGGCGTTCGCGATGTCGTCGGTCACCGACTCGTCCTCGCCGCCGGCGACGCGCACCACCGTGACCGGCACCTCGGCCGCCTCCGCGAGCGACGCGGACAGCGACCCCATGAACCAGCGGGCCACACGGCCCAGCGAACGGCGCCCCACGACGATCTGCTGCGCGTCGCGGCCGATCTGGAGCAGCGCCGTCGTGCCGGACGCCTTCACCGACGTGAGCTTGAGACGCTCGGGATCGAAGTCGATGCCGGCGCACGCCTCGTCCACCCACTCGCGCAGCTGGGCGGCGATGTCGCGGCGCACCTTCCACGCCTCCTCGCTGTCCGGCTCGGCGCCCATGTCCCACGAATGCGTCCAGCCGAACACCGCGTTCACGCGCTGGCCGGTCAGGGACGCCTCGCGCAGCGCCCATTTGAGCGCCGCGAACGACTCGTCGGAACCATCCACGCCGACGACGATGTCGGCCGTCGAATCATACGGGAAATCGAATGTGGTCATCATGAACCTCCCTTGGTCATCACGTAAAGGACATCCACCAAGTCCCAGCATACGCCTTCCATACGTCCTGAGCGGAAATACGGGACGGAACGGGGCAAACGTCACCGCGAATCGCTAAAGTGAGGGGCAGTGTCAATTGAGGAAGGACAATAATGTTCGAACGGTTCACAGACCGTGCGCGGCGCGTGATCGTGTTGGCGCAGGAGGAGGCACGCTCCCTCCAGCACAACTACATCGGCACCGAACACCTCCTGCTCGGACTGATCCGCGAAGGTGAGGGCGTGGCCGCTAAGGCGCTCGCCGCGAAGGGCGTGGAGCTCGACGCCACCCGCAAGCAGGTCGAGGAGATGATCGGCAAGGGCAACGCGACGTCCAACGGCCACATACCCTTCACCACGCACGCCAAGCAGGTGCTCGAACTGAGCCTGCGCGAGGCGCTGCAGCTCGGCCACAGCTACATCGGCACCGAGCACATCCTGCTGGGTCTCATCCGTGAGGGCGAAGGCGTGGGCACGCAGGTGCTCATCAAGATGGACGTCGACCTGGGGGAGCTGCGCTCCACCACCATCGACATGATCCGCGGCAACTCCGGCGACGGCAAGGGCAAGGGCGATCTGGCGAACGCCGGCGGCGTGGCCGACAAGGCCAACAAGTCCGGTTCGGCGATCCTCGACCAGTTCGGCCGCAACCTCACGGCCGAGGCCGCCGAGGGCAAGCTCGACCCGGTCATCGGCCGCTCCAAGGAAATCGAGCGCGTCATGGTCGTGCTCTCCCGCCGCACCAAGAACAACCCGGTGCTGATCGGCGAGCCCGGCGTCGGCAAGACCGCCGTCGTCGAGGGCCTGGCGCAGAAGATCCAGGAAGGCGACGTGCCGGAGACCCTCAAGGGCAAGCAGGTCTACTCGCTGGACCTCGGCTCGATGGTGGCCGGCTCGCGCTACCGCGGCGACTTCGAGGAGCGTCTCAAGAAGGTGCTCAAGGAGATCAAGACCCGCGGCGACATCGTGCTGTTCATCGACGAGATCCACACGATCGTCGGCGCCGGTTCGGCCGACGGCGCGCTCGGCGCGTCCGACATGCTCAAGCCGATGCTCGCGCGCGGCGAACTGCAGACCATCGGCGCGACCACGACCGACGAGTACCGCAAGTACATCGAGAAGGACGCGGCCCTCGAACGCCGCTTCCAGCCGATCCAGGTGCACGAGCCGACGATCGCCGAGACCATCGAGATCCTGAAGGGCCTGCGCTCGCGCTACGAGAACCACCACAAGGTGACCATCACCGACGGCGCGCTCCAGTCCGCCGCCGAGCTGTCGGCCCGCTACATCCAGGACCGCAACCTGCCCGACAAGGCCATCGACCTGATCGACGAGGCCGGCGCGCGCCTGCGCATCAAGCGCCTGACCACGCCGCCGGAGCTGAAGGAGCTCGACCAGAAGGTCGCGAAGCTCTCCGCCGAGAAGGAGCAGGCCGTCAAGGACCAGGACTTCGAGAAGGCCGCCTCCCTGAGGGACGACCTCGAGAAGATGCAGGCCGAGCTCAAGGAGAAGCAGAAGGCCTGGCACGAGGGCGAGTCCGACGTGAAGATGGTCGTGGACGAGGACGTGATCGCCGAGGTCATCTCCTCCACCACCGGCATCCCCGTGTTCAAGCTCACGCAGGCCGAGTCCAAGAAGCTCCTCAACATGGAGAAGGAGCTGCACAAGCGCATCATCGGCCAGGACGAGGCGGTCTCCGCGCTGTCCCGTTCCATCCGCCGCACGCGCGTCGGCCTCAAGGACCCGAAGCGCCCGTCCGGCTCGTTCATCTTCGCCGGCCCCACCGGCGTCGGCAAGACCGAGCTGGCCAAGACGCTCGCCGAGTTCCTGTTCGACGACGAGGACGCGCTCATCCGCGTCGACATGTCCGAGTTCTCCGAGAAGTACGCCGCCTCGCGCCTGTTCGGCGCGCCCCCGGGGTACGTCGGCTACGAGGAGGGCGGCGAGCTCACCGAGAAGGTGCGCCGCAAGCCGTTCTCCGTCGTGCTGTTCGACGAGATCGAGAAGGCCCACCCGGACATCTTCAACACGCTGTTGCAGGTGCTCGACGACGGCCATCTGACCGACGGCCAGGGCCGCAAGGTGGACTTCAAGAACACGATCATCATCCTGACCACCAACCTGGGCACGCGCGACATCGCGAAGGCCGCCAACACGGGCTTCAACCTGGGTTCGAACACCGAGTCCAGCTACCAGCGCATGAAGGAGCAGGTGAGCGCCGAACTCAAGCAGCAGTTCCGCCCCGAGTTCCTCAACCGTCTGGACGACATCATCGTGTTCAAGCAGCTCACCGAGCCGCAGGTGCGCCAGATCGTCGACCTCGACGTCAAGCAGCTCAACGACCGCCTGTTCGACCGCCACATGTCGCTCGAACTCACCGACGCCGCGAAGGACCTGCTCGCGCAGAAGGGCTTCGACCCGCTGCTCGGCGCCCGTCCGCTGCGCCGCGTGATCCAGCGCGACATTGAGGATGCGATCTCCGAGAAGATCCTCATGGGCGAGCTCAAGGACGGCCAGCGCGTGGTCGTCGACGCGGAGGGCGAAGGCATCCTCGGCGAGTTCACGTTCAAGGGCGAGGACTTCGAGGAGCCGAAGACGGACGCGGAAGGCGGGTCCGGCGAAGGCGGTGAGCCCGAGCTGGTCGGCGCCGACGCGGCCCCGTCCGCGGGCGACGCCTCCGGCGACGCGGAGTGACGCTCCGTCCGTAGCAACGTGAAAGGGCTTCGGTTCCATCGGGAACCGAAGCCCTTCGTTGTATTATGCGGCAACCCACCCCCACCCGCTTCGCGGGAGCCCCCGCCGGCGGGGGCGGATGCGTAGGCCGTTCCGACGGCGGGGAAGACGGTCAGGCGCTGAAGTCGACCTCGCCGAGCTTGTCGATGAGTTTCATGTTCTCCGAATAGTCGACCGGGCAGGCGATGATGTCGATGCCCGAGCCGGAGCGCAGGGCGGCGCGCAGCGTCGGGTACAGCTCGTCCGCCGATTCGATGAGGTGGCCCTTCGCGCCGAAGCTCATGCCGAGCGCCACCACGTCCGGATTGTTGAAGTCCACGTACTCGTGGCTGCCGTCATGCAGGTCCATCTTCCATTTGATGAGGCCGTACGCCTCGTCCACCCATACGAGGATCACGATGCGCGCGCCCACGCGCACCGCCGTCTCGATCTCCTGCACGTTCATCATGAACGAGCCGTCGCCCATCACCGCGAGCACCGGACGGCCCGGGTTCTCCAGCGAGGCGGCGACCGCGCCGGGCAGCGTCCACGCCATCGTCGACAGCGAATTGTCGATCACGCACGTGTTCGAATAGTACGTGGGGTAGAGGCGCGCCATCCACATCTTCAACGCGCCCGTGTCGACGAGCGCGATGTCCGTGTCGGTCTCCATCGCGCGGCGCGTGTCGGCGACGATGCGCTGCGGCTTGAGCGGGAACGAGTCGTCCTGCGCGTACGACTCGTACTCGTCCGTCAGCAGCTCGTGGATCTTCGGATGGGACACGCCGAACGTCACATGCTGGCGTGCCAGCGCGTCGACCAGCGCGGACAGGGTCGCGTCGATGTTGCCCATGATGTTCAGGGCCGTCGAGTAATGCGCGTCCGTGTCCTCGATGAACGTGTTGATGTGGATGATCGTCTTGTCGTCGTTCGGGTTGATCTTCTTCGGATCGAACTGCTGGATCGAGAAGCCGACCGCGATGATGAGGTCCGCCTCGTCGAACGCGAAGTTCTCGTAGTCGTGGCGCATGAAGCCGACCACACCGAGCGCCAGCGGGATGCGGTCGGAGATCACGCCCTTGCCCTCGAACGTGGTCGCCACCGGCACGTTGAGCTGCTCGGCCAGGGCGAGCAGACGGTTCTCCGCGTGGCCGCGCGCCACGCCGTTGCCGGCTAGGATGATCGGATGCTTCGCGCCGCGGATGATGCTCACCGCGCGCTCGATCGTGTCCGGCGTGGGCGCGAAGCTCATCGGATTCGGCAGCGGCAGCGGATGTGCGCCTTCGGGCGCCGGCATCTCGGCCACGTCCTCCGGCAGGATCAGGCAGGTGGCGCCCGGACGGTTGCGCTGGGCGATCGAGAACGCCTTGCGCACCATCTCCGGCACCGAGGCGGGCTCCATCACCATCGACGTCCACTGGGTGAGCGGACGGAACACGCTCACCAGGTCGACGATCTGATGCGACTCCTTATACAGACGGGTCACGTTGCCCTGCGCGCAGATCGCGACCAGCGGCGTCGTGCTCGCGTTCGCCTGCGCGACCGGCAGCGTGAGGTTCAGCGCGCCCGGGCCGAGCGTCGCCAGGCACACGCCCGGCTTGCCGGTCAGGTGGCCCTGTGTGGCGGCCATGAAACCGGCGCCCTGCTCGTGACGGGTCAGGACGAAGCGGATGCGCCCGTCACGCTCGATGGCCTCCATGAGCGGGATGTTCTCCTCGCCGGGGATGCCGTACATGGTCTCCACGCCCTCGTTGACGAGACATTCGACGAACAGGTCGGCGACGGTGCGGATGTGGGTCTTCTTCGATTGCTCCTGCGGCTCGGTCGCCGTGGATGCCGTTGCGTCTGTAGCGTTCACGGTAGGGATAGTGTAACAGCACCGATGTGCGTTTGGGCCTCCCGCCGCATAGTGGACGCGTGTCGGACGGGACCTCCGGCCCCCACTCAGAAGCCACTGAGAATTCACCTGCGCGACGGCATGCGCGGGAACGCCGTTCAACCACGCGGCATACCTTGCAATCGTGAGCAGGATGCAGTCAGGCCGGCGCACGAAGGCCGGCAGGCGACCGTGGGTCGCCATCGCAGGTATCACGTTCCTTCTCGTCGCGGCGCTCGCGGCCCCGCACGCGTCCGCGTCGAACCCGGGAACCGTCCCCTTCTCCGGCGCGGACGCGGCCACGGGCGAACGCACCGTCACCATCGCCGACATCACCGACTTCCACGGGCACATCGAACGCGGCGAGGCGAACGCCGCCGGATTCGCGCTCGCCGACGCGCACAACCCGGGGAACACGGTGCCCGTCTCCGCCGGCGACCTCGTCGGCGGCAGCCCCTACGAATCCGCGTACGAGAAGGACGAACCCACGCTCGAGATGGCCAAGGCGTGGGGACTGACCGTCTCCGCCGTCGGCAACCACGAGTTCGACCGCGGCGTCGCCGACTTCAACGACCGCGTCGCCGCGCCCGCCAACGGCATCGACTGGCTGAGCGCCAACGTGTCCGCCGCGAACAAGACGTCCGACGGCATGCTGAGCCACGTCAAGGACTACACGATCCGCACGGTCAACGGCAAACGCGTCGCGTTCGTCGGCGCGCTCACCGACGCGCTCGGCGCCGTCGCCACGCCGCAGATCACCCGCGACGCCGACCTTGACGAGACCGCCGTCCACGCCGTCAACCGCGTCGCCGACCAGCTCAGCGACGGCGACGAGGCGAACGGCGAAGCCGACGCCGTCGTCGCGCTCATCCACGCCGACGCGTCCGCCGCCGCCGGAACCGGCGCGGCGGCGCTCGACCATAACGTCGACCTCGTCTACGCCGGCCACAGCCACGCCGTCAAACGCATGACGACCGCCGCCGGCGCCCCCATCATCGAAGCGGGCAGCTTCGGGCGCGACATGGCCGTGCAGGATCTCGTCATCACCGGCTCCGGACGCACGTCGCACGTCGCCGTGCGTGACGTCGACCCCGGCAACGGCATGACGCCGACCGACGTCGCCGGCGTCTACGCGCTCGACGGCGCGGACGGCACCGACGGCGTCGCCCACGCGAAACAGGCCGCGTGGCGGTCGGCCGGCGAGACCGACGCGCGCGTGCGCCGCGCCGCCGCCATCTGGCGGAAGGCCGCGGTGGGCGCGCGGCGTGTCGGCGGGCGTGTCGTCGGCACCATCGCGCGCGACGCCTACTTCGGCAAGGTGCCGTCGCCCGGCACGGAAAGCGCGCTCGGCGTGCTCGTCGCCGACGCCGAACGCGAGGCCGTGCGCCGCGATTTGTACGCCGGCGACCGGATACCCGTCGTCGGATTCTCCAACGAGGGAAGTCTGAGGACCGCGAACCTCGACCAGAACGGCGACGGGAAGATCACCCTGCGCGAGGTCGACAGCATGATGGCGCTCCAGTTCAAGGTCGCGAAGACCACGCTCACCGGACGTGAGCTCAAGGCCGTGCTCGCCCAGCAATGGCGCGAACACGGCGGCCGCACCGTCATCTCGCGGCTCGGCGTGTCCGGCAACGTGCGATACCGGTACGTGACCGGCGGGCAGGCGCCCGACGTGCCGGGGGAGAGCGCGGACGACGCGGGCGGCGCGTCGATCGTGGGACTCACGGTCGACGGGCGCGAGATCGGCGACGACGACCTCGTCATCGCCGCATCCAACTCGTTCCTCCTCCAGGGCGGCGACCGGTACACCGCGTTCCGCGCCGGCAGCAACTACCACGAGCTCGACATGGGGTACGGCGAGGCGCTCGCCGACTATCTCGGCCGTCACCCGGACGTGCGCATCCCCCTGCCCGTCACCGGCACCGTGCTCGTATAAGGACGGCGAAGCCGACTGGGGGAGAGAACCATACGAAAAGGCCCGTCGTGAATTCCTTCACGACGGGCCTTTTTCTTTACACGTGGCGTGGACCGCGCTACACGGCGCGCGGCATCACTTCACCGCGTTGAGCCACTGCTCCTTCGTGGCCTTCTCGGCCTCGAGCTTCGCCTTCTTCTTCGGGTCGGACTCGGCGGCGATCTTCTCGTCGAGCTCGGCGAGCTGGGCGTTGAGCTGCTCCTCGAAGCTGGACTTGCGGGCGTCGGCCTCCGGGTCGGACTGCTTCCAGGCGGCGTCCTCGACGGCCTTGATCTGCTTGTCGACCGCGTCCAGGCGGCCCTCGATGCGGCGCATGTCGTCACGCGGCACGTAGCCGATCTGGTCCCACTCCTCCTGAATCTTCGCGAGCTCCTGGCGGGCGTGCTTGGCGGCCTTCTCGTCGGCGACCGGCACGAGCGCCTCCGCCTTGACGAGCAGCGCCTCCTTGGCGGCCAGGTTCTCCTTCTCCGAGGAGGAGATCTGGTCGCGGTCGGCCTGACGCGCGTTGAAGAAGGTGTCGGCGGCCTCGCGGAACTGCGCCCACAGGGCATCGTCCTCGTTGCGGCCGGCGCGGCCCGCCTTCTTCCAGCGGTCCATCAGCTCGTTGAACTTGCGGGAGGTCTCGCCCCACGCGGTGGAGTCCTTCAGCTCGTTCGCCTCGGCGATGATCGCCTCCTTGGCGTCGCGGGCCTCCTTGCGCTCCACGTCGCGAGCCTGCGCCCACTTGCGGCGCGCCTGGTTGAACGTGGTGCGGGCGGCGGAGAAGCGCTTCCACAGCTCGTCGGCGTCCTTCTTGTCGATGCGCACGTTGTTGCGCTGGTGCTCCTGCCACTCGTCGAACAGGGCGCGGAACTTGTCCGCCGTGGAACGCCAGTTCGTGTTGTCGCCGAGCGACGCGGCCAGCTCCTCGGCCTTCACGACGATGGCGGTACGGCCTTCGATGGCCTTCGCCATCGCGGCCTTGCGCGCCTCGGCGATCTGCGCCTTCTTCGCCTCGCCGGCGGCCTTCAGCTCCTCGTACTGGGCCTTCAGGGCGGCGATGTCGCCGACGACGGCCGGCGAGGCGGTCTCCTCGGCGAGCATCTTCAGGGACTCGTCGATTTCGCGCGGCTTGACGTTGCGGGACTTGAGGCGGCCCGCCAGCGCGTCGAGCTTCGCCTTGAGGTCCAGGAAGCGACGGGCGTACAGGGCCAGCGCCTCCTCCTTGGACACGTCCGGGAACTGGCCGACCTCGCGCTCGGTCTCGCCCTCCCTGACGTACACGGTGCCGTCGTCGGCGACGCGGCCGAACGCCTCGGCCTCGTGGATCGCGGCCTCGGCGTGGCCGCTCTTGGCGGCCGGCGCGGCGGGGCGCGCGGCGGCGGGCTTGTGGGCGAACGCGGCCGGGGACGGCGCGTGCGGCTTCGGCATCGCCGAGGGTTTCGGAGCTGCCGCGGGCGCGGTCTGTTCCACCGCGGGCTGCGTCGCCTGCTCGGTGGGCTCGGTGGTGTTCTCGGTTTCGGTGACGTTCTCGTCGGCCATGGCCAGCTCCTTACAGCTTGGAAGTATGTGCGGCGTGCGTCCCGCATCGCGATACCCGGGGAATCCGCTCGGACCCCCATGGGAATATGGCGTTGTTTGACGCAACCCTCACCTATTATATTGATTCCGTGGCTAAAGGCGCATCAATTTCAGGATTTCCAGAGTGGCTCCCCTCTGAACGCGTTGTGGAGCAGCGTGTCATCGACACGCTCCGTGAGGTTTTCGAGCTCAACGGCTTCCTCGGCATCGAGACCCGTGCCGTGGAGACCGGAGCGTCCCTGCTGAAGAAAGGCGAGACCAGCAAGGAGATCTACCTGCTGTCCCGTCTGCAGGAGGTCGGTCGCGAGTCCGACACCCCGATCGAGGAGAGGCTCGGCCTGCACTTCGATCTCACCGTGCCGCTGAGCCGGTACGTGGTCGAGCATTCCGGCCAGCTCGCCTTCCCGTTCAAGCGGTGGCAGATCCAGAAGGTCTGGCGCGGCGAACGTCCCCAGGAGGGCCGCTACCGCGAATTCGTCCAGGCCGACATCGACGTGATCGGACAGGGCGACCTGCCCGACCACTACGAGGTGGAGCTGCCGCTCGTCATGGTCTCGGCGCTCGAACGCCTGCGCGCGTTCGGCCTGCCGAAGGCGACCGTGCACGCGAACAACCGCAAGCTGTCCGAGGGCTTCTACCGCGGGCTCGGCCTGACCGACATCGAAGGCGTGCTGCGCGAGATCGACAAGCTCGACAAGATCGGCGCCGACGAGGTCGCGAAGCTCCTCGTCGAGGAGTGCGGCGCGTCCGAGGCGCAGGCGCGCGCCTGCCTCGAACTCGCCGAGCTGACCGCCGCCGACGGCGCCGAGCTCGCGTCGAAGTTCGACGCGCTGTGCGCGGCCCATGGCATCGCGGCCGATTCCGAGGCGTACGCGCTCGCCAAGCAGGGCCTCGATACGCTCGCGATGATCGTCGACCAGGCCGCGGCCATCCGCCCCGGCTCCGTGATCGCCGACCTCAAGATCGCGCGCGGACTCGACTACTACACCGGCTCCGTCTACGAGACGTTCCTCGACGGCGCTGCGTCGCTCGGCTCGATCTGCTCGGGCGGCCGCTACGACAACCTCGCCTCGCAGGGCAGCCGCAAGTACCCGGGCGTGGGCCTGTCCATCGGCCTGAGCCGTCTCGTCAGCTACATGCTGCACACCGCCGGCGCGCACGCGAGCCGCGTCTCGCCGGCCAGCGTGCTTGTCGCCGTATGGAACGAGGAGGACCGCGCCGCGTCGAACGCGATCGCGAACACGCTGCGCTCGCGCGGCATCGCCGCCGACGTGGCGCCCACCGCGGCCAAGCTCGGCAAGCAGATCAAGTACGCCGACAAGCTCGGCATCCCGTACGTGTGGTTCCCCGGCCAGGAGGGCGCGGGCGACGAGGTGAAGAACATCGTCTCCGGCGACCAGAACCCGGCCGACGCCACGTCATGGGAGCCGGATACTGTTAGTGCCCGGCAAACCGTAGTCATCGACTGAGAACCGCCGTCCCCGCGTCGTGTCGGACGGCGTGTCGGGACACGTCAAGAACTGAAAGAGGAAGCATGAGCCAGACGGCTTACAGAACACACCATGCCACCGAAGTCACCGAGGCGCTGGTCGGTCAGAAGGTCACCCTCGCCGGTTGGGTCGACCGTCGCCGCGACCACGGCGGCGTCGCCTTCATCGATTTGCGCGATGCGACCGGCCTCGTGCAGGTCGTCATCTACGACGAGGACATGGCCCGCCCGCTGCGCAGCGAATTCGTCATCCAGGTCGTCGGCGAGGTCCGCCTGCGCCCGGAGGGCAACGAGAACGAACATCTCGCCACCGGCAAGATCGAGGTCGTCGCCGAGACCATCGAGGTGCTCGCCAAGTCCGACGCCCTGCCGTTCCAGGTGTCCACCGCGCTCGAGAACGAGTCCGAGAACAAGCTGCCCGGCGAGGACGTGCGCCTGAAGTACCGCTACCTCGACCTGCGCCGCCCGTCCATGCAGCACAACCTCAAGCTGCGCTCCGACATGGCCAAGGCCGCCCGCCACGCCCTGGAGGACATGGACTTCACCGAGGTCGAGACCCCGACGTTCATCAAGTCCACCCCGGAGGGCGCCCGCGACTTCGTCGTGCCGGCCCGCCTCGTGCCCGGCTCCTGGTACGCGCTGCCGCAGTCCCCGCAGCTGCTCAAGCAGCTGCTCATGGTCTCCGGCGTCGAGCGCTACTACCAGCTGGCCCGCTGCTACCGCGACGAGGACTTCCGCGCCGACCGCCAGCCCGAGTTCACCCAGCTCGACATGGAGATGGCGTACGTCGACCAGGAGGACGTCATGGCCATGGCCGAGAAGGTCATCGCCGCCATTTGGAAGACCGCCGGCTACGAGGTGCAGTTGCCGCTGCCGCGCATCACCTGGCAGGACGCCATGGACAAGTATGGCTCCGACAAGCCGGATCTGCGTTTCGGCAATCCGCTCATCGAGCTCACCGAATACTTCAAGGACACGCCGTTCCGCGTGTTCCAGGCCCCCTATGTGGGCGCGGTCCTGTTCAAGGGCGGCGCCTCCACGCCGCGTCGCCAGTTCGACGCGTGGCAGGAGTGGGCCAAGCAGCGCGGCGCCAAGGGCCTCGCCTACGTGTCCTTCACCGAGGACGGCGAGCTCAAGGGACCCGTCGCCAAGAACCTGTCCGAAGCGGAGCGCAATGGCCTGATGCAGGCCGTGGGCGCCGAGCCGGGCGACGCCGTGTTCTTCGCCGCCGGCTCCCGCGAGTCCTCCCAGCTGCTGCTGGGCGCCGTGCGCGTCGAGCTCGCCTCCCGCGCGGGACTCCTGGACCCGAAGAAGTTCGCGTTCACGTGGGTCGTCGACTTCCCGCTGTTCAAGCCGACTGACGATCCGGACGACGACGACGTGGCGGTCGGCCACTCCAAGTGGACCTCCATGCACCACCCGTTCACGATGCCGTCCAAGGACTGGATCGACAAGTTCGACCAGGATCCGGAGCACGCCATGTCCGACTCCTACGACATCGTCTGCAACGGCGAGGAGATGGGCGGCGGTTCGGTGCGTATCCACCGCGACGACATCCAGGACCGCGTGCTCAACGTCCTCGGCATCTCCTCCGAGGAGGCGGCCGAGAAGTTCGGCTTCCTGCTCGAGGCGTTCAAGTACGGCGCCCCGCCGCACGCGGGCATCGCCCTCGGCTGGGACCGCACCGTGTCGATCCTCGCCGGCGCCGACACCATCCGCGACGTCATCGCCTTCCCGAAGGCGGGCGGCGGCCGCGACCCGCTGACCGGTGCCCCGGCCCCGATCTCGGCCGAGCAGCGTGCCGAGACCGGCGTCGACTACGACCCGGAAGAGGACGAGGACTGATCGTCCCCATCCAAGGGTGAGCCCCCATCAGGGGGCTCACCCTTTTTCAAACCCACCCGTTCCCATGGTGCGGTAAAACCCCCATGGTGCGGTGTCGCAAAACGGCTTGATTTCGCGGTTGTGGAGAAAGTGTGTTGCCGCACCATGGGAAGGTCACCGCACCATGGGGCGGTGCATGGACGCCTCGCGCGCCAAGGCGCGTCGATGGTATTCGCCGCGGCGCGCGTTGGGACGGAGGGACGGGTCTGCGAGCGCGCGATGCGCGCGGCTCGGCATCGCCGTGAACGGCATGCCGGCCGCGTCCGCCACACGTCGCGCGAAGTCACATCGTCCGTCGGCGTCACGTATGTCGTCGGCGAACGTCTCGATGACCGTCCACCCCATCGCGCGCAGCTCCCGGCGTTTGCGCTGGTCCCGGACGTATTGGCTGCGGAACCGGCGATGATGGTCGCCGTCGTATTCGATGGCGACACGGCGCTCCGGGTACGCCATGTCAACGACGTACCGGGTCGTTCCACCGGGAGCCGCGACGGCATGATGCATGACCGGCATCGGCAGGCCATACCGCAGCAGCGCGAGCCGCGAACGGGTCTCCTGCACGGAGTCGGACGGTCGCATGAGCGGTCGGGCCGCGTCGCATCGCGCCCGGCCGGCGATGCGGCGAAACGCCGTAAGCCGATTGGCGAGATCATCGAACGCGTACCCGAATCGTCGGACGATCGCTTCGCCGAGCACCACCATCTCGGTGAGATCCAGATATCGGGCGTATTGGATCCACGTATCGATGGGATGCACGCATACCAATCCGTTGGGGAACGTATACGTGGCGAACGGCTGGTTCCAGGTGCGGAAATCGACGCCGTCGAGGGACGATCGTGCCACACGGTCGCGCACGACGACGCGGAAATCACATCGTGGCAGTCCGCCGCATCGTGGCGTTTCGACGGCGTACAGCGTCAACGCCGTGTCCAAGGCGAAGCAGGTCGTGCGCTCCGTCCTCACCCGCGGCAGCAGCCCCAGGCACGCCTGCGCCTTTGCCGCCGCCTGTTCGTTCAGACGGCGTCTCACGTAATCGTGGACCTCGCCGTCCATGGGCGCTTCGTCATAGCCGTATGTGTTCATCCGGGCATGATAACCGAAGCCGGATCGGGAGGGACATGATTCCGGGCGATGTGGATAAACCGGTCGATTCCGGATGCCGCTGCGGCGTGTCCCGTCGGATTGTCCACAATCGGCGAAGTCGTCGTTTCGTCCTAATGTACGAACGGCATCGTGAATACGGGTTCTTCGATATGCCAGAGGAACCGAACGAAAGGAAACCAGCCAAGTTGCGCCTGTGAAGGATGACGGTACTCCAGCGGGACCACGCGTCGAAGCGTGCCGCCGCGCGTCATCCGTCAATGGGCTCAGGCTTCCGCCCGTCCGGGCGTGGCCGATCGCAGGCGACGATATGCGCCGGGCCCGTTGGCCGTATCCGGTCCCACGCCGTCATCGACATCGCATCCCAAGCGGCACGCCCGACGTGAAAGGCGCGACCCATGCAACCCTCCATCCTCACTCTCACCAATATCACCTTCACCTATCCGGACGCTCCGGAGCCGTTGTTCGCCGACGTCGACGTATCGTTCCCGCGCGGCTGGACCGCCGTCGTCGGCGACAACGGCATCGGCAAATCCACACTCATGGCCATCGTGCGCGGCACCGTCATCCCCGATGGGGGAACCGTCACGCCCAATCCGAAACGTCTCGTCATCGGCCATTGCCCGCAAGGCGTCGACGTCTCGCCGGAACGTCTCGACATGTTCGCCGCCGACTGGTCGCCCGAGACGATCGCCGTACGCGACATGCTCGGCGTGGGCGACGACTGGCCGTACCGTTACGACACGCTGTCCGGCGGCGAGAGGAAGCGCGTGCAGCTCGCCTGCGCGCTCGCCGCACGCCCCGACGTGCTGATACTCGACGAGCCGACGAACCATGTCGACGCCGTCGCGCGGGCGCGCATCGTCGACGCGATGCGCGCCTACCGCGGCATCGGCGTCGTCGTCTCGCACGACGCGGCGCTCATCGACGCGACCTGCGGCCGGTGCGTCGTCTTCTCGCGACGTCACGTCGGCTCCCGCAACGTGACCGTCGTCGACGCGGTTCCGGGCGGATGGACGCAGGTCTCGGCGACGATCGCGGCGCGCGACGACGCCGACGCCGCCGCGTTGTCCGAGGCGCGGCGCGAGACCGCCCGATTGGCGGCGTCCCGCGCGCGGGAGTTCGGCAAGGTGCGGCAGGTCGAGGCGGCGAAACGCGGCGGCCGCCATATCGACCGACACGACCATGACGCGAGGGACAGACGCCAATTGGCGAAGATGACCGGTCTCGACCGCGGAGTCACCCGCGCCTACGCGCGGCTCGACGCCCGGGCGATTGCGGCGCGGCGGCGGGAGGCGGATCTCACGGTCGCGGCGAAACGCTACGACGGTGACATCTGGATGGACATTGCGCCGAGCCGGCGACGCGAATTGATACGACTGGATTCGGGCGTGGTCCGGTTCGACGGACGGGACGCCGCCGATACCGGGCCGGAAAGCGTGAGCAAGGACGGCCTAGGACTCGACTCGTCCGACTCGTCCGGGTTGTCGCGGGCCGTCGTCTCCGGCGGACGCATCCGACTGTCGCCGGCCGTCGACGAGACTTCGGCCATAGGACTTGCGATCCCGACGATCTCGGTCGGTCCGCGCGACCATGTCGCGGTGACGGGGCCGAACGGCACCGGCAAGTCGACGTTGTTGCGCACGATGCTCGCGCACGCCGCCGACGTACCGAAACTGATTGTCGCCCAGGAACTCACCGACGATGACCGCGATACGGCGATGGGCCGTTTGCAGGGGCTGTCCGCCGGCGACCGGGCCCGTGTGCTGGGCGCGTACGCGCGGCTCAACGCCGACCCGGACCGGCTGTTGGCCGGGGAATCCCCGTCGCCGGGCGAACTGCGCAAGCTTCTGGTGTGTCTGGCGTTGCCGGACGGTCCGCAATTGATCGTCATGGACGAGCCGACGAATCATCTCGACCTGTCGTCGAAGGCGTCGCTGGCCCGCTTGCTGGCTGATTACCCGGGCGCGCTGGTCGTCGTCTCCCACGACGAGCGCTTCCTTGGAACCTGCATTCCCATGGTGCGGTAAAACCCCCATGGTGCGGTGGCGTGAAACGGCTTGATTCCGGGGTTATGGAGGAAGTGTGTTGTCGCACCATGGGGACATCGCCGCACCATGGGGATGGGGTGCGGATGGAACCGGTTATAGGGAACGGGTATAGGCGCGCCGGGCGGCGGCGTGGTGGGCGCCGCTATGCTGGGCGGACGAACGCATGACGAAGGGGGACTTATGACGTTGGAGATACTGGACTGGCATGACGGGGACCTGCTGGCGAAGCCGGTGTTCGACAAGCTGAACGCGATGGTCGCGGCCGGGGTGCCGGAATCGAAGATCCTGGGCGTGACCATCAACACGGACGAGGAGTCGGATACCGACCTGTGGTGCCCGAAGTACGGGGTGCCGTTCTCGATCACCGGCAACGTGGTCGTCGTGCACACGCACAAGACGCGCAAGGCGCCGCCGCAGTTCGCCGCCGCGTTCGTCACGGCGGACACGCGCGCCGACCTCAACGGCGTCGTCAAGCACACGCTGGAGGTGTCCAAGGTGAGCTTCGCGCCGATCGCGGCGGCCGTCGAGGCGACCGGCATGGAGTCGGGCGGCATGTCGCCGATCGGCCTGCCGGAGTCCTGGCCGCTGCTCGTCGACCAGCACATCCTGTCGATCCCGAAGCTGTATCTGGGTTCCGGCGTGCGCCCCTCCAAGCTCGTGGTGGACGGTTCGATCTTCGCCGACATCCCGGGCGTGCGGTTCGTCGCGGGCCTCGGCAAGCCGCGTCCGGTGCAGTGACGCGCGTGCCCATGGTGCGGTGAAACCCCCATGGTGCGATGAATCACCCATGGTGCGGTGGCGCGAAACGGCTTGATTCCGGGGTTGTGGAGGAAGTGTGTTGCCGCACCATGGGGAAGAGGGCGCTGGGGAATGGGGCGGGATGATGGATAGGCGTCTCACATGGTGAACTATTGATGTCCGGCTGGTAGTCTGCCGGTAACACAGTGCCGTTATACTGACCTCCCATGTCAGAGAAACTAGAAGAAACGCGCCCCGTCGCGCCCCTCGTGCCGGGCAATGAGACCTCCGGCCACCCGCTCGTCGAGCTGACCCACGTCGAGAAGCACTTCGGCGATCTGCACGTCCTGAAAGACATCAACCTCACCGTCAACAAGGGCGAGGTGCTCGTCATCGTCGGCCCGTCCGGCTCCGGCAAGTCCACGATGTGCCGCACCATCAACCGTCTGGAGACCATCGACTCCGGCGACATCCGCATCGACGGCAAAGCCCTGCCGCAGGAGGGCAGGGAGCTCGCCAACCTGCGCGCCGAGGTCGGCATGGTGTTCCAGTCGTTCAACCTGTTCGCCAACAAGACCATCCTGGAGAACGTGACGCTCGCGCCGATCAAGGTCCGCCATATGGACAAGAAGGAGGCCGAACGCCTCGCCATGGACCTGCTCGCCCGCGTCGGCGTCGACTCGCAGGCGGGCAAGATGCCCTCCCAGCTCTCCGGCGGCCAGCAGCAGCGCGTCGCCATCGCCCGCGCGCTCGCCATGCGCCCGAAGGTCATGCTGTTCGACGAGCCGACCTCCGCGCTCGACCCGGAGATGGTCAACGAGGTGCTCGACGTCATGGTCGAGCTCGCCCACGAGGGCATGACCATGCTGTGCGTCACCCACGAGATGGGCTTCGCGCGCAAGGCCGCGGACCGCATCGTGTTCATGGCCGACGGCCAGATCCTCGAACAGAACACGCCCGACGAGTTCTTCGAGCATCCGAAGACCGAGCGCGCCAAGGACTTCCTGTCGAAGATCCTCACCCACTGACGGACCGAGGGAAAGACAAGAAGGCAAGCATATGACGTTCAAACCATCAGTGAAGCGGATGGCGCGCCGCGCGGTCGCCGTCGTGGCCGCGCTCGCCTGCACGATGTCGCTGGCCGCCTGCGGCTCCGACGAGGCGGGCAAGATCCGCATCGGCATCAAGTTCGACCAGCCGGGCCTCGGTTTCAAGAAGTCCGGCACCTACGTCGGCTTCGACGTGGACGTGGCCAAGTACATCGCCAAGAAGCTCGGCTACTCCGAGGACGAGATCATCTGGAAGGAGGCCCCGTCCAAGCAGCGCGAGGCCATGCTCCAGAACGGCGACGTGGACATGATCCTCGCCACCTACTCGATCACCGACGAGCGCAAGAAGGCCGTCTCCTTCGCCGGACCCTACTTCGTGGCCGGTCAGGACCTGCTCGTGCGCAAGGACGACACGTCCATCAACGGCCCCGAGGACCTCAACGGCAAGCGCCTGTGCTCCGTGACCGGTTCGACCTCCGCTGCCACCGTCAAGGAGAAGTTCGCCTCCGAGGTGCAGCTCATGGAGCAGCCGGGCTACGCGGAATGCGCGACCGCCCTGTTCTCCGGCATCGTCGACGCGGTCACCACCGACGACATCATCCTCGCCGGCCTCGCCTCCGCCTCCCGCGGCAAGCTGCGCGTCGTCGGCAAGCCGTTCACGCAGGAGTACTACGGCGTGGGCATCAAGAAGGGCGACACCAAGTTCGCCGCGCAGATCAACAACGCGATCGTCGACATGATCCAGGACGGCTCCTGGAAGCGCGCGATCAGTGACAACACGAAGGGCACGGCGTACACGCCGAACGCGGAGTACAACCCGCCGACGCCCGACGAGGGCGAGGGGGACAAGTGATGAACGGATTCCTCGAACTGTTCAGCCAGTACGACGTGCCCGGCGCGTTCCTCGTCAACATCGAACTGACCCTGTGGAGCGCCCTGTTCTCGATGATCCTCGGCGTGATCCTCGTGGTCATGCGCATCTCGCCGATCTCGTCCCTCAGGGCCGTGGCCGGCGCCTACGTGGAGCTGTTCAAGAACCTGCCGCTCACCATCATCATGGTGTTCATGGTGCTCGGCGCGTACGCGCAGCTGAAGCTCACCTTCTCCGACACGTTCGCCACGAACTTCTTCTGGCTGGCGGTCATGGGCCTGAGCCTGTACACGGCCGCGTTCGTGTGCGAGTCGCTGCGCTCCGGCATCAACACGGTGCCGCTCGGCCAGGCCGAGGCGGCCCGCGCGCTGGGCCTCGGCTTCATGCAGTCCGCCACCGAGATCATCCTGCCGCAGGCGTTCCGCGGTTCGGTCGCCCCGCTCGGCAACACGCTGATCGCGCTGCTCAAGAACTCGACCGTCGCCGCCGCCGCGTCCGTCTCCACCGAGACGTCGTCGCTGATGAGCCAGATGATCGAGTTCCGCCCGGACGTCATCATCCAGATCTTCCTGATCTTCGCGTTCGGCTACGTGATTCTGATCATCCCGATCGGCATGCTCACCACGTACCTGTCCAACAAGCTCGCCGTGAGGAGGTGACCGAGTCATGGCCGATACTTCCAATTCCGTCCTGTTCGATGCGCCCGGTCCGAAGGGCCGCCGCACCATCCGCATCATCAACTGGGTCGCCGGCCTGGTCTTCGCCGTACTCGTCGTACTTATGCTCATGCGTCTGCACAACCCGCCGGACGGCGAGAACCAGCTGAGCTGGGAGCTGTGGAAGCCCGCCCTCGAGAAGGAGGCGTGGACCGACTTCTACCTGCCTGGCCTGTGGATGACCGTCAAGGCGACCGTGCTCGCCGTGGTCGGCGCCGTCCTGTTCGGCCTCGTGTTCGGCGTGGGACGACTCCTGCCGAACCCGCTCGTGCGCGGCGTGTCCGCCGTGATCGTCGAGTTCTGCCGCGCCGTGCCGGTGCTGCTGCTCATGATCTTCTTCTGGCGCTGGTTCGCGTTCGCCGGATTCCCGAGCCCCTCGTACTGGGCGGTCGTCATCGCGCTCGTGCTCTACAACGGCTCGGTCGTCGCCGAGCTCGTGCGCTCCGGCGTCGGCAATCTGCCGAACGGCCAGCGTGAGGCGTCCCTCGCCCTGGGACTCACCGAAACGCAGTCGCTCATCCAGATCGAGGTGCCGCAGGCCGTCTACGCGATGCTGCCCGCCGCCGTCACCCAGCTCGTCGTCGTTCTGAAGGACACGGCGCTCGGCTCGATCATCATGTACACGGATCTGCTGCAGGAGTCGCGCCGACTCGGCTCGATGTACTTCAACATCCTGCAGACGCTCGTCATGGCCGCGGTCATCTACTTCATCGCCTGCTGGCTGCTGTCCCGACTCGCCGAATGGCTGCCGGAACGCATGCAGCAGCGCACGGCCGCGCCCGCCGAGCCCGAGCCGGTCGCGCCGATCGCCGCCGGCGACCCGTCGAACATCAACCAGATCGCCGTCGCCAAGGAGGTGGAGGAGCTGCCGCTCGGCGGCGCGCCCCGCCAGTACCACGTGCACCACCGCGGCACGAACGCGTCGATCCGCAACTGGCGCCGCACCCGCTACGAGCAGGGCTACGACGCCACGCAGCCCGAATCGCAGATCGATCCGGAGACCGGCCGTCTGATCCGCGACGAGGAGGCGGAACGCAAGGCGAAGGCCGCGAAGGCGGCGCGCCTCGCCGCCAAGGCCGCCAAGGAGAACGGCGGCGAGCCGCCCGAACGCCACGACCAGTACGGCCACGGCGAGAAGCACGACCGCGCCGTCTTCAAGCCGCACGGCGACATCGGCAAGAAGGACCACAACCACGACGACATGGGGCACCGTCTGAAGATCTGAGCGACACGAAGAGTTCACCCATCGTTCGGCCGCGCCCCTCGTCGCGTAGCGAAACGGCGGATAGGTTAGGGAGCATGACACCGTTCCCGAACCTGTCCGCCGTCATCGTATCCGCGCGCATCCGGTCCCTCCGCGCCGTGGCCGCCGTGTTCGTCGCCGCGACCGCGGCCGTCGCGGCCGTCGCCCTGGCCGCCGTCGCGCCGATTCCCGGCGCCGTCCCCGCCGCGCGCGCCGACCAGCTGCCCAACCCTGACTGGGCGGCCCTCCTCGCCGACTACGAGAAGGACTACTGGAAGGCGCCCACCAGCGCGCGGGACGGCGGCAAGGTGCTCGACAAAACCGTGATGAAGCGCGACGGGGACCTCGCCGTCGCCATCAACCACAAGGGGGCCGAAGGCGCCGACGCCGACGGGCTCACCCCGCAGCGCAGACGCGCGCTCGTCGACTCCGACCTCAGGGCGCGCGAGACCATGCCCGACGCGCTCGGCCCCGTGCTCGGCCGCTACATGCGCGAAGGCATCGACGGACACCGGCTCGGCCGCGTCGTCGACCTGTTCCGCTTCGACGTCGCCTCCACCTACGAGTCGAAGCGGGCGGCCATGCACCCGCGGCCCTACCTCGACCGCTCGGTGAGCGCCTACAACGGCACGAACGACCTCGCGGGACTGCCCGCCACGCTCGACATCAGGCAGGTGCCCGCATGGGGCGACCACGTCCCCGGCTATTCGAACCTGCAGAAGAACAGCTCCTACCCGTCCGGACACACGACCACGGCCTATTCGTGGGGCGTGGCGCTCGCCGGCATGATCCCCGAACTCGCGCCGCAGATCATGGCGCGCACCTCGGAGGCGGGCAACAACCGCATCGTGCTCGGCGTCCACTATCCGCTTGACGTCATCGGCGGGCGCATCGGCGGCTCCGCGCAGAACGGGCAATACTGGCACAACGAGTTCGGCACGTCGGTCGCCCCCGCCGCGCGGCAGCTGCGCGCCTACCTCACCGAACGCTGCAGGGCGGACGGCCACGGCGCGACGCTCAAGGCGTGCATCGCGGACCTCAAGGCCACCGGCGAAGGCGGCTATACGAACGGGTTCCTCGACCCGATCGCCGACGAGCCGGTCAGGGACCGGGCGTCCGCCGTCCGCGTCTACGTCAAGCGCATGACCTACGGATTCGCGCAGAACAAGACCGAGAAGGGCGAACCGTTCACCGCGCCGCGCGGCGCCGCCGACGTGCTGCGTCTCGCCTACCCGCAGCTGCACGCCGACCAGCGGAACGCGATCCTCGCGAAGACCGCGCTCGACTCCGGATACCCGTTATGGAAGTCGTCCGACGGCTGGCAGCGCATCGACTGGGCGAAGGCCCTGTGCGCCCGCGTCACGTTGGATGCGAACGGCGACGTCGCCAAGGTCGAGACCGCCGACGACGCCGAGGGCGCGTTCGACGGTCCGACCGTCGTCAACGCGCAATACGCTGACCGCGGAAACCATCCCGACTCCGATGCGGCGGCCGGCGAGAACGGCGACGAGGCCGCCGGACCCGGGCCCGCGGCGAAGCGCCTCGATCGTCGGGCGCTCACCGCGGTCGCCCTCGGCACCGTCGCCGTCGCCGCGGTCGGCACGGCGTTGCGCGTGCGCGACCGCCGCCGCGCGCGCCGTGCCGCGTGACCGTCCGGTGCCGGCGAAATCGTCGCCACACGTCCGCGGCGGCGTACAATCGGCCCTATGGCCAAGGATGACAGGAAGAACGCCAAAGGCGGCGGCAGGACGCGCAAGTACGTCGACAAGGCGCTCGACCGCGCCGAGGAGCTGATCGGCTCGGTCGAGGACAGCGACAACGTGGCGGAGCGTCTCGCGCGCGCCGCGAAATCCAGCGAGCTGCTGAGCGCCGTCTGGTCGCTGCCGCCCGCGCAGCGGCTCATGTTCCACCACGGCGTCGACGTGGGGGAGCTGGCCGCGACGGGCGCGGGGAGCACCCCCGGCTTCGACGGCGACAAGTACGACGGCGAACGGTTCATCGACCTGAGCTCGTCGGGCATCGCCCGCTACCAGCGGCTCATGTACGCGAACGGCGTGAAGGGGTCGCCCAGAAGGCTGCTCATCGTGCTGCAGGGCATGGACGCCTCCGGCAAGGGCGGCATCGTGCGCCACGTGTTCCGGCAGGGCGACCCGATGGGCATCCACTACCACGGGTTCGGCAAACCCACCGAGGAAGAGGCGGGCCACGGGTTCCTGTGGCGCGTGGAACGCGAACTGCCCGATCCGGGGTGGATCGCGATCTTCGACCGCTCCCACTACGAGGACATCGTCATGCCGCACGTGTACGGCACGTTCCCCGAGGACGTGTGGCGGGCCCGCTACGACATCGTCAACGGGTTCGAGCGCAATCTCGTCGCCTCCGGATGCGCCGTCATCAAGATCTTCCTCGTCTCCAGCCGTGAGGAGCAGCGCCGGCACTTCCTCGCGCGCCTCGACGACCCCACCAAATACTGGAAGTTCGACGTCTCCGACCTGGACGCGCGCGACCGGTGGGACGACTACATGGACGCCTGGCAGGAGGTGTTCGAACGGACGAGCACGCCCGCCGCCCCCTGGTATCTCGTGCCCGCCGACAACCGCTGGTACTCCCGGGCCGTCGTCTCCGAACTGCTGCGCACCACGTTGCGGAACATGAACATGTCCTGGCCGCCGCTCGAAGCGGAAGTGGACGCCGACGAGGCGCGACGTCGGCTAAGCTAGGGAACCATGACCGACGAGAAGGAATACGAGGACGACAAGCGCTACGGGTCGCTGGGGCGGCTCGCCCCGGAATGGGACGGAAGCGAACGCGAGCGCAACCTCACGGACGACGACATCTACGAACGGTTCTTCGGCTGGGTGGAGGACGTCAAGGGCATCGAGCCATGGCCCCACCAGGAGGAGGCCATCATGGACCTGCTCGCCGGCGACCACGTGATCCTCAACACGCCCACCGGCTCCGGCAAGTCGCTCGTCGCGCTCGGCATGCACTTCGCCGCCCTGTGCACCGGCCGCCGCTCCTACTACACGGCACCCATCAAGGCGCTCGTCTCCGAGAAGTTCTTCGACCTCGTCGAGGTGTTCGGCCGCGACAACGTGGGCATGATCACCGGCGACAGCCACATCAACGCGGACGCGCCGATCATCTGCTGCACCGCCGAGATCCTCGCCAACCAGGCGCTGCGCGAGGGCGAGCATGCGGACATCGGCATGGTCGCGATGGACGAGTTCCACTACTACGGCGACCCGGAGCGCGGATGGGCGTGGCAGGTGCCGCTGCTCACCCTTCCGCAGACGCGCTTCCTGCTCATGAGCGCCACGCTCGGTAACGTCGACGCGATCGCCGACAAGCTTTCCGATTTGAACGACGTGCCCGACGTGGACGTGATCGCCGACGCGCCGCGGCCCGTGCCCCTGAGCTATGAGTACACGCTCGACCCGTTGGAGAAGACCGTCGAACTCGCGTTCAGGAACGGCGAGACCCCCATCTACGTCGTCCACTTCTCGCAGGACGCCGCCCTAGAGACCGCGCAGGCGCTCGCCTCCACCGGCGTCTCCAGCAAGGAGCAGCGCGCCGCCATCGCCGAGGCCATCAAGGGCGTCAAGTTCACCACCGCGTTCGGCAAGATCCTGCAACGGCTGCTGCGTACCGGCGTCGGCATCCACCATGCGGGTATGCTGCCGCGCTACCGCCGCCTCGTCGAACAGCTCGCCCAGCAGGGCCTGCTGCCCGTCATCTGCGGCACCGACACGCTCGGCGTCGGCATCAACGTGCCGATTCATTCGGTCGTGCTCACCGCCTTGACGAAATTTGACGGCACCAAGATGCGCCGCCTCAAGGCCCGCGAATTCCACCAGATCGCCGGCCGCGCCGGCCGCATGGGCTTCGACACGGAAGGCCTCGTCGTCGCCGAGGCGCCCGAATACGAGATCGAGAACCAGAAGGCCATCGCCAAGGCGGGCGGCGACCCGAAGAAGCTCAAGAAGGTCAAGCGCAAGAAGGCGCCCGAAGGCTTCGTCACGTGGAACCAGAACACGTTCGACAAGCTCATCGACGCCGCCCCCGAAACGCTCGTGCCGCACCTCAAGATCACGCATTCGATGGTGCTCAACGAGGTCGAGCAGGGCGGCGACGCCCGCGCGCGCATCGATGACCTCATCGACGATTCCGCGCAGACCCCCGATCAGAAGGAGAAGCTCCACCAGCGCGCCGACGAGATCTTCCAGACCCTGTTCGACACCGACGTGATCGAGGTGCTCGAAGGCCGCGACGGCGGCAAGGACTACGTGATGACGCTCGACGTGCCCGACGACTTCGCGCTCGACCAGCCGCTCTCGCCGTTCCTGCTCGCCGCGCTCGAACTGCTCGACCCCGAGTCGGACACGTACGCGCTCGACGTGATCTCCATGGTCGAGGCGACGCTCGACGACCCCAAGCAGGTGCTGCGCGCCCAGGAGCGCGCCGCCCGCGACAAGGCCATGGCCGACATGAAGGCCGACGGCCTCGACTACGACGAGCGTATGGACCGCCTTCAGGAGATCACCTACCCGAAGCCGTTGGAGGACATGCTCGACGCGGCGTTCGACCAGTACCGCCACGACGTGCCGTGGGCCAACGACTACTGGCTGAGCCCCAAGTCGGTGGTGCGCGACATGGTCGAGACCGCCTCCGACTTCACCGGCTACATCGCCCGCTACAACATCGCCCGCTCCGAAGGCACGCTCCTGCGCTACCTGTCCGACGCGTACCGCGCGCTCGCCCGCACCGTGCCGCCGGAGAAGCGCGACGAGCAGCTGGACGACATCATCGCCTGGCTGCGCGTGCTCGTGCGCTCCATCGACTCCTCGCTCGTCGACGAGTGGGAGAACGCGGGCGCGGACGGCTCCACGGACGCCTCCGAGGCGGCCGCGTCGCTCGCCGCCCCCGGCGCGCGCGACGCCGTCGTCGAGGACCGCCGCGGCCTCACGGTGCTCGTGCGCAACGCCCTGTTCCGCCGCGTCACGCTCATGGATCTCGACGATCCGGACACGCTCGGCGCGCTCGACAAGGACTGGGGCTACGGCGTGCACGAATGGGAGGACGCGCTCGACGACTTCTATGACGAGCACGAATACGTGAACACCGACGCGAAGGCCCGTTCCGCGGAGCTCTTCATGCTCGACACGAAGCACGAGAAGGACGAGCACTCGTGGAAGGTGCGTCAGATCATCGATGACTCCGACGGCGACCACGACTGGGCCATCGAAGGCGTCGTCGACCTCGACGCCACGCAGGAGAGCGGCGAGGTCGTCTTCTTCGACTACAAGGTCGGCAACGAATGACCGACAACGACCTGTTCGCGGCGTCGGACGCGCCCGACGAGGTGACGCGTCCGCTCGCCGTGCGCATGCGCCCGCGCACGCTCGACGAGGTGATCGGGCAGTCCCACGTGCTGGGGGAGGGTTCGCCGCTGCGGCGTCTCGCCAATCCGGCGTCGAAGGGCTCGCTCACCGCGCCCAGCTCGATCATCATGTTCGGGCCTCCCGGCGTCGGCAAGACGACGCTCGCCACGATCGTGGCCCGCCAGTCCGGCCGCGTGTTCGAGGAGCTGTCCGCCGTGACCAGCGGCGTCAAGGACGTGCGCGCCGTGCTCGACCGCGCGCACGAGCGGCTCGTCTCACGCGGCGAGGAGACCGTCCTGTTCATCGACGAGGTGCACCGCTTCTCCAAATCCCAGCAGGACGCGCTCCTGCCCGCCGTCGAGAACCGCGACGTCACGTTCATCGGCGCGACCACCGAGAACCCGAGCTTCTCGGTCATCAAACCGTTGCTCTCCCGTTCCGTCGTCGTCAAACTCGAATCGCTGGAACCGGAACAGCTCGACGACCTCGTCCGCCGCGCCCTCGCCTCCGAACACGGGCTCAAAGGCGAGGTGAAGGCCACCGACGAGGCCATCGCCGAGATCGTGCGGATGGCGGGCGGCGACGCGCGCAAGTCGCTCACCATCCTCGAGGCGGCCGCCGGCGCGGTCACCGGCGACAAGGCGCGCGAGAAGGGCAGACGCCGCCCGACCATCACGCCCGACGTCGTCTCCACCGTGATGGACGTGGCCACCGTGCGCTACGACAAGGACGGCGACGACCATTACGACGTGATCTCCGCATTCATCAAATCGATGCGCGGATCCGACCCGGATGCGGCCGTGCACTACCTCGCACGCATGATCCGCGCCGGCGAGGACCCGCGGTTCATCGCCAGACGCATCATGATCGCCGCCGCCGAGGAGGTCGGCATGGCCGCTCCGCAGATCCTCCAGGTGACGGTCGCCGCCGCGCAGGCGGTCGCGCTCGTCGGCATGCCGGAGGCCCGGATCATCCTCTCCGAGGCGGCGATCGCCGTGGCCACCGCGCCCAAGTCGAACGCGAGCTACAACGCCATCAACGAGGCGCTGGCGGACGTGGACGCCGGGCACATCGGCGCCGTGCCGCTGTATCTGAGGAACGCGCCCACCAAACTGATGAAGGAGTGGGGCAACCACGAGGGCTACCGGTACGCGCACGACTGGCCGGGGGCCGTCGCGCCGCAGGAGTACCTGCCCGAGGACCTGCGTGGACGGCGCTACTATCGGCCGAACAACCGCGGCTACGAACGCGAGGTGGGGGAGCGGCTCGCCCGCATCGAGCCGATCCTGCACTCCGGCGACGGCCCGCGGGACGGACGGGACGGACGGGACGCCGGGACGGGAACCGATCGGGAAGAACGGACGAAACAGGCGGACAGGTAAGCGGTTACGGGGTACAATGAGCCCGATACGAAACGACGGACGCGCCACGCCATCATGACCATGGCGGGAAAGGAGCACGCGATGACGCAGGACGAAAGCGCCGGTAAGATGATCCTCATCGTCGACGACGACCAGGCACTGGGCGAGATGCTCTCCATCGTGCTGGAGAACGAGGGGTTCCGGACCACCACCTGTCTCGACGGCCTGCGCGCCGTGGAGATGTTCCCCACCGTCAATCCGGACCTCATCCTGCTTGACGTCATGCTGCCCGGCATCGACGGCACCGAGGTGGCGCGGCGCATCCGCGAGACCTCGTCGAACGTGCCGATCATCATGCTCACCGCGAAGTCCGACACCGTGGACGTGGTCGCCGGCCTCGAGGCGGGGGCCGACGACTACGTGCCCAAGCCGTTCAAGGTGGCCGAGCTCCTCGCCCGCATCCGCGCGCGCTTCCGCATCCGCGCCAAGCTCGCCGCGGCGGCCGGCAACGGCGGCGAGACGGGCGATTCCGACCCGCAGCACATCGAACGCGGAGCGATCGTCATCGACCGCACCGGCCACACCGCCACCAAGGACGGCGTCGACCTCGGGCTGACGCCGATGGAGTTCGAACTGCTCGCCGTGCTGGCCGCCGGCAGCGGCGAGGCCATCAGCCGCTCCACGCTCCTCAAGAAGGTGCGGGGCTACGACGGCGACACGCGTCTCGTGAACGTGCACATCCAACGTCTGCGCGCCAAGGTCGAGGACGATCCGGAGAAGCCGCGGATCATCGTCACCGTGCGCGGCATCGGCTACAAGTTCGTCCCGCCGGAGCATGATCCCGCGCGGGCGGCGGCATGACCGGCGCCGATCTGCGCGCGCGCATCGGCGACCGGTTCAGCTGGCGTCGTCTGCTGAAAAGCGGACGCGCCGAGGTCCGACGGTCGCTGCAGGCGCGCACCGTCGCCATGGTGGTCGCGGTCACGCTCATCGTGGCCGTCGTCTTCTCCGTCGTGTCGATGATCTCCGTGCGCTCCACGCTCCTCGACCAGGTCTCCACGCAGGCGCGCAACGACTTCTCGAACATGGTGCAGCAGGCGCAGACCGGGCTCGACTCGGCCGATGTCTCCGATTCGGTGCAGTACCAGCAGCTCGTCAATAATCTGGCCTCCTCGCTGCAGAACGAGGGCGCGTCGAACCTCGTGAGCGTCTATCTGCGCGGCAAGGACGACGAGAGCCGCCTCATCGTGCCCGTGTCCACCGACCCCACATACGAGGACGCCGTCACCGACGACATGCGCAGCGCCGTCGCCTCCGACACGCACAGCCGCGTCTTCTATCAGCCCATCGCGATCGACGTCGAGAACCGTACGGACGTGCCCGGCGCGGTGCTCGGCACCACGCTCGAATTCGGCGCGGCCGGCGGACTCGAGTTCTTCGCGCTGTTCTCCTACGAGTCGCAGGAGAACTCGCTCACCCAGATCCAGATGAATCTCATCTCCGTATGCCTCGCGCTGAGCGTGCTCGTCGGCATCGTCGTGTGGATGGCGCTGCACGGCATCATCGTCCCGGTCGGCGTCGTGGCCGCCGCGGCGGAGACCTTCGCCGCCGGCGATCTCGGCGCGCGCGTCCCCGTGACGCGCAAGGACGAGATCGGCTCCCTGCAGGACTCGTTCAACACGATGGCCGCCGCGTTGGACCAGAAGATCGACGAGCTGGAGGAGGCGGGCGCGATGCAGCGCCGCTTCGTCTCCGACGTGAGCCACGAGCTGCGCACCCCCGTCACCACGATGCGCATGGCCTCCGATCTGCTCGAAAGCCGCAAGGACGGGTACGATCCGATCACGCGACGCACCGTCGAACTGCTCTCCGGCCAGATCAACCGCTTCCAGGACATGCTCGCCGATCTGCTGGAGATCTCCCGCTACGACGCGGGCTATGCGGCGCTCGACCTGGTCGAGGCCGACATGCGCGAACCGATCCGCGAGGCCGTCGACCAGGTGTCCGGCCTCGCCCAGGCGAAGCACGTGCCGATCCACACGTTCCTGCCGAACATCGAGGTGCTCGCCTACTTCGACGCGCGCCGCATCGTGCGCATCGTGCGCAACCTGCTCTCCAACGCCGTCGACTTCGCGGAGGACAAGCCGATCGAGGTGAGGCTCGCCGCCAACCGTCGCGCCGTCGTCATCTCCGTGCGGGATTACGGCGTGGGCATGCCGCGCGACCAGGTGCCGCACGTGTTCGACCGCTTCTGGCGCGGCGACCCCTCGCGTGCGCGCACCACCGGCGGCACCGGTCTCGGCCTGTCCATCGCGATGACCGACGCGAAGCTCCACCAGGGCTCGATCCGCGTGCGCTCCGAACTCGGCGAAGGCACCTGGTTCCTCGTCACGCTGCCGCGCGATCCCGCGCTCGGCGTCGTGCCGGACAACGAGCTGCCGGTCGACTTCGAACGCGGCACCAGCCGTCCCGTCATCACCGGCGGCTTCGGCATCGCCGACAACCGCAGCGCCGACTACGTCAAGCACGGCTCGCGCGACGGCGGCGACGCGGGCGGCGTGAACACCATGGACGCCGCGGACGGCGGGACCGGCGACGGGAACGCCGGCGATGCGGGAAGCGACGGCCACGACGGGACGGGAGACGAATGATGGACGGACGGAACGGATCGGCCGATGGCGGCATGCCCGCGCCCGTACCTGCGCCTGCGTCCGCGCCCACGGCGGGCGCGTCGGCGCGTCGGCTCGCGCGTCGCTGCGTCCGCGTCGCCGCCGCATGCGCCGTCGTCGCCGCCGTATGCGCGGCGGGCGCCTGCTCCAGCCCGATCGGACTGCCGTCGGGCGGCGGCGTGCAGGCGTTCTCCCCGGTCGAACAGCAGACGCAGCGCGTCTACACGAGTCCGGAAGGACCGTCGGACAACGACCAGCCGGAGGACATCGTCGAGGGGTTCTTCAACGCGATGCCCGCCGGCGTGCAGTCCGACGGCTACCGGGTGGCGCGCCGCTTCCTCACCACGCAGGCCGCGGAGCAGTGGAAGGGCGACGCCGGCGCCGTCATCTACGACGGCACGCCCAGGTTCACGCGCAAGGCGAGCGGGCAGACCGGATCGCCCGAGGCCTCCGGCGGCATCGTGGTCGAGGCGGAGCTCAACGTGGTGGGCAGCCTCGACGCCCACGGACTGTACACGCCCGCCCCCGCGGACGAAAGCACCACCGTGATGACGTTCTCGATGGCGCAGTCCGACGGCCAGTGGCGCATCTCCCATCTGGCGGATGGCGTGGTCGTCTCCTCGGCCGACTTCGAACAGGTCTTCCGCCAGGTGTCCGTCTACCAGTTGGACGCCGCCGGCAAGCATCTCGTACCCGACGTGCGTTGGCTCAGCTGGCGCAATTGGCGCACCCAGGCCGTGCGCGAGGTGCTCGCCGGCGGCGCGGCCTGGCTGGGAGACGCGGTGCGCGACGTGAACACGGCGAGGACGACGCTCGCCGTGGACACCGTGCCCTTGACGGACGGCAAGCCGCAGGTGCGGCTGAGCACCGAATTCCTCAAGCTCGACGAGGAGTCGCGTGTCGCGCTCGTCCATCTCATCCGGCTTACGCTCGGCGACGGCGTGCCCAGCGCTCAGCTGCAGGTGACCGTGGACAGCGCGGACTATTCGGGGATCGACTCCGGCTTCGACCTCGACAACGGGCAGCCGAGCGTCGGCCTCTACACGCTCACCGACGGACGCGTCGTCTCCCTCGGCTCGTCGAGCCCCCTGCGCGTCGGCGAGACCGACGGCTCCCCGGGGGCGCGCGGATTCGCGTTCTCCGCCGACGGGGGAGCGGTGCTGCGAGCCGACGGCGTGGTCGAATGTCTCAAGGCCGACGCCTCCTCGTGCGGCGTCATGTTCTCCGGCGCCCGCGTCTCGTTCATCTCGGGCGGTCTCGACGGCGAGATCTGGGCGGTCTCGGACGGCGGCCACAGCCTCTATGTCTCGCGCGACGGCGTGGAACGGCATCTGTCGGTCGGTTGGCTCGGTTCGGAGTCGATCCGCGCCGTCGCCGTCTCGCCGGAGGGCGCGCGTCTCGCGTTGGCGCTCGACGACGGCGTGGTGATGGTCGGCGTGAGCCGCGACGGCAGCCTCGTGCCGTCGGGACTGTCCTCCCAGCCCACCGAGATCTCGCGGCAGCGCAACGTGACGATGATGACCTTCTACAACGATCTGAACCTCATCTACGTGTCGGTCCCCTCGACGGACGACGCGGACGGCCAGGGTTCCGGCGGGGATGGCGCGTCGGATTCGTCCGGTTCGGCCTCCGGTTCGTCGTCGGGTTCGTCCGGTTCGTCCGGTTCGTCCGGTTCGTCCGGTTCGTCCGGATCGTCGGTGGTGCAGAAGCAGCGGGGATACCGGCAGATCGCGCCCGGCCCCGTGCGCGAGCAGCGTCTGCCGGACACCACGGTGACGGGACTCGCCTCCGGGCAGATCGCGCTGTACCGCAGGCTGGCCGTGCTCGACGACCTCGGTGTGGTCCGGTCGGTGTCCGGTTCGCTCGACGGATCGTGGTCCATCGCCGATTCGCAGGTGACGGCGCTCGGCGCGCAGTGACGGACGATGACGGACGATGCGGTGCACATGCGTCGCGCATGCGCGGAAACGACAAAAGAGGGCTCCTTCCTGACGGGAAGGAGCCCTCTCTCGACGAGATGCGCGGGTCGTTCGATCAGATGCCGCCGTATTCGCTCTTGAAGAGCTCCTGCGGGACCTCGGAGTTGATCGGGACCTCGTAGATGAGGTACTGCATGTTGAACGGGATGTTGAACAGGTGACGCTTGACGCCGTAGACCTCCTCGGTGCCGAGGAAGTTGAAGTTGTCCGGGCATTCCGGCTCCCACTTGGCGAGCAGCTTGGCGGCGTCGCCGATGGTGGCGGCCACGCCGGCGAGGTGCTTGATGCCTTCCACCTGCTTGATGATGAGGAACACGGTATCCATGGGTCTCCTTTCGTGTTCGTTGTACGGTGCCGGACCGCCTCATATAGGTGCATGTATAGGTGCATGCGAGGCGGCGGCGCCTCGTTACGGCGCTCTCCATAATACCCGAAAACGGCGGTACCGCGCCGATAAGCCGACGTGCGGGCGCTATGTTATCAAATCGTTATCAAGACGTTATCGAAATGTTATCCCGTGAGGTTGAACGCTCACATTGTTTGGTTCATACTTGAGCATGTCGATGACAAACAGTCGTCAGCCAAGGAAAGAACCTTGGTGCTCGATAACTCGAGGAGGAGTATAAACATGAAGAATTGGAAGAAGGCCATCGCCCTTGTTGCTTCCGCCGCCGCTTTGGTGAGCGTGGCAGCATGCGGTTCCGGCTCCAACGGTGGTTCGGACAACGGCAAGAAGACCGTCGGCTTCGTCGCCGTCGGCCCCGAGGGTGGTTTCCGTACCGCGAACGAGAACGACATCAAGTCCGCGTTCAAGTCCGCCGGATTCGACCTGATTTACTCGCCGACCCAGAACAACGATCAGCAGAAGCAGATTCAGGCCTTCAACAAGTTCGTCAACGACGAGGTGGACGCCATCATCCTGTCCTCCACTGAGGATTCCGGTTGGGACGAGTCCCTGAAGAAGGCCGCCGAGGCCGAGATTCCGGTCTTCACCGTCGACCGCAACGTCCAGGTCAAGGACTCCGACGCCAAGAAGGCCATCGTCTCCCACATCGGACCGTCCAACGAGTGGGCCGGTGAGCAGGCCGCCGAGTTCGTGAACAAGAACTTCCCGGACGGCGCCAACGGCTTCATCCTCGAAGGCCCCGCCGGCCTGTCCGTCGTCAAGGATCGTGGCGCCGGTTGGGATGCCAAGATCGCCAAGAACGTGAAGGTCCTCGAGTCCCAGTCCGCCAACTGGTCCACCGATGAGGCCAAGACCGTGACCGCCGGCCTGCTGGACAAGTACAAGTCCGACAACCCGCAGTTCATCTTCGCCCAGAACGACGAGATGGGCCTCGGCGCCGCGCAGGCCGTTGACGCCGCCGGCCTCAAGGGCAAGGTCAAGATCATCACCATCGACGGTACGAAGAACGCCCTGCAGGCCCTCGTCGATGGCGACCTCTCCTACGTGATCGAGTACAACCCGATTTTCGGCAAGGAGACCGCGCAGGCCGTCAAGGACTACCTGGGTGGCAAGAAGGTCAAGTCCGACATCCAGATCGAGTCCAAGACCTTCGACGCCGCCAGCGCCAAGGAAGCCCTGGATTCCAACTCCCGCGCCTACTGATTCGGGCCAAGCGCCTCCATCAGTGATGATCGAGAACCGCACATGAACATATAACCGATGGTGCATGAGGTAGTCCCTTGTGCACCATCATTCATGTGGGGTCGAAATATCACAAAACGGTAACAATCTTCCCTGTTCAAAGGCAACGATATGACAGACAAAACCCCTATCGTCGTGATGAAGGGCATCACGATCGAGTTCCCGGGCGTCAAGGCCCTGGACGGTGTCAATCTGACGCTGTACCCGGGCGAGGTCCACGCTCTCATGGGTGAGAACGGCGCCGGCAAGTCCACGATGATCAAGGCCCTCACCGGCGTCTACAAGATCGACGCGGGCTCCATCACCGTCGAAGGCAAGCCGCAGCAGTTCAACGGCACGCTGGACGCGCAGAACGCCGGCATCGCCACCGTGTACCAGGAAGTCAACCTGTGCACCAACCTCTCCGTCGGCGAGAACGTCATGCTCGGCCACGAGAAGCGCGGCCCGTTCGGCATCGACTGGAAGAAGACCCACGAGGCCGCCAAGACCTACCTCAAGCAGATGGGTCTGGAGCACATCGATCCGCACACCCCGCTGAGCTCGATCTCCATCGCCATGCAGCAGCTGGTCGCCATCGCGCGAGCCATGGTCATCAACGCCAAGGTGCTGATCCTCGACGAGCCGACCTCCTCCCTCGACGCCAACGAGGTCGAGGACCTGTTCGCGATCATGCGCAAGGTGCGCGACTCCGGCGTGGCCATCCTGTTCGTCTCCCACTTCCTCGACCAGATTTACGAGATCACCGACCGCCTGACCATCCTGCGCAACGGCAAGTTCATCAAGGAGGTCATGACCAAGGACACCCCGCGTGACGAGCTCATCGGCATGATGATCGGCAAGTCCGCCGAGGAGCTGTCCCAGATCGGCGCCAAGAAGGCGCGCCGCGCCATCGAGCCCGGCGAGAAGCCGATCGTCGATGTCAAGGGCCTCGGCAAGAAGGGCACGATCAACCCGGTGGATCTCGACATCTACGCGGGTGAGGTCGTCGGCTTCGCCGGCCTGCTCGGCTCCGGCCGCACCGAACTCGGCCGTCTCCTCTACGGCGCCGACAAGCCGGATTCGGGCACGTACACGCTCAACGGCAAGCAGGTGTCCATCGGCGACCCGGCCACCGCCCTGAAGAACAAGATCGCGTACTCCACCGAGAACCGTCGTGACGAGGGCATCGTCGGCGACCTGACCGTCCGCCAGAACATCCTCATCGCCCTCCAGGCGACGCGCGGCATGTTCAAGCCGATTCCGAAGAAGGAAGCGGACGCAATCGTCGACAAGTACATGAAGGAGATGAACGTGCGACCGGCTGATCCGGATCGCCCGATCAAGAACCTCTCCGGCGGCAACCAGCAGAAGGTCCTCATCGGCCGCTGGCTGGCAACCCACCCGGAGCTCCTCATCCTCGACGAGCCGACCCGAGGCATTGACATCGGCGCGAAGGCCGAGATTCAGCAGGTCGTCCTCGACCTCGCCTCGAAGGGCATGGGCGTCGTCTTCATCTCCTCCGAGCTTGAAGAGGTCGTGCGCCTGTCCGACGACATCGAGGTCCTCAAGGATCGCCACAAGATCGCTGAAATCGAAAACGGCGACACCGTCTCGCAGTCGACCATCGTCGAGACCATCGCCAACACGAACGTGAAGAACTGAAAGGAGGGATGATGGCTGATAAGAAGCAAGCGGACGAGAAGAACAACATCGTCAAGAAGCTGCTCTCCTCTAACATCACCGTCGAGGTGGTCGCACTCATCCTGCTGGTTTTGCTGTGCACCGCGTTTGATCACGCGTTCCTCTCCCTGCAGTGGAACGACAACACGGGCGGTCTCGCCGGCCCGATCATCACGATGCTTCAGGAATCCGCCCGATACCTGATGATCGCCACCGGCATGACGCTCGTCATCTCCACCGCAGGCATCGACCTTTCCGTCGGTTCCGTCATGGCGGTCGCCGGCGCGGCCGCGATGCAGGCGCTGTCCGGAGGCACCAACGTGTGGCTCTCCATCCTGCTGGCCCTCGTCATCGGTCTGGCCGTCGGCTGCATCAACGGCGCGCTCGTCGCGTTCCTCGGTCTCCAGCCGTTCATCAC
The DNA here is from genome assembly GCF_056356895.1 of Bifidobacterium sp. LH_424. Classification (NCBI taxonomy): domain Bacteria; kingdom Bacillati; phylum Actinomycetota; class Actinomycetes; order Bifidobacteriales; family Bifidobacteriaceae; genus Bifidobacterium; species Bifidobacterium sp. LH_424. The sequence continues at coordinate 287,793 of NZ_JBKEVC010000001.1, forward strand.
CACGCTGATCATGATGCTCGCCGGCCGTGGCCTCGCGAAGGTCATCACCTCCGGCGAGAACACCGACGCCTCCGCGGTCGCCGGCAGCGAACCGCTCAAGTGGATGGCCAACGGCTTCATCCTGGGCATCCCGGCCAACTTCGTGATCGCCGTCGTCATCGTGATCCTCGTCGGCCTGCTGTGCCGCAAGACCGCCATGGGCATGTTCATCGAGGCCGTCGGCATCAACCCCGAAGCCTCCCGCATGACTGGCATCAAGCCCAAGCAGATCCTCTTCCTCGTCTACGCGATCTCCGGCTTCCTCGCCGCCATCGCCGGCCTGTTCGCCACCGCATCCGTGATGCGCGTCGACGTGGTCAAGACCGGTCAGGATCTCGAGATGTACGCCATCCTCGCGGTCGTCATCGGCGGCACCTCGCTGCTCGGTGGTAAGTTCTCCCTCGCTGGCAGCGCCGTCGGCGCCGTCATCATCGCCATGATCCGCAAGACCATCATCACCCTCGGCATCGATTCCGCCGCAACCCCGGCCTTCTTCGCCGTCGTCGTGATCGTGATCTGCGTGATGCAGGCACCCAAGGTTCGTAACCTGAGCGCGGAACTCAAGCGTAAGCGCGCGCTCAAGTCCTCTGAAAAGGCGGTGGCAGCATGACAAACGCTACGGCAACCCCGGCCAAGAAGGCCGTGAAGAAGACGCGTCGCATCGACGCACAGATGATTCCGACCATCGCGGCCGTCGTCATCTTCATCCTGATGATGATCATGGGCCAGGCGCTCTTCGGCACCTACCTGCGACTCGGCTTCATCTCCACCCTGTTCATCGACCACGCCTACCTCATCATCCTGGCCGTGGCCATGACGCTCCCGATCCTCACCGGCGGCATCGATCTGTCGGTCGGCGCCATCGTCGCCATCACCGCCGTCATCGGCATCAAGATGGCCAACGCGGGCGTTCCCGCCCTCGTCGTGATGGTCGTCATGCTGCTCATCGGCGCGGCGTTCGGCCTGCTGGCCGCGATCCTGATCGAGGAATTCAACATGCAGCCGTTCATCGCGACGCTGTCCACGATGTTCCTCGCCCGTGGTATCGCCTCCATCATCTCCACCGATTCGCTGACCTTCCCGGACAACAACAACTTCGACTGGATCGCGCAGAGCATCACGATCATCGACAACCCGAAGCTGAGCAACGACCTCTACTTCAACATCGGCGTCGTGATCTCGCTCGTGGTGCTGGTGTTCGGCTACATCCTGCTGCACCACACCCGCACCGGCCGCACCATCTACGCGATCGGCGGCTCCCGCTCCTCCGCGGAGCTCATGGGTCTGCCCGTGAAGCGCGCCCAGTTCACGATCTACATCACCTCCGCGACCCTCGCCGCGCTGGCCTCCATCGTGTACATCGCCAACCTCGGTTCCGCGAAGAACACGGTCGGTGTCGGCTGGGAGCTCGACGCCGTCGCCTCCGTGGTCATCGGCGGTACGATCATCACCGGCGGCTTCGGCTACGTCCTCGGCTCCGCCCTCGGCGCCCTGGTCCGCTCCATCATCGACCCGCTGACCTCCGACTTCGGAGTCCCGGCCGAGTGGACGACCATCGTGGTCGGCCTGATGATTCTCGCCTTCGTGGTCCTCCAGCGTGTGGTGACCGCGGTCGGCGAGAAGAAATAGGCGATGATCGGTCCGGGGGAGGCGCCGCCCGGCGCGGCGGTTCCCCCGGACCGATCGGAGCCCCGCAGCGGTCGCCGTCTACCGTGATGACGACCGCGGTGATAACCGAACATCGTGATAACCGAATACCGATAACTGAATAAGCGATAACTGAACATGGAGACCGGCGGGCGATACGCCATCGGTGCCCGCAAAGGCAATCCTCCTCGCCTTGAAGCAACGAGAGCTTCGCGCGGGGACCGTACGGTGACACGTCCGCCGGCATCCACCCTCTCTCTTCCTTCATTTCCTTCCTTTCATCCGCGTGTGGCCCGTCCCGAGATCCCTCGGGACGGGCCACACGCGTTGTTTCGGAAGTTCCCCATGAACTTACTTGTGGCTCATGGCTCGCGGCTCGCGGTGCGGAACGGAATTCGTATCTCTCAGCAACTTCGTATCTCCATGCGATCCGCCCCGAGGCTGCGTAAGGAATCCCGGAAAAGAGGGGAGCCGTCCGGGAATCCTCGCACCGACTCGTTCTCTGCGCAATACATCCCGGACGATTGGGACGGAACCGGGATTTCTCGCGCCGATGGCTGTGCCGACGATTATTGTCGTCGGTGACCCGATACGAAAAATCCCGGAAACCGCTGAAGATCTCCGGGATTTCTTGCGCCGGGCTGCGACGCGATCGAGACTGGCTGCTGCGCCAAAGGGCATTGCGGTCGCGGAACGCGTATCCGGGACGATCCGATGCCGTTTGACCACCGGCGTAGAGGTATCTGCGTTGTCAGGGGTGCTTCCGCTCCGATGCGGATCGCCATCTCGCTAACGAGGGGTATCCGTCACCGCACAGGGGCAGGTGCCGACGGCGTTCTGCACCGGGGCCAAGCCATTTCGGCGCCCTCTCTACCCGAGCGGGTACCCCTCGGAGACAAGATGGCTGTCAGTCACCGTCACGAAGTACCCCTTGGAACGTAGTTAGCGGTCAGTCGGCCGTCAGTCGGGTGCCGGTCACGTGGTTCGTGTCCCGTTTCGGTCGCCGGACAGACGGTTCATAGCCCGCGACGGGCGCGGGCGCGGAACGCGGCGGCGAGACTCACCCATCCGGCCACGCAGATCGCGATCATCGTGGCGAACACCCACTGGCCGCCCACCGCGGTCGCGTGCATGAACTCCGCCGATCCCTCCGCGCCATGACCGGCCTGCGCGACCGCCAGAATCGTCGAGAACAGGGCGGTGCCGGCCGCGCCGCCGAACTGGAGCGCCGTGTTGAAGATCGCATTGCCGTCCGGCGCGAACTGACGGGGAATCGAACTCAGGGCGCTCGTCATCACGTTCGAGTTGCCGAGCGCGAAGCAGAATCCGAAGATGAAGTAGAAGCCGGCGAGCATCACGGGGGTGAGCCGCAGAGCGAACGCGAACAGCAGCACCGGACCGAGCGTCGCGATGCCGAACGGCACGAGAATCGGCTTCACCGCGCCGAAGCGGTCGTACAGCCAGCCGCCCAGCGGCGCGCACACGGCGCCGATTAGCGCGCCTGGCAGCACCAGCGAACCGGCGAGGAACGCGTTCGTGCCGAGACCCAGCTGCGCCACGTTGGTGATCACGTAGCCGAATCCGATCGACACGATCGGCATCACCAGATAGGCGACCAGATGCAGCAGCACGACCGGATCGCGCAGGATGCCGAGCCTGAGCAGTGGCGAGAACGCGCGCTTCGTCAGCCAGCAGAACGCGGCCAGCGCGGCGAGGCCGACGACCACGCTCACGGCGGCGACCATGGCCGCGCGGGTGGCCGAACGTCCGGCCACGGCGGCGCTCACCGCGACGCCCGCCTGGTTCAATCCGAGGACCATGCCGACGAGCGCCACGACGATCGTCACCACCTGGAACGGGTCGAGGTAGGCGGCTTCGGTGGGGGCCTTCTGTTCGATGCACAGCATGCCGAGCAGCAGCGCGAGCAGGATGAACGGCACGGCGATCACGAAGATCGCGCGCCACGGCAGGATGGTCGTCACCGCGCCGCCGACGGTCGGGCCGATGGCCGGCGCGACCGTGATGACGAGGGAACCGACGCCCATGAGACGCCCGATCTTGGAACGCGGCGACTGTTCGAGGATGATGTTCATCATCAGCGGCGTGGCCACACCCGAGCCGACGCCCTGGATGATGCGGGCGACGATGAGCAGCGGGAACGCGTGCGCGACGATCATGATGACCGAGCCGACGAGTGCCAGCAGCACGGCGGCCACGAAGATCGCCTTCAATCGGAACCGGCGTTTGAGGAACGACGACATCGGCATCGTCGCCGCCACGGTGAGCAGATAGATCGTGGTGATCCACTGCACGGTGGCCGTGTCCACGTGGAATTCGCGCATCAGCGCGGGGAACAGCACCGTCATCACCGTTTCGGTGAGGATGCCGATGAACGCGAGCGCGCCGGTCGCAATGATCGCGCCGATCAGCTTGCCGGGAATCCTCTCGTCCGGCATGACGCCGCGCGCCTGTCCGCTTGTGTCCTTCTTCTGTTCTGTCATTGGTTGCAAAATCCCGTATCATCGTCGCGATGCCCGGTACATGGGCGGAATCGCGGATGGCCTGACTGTCCAGGATGCTGAAGCCGGCCCTGGCCGCACGGATCTGCGGAGAGCTCCCGGCGTGTGCAGTGTATCGCGTCACGCTGGACAACGCCGGGAGCGACGGGGAGGGGGAAGAGGGAGGAAGCCCCGATCTCCCGCACTATCACTCGCGCACGAGGCGGATGTGCTCGACGTCCTTGCGCTTGGAGCGGCGGAACAGGGTGAAGCGGTTGCCGATGGTCTGCACGACCTCGGCGCCGAGCTGGCCGGCCAGGTTCTTGGCGGCCTCCTTGGCGGTCAGACCGGAGCCGTCCTGCACGCTGAACTTGACGAGCTCGCGGTTCTCCAGGGTCTCGCTCGCCTGCTTGACGAGCGCGTCGGTCACGTCGTTCTTGCCGATGTTGATGAGCGGCTTGATCGTGTTCGCCATGCCGCGCAGCTGCTTGGTCTGCTTCTTGGTCAGTGCCATAGTCGTTTCCTTAGATCTCTGTGTTTCTCTTGCCGGCCGCGTCGTATCGACGCGGCTTCGCCGGTATCGTCGCCGGTATCGTCGTCGGTATTGTACCGGCAGGGTCAGGCGAGCGCCTTGCGGATGCGGTTCATGCTGGCCGGCTTGGGCGTGCCGAGCTCCTGCGCCCACAGGCTCACGTAGAACTCCTCCAAGAGCCAGCGCGCGTCCGTGGCCTTGCGCATGAGCTCCTCATGCCTCGGGCCGGCGGGTTCGGCCTTCGCCTTGGCCATGGCCTTGTCGACGAGTTGTTTCGCCTCGTCGGCCTCCCACGCCCAGCGCACGTCGCGGTTCTTGTCCGACTTGGCCTTCGTCAGGCGCATGAGGTCGGCGTGCAGGTACCGTTCGATGTGCCGCAGCGAGGCCGGGGGAGCGGCGCCGATGAACCCGGGGTGGACGAGCGTGGCGATGTGCTCGCGGATCGACTGGAGCACGGAGAGCATCGGCAGGTCCGCCTTGCCGGACACCGCCTTGTCCACCTCCGCGTAGCGTTTGAGGATCGCGATCACGTCGTGCGCCACCTGGTAGACGGTGTCCTCGTACACTTCGCGCACGTCGAGCACCGCGTTGGCGAGCGCCTCGTCGTCGGGCAGACGGTCCACGTCGGGCAGCAGCCGTTTGACGGCGGCGAGCTGCAGGTCCTCGACAAGCGCCTTCGTCGACTTGTAGGGGGCGGCGGCGAGCATGAGCGCCTCCGTGCCGAGCCAACGCGACGAGACGCGTTCGTCGGGCAGCCGCAGCGCGTCGAGCGCGCCCCGCCACAGCATCGATGCGCGCGACTCGGTGGTCGCGCCCGCCTTGTGCAGCAGGTTCGCCTGTTCGACGAGCCTGCCCTGTCCGGCGGCCTGGTCGGCTTTGCGGCGCACGGCCTTGCGCGCGGAGACCTGCGCCTCCTGCGCGAACCTGACCTGCAGGGCCTTGAGGTCCTTGCCGGTGCCGAGCGTCTTGACCGCGTTCCTGCCGCGCCTGCGGGCACGTCGGCCGTCGCCGCCGTGCCCGCCGCGTCCGTCGTCCAGCGGCTGCTCGACCGCGAACGTCATCTTCAGGTACGGGGAGAGCCGTTCGACGAGCTCCGGTCCCAGCACTTCGGGGTGGATCTGCGCGCCGACCGTCTCGATCGCGGCGCGCGTGAACACGTGCGCGAGATCCGGCCATGCGGCGCCGCCCGCCGCCCCCGCACCGCCGCCGGCCGCGCCGTCCGCGGCGTCGCCACCGGCGTCCTCCGGCGGCAGGTTCGGCTTGCGCTGCGAGCCGGAGCCGGGCAGGTCCGGGTAATGCACGTCGATCCACGCGCGGATCCTGCGCGTCGCGTCGGGCGCGGGTACGAACTGGACGCGCAGCTTCTTCGGCAGCGCCTTGATCATCGCGAGGATGAGCTCGTCGAGCAGGCCGGGCACGTTCCACGTGAACTGTTCCGGCGTGACGCGCGAGAGCGCCTTCAACGGCACATGCACGGTGACGCCGTCCGCCGTGTCGGACGGGTCGTACACGTAGCTCAATCGCAGGTCGATCGGCTGGCCGTCGGTGCCGAGCGTATGCCAATGGTCCGGATAGTCGTCGAGGCTCACCGATTCGGCGGACTGGAGACGCTCCACCTTGCTCGGGTCGAAGTCGAGCAGCGTCGGATGCGCGTCGTGCTCGCCCTTCCACCATTTCGCGAGGGCGGCGACGCTCGTCACGTCGTGCGGGATGACCGCGTTGTAGAAGTCGAACAGGTCCTCGTCGGACACGGTCTCGGCAATCTGGCGCGTGCGGTTCGCGTCGTCCGCCGCCTCCTCCAGCTGCCTGAGGTTCTTCGCGACGAAGTCGTCGTAGCTGAACCGCTGCTGGATGTCGCCCTCCACGAGACCCTGCCGCAGCAGGAAGTCGCGCGCCTCCAACGGGTTGATGCGCCCCCACTGCACGGTGCGGTCCTGCACGATCGGCAGACCGTAGAGGAGCACGCGCGCGGTCGCCACGGCCGAACCGCGCGAACCGGACCAGTGCGGCTCCGCGTACGTGGTGCGCGTGAGCGTGCCGGCCAGCGGCTCCGCCCACGCCGGGTCGATGACCGCCGAATACCGGGCCCACAGACGCGACGTCTCCACCAGTTCGGTGGACATCACCCAGCTCGGCGTCGATTTGGCGACCGCGGAGGCGGGGAACAGGGCGAAATGCGTGCCGCGCGCGCCCAGATAGTCGTTCTTCGACATCTTCTGCGCGCGCTTCAACGCCCTCGCCCTCGCCGCGCCCTTCAGGTGCGCGTAGTCGGAGGCCTTCGGCTCGCGCACCACCTGCATGCCCATCATCGACAGGAGCCCGGCGAGCATCGACTTGTGGATGCCTTCCGCGTCCCACGAGCAGCACAGCGAATGCGCCGCCTGCTGGTTGATCGGCAGCTGGCGGATCTCGAGACCGGCGCGCGAGGCGGGCTGCGGCTCGCCCACCTTGAACTTCATCTCGCAGCACATCTGCGTCAGCTGGGCGACCAGGTCCTTCCACTGGCGCATCCTTAGCCAGCTGAAATACTCGGTCTTGCAGATGCGGCGCAGCGCGTTGTTGCTCGGATTGCCGTCCGCCTGGAACACGCGGTCCCAGATGTTCAAGGCCGTCAGGAAGTCGGAGGTCGGGTCGGCGTAGCGGTTGTGGATGCGGTCCGCCTCCTCGCGCTTCTCGTCCGGGCGTTCGCGCGGGTCCTGCAGGCTCAGGAACGCGACGACGACAAGCACCGCGGCCAGCGTGTTCGGCGACGTGGTGCGCGCCGCCTCGATCACCATGCGTCCGAGTCTCACGTCGATCGGGATGCGCGCCAATTGGCGGCCGATGTGCGTGAGCGTCACCTCGCCGCGCCTCCTCGCCACCGCCTTCAGCTCGGTGAGCTCGTTGAAGCCGTCGGAGACGGCCTTCACGTCCGGCGGGTCGATGAAACCGAAGCCGGTCACGTCCTCGGCGGTGCGGGCCACGCCCACCGACAGCATGTGCAGCACCACCGCGCCGAGCGAGGTCCTCAGGATCTCCGGCTCGGTGAAGCGCGGGCGCGTCTCGAAATCTTCGCGCGAATAGAGGCGAATCGCGATGCCGTCCGCCACACGGCCGCATCGGCCGCTCCTCTGGTTGGCGCTCGCCTGGCTGATCGGCTCGATCGGCAGGCGCTGCACCTTCGCCGTCTTCGAATAGCGGGAGATGCGCGCCGTGCCCGGGTCGACCACGTAGCGGATGCCCGGCACGGTCAGCGACGTCTCCGCCACGTTCGTCGCGATGACGATGCGCTGGTGCGTGTGCGCCTCGAACACCTTGTGCTGGTCCGCGGCGGAGAGCCTCGCGAACAGCGGCATGATCTCGATGGCGTCCGCGCGGCGCATGTCCTCGGCGCGCGGACCGTAATGGTGCCGCAGCGCCGCCTCGAACTCGTGGATGTCGCGCTCGCCGGACGCGAACACGAGGATGTCGCGCGGGCCCCGCTCGTGCGAGGAGTGGATGACGAGCTCGGCGCAGGCGCGCGCCACGGCCGTCGGCATGTCGGTGATCCCGTCGTCCTCATACGACGAGTTCGCGTTGCGCGCCGGCCCGCGGCCACCGCGCGCCGGCCCGTCGTCCTCGCCGGCGATCGCGTTCGCCAGTTCCTCGTAGTCGGCGTCGCCCGGGCGCGCGCCGGTCGCGAAGCCCGGCACCTCGCGCATCAGCGCGGGCGCCGTGCCGAGCGGTTCGTAGACGACCTGCACCGGGTAGGTGCGTCCCGACACCTCGATGACCGGCACCTTCTCGTGCAGGGCGTGTTCGAAATGCTCCTGGAACTTCTCCGAATCGATGGTCGCCGACGTGATGACGAGCTTCAGGTCGCGGCGTTTGGGCAGCAGGGCCGTCAGGTAGCCGAGCAGGAAGTCGATGTTGAGGCTGCGCTCGTGCGCCTCGTCGATGACGATCGTGTCGTAGCGGCTCAGCTGCGGGTCGCGTTGGATCTGCGCGAGCAGGATGCCGTCGGTCACGACCCTCAGACGCGTCTTCGGCGAGCTTTCGTCGGTGAAGCGCACCTGATAGCCGATCTCGTCGCCGAGCCGCACGCCCATCTCGGAGGCGATGCGCTCGGCGACCGTGCGCGCGGCGATGCGGCGCGGCTGCGTGTGCACGATCTGCCTGCCGTGCGTGCCGCGCCCCAGTTCCAGCAGGATCTTCGGCAGCTGCGTGGTCTTGCCCGAACCGGTCTGTCCGGAGACGATCACCACCTGGCTGTGACGGACGGCGTCGGCGATCTCGTCGCGCGCCGCCGAGACCGGCAATTCCGCTGGATATTCGAAACGCATGCTGCTGGGCTGACTTCCTACTGGTCGTTACTTTCGCAAAACCTCAATGATACGGAATCCCTTGGAGCTCGCGTATTTGCCCACCGCATAACCCTCGCCGAGCGCGTCCGCCAGCCACGGGATCAGCGAATCCGAGCCGAGATTCCTCTGCACGACCAGATACGCAGCGCCCGTCCCCGGCTTCAGACGCGGCAGCCACGCCATCAGCAGCGTATGCAGCGCCTCCTTGCCGATGCGGATCGGCGGATTCGACCAGATCGCGTCGAACTTGAGATCGTCCGGCATCGCCTCGCACACGTCGAGCGGCTGGGCGGCGAGCGGCGCGCCCTGCGCGTCCGTCGCCGTCACGTGCACGTTCGCGGCGCCGTTGCGACGCGCGTTCGACGCGGTCAGCTCCAGCGCGCGCTCGTTGACGTCCACCGCCCACACGCGCGCCTCGGGCGATTCGGCGGCCAACGCCAGCGAGACCGGGCCCCAGCCGCAGCCGAGATCGAGCAGATCGCCCGTCTCGGGAGGTTCGGGCGCCTGCCTGAGCAGCACCGACGTGCCGAGATCGACGCGCGAACCGGAGAACACGCCGTTCGACGTCTCCACGTCCGCCTCGTGGCCGCGCAGGGTGACGTGCATCGTGCGACGCACGTCCTTCGACGTCGGTTCCGCCGCGAAATACTGTTCCGCCATGATGTCCTCAAACTCCTTACCGCCCCGACGCCCGCGTCGCGCGTCGCCCGGACCGTCCGTCCCATGGTGCGCATGCCGGCGCATGTCACCTCAATGATGATAATAAGGACCATAACGCAATCGAGGAACCTTCCGACAGACCAGAGGTGACATTGAGCAGCAGCACCGCGACCCGTGAACCATCGCACGCCAGCAGCACCGGCGAGGAGGCCGTCGCGACGGACGGCGGGGGAGTGCTCGCCGAAGCGTCCGAGGTGTTGCTCGACGAAGGGAACGGCGCCGGCTGGGCGGAACGCCACGACGAGGAGTGGGCGGAACGCGAGTCGCGCAACCAGCTGAAGCACGTCGCCGGCCTGGGCGAGCTTAAGGACGTCACCGAGGTCGAATACCGCAAGGTGCGCCTCGAACGCGTCGTGCTCGTCGGCGTATGGTCGAGCGCGAAGACCACGCAGGCGAAGGCCGAGGAGTCGCTGCGCGAGCTCGCCGCGCTCGCCGAGACCGCGGGCGCCGAGGTGTGCGACGGCCTGCTCCAGCATCGTCTCAAGCCGGACGCCGCCACCTACGTGGGTTCCGGCAAGGCGCGCGAGATCGCCGACATCGTCGCGCGCGAGGAGGCGGACACGATCGTCGTCGACGACGACCTGCCGCCGAGCCAGCGCCGCGGACTCGAGGACGCCGCCAAGGTGAAGGTCGTCGACCGCACCGCCGTGATCCTCGACATCTTCGCCCAGCACGCCACCAGCCGCGAAGGCAAGGCGCAGGTGGAGCTCGCCCAGCTCGAATACATGCTGCCGCGCCTGCGCGGTTGGGGCGGGTCCCTGTCGCGTCAGGCGGGCGGCCGCGCGGCCGGCGCGGACGGCGGCATCGGATCGCGAGGCCCGGGTGAGACGAAGATCGAGATGGACCGACGCGTCATCCGCACGCGCATAGCCCGCCTCAAGCGTCAGATCCGCGAGATGGCGCCCGCCCGCGAGGTCAAGCGCGGCTCGCGCCGGCGCTACGGGCTGCCCACCATCGCCGTCGTCGGCTACACGAACGCGGGCAAGTCGTCGCTGACGAACCGGCTCACCGGATCGACGGAACTCGTCGAGAACGCGCTGTTCGCCACGCTCGACACGGCCGTGCGCCGCGCGAAGGCGCGCGACGGCCGTCTCTATGCCTACGTCGACACCGTCGGATTCGTGCGTCGTCTGCCCACGCAGCTCGTCGAGGCGTTCAAATCCACGCTGGAGGAGGTCGCCGAGGCCGACGTGATCCTGCACGTCGTCGACGGCTCGCACCCGGACCCGTTCTCGCAGATCGACGCGGTCAACGAGGTGCTGTCCGGCATCGACGGCGCCGAATCCATCCCGCGCATCATCGCGTTCAACAAGGCCGACATGTGCGACGAGACCACGCTGGAACGGCTCGCCGCGCTCGAACCGGACGCGCACATCGTCTCCGCGTTCGACGGCCGCGGCGTCGACGCGTTGCGCGACGCCGTCGAATCGCTGCTGCCCGTGCCCAACGTGCACGTGGACGCGCTCCTGCCGTACACGGCCGGCGCCCTGCTGTCCCAGGTGCGCGAATACGGCCATGTCGAAAGCGTCGAATGGCGCGACGACGGCGTGAAGGTCGTCGCCGACGTCGACGCGCATCTCGCCGCGCGCATCGTCGCCGCCGCCGTCGACTGACGTCGGCGCGGCGGCGTGCGGTGTCGCGCGGCCGCCGTCCAATATCTTCATGGCTCGCGATGTGACTTTGCCCACATGTGTCGCGCGATGCGCGTGTGAGCGGTAACAACGTTGCCGTTGCAAGGATTCCGCCAACCAACGTTCGACGCGTCGTCACGTTATGCGAGTACATTGGTAGCCGTTGGTTGAATGATGCCCGGCAACGGGCATTGACTCTAAGAGAGGTTCATTAACATGGCTGAATTGGTCAACAAGCCCACGAAGCTCGCTGTCATCGGCGCCGGCGCCGTCGGCTCCACCCTCGCGTTCGCCGCCGCCCAGCGCGGCATCGCCCGCGAGATCGTCCTCGAGGACATCGCCAAGGAGCGCGTCGAGGCCGAGGTGCTCGACATGCAGCACGGCTCCAGCTTCTACCCGACCGTCTCCATCGACGGCTCCGACGATCCGGAGATCTGCCGCGACGCCGACATGGTCGTCATCACCGCCGGCCCCCGCCAGAAGCCGGGCCAGTCCCGCCTCGAGCTCGTCGGCGCCACCGTCAAGATCCTCCAGGCCATCATCCCGAACCTGGTCAAGGTCGCCCCGAACGCCATCTACATGCTCATCACCAACCCGGTCGACATCGCCACCCACGTCGCCCAGAAGATCTCCGGCCTGCCCGAGAACCAGGTCTTCGGTTCCGGCACCAACCTCGACTCCGCCCGCCTGCGCTTCCTCATCGCCCAGCAGACCGGCGTCAACGTCAAGAACGTCCACGCCTACATCGCCGGCGAACACGGCGACTCCGAAGTCCCGCTGTGGACCTCCGCCACCATCGGCGGCGTCCCGATGCTCGACTGGACCCCGCTGCCGGGCCACGAGCCGCTCGACGCCGACACCCGCGAGCAGATCCACCAGGACGTCAAGAACGCCGCCTACAAGATCATCAACGGCAAGGGCGCGACCAACTACGCCATCGGCATGTCCGGCGTCGACATCATCGAAGCCGTCCTCAAGGACTCCAACCGCATCCTGCCGGTGTCCTCCATGCTCAAGGACTTCCACGGCATCTCCGACGTGTGCATGTCCGTCCCGACCCTCATCAACCGCGCCGGCGTCAACACCGCCATCAACACCCCGGTCTCCGACAAGGAGCTCGCGGCCCTCAAGCGCTCCGCCGAGACGCTGAAGGAGACCGCCGCCCAGTTCGGCTTCTGATGAAAACGGCGATGCGCGGAGCGTCTTCGGCGTTGCGGTAGGCTCGACGTACCTTCGTACGCCTTCGCCTCCCGCGCCTTGAAGCCGCACGCGCGCATCACCATTTTCATGGGGCTGGCAGACCTCTACGGGGGCTTGGATCCTTGAGGATTCGAGCCCCCGTTTTTTTATATTCGTGTCTACTCTAGGGTGGCTCGACCTACTCGTGGAGGGATTCGTCGGAGGGGGAGTCGTAGCCTTCCGGTTCGAGCTGGAACGTGGTGTGGGGGATTGAGACCGGGAAATGCTCGCGCAGGCAATCCTGCAGCTGCTCGAGGATCACCGCGGCCTGCTCCATCGTGAGCCCCCGATCCACCACCACATGCGCCATCAGGAACGGCATGCCCGTCGACACCGTGCTCGCATGCAGGTCATGCACCGCCACCACATGCGGCACCTGCTCCAGATGCTCGCGCACCTCGTCCAAGTCCAGCCCCTCCGGCGTCTCCTCCAGCAGCACATGCACCGCCTTATGCAGCAGCGACACCGCGCGCGGAATCATCATCAGCGCGATCACGCCGCCCGCCACCGCGTCGAAGCCCATCCAACCCGTCGACATCATCACCAAGGCAGACAGCACCACCGCCACCGAACCCAACGCGTCGTTCATCACCTCGAGGAACGCCGCCTTCATGTTCATGTTGTCGCCGCGCTGCGAAGCCAGGATGAAGATCGACGCCACATTGGCCGACAAGCCCAGGATACCCACGAACAACAGCAGATTCACGTCGTCGATGCCATGACCGGCACCACCGAACAGGCGCATGCCCGCCTCCACCAGCGCGTACACGCCCACGATGAGCAGCACCACCGCGCCGGCCGCAGCCGTCAGCACCTCGAGCCGCGCCCAGCCCCACGTGCGCGTGCTGCTCGGCCTGCGGCCCATCAGCACCGCCGTCACCGTCGAGGCAATCAACACCGACATGTCCGTCAGCATATGGCCGGCATCCACCAGCAGCGCGAGGGAGCCGGTCAGCACCGCGGCCACCACCTCCACGACGAACACCGAAGCCGTCACCGCCAGCGTGGCCGTAAGCCTGCGGCGATGGGCCGCCGCCTCCCGGCCGGATGGCGACGGCGTTGCGGCCGAACCATGCGCATGATCGTGAACCATGACGACACCTCGCTTCCATCGGCCCCACGCAGGTGAGACCGTTTCTCACTACCATTCCCGGTAGCGTCCGAAAACACGAGGACCCCGGCGTTGCGGCCGGGGTCCATGACGATGACGACTATAGCACGCCCGCCGCTACAGGCGGCGCAGCACCGTGACCACGCGTCCCATGATCGTCGCATGCGTGCCGTCGATCGGCGGATAGGCGGGATTGTGCGGCATCAGCCACAGGTGCCCGTTCTCGCTGCGGTACGTCTTCACCGTGGCCTCGCCGTCCAGCAGCGCGGCCACGATGTCGCCGTTCACCGCGTCCTGCTGCTCGCGCACCACCACGAAGTCGCCGTCGCAGATCGCCGCGTCGATCATCGAATCGCCATGGACCTCGAGCATGAAGAGATTGCCGCCGGGGCCCGTCAACCGTTCGGGCAGACGCATCACATCCTCGACATGCTGCTCGGCGGTGATCGGCACGCCCGCGGCGATGCGGCCCACCAGCGGCACGTCGCGCGACTCCCGCACCGACGCGGACGACGACGCCGGGAACGGCACCACCACGGTGGAACCCTCCGCCATCGGCGAGGAGACGGGGGAGGGGGCGTCGTCGATGCGTTCCGGAGCGGCGCCGAAGGCCGACGCCCCCGCCGTGGGCCGGAGGATCTCGATGGCGCGCCCCTTGTTGGCGTTGAGGCGGATGAACCCCTTCGTCTCGAGCGTCTGCAGCTGGTGCTTCACCGACGAGGGGCTCTTCAGACCGGCCGCCCGGCCGATGTCGCGGAAGGAGGGGGAGAAGCCGCGCTCGCTCTGATACGTCTTGATCGCGTCGAGGATCATCCGCTGACGTTCCGTCAGCTCCCTCTCGTCCGGTTCGCCGGCGTTCCCCGGCCTGAACGGTACGGTGCCCATGCGCGCTCCTTTCCTGTGAATGATGCAAGCATAGCGCCGAAACGGGCAATCGGCAAAACATATGTTCGACACGGCGGGTTGCGATGTTCGAACATATGTGCCACAATCAAAACAACTGTTCGATGGAACGTCTGTTCGAAAGGATGTGGTCGTCATGGCGAAGACGATGGAACGGGCGGTCGTGGTGGTGTTGGCGGCCGTCGCGATATGGATCGGCGTGGGTGTGCTGTTCTCCCCGGCGCAGGCGAGGAGCGCCACGGGCGCAATGGAGGTGACGAGCTATACGGTCCAGCCGGGGCAGACGTTGTGGACCTATGCCGAGATGATTACCCCGGAGGGCGGCGACGTGTCCGAATCGGTGGACGAGCTGATGCGGCTGAACGACATGAGCGGCACCGAGGTGCGTGCGGGCCAGCGCATCGTGGTGCCCAGGGACGCGGCGAGGTGACGGGTTCCGGGGCGTGTCGAAACCCCGCCGCGGCGGGGCGCGGGGTGGGTCACGGTATGGTGGATGGCATGCATTGCCCGTATTGTCACCATGCCGAGACGAAGGTCATCGAGACCCGCGTCAGCGAAGACGGCTATTCGATTCGTCGTAGGCGCATGTGCCTGCATTGCAACAAGCGTTTCACCACACTGGAGACCACCACCTTGCTGGTCGAGAAGCGGTCCGGAAGCCTGGAGCCGTTCAACAGGGACAAGGTCATCTCCGGCGTGCGCAAGGCCTGCCAGGGGCGTCCGGTCAAGGAGGACGACCTGAGGAAGCTCGGCCAGCGCGTCGAGGAGGATCTGCGATCCACCGGACAGGCCCAGGTCACCTCCGACGAGGTCGGCAAGGCCATCCTCAAGCCGTTGCGGGAGCTCGACCAGGTCGCTTACCTGCGGTTCGCCAGCGTCTACCAGAACTTCGAGGACCTGTCCGACTTTCAGCGCGCCATCGACGCGCTCAAGGACTGAACGGACCATACCGATCCTCGGCATCTTCGACAAGGCCCCGGTGTCCCGTTCCTGTTTCGGAACGGGACACCGGGGCCTTGCCATGTCCGTCCCGGGCCGCCGGCGGACGGCGACGAGGGACGGACACGCGGCGCGACGGGCGCGACGCGTCAGGAGATCACGCGCATGCGGATGGTCCCCTCGATGGAGCGCAGGGCCTCCAGGGCGGTCTTGGAGGGACGCTGGGACACGTCGGTCACCACGTAGCCCAGTTCGCCCTCGGTGCCGAGCGACTGCGCGGCGATGTTGATGTTCTCCTCGCCGAGCACGCGGTTCACGTGGGCGAGCACGCCCGGCAGGTTGGCGTGCAGGTGGGCGATGCGGGCCACGCCGCGGTTCGCGCCCAGATTGATCTGCGGCAGGTTCACTGACAGCGAGGTCGAGCCCTTCTCCCAGTAGTCCTCGAGTCGCTGCGAGACGAAGTGGCCGATGGCCTCCTGCGCCTCCAGCGTCGAGCCGCCGATGTGCGGCGTGAGGATCATGTTGTCCTCGTCGGCCAGCGCCGTCTCGAACGGGTCGCCGGTCTTCTTCGGCTCCACGGGGAACACGTCCACGGCCGCGCCGGACAGGTGGCCGGAGTCCAGATGCTGCTTCAACGCGCCGAGGTCGGCGACGAAGCCGCGCGAGGCGTTGATGAAGATCGCGTCCTGCTTCATGTGGGCGAACTGGTCCTCGCCGAAGAAGCCGGTGTTCGACTTGCGGCCGTCCACGTGGATCGTCACCGCGTCCGACTGTTCGAGCAGCTCGTTGAGCGTCGCGCAACGGTGGGCGTTGCCGAGCGCCAGCTTCTCCTCAAGATCGTAGAAGACGACTCGCATGCCCAGCGCCTCGGCGAGCACGCTCAGCTGGGAGCCGATGTTGCCGTAGCCGATGATGCCCAGGGTCTTGCCGCGCACCTCGTGCGAGCCGGTGGCCGTCTTGTCCCATACTCCGTGCTTGAGATGGTGCGTGTGGGCGGGGATGCGGCGCATCAGGCAGATGATGTCGCACAGCACCAGCTCCACCACGGATCGCGTGTTCGAATACGGGGCGTTGAACACGGCGATGCCCTGCTCCCCGGCGAAATCGAGATCCACCTGGTTGGTGCCGATGCAGAAGCAGCCGACGGCGGACAGCGTCGGGCGCGCCTCGAGCACGCGGCGCGTCACGCTCGTCTTGGAACGCACGCCGACCACGTCGACGCCGTCCAGCGCGTCGATGAGCTCGTCCTCGTTCAGCGCCCCCTTCATCGTCTCCACTTCGAACCCGTGGTCGCGCAGCGACTTGGCCGCGTCCGGGTGAATGTTCTCCAACAACAGTGCTTTAGGCATATTCCCCACCTTAGAGTTCCAGGTCCTTTTCGTCCAATGCGGTCCGCACGATGGCCAGACGCTGCGTCGGACGGGTCATCGCCACGTACAGGTCGGCGGCCGCCACCAGGCGGCTCGGCGCCTCCTGGTCGATGAGCCCGGGCTCGACGAGCACGACCGCATCGTATTCGAGGCCCTTCACCGTCTCGGTGCCGCACACGTCCACCTGACGGTCCCAGGTCTCCTGTTCGGCGAGCCTGCGCGCCTCGTCGTCGCCGAGGACGGCCTTCAGCTGCGGCGCGAGCGCCCGGCGCAGCTCGAAGCGCAGCGCGTCGGGGGCGATCACGGCCACACGGCCCGAACCGTCCTGGGCGACGAAGCGCTTCGCGAGCTCGGCCGCCTGCCGGGCCGCCGCCCCGACCAGCTCGTCGCGCGTGCCCACCGTGGTGCGGGACACGGAGTCCGCGATCCGCCGCACCGCGTGCACGGTGGAGATGTAGAGCCCCTGCGCCTCGGCGAACCGTCCGGCCAGGTCGGACACCTCCTGCGGGTTGCGGTAGTCGATGGTCAGCTCGTTGAGGTCCCAGCGGCCGCGGCCGAACAGACGGTTCATCGTCTTCGGCCACGAGCGGGTGCCGCCGAGCGCGCTGGTCTGCGCCACGTCGCCCACGATTGTGAACGAGCGGGACGGGCAGCGGCGCATGAGCATACGCCAGTCCATGGCGGTGAGCTCCTGCGCCTCGTCGACGACGATGTGCCCGTAGGTCCATTCGCGGTCGCGGCCGGCGCGCTGGGCCGTCGCCTCGCCGTCCGGGCCGTTGATCTGGTCGATGAGCATCTGCGAGGTGACCAGTCCGGTGCCGATGCCGTTCTGCGCGAGCGTGTCCTGCGCGAACCGCAGCTGTTCGGCCTGCGCGGCCTCCTCGCGCCGCCGCTTCGAGGCGATCTTCGGATCCTCGCCGAGCAGCTCCAGCGCCTCGTCGAGCAGCGGCACGTCGGAGCGGGTGATGGCCGAGCCCTTCGGGCGGGTCAGTTCGGCGACGTCCTCCTCGCCGAGCCAGGGGGCGAAGCGGCGCAGCTTCGCCGGCTTGGAGAACATGTCGTCGATGAGCCATGCGGCGTTCATCGGCAGCCAGGCGAGGTTCAGGGCCACGCGGACCTTGTCGTTCATGCGCAGCAGCGAGACCGCGCGGTTGAGCTCGTCCTGGTCGGGCGTGTAGTCGAGCTGCTCCTCGTAGCGCGTGCGCATCGCGGAGATCATCGACTTGACGAAGGTCTCGCGCGCCTTGTTGTGCGGCTGGCGGGTGCGCTTGGCGTCGCCGATCGCCTGTTCGACGTCCACGGCGAGCATCGGCACGCTCATGCCGTTGATCTGCACGACCGGCAGGTCGGCGGGCACGCGTTCGCGCGCGGCGACGGCGTTGCGCACCGCGTTGGCCATGCGGTGGTCGCCCTTGAGTTGGGCGGCGCGCGGCGAGTCCGTGGCGGTCGCCTCGACGCCGGGGATGAGGTCGGCGATGGTGCGCGAGACCACGCCGGTCTCGCCGAGGGACGGCAGCACCTGGTCGATGTAGTGCAGGAACGTCGTGCTGGGGCCGACCACGAGCACGCCGGAACGCTCCAGCGTGCGGCGGTGGGTGTACAGCAGGTAGGCGGCGCGATGCAGCGCGACCGCCGTCTTGCCGGTGCCGGGGCCGCCCTGCACGACCACCGCGCGGTCCATCGCGGAACGGATGATATGGTCCTGCTCGGCCTGGATAGTGGCGACGATGTCGGTCATCTTGCCGGTGCGGCGCGAGCTCAGCGAGGCGAGCAGCGCGCCCTCGCCGGTCAGCGTGCCCGATTTGGACGCCTCGCCGACCTGGTCGGAATGGACGTCGAGCACCTCGTCCTCCAAGGCGACCACGTCGCGGAAGCTCAGGGTGATGTGGCGCCGCATCACGATGTCGCCGTGATGGGAGGGGGTCGCCTCGTAGAAGGGCCGTGCGGCCTCGGCCCTCCAGTCGGTGAGCATCGGCACATGCCGTTCGTCGGACAGGCCGATGCGCCCGATGTAGCGGCGCGACCCGGAGACGTCGTCGAGACGGCCGAACACGAGACGGTCCTCCACGGCGCGCAGCTGGGTGAGCCGGTCCTCGTACATGGTGGCGAACGAGTCGCGTTCGGTCCGTTGGGTGGGCGAGCCATGCGAGCCCGCGGCGCGCACGGTGTCGAGACGTTGCCTGGCCTCCGCGCGCAACGCGTCCAGACGGTCGTATGCGCGGCTGACCGCGCGCTGCTCCTCCTCGATCTGCGAGGCGTAACTCGACATGTGTTCCGTTTCCCCTGTTCTGGTCTCCTGAAAACTTGAGTGTTCCAATCTACTCCTCACCCCCAACGAGCGCGGGGCGCGGTCCGTTCTCCATGGGTGAATTCCCGGTGAATTCCGTCCGCGTGGCGTCCGGGGCGGCGAAAAAGCGCGGATTGTGTGCGCGTGTGGGGAACGATGGGGAAAAGTGGGGTAGAGTGGGGAGGCAGTGTGGTCGGAGTGTGTCTGGATGTCGCGCGAAGGAGGTGGGGCGGATGGCCGGCGAGACCGTGAACGGGATGCAGGCGGAGGGGTTCGGCCCCGCCCAGGGGGGAGCGAACCTCGCCGGCTATCCGGGATACGCCGGCTATCAGGCGTACCCGGGATACCCCGTCATGGGGGCGCCCGTAGCGTCCGGAAACGAGCCCGGCGTCGCCGGAGGCGGCATGGCGGGCGTGCCGGCCCCCGCGCCGCAGGCAATCCAGCCGCAGGCGGCGCTCCCGCCGCTCATGCTCGGCACCTACACACCGAAGATCGACGCGAAGGGACGCATGGCGCTGCCCGCCAAGATGCGCGCGCAGCTCGGCACCGGGCTGGTCATGGCGCGCGGGCAGGAGCGTTGCGTGTACCTGCTGCCCGCCATGGAGTTCCGACGCATCGCGATGCAGATCCAACGCACCTCGATGGGCGACAAGGCGGCGCGCGACTACCTGCGCGTCTTCCTGTCCGGCGCCGTCGACCAGGATCCCGACAAGCAGGGGCGCGTGCTCGTGCCGCAGATGCTGCGCGACTACGCGAACCTCGGCAGCGACATCGTCGTGATCGGCGTGGGCACCCGCGCGGAGATCTGGAACCGCGAGGCGTGGGAGACCTACCTCGCCGACAAGGAACAGGGATACGCCGACATCGCCGACGACGTCCTGCCGGAGGTGGGACTGTGAGGACCGTGACCGCCGGCGGCGCCGTCCCCGGCACGGACGACGAACGAACCAGAACCAACGGAACCATCGGAACGCAGACCGCGACGACGGTGAACCACGAACATTCCAAGGAGCACGACATGAGCGACACGAGCGCCGCGACGAGGGACCCGGCCACGATCCACCAGCCGGTCCTGCTCGACGACTGCGTGCGTCTGGTCACCTCGGGGCTCGACCGCTCGGACCATCCGGTGATCGTCGACTGCACGCTGGGACTCGCCGGACACGCCACCGCCTTCCTCAAGGCGGCGCCGCACGCCCGCCTCGTCGGCATCGACCGCGACGCCGAGGCGCTCGCGCTCGCCACCGAACGCATGGGACGCGAGGGCCTCGCCGACCGCTTCATCCCCGTGCACGCGGCCTTCGACGAATTCACCGAGGCGCTCGACGCGCACGGCATCGGCCGCGTCGACGCCGTCTTCATGGACCTGGGCCTGTCGAGCCTGCAGATCGACGAGACCGACCGCGGCTTCTCCTATTCCCACGACGCGCCGCTCGACATGCGCATGGACGTGAGCCAGCCGCTCACCGCGGCCCGCGTGCTCGCCGAATACGACGAGCGCGCCCTGACGCGCATCTTCCGCACCTACGGCGAGGAGAAGTTCTCCCGTCCGATCGCCCGCGAGATCGTCAGGCGGCGGCAGGAGGAGGGGCCGCTGGCCACCTCCGCCCAGCTCAACGCGCTCGTCGACGAGGTGATCCCGAAGGCGCACCGTCCCGCCGGCAACCCCGCCAAGCGCGTGTTCCAGGCATTGCGCATCGAGGTGAACGGCGAACTCGACAAGCTCGCGCGCACCCTGCCGCAGATCGCCCTGCGCCTCGCCCCCCACGGGCGCATCGTCGTCGAGTCCTACCACTCGCTGGAGGACAAGACCGTCAAGACCTTCATGGCCCAGGGACTCACCGCCGACGTGCCGCCCGACATGCCGGTCGTCCCGCCGGAGGCGCGCCCGTTCTTCAGGGAGCTGACGCGCGGCGCCGTCAAGGCGGACGCCGAGGAGATCGCGGCGAACCCGCGGTCCGCGTCCGTGCGTCTGCGCGCCGTCGAACTGTCCAGGCCGCTTCCCGCCCGCGCCGTCGAACGGTTCGGACGGGACGCGCTGCCGCGCGACGCGCACGCCGGCCGCGCGGCGGACGACCGCCGCAGGCACGGAAGGAGGAACTGACATGGCGACCCCAGCACGCACGACACGTTCCGTCGCGTCGCGTCGCCCCGAACCCGCCTCCCGGCCGGCGTCCCGCCCCGAGCTGCGCGTCGTCGACGGCGGCGCCGACGACCGCGCCGGCCTCGTCGAGGGGCTCGGACGGTTCATGACGTGGGTGAGGACCCGTTCCGCCCCGACCGTGCACATCGTCGTGGCGGTGACGTTCCTCGCCGGCACGCTCATCGGCGCGCTCATGCTGCGCACGCAGATGGTGAGCAACGCCTTCGAGGTCTCCCAGCTCGAGACCTCGATCAGCCGCCTCACCCAGGACGTGCAGGACGACCAGGCGAAGCTCGACCAGCTCGAGGCGTCCCTGCCCCAGAAGGCCAGCGACATGGGCATGGTCCCGCAGTCCGGATCGGTGACCATCGATTTGAACGGCTACCAGGAGCCACAGGAAGGCGGCCAGTGATGATGAAGCGCATCAGGGCGTTCGCCCGCGCCCACGGGATGGACGGCTTCATGGTGAAGAGCCTCGCCGTCGGGATCGCGCTCGCCGTGATCGGCACCGTGTGCCTCGGCAGGCTCGCCTGCGTGCAGCTGCTCGAAGGCCGGGCCACCGCCCAGGCGGCCACCAACGCGCGCACCTCCAAGGTCGTCACCAGCGCCAACCGCGGCAAGATCCTCGACGCGAACGGCACCGTGCTCGCCCAGAGCGTCGAACGCTACAACATCATCGGCGTGCCGGACGCGGCCACCGGGTTCACCCCCGTGTCCTGCGGCTCCAAGCAGGCCGAATCCCTCGGCTACTGCCACGAGATCGACGGCAAGCCGGTGGGCGCGACCGGCGCGGCCGCCGTCGCCCGCCTGCTCGCCCCCATCCTCAAGATGGACGCGATGGAGCTCGGCGCCATGCTCAACGGCGCCGGCCAGTACGTCGTCATCAAGAAGGACGTCACCCCGCAGGTCAAACGCCAGATCGACAAGCTCGGCCTGTACGGCATCGTCTACGGCGAGCTCAGCAGCGAGCGCGTCTACGCGGAGAGCACGCTGCTCGGCTCGCTGCTCGGCGGCATGAACGACGACGGGCACGGCGCGGCCGGTCTGGAGCAGACGCTCGACAAGACGCTGAGCGGCACTGACGGCTACACGGTCTACCAGCGCGGCAACGGCGGCGAGGTCATCCCCGGCACCGTCACCGAGTCGAAGGAGGCCGTCGACGGCAAGGACGTGACGCTGACCATCGACTCCGACGTGGACTGGTACGTGAAGAAGGTCCTCACCGAGGGCGTCCAGTCCAGCCACGCGCAGTGGGGCATCGCCGTCGTCATGGACACGCGGACCGGCGGCATCGTCGCCCTCGAGGACTCCGACCAGGTCAAGGCCGGCTCCGACGAGGCGAAGCTCTCGGTCTCGCGCGCGGTCAGCCAGACCTTCGAGCCCGGCTCGATCGGCAAGGTGCCGGCGCTCGCCGCGATCCTGCAGAACGGGGCGCACAAGATCACCGACAAGTTCTCCGTGCCCTACGAGTACACGAAGAGCAACGGGCAGAAGTTCCACGACGTCGTCGAGCACGCCACGAAGCACTGGACGCTCGCCGGCATCCTGCAGAACTCCTCGAACGTCGGCATGGTCATGGCCTCCGAGAACGTGACCTCGCAGCAGCGCTACGACATGCTCACCAAGTTCGGCATCGGACAGCCCACCGGCCTGAACCTGCCCGGCGAGTCGCAGGGCGTGCTCGGCACGCCCGAATCGTGGGACGGCCGCACGAAGGACACGATCCTGTTCGGCCAGGGCTACACGGTCAACGCGCTGCAGCTGACGCGCGCCGTGTCGGTCATCGCGAACGGCGGCGTCATGCGCCAGCCGTCGATCATCAAGTCCGTGACCGACGCCGACGGGCACGTGACCGACGAGTCCCACGGCGAGGCGACGCGCGTCATCGACGAGAGCGTGTCGGACGAGATCAAGAACGCGATGGAGTCGGTCGCCGAGGAGTACAAGACCACAGCGGGCGTGGACGGCTACCGCGTGGCGGCGAAGACCGGCACCGCCGAGGTCGTCGGCTCCACCGGCCAGCTCACCTCGATCATCGCCGACTTCTCCGGCATCATCCCGGCCGACGATCCGCGCTATGTCGTGACCGTGGTCATGCTCGACCCGGACGGCATGTATGGTGGTACCACATCCGGCAAGCTGTTCGCGCAGATCGGTGAATTCCTCATGCAGAAGTACGAGGTGCCGACCTCGTCGCCGCGCACGGATGCTATTCCGGTTGAGTGGTAACACGGGCGAAAGGGAGAATATGAGCGCAGTGAGCGAGTCCATCATGCAGCGCATGACACTCGGGCATCTCGTCGAGCACTACGGCTGGGATCTGGTGCCGCCGTTCGCCAAGTCCGTCACCGTCACCTCGCTCGCCGACGACATCGACTCGGTCGCCCCCGGCGCGCTCCTGTGGTCGGACCACGACCTCGACGTGGACGCGCTGCGCCGCGCGCGCCGCAAGGGCGCCTACGCGGCGATCGTCCCCGAAAGCACGCGGGGCAACCTGCCCGAGGATCCCGACATGCCGATCCTGTACGCGTCACCCACCGACGAGGAGCTCGGCGCGCTGGCCGCGCAGATGGCCGGCAACCCGTCCAACACGCTCGCCGTGTTCGCCGTGAGCGGCGGCACGCCGACCGAAAGCGTCGCCGTGGTGGACAAGCTCGCGAAGTTCCTGCACATGCTCGGCAATCCGGTGGGCGTGATCAGCGTCGGCGGCTCGTATTCGCTGGAACGCGGCCTCGACCTCGACTATCCACTCGGCGTGCTCGACCTGCAGCGCACGCTCGCCGTATGCGCCGAGGACGGCGCGGCGGCCGTGGTCATCGCCCTGGACGATCTGACCGTCTCCACGCACGCGCTCGAATCGGTCAGCGTCGACGTGTTCGGCTCGGCGACGCCCGCGCCGGCGAACGCCGACCGCGCGGTGATCGAACGCATGCAGGACGAATACGGCTTCCGCGCCGACGAGCAGATGCGCGTGACCAGCCGCACCGAGGAATCGGACACGCTGGCCCGGATCGCGACCACCACGGACACGGACGAGGAACGGCGGCGCCTGTCCCTCGCCATCGCCATGGTGCTCGCCGCGGGAGTGCGGCGCAACAACATCAGGAACGCGCTGCGGGTGGCCGGCGACCTCTCATGAGGCGCGCCGCCGTGACGCGCGCCCGTCCGTGACGCGGACAGCCGCGCGACGGACGGAACGATTGAAGAACGACCGAAGAACGACAACGAACGACAAACGAGGAGCTCAGGTTTGACGGACAGCACAATGATGCCGATGACCATCGGCCAGATCGCGGAGGCGACGGACGGACGCATCGTCCCGCCGGCGGCGGGACAGGTGCCGGAAGGCGCGGTCGCGCGCCACACGGTCAGCGATTCCAGGCAGGTCAGCGAGGGCGGCGTGTTCGTCGCCATCAAGGGCGAACGCGTCGACGGACACGACTATGTGGCGCGTGTGGGAGCCCAGGGTGCCGTCGCGGCGATCGTCGACCACGAGGTCGCCGGCGCCGACGTCACCCAGATCGTCGTCGACGACACGGTCGCGGCGCTCGGCGCGCTTGCGAAGCGCAACATCGAACTGCGCCGCGCCACCGGCGAGCCGTTCACGCTCATCGGACTGACCGGATCGGTCGGCAAGACCACCACCAAGGACCTGCTCAAGGCGCTGCTCGCCACGATGGGCGAGACGGTCGCCCCGGTCGGCTCGTTCAACAACGACATCGGACTGCCGCTCACCGCGCTGACGGTGGGGGAGTCCACCCGCTACTTCGTCGCCGAGATGGGCGCCAACCACGTCGGCGAGATCGCCGGGCTCACCCGCATCGCCCCGCCGGACATCGCCATCGTGCTCAAGGTCGGCGTCGCGCATCTGGGCGAATTCGGCTCCGTCGAACGCATCGCGCAGGCGAAGTCCGAGATCGTGCGCGGCCTCGCGCCCGGCGGCACGGCCGTTCTCAACGCCGACGACGCGCACGTCGCCGCCATGGCCGCCATCGCGCCCGGCGACGTCCTGTGGTTCGGCGTCGACCCGGCCAACGCCGGCAAGGACGCGCTCACCGCGCGCGACGTGGCCTGCGACGCGACCGACCGCGCGTCCTTCACGCTCGCCGCCGACGACGGCGCCGACGCGCACGTGACGATGGGCATCCCCGGCGCGCACAACGTGATGAACGCGCTCGCCGCCGCCACCGTGGCCCGCCGCCTCGGCATGGGACTCGACGACATCGCCCGCACGCTCGGCGAACAGAAGCGCATCAGCCCGCACCGCATGGCCGTCTCCACGGTGCGCGAAGGCGACGCCGAATTCACGCTCATCGACGACTCGTTCAACGCGAACCCGGATTCGATGAAGGCCGGCATCGACGGACTCGCCCGCTGGGGCGCCGGAAGCGGCCCCGAACCGTACCGCGTGGCCGTGCTCGGCGCGATGCTCGAACTCGGCGGCGACGAACGCGGCCTGCACCGCGGCATCGGCGAATACGCCGCCCACGCCGGCATCGACCGGGTCATCGCCGTCGGCTCGCCGGACGACCCGGAGTTCGACGCGCTCGCCGCCTCGATCGCGCAGGGCGCGACGGAGGCGGGCATGGACGCCGACGCCGTCGCGCAGGTGCACGACACCGACGCGGCCGACGCGCTCGTGCGCGAGGCGGCCCGCGGACATGCCGGCACCGTCGTGCTGCTCAAGGGATCGCACGCCTCCGGGCTGAGCGCGCTCGCCGCGCGCTGGACCCCGGACGCATGACGCCGCCGCACACCGCCGCCAACCGGGAACATGCCGGGGACGAGACCCCGGCGAGGGAACAGACAGGGAAAAGGAACAGCAAGTGATCGCGCTCATCATTGGAATCCTCGTGTCGTTGCTCGTCACGATCGTCGGCACGCCGATGCTCATCCGCCTCGTGCACAAGCTGCACTACGGCCAGTACATCCGCCAGGACGGCCCGCAGTCGCATCTGGTCAAGCGCGGCACGCCGACGCTCGGCGGCGTCGTCATCAACCTCGCCATCCTGCTCGGCTGGGGCGCCTCCGCGCTCTACCGCTACCTGCGCAACGGCGACGTGCCCTCGTGGTCGGCCGTGCTCGTGCTCTTCGCGATGCTCTCGATGGGCCTGCTCGGCTTCATCGACGATTTCGCCAAGGTGCGCAAGAAGCAGAACGAGGGCCTGACCGTGCGCGGCAAGTTCATCGGCCAGTTCATCTTCGCCACCGTCTACGCGGTGCTCGCGCTGCTCATCCCCACCAAGAACGGGTTCCCCAGCGCGCAGGCCGGCATGAGCTTCATCGAGAAGCCGTTCCTGAGCTTCGACTTCGCCGGACGCGCCGTCGCCATCGTCATCTTCGTGATCTGGGTGAACTTCCTTATGGCCGCGTGGACGAACGCGGTGAACCTCACCGACGGCCTCGACGGCCTCGCCGCCGGATCCTCGATGATCGCGTTCACCGGCTACGGCGTCATCGCGTTCTGGGAGAGCTACCACCTCAAGGGCGCCGGCCACTACGGCTTCGCCTACGGCGTCTCCGACCCGCTCGACCTGACCATCATCGCGATCTGCGCGGCCGTCGCCTGCATCGGCTTCCTGTGGTACAACACCAACCCGGCCGAGATCTTCATGGGCGACACCGGCTCGCTTGCGCTCGGCGGCCTGTTCGCCGCGCTCTCCATCGCCACGCACACCGAGTTCCTCGCCGTCATCATCGGCGGCCTGTATGTCATCGAGGCGATGAGCGACGTCATCCAGGTCGGCTACTTCAAGGCCACGCACAAGCGCGTGTTCAAGATGGCCCCCATCCACCACCACTTCGAACTGTGCGGATGGCAGGAGTCGAAGGTCGTCGTGCGCTTCTGGATGATCGAGCTCATGTTCGTGCTCATCGGCCTCGTCGTCTTCTACGGCGATTGGGTGACCCGCTCCGGCTTGCTGTTCAGCTGAGTCCGGCCGGACCGGCGGCCGGACCGGCGTTCGGCGTAACAATCGATTGGAATAATGCCGCTGGAGCCGCGGCGTGACCCGTCACGGCATCGCGGACATCATGCGGACATCCTAAGGGGGATCAAGACATGGACATCACAGGAAAGACGGTCGTCATCGCGGGACTCGGCGTGTCGGGCACGTCGCTGGCGGAGGTGCTGCGGGAGCGCGGCGCGCACGTGATCGGCGTCGACGAGCGCAAGCCGGAGGCCGACCTCCACTCCTTCGACCAGATCGACTGGGACACGGTCGACTACGTCATGTCGTCGCCCGTGTTCAACCCCCGCACGCCGTTCGTGCTCGAGGCGCAGCGCCGCGGCATCCCGGTGATGAGCGAGGTCGAGTTCGCGTGGCGTCTGCGCGTCGACTCCGCGCGCACCGGCGAGCCCGCCGGCTGGATCGGCATCACCGGCACCAACGGCAAGACCTCCACCACCGAGATGACCTCCGCCATGCTCACCGCCTGCGGGCTCGACGCGCCATGCGCCGGCAACATCGCCTCCGGCAACATGGCGATGTCGCTGTCGCGCTGCGCCACCAACCCCGCGCACGACGTGCTGTGCGTCGAGCTGAGCTCGTTCCAGCTGCACTTCACCGATTCGCTCGCGCTCGACTGCGCCGCCATCACCAACATCGCCGACGACCATCTCGACTGGCACGGCGGCCGCGAGAACTACGCCGCCGACAAGGCCAAGGTGTTCCACGGCGTCAAGCGTGCGCTCGTCTACAACGCGGACGACGCGCTCGTCACCGCCAAGGCCGGGGCCGCCGAGCCCGCGGACGGGTGCCTCAAGGTCGGATTCACGCTGCATGAGCCCGAGGCCGGCCAGATCGGCGTCGCCGACGGCTGGATCGTCGACAGGAGCGGCGTCGCGGGCGGCGAGCCCGGCGAGGCGACGCGCGTCGCGCCCATCGCCGAGTTCACGCATCTGACCGAGCCTGACGGCACCATCTACCCGCACCTGCTCGCCGACGCGCTCACCGCGCTCGCCCTCGTGCTCGGCTACGGCGCCGACAAGGACAAGGCGCTCGAAGCGCTGAAGGCCTTCCACCCGGGCGGCCACCGCATCGAGACCGTCGCCGCCACCGCCGCCGACGCGGAAGACCGCACGATCCGCTTCGTCGACGATTCGAAGGCCACGAACGCGCACGCCGCCAACGCCTCGCTCACCAGCTTCGCCGACGGCACCGTCGTGTGGATCGCCGGCGGCCTCGCCAAGGGCAGCCGGTTCGAGCATCTCGTCGCCGACCGCAAGGCCACGATCAAGGCCGCCGTCATCATCGGCAAGGACCAGCGTCCGATGCTCGACGCGTTCGCCGCCTCCTCGCCCGACACCCCGCTCACCGTCATCGACCCCGAACCGAACGGCACGGTGATGGACCGCGCGGTTGAGGCCGCCGGCGCGTACGCCGCGCCCGGCGACGTGGTGCTCATGGCGCCCGCCTGCGCCTCCATGGACCAGTTCGTCTCCTACGCCGACCGCGGCAACCGCTTCGCCGAAGCCGCGCGCCGCTGGGTGAAGGCGCATGGCGAAGACTGATCGCGACCATCCCGGCATCCGCAGCCTGCTCAACCCGCTGTGGTGCTACCACGGCTTCCGCATGGCCGTACTCGGCCTGAGCGTCTTCGGCGTGATCATGGTGTTCTCGTCGTCCGCCGTCTCGTCGGCGTCGGCCGGCCGGTCGCCGTTCACCGATTCGCTCAGCCAGGTCGGCGTGTGCGTCGTGGGTCTGGTGCTCGGCATGCTCGTCGGCGCGTGCCCGACGCGGCTCTACCGGAAGGCCGGATTCCCGCTCGTCGTGGTCGCGGCCTTCGTCCAGGCGCTCACCTTCACGCCGCTCGGCGTCGGCCAGTACGGCAACAACGGCTGGATTGCCCTGCCCGGCACGTCGCTCACCTTCCAGCCCGCCGAGTTCACGAAGTTCGCCCTGTGCGTGTGGATGCCGTCCGCGCTGATCGCCGCGCGCCGGATCCTCGGCGACCGGACCGGATGGAAGGACGTGTTCTCCGCGTACCGGGCGGTGCTCATCGTGTACGGCGCCTGCCTGGTGCTGGTGCTCGGCGGCAAGGACCTCGGCACCGCGATGGTCGTCATGCTCATCGGCTTCGTCGCCCTGCTCGTCTCCGGATTCCCGGGGAGGAAACTGGCGGCGATCGCCGGAATCGGCATGGCCGCCGTGGTCGCGATGGTCGCGTCCAGCCCCAACCGCCGCGAACGCGTGCTCGCCGCATACACGCAATGCTCTGCCGCCGACGCGCAGGACATCTGCTACCAGTCGACGCACGCGCGCTACGCGATCGCCTCCGGCGGGTTCCTCGGCGTGGGACTCGGCAACTCGCGCGAGAAATGGAACTATCTGCCGGCCGCGCACAACGACTTCATCTTCGCGATCATCGGCGAGGAGACCGGCTTCGTCGGCTGCGCGATGGTGATTCTTATCTTCGCGATCCTCGGCTGGTGCCTGCTGTTCAGCGCCATGCAGGCCAAGGACCGCTACAGCGCGATCGCCCTCATGTGCGTGGCCACCTGGTTCGTCGGGCAGGCGTTCGTCAACATCGGCGTGGTCGTCGGCATCTTCCCCGTGTTCGGCGTGCCGATGCCGTTCGTCTCGTCCGGAGGCTCGTCGATGCTCATGTGCCTGATGACGGCCGGATTCGCCAGCGGGCTCATGCGCCAGCAGCCGCAGGTCAAGGCGGACACGTCCAGACTGTAGATGG
Source organism: Bifidobacterium sp. LH_424 (assembly GCF_056356895.1). Classification (NCBI taxonomy): domain Bacteria; kingdom Bacillati; phylum Actinomycetota; class Actinomycetes; order Bifidobacteriales; family Bifidobacteriaceae; genus Bifidobacterium; species Bifidobacterium sp. LH_424. The sequence goes on from NZ_JBKEVC010000001.1 coordinate 317,865, forward strand.
CCGCGCGCCTGACTATGCTCGATACCCATGAAGCATATCGTCCTCGCCGGCGGCGGCACCGCCGGACACGTCAACCCGCTGCTCTCCGTCGCCGACGCGATCCGGGGGATCGACCCCGACGCGAAGGTGACGGTCATCGGCACGGCCGTCGGACTGGAGAAGGATCTCGTCCCGGCCGCCGGATTCGAACTCGACGCCATCGACAAGGTCCCGTTCCCGCGCCGCCCCAACCTCTACATGCTGCGGTTCCCCGCGAAATGGAGGGCGGAGACGCGCAAGGTGCGCGGCATCCTCGAGGCGCGTGAGGCCGACGTGGTCGCCGGCTTCGGTGGCTACGCCTCGGCGCCCGTCTACGCGACCGCGCACCGCATGGGCCTGCCCATCGTCATCCACGAGCAGAACGCGCGCGCCGGCATGGCCAACAAGCTGGGCGCCCGCTGGGCCGACTTCATCGGCACCGTGTACGAGGGCACCGGCCTGAAGCCGGGCAAGGGGACCGAGATCGAACGCGTCGGCCTGCCGCTCAGGCCCGCCATCGCCTCGCTCGTCGGCGAGCTGGTGAAGGACCGCGCCGGGGCGCGCCGCCGTGCCGCGGCCGAGCTCGGCGTCGACCCGGACCGTCCGCTCGTGCTCGTCACCGGCGGCTCGCTCGGCGCGGTCAGCCTCAACCGCGCCGTCGCCGCGGCCGCGGGCGACATCCTCGCCCATGCGCAGGTCATCCACCTGACCGGTCGAGGCAAGGCCGACGAGGTGCGCGGGCTCGTCGACGTGAACGCCGGCGAGGGCCATCTCGCCGGACTGCGCTTCAACGACGGCGACGCCGCGGGACAGGGCGACTACCATGTCGCCGAATACTTGGAACGCATCGACCTGGCGTTCGCGTGCGCCGACCTCGTGATCTGCCGTTCCGGCGCGGGCACGGTCGCCGAGCTCACCGCGCTCGGTCTGCCCGCCGTCTACGTGCCGCTGCCCATCGGCAACGGCGAACAGCGGTTCAACGCGCAACCGGTCGTCGAAGCCCAGGGCGGCGTCATGGTCGCCGACGCCGACATGACGCCCGACTGGGTGCACGGTCACATCCCCGCCCTGCTCGCCGATTCCGAACGGCTCAGGGCCATGGGCGCGAAGGCCTGGGAGTACGGCATCCGCGACGCGGCCGACACGATGGCGCGCCGCATCCTCGCCTTGGCCGGCACCGGCCGCGAATAGGCCGATACGCGAGTGGACCGATACGACATATCCGACCATAATGGAACAGGCCCGTGCCGCGGACAGACGCGGATGGGCCGCAGATCATTCCCACAAGGAGCACGTTTCGTGAGCGCAGACACCTCATCGTCCATCATCCTCGACCCCGCACGCGCGGCCTTCCGTCCGGAAGAGACCACCGACACGCTGGGGGCCACGCATTTCATCGGCATCGGCGGCGCCGGCATGTCCGTCCTGGCCGAAATGCTCCACGAACGCGGCGTGGCCGTGTCCGGCTCCGACCGTGAGCGCAGCGCCAAGACCGACCGACTCGAATCGCTCGGCATCACCGTCGCGTTCGGCCAGAGGGCCGAGAACGTGGCCGACGCCGACACCATCGTCTATTCGAGCGCCATCAAGCCGGACAACCCGGAGATCGTCGCCGCGCACGAAGCCGGCAAGCGCATCGTCCACCGCAGCGACATCCTCGCCCTGCTCATGCACGGCAAGCGCGCCGTCACCGTGGCCGGCGCCCACGGCAAGACCACCACCAGCTCGATGCTCGCGCACGTCCTCGAACACTGCGGCGAGGAACCGAGCTACGCGATCGGCGGCTCCATCCAGGGGCCCGACGGCACCACCATCGACGGCGGCCACGTCGGCGCGGGCGCGCCGCTCGTCGCCGAAGCCGACGAATCCGACGGCAGCTTCGAGAAATACCGTCCCGAGATCGCGATCATCACCAACTGCGAGGCCGATCATCTCGACCACTACGGCGACGAGGCGCACTACCGCGCCGCGTTCGTCGAACACGCGGGGCACGCGACCGGTCACATCGTCATCTGCGCCGACGACGCCGACGCGCTCGCCGTGCTGCGCGCGCTCGATCCGTCGGTCGCGGCGCACGCCATCGCCTACGGCACCGCCGATCCGGCCGAAGCCGGCGACCTCAACGGTGCCGCCTACGTGCACATCGAATCGGAGAACGAGACCGCCGGGACCGGCGCCGAACACTTCACGCTCCATCTGCCGGAAGCGGTGACCGGCGGCGAGCCGGTCGACCAGCCGGTCACGCTCGCCGTGCCCGGACTGCACAACGCGCGCAACGCGGCCGCCGCGATCTCCGCCGCCGTGCTGCTCGGCGTGGCGCCGTCCGCCGCGGCCGCCGCGATCGCGTCGTTCCGCGGCGCCGCACGCCGGTTCCAGGTCCGCGGCACCGTCAAGCAGGTCACCGTCGTCGACGACTACGCGCATCACCCCACCGAGATCGCCGCGCTGCTCGACGCCGCGCGCCGCCGCTACCCGAAGTCGACGATCCGCGTGCTGTTCCAGCCGCACCTGTTCAGCCGCACGAAGTTCTTCGCGCGCGAGTTCGCCGAGGCGCTCGCCAAGGCCGATGACGTGATCGTCACCGGCGTGTTCCCGGCGCGTGAGAAGCAGGAGGACTTCCCGGGCGTGGGACCGCTCACCATCGTGCGTGAATCGCAGGGGATGACGGGCGTCGAATTCCGCGCCGTCGACGACATGAACCTCGCCGCCCGCATGATGGCCATGCGCGCGCACCACGGCGACGTCGTGTTCACCGTGGGCGCGGGCGACATCACCGAAATGGACGAGGTGATCCTGCACGCGCTCGAAGCCCACCGCGAAAGCTGCGAGTGATGGCGGGACGCGTCGTCAGGTCGGACGGCGGTGCGTCCGGGCGGGAAGCCGGCGGATACGACGATTCCGGCAGGTTCGCGGACTCCGGCGGATACGGCGGTTCCGGCAAACCCCGTGAGACGCGTTCGTCCGCAGTGTCCGGCAGGTCGGTCGCGCGCCGCCGCGCCGCCGCTCCGGCGGGCCTCGACGCGCCGCACACGGCCGGAATCGGATCGGAGACGGAACGCCGCCCCCGCCGGGCCGTCGGCGAGGCCGGCTCGCGAGAACCGGTGTCACGTTCCGAACCGGGACAGTTCGTCGACGCGCGCCGGCTCGCCAGCGAGGACCTCGTCGCCCGGACGTTGCAGGAGAACTCCGGCACGCTCGGCCTCGCCACGCGACCCAAGGTCGTGGACTTCAAGGCGCGCGCCAAGGAGCGCAGGCGCGTGGGTGCGCGCATCATCGCGTTGCGCGTGGGCGTCGCGGTGCTCGTGACCGCCCTGGTCGTCGGATTGGGATGGCTGCTGTTCCTGTCCCCGGTGCTGCGGCTCGAAGCCTCGCAGGTGACCGTCTCCGGCGCCAACGAATGGGTGAGCGAACGTCAGGTGCGGCAAATCGTGGACGGACAGACCGGCAAATCGCTGCTGCTCGTCGACACGAACGCGATGACCGACGAGATGACCGCCATCGCCGGCGTGAGCCGGGCGGAGGCGGTGAAGAAGTTCCCGCACGGGCTCGCCGTGACCATCAAGGCGCAGCGGCCCGCGGCCATGCTCAGGGAGAAGGGCTCGGACGCGCTGACCGCCGTCGACGCGAAGGCCCGCATCCTGAACTCGGTGTCCGCCAACGCCTCCGTGGAGGGCGTGCCGGTGATCGACGTCGGCGACGTGGACGCCGGGCTCAAGAGCCGGGCCGTCAAAGAGACGCTCACGATACTGGATTCGCTTCCCGAATCGCTGCGCAAGCAGATCACCAAGGTGACCGCCGGCACGCAGGATTCCGTGACCACCGAACTGAACGGCGGCGAACATGTGATCGTGTGGGGCAACTCCTCGGATCTGAAGCTCAAGAAGGCCGTGGTCGACAAGATCCTGTCCGACTCGAACGTGATCGGCGACAAGACCGAGATCGACGTGTCCGCGCCGTTGCGGCCGGTGCTGCGCTGACAGCGTAAGTGCCGGCCCCGTTTGCGATAGGCGGAGGCCGGGTGTATTCTGAAAAGTCCGGCCGCAAGACCGGAGCTTGATAATTCAAGAATGGGGTCGATCGGTTTCGACGGTGACCTGTTCGTCGCAGGGAAGCGTGCCGAGAACGCCGGGTCCGCTCGTGGATGCCCCCGGCAAAAGAATAAGTGCTAAATCTAACCGCACTGAGTTCGCTCTCGCTGCCTGAGCTTCGCGCCAGGATTAACCAGTGAGCAGCCGCTCCGTTCACTCCTCCTCGTCCTTGGGGGGATGCTGAGCGTCGTTTAGAGGACTTGCTGATGTGATTGAGTCACAGGGTCGCATCGGGACTTTTACTGCGAATATGCCCGCCAACGGTTGTCCGCGACATAGTTGGGAGCAGAAAAACCGCCGCATGGCCAGCGGACTACGCACGTAGAAGACTGAGGGTACGGTCACCGGACCGGGGTTCAATTCCCCGCGACTCCACCACACGAAAGCGCCGCTCCGAAAGGGGCGGCGCTTTTTCGTTGCAATACCGTGCCGGGGTGGCAGGAACGCGGGGTGGGTTCACGCCGTGGTCCGGCGTCATCCTCGGATGAAGGCGAGTTCCTCGCGCAATGCGGGACGGTTCGGATACCTGCGGATGATGAGATCGGCGACGAGCCGTGCCGAGGCGTCGTCGAACACGTCGGCGTAGCGGCGCAGCTGTTTCGCGATCTGCCGGTAGACGGCACGGGTGGCGCTCAACCGCACCATGCCCGCTCGCGGCGCGCGCACCGCGCCCGACGGCCGGGACGGATCCGCGGCATCGGCATGGAGCAGCCGCATGACGTCGTCCTCGGACAACGCGCCCTGCGGCATCGCCTCCAGAATCGTCTCGCGCGCCTTGTCCGGGTGCCCGATCGCCATCGTCTTCAGCAACGGCAGCGGGGGATAGGCGATGGTCACGCAGTAGGTGAGCGCGTCGTCGGTCAGACGTTCGTCCACGATGAGCTTCTCATATGCGGGATTGCGCCAGCTGCTGCGCCTGGCGACCCTGTACCCGTCGTCGACCGTCGTCATCTCGGGCCGCGACGTGATGCGTTCGGCGATGTCGCGGGCGCAACGGCGGGCGAGATGCCGGGCCTCGTCATGCCATCGCTCGTCACCGGCATCGTCCGCGCCGCCGGGACGTTCCGTGGACAGCAGCCGTCGCAGACGGTTCACGTATGCGGCGTCCCTTTTGTCATTGCCTGTGATGATGTAGTCGCGGTACAGGTCGGCGAGCCGTGCCGCGTCGTCCGTACCTTCCGCGCAACATTCCAGCAGCGTGCGCCAGCCGTGTGGCAGCAGCCCCGGCAGCAGCCCATTGCGCGTGATGAACGCATCGGCCTGGAATCGGTCCGTCACCGTGGCGAGGAACGCTTCGACCGTCTCGCGCGCCTCACGGAACCGGCGGTCGTCGAGCAACGTGACGACGCGCATCAGCGTGAGTGGAGCCATATCGGGATGCTCACGCCAAAGCGCGGCGCATCCCTCGTCGTCTCCGGCGAGGCGGCGTACATCGTAGGCGACCATGAGCATGTAGCGGCGCAGCACACGGCGTGAAGCGACCAACGCCTCATGCGGCAGGTCGGCGTCATGGTGCTCGCCGAACCGTTCGAGCGCGGTATCGACGACGTCGTACGCCCACATCGTCTTGTCGCCGTGACGGGCGAACGCGGTGGCGGACGCCAGCAGCATGGCCGCGTTGACGGGGTCGTAGAACTGGAGTTCGGGCTCGTATGCGGCCTTCGCGATCTCGCCCAGCGCGATGCTCGCCGTCGCCGAGTCGGCGTAGCGGGCGACGTTTTCCATGTAACAGCGGATCTCGCTGGACAGCAGGTCGTTCTCGTTGCATAGCTCGTGCCGCTCATCCTCGACGGAGTTCGTGAACGCGGCCAGCGCCGAGGCGCTGATGGCCAGGTTCAGGCAGGCGTGTTCCCAATCCGTGGAATGGAGCGCGTTGTCGACGACCGTGTGGAAACCGGAGAGGGCTTCGGCGAGCGTCGGATCATCGGGCCGTGGCATATCGTCATCCCCGTGGGGATGGTCGAGGGCGTCGTCGAGGGCGTCTGGCGGCAGAAGCCCGCCATCCATGTCGTCGAGGGGGATGCCGTCGTCCTGATGATGGATACCGTGCCGCCGGTGGTAGGCGTCCATGGGGCCGAGCATCATCCGACCCGCCTCACGGGTGGGAATCAGCGGTCCGGACGAGCCCTCGCGCGTCAGATGATCCGCGTATTCGATGCATGTGTTCGACCAGAAGAACAGCACGTTGCGGCCGTCGGAATCGCGTTTCTCCTCGTCGATGCGCTTCAGCACGCCGCCGAGCACATAGGACGGCACCCGGCGGCGGCGTCCGCCGGACGATTCGGACGTATCGGACGCGTCGGGCGCCGCATCACCGTGTCCGTCGGCCCAGCGCCAGCGCAGCTCGTAGAGCGTCGCGCCCACATGCTTGCAGTATGGGGTCAGGTGATACGGGCAGGTGCATGCGGCCGACATGACGTCGCCGGCATCGTCGATGCGGACATCGACATCGTAGGGACCGGCTTCGCTGCCGGCGACCTGCGCGTGGAACAACGAGGGCGCGATGCTCTCGATCCGTTCCACGCGGCCATCCTGCCAATAGTCATAGGCGCGTTCGAGTATCCATGGCGCGTCGTCGAACATGGACTCGAACTCGTATAGCGCGGGTTTCGCGGGAAGACTCATACCTCGAGTGTAGCCGCGAAACCCGTATGCCGGGGTCCGGTCACGGAACCGGTCAGGCCTCCTCGTGCCAGTGCGGGTTCTGGCCGAACGTGTAGCCCTCCGGATTGTCCATCGCGGCGATGTCGCGCATGTCCTGCTCGTCGAGCGTGAATCCGGTCAGGTCGAGGTTCGCGCGCTGGCGTTCGCGGTGCATCGACTTCGGGATCGCCACGTCGCCCAGCTGGATATGCCAGCGCAGGATCGCGGCGACGGGGGAGACACCGTGCTTGGCGGCGATGCGCGTGATCGTCGGATCCTTGAGCATCTGGTTGGCGCGTCCCAGCGGGCTCCACGCCTCGGTGATGATGCCGTGCGCGTCGTCGTAGGCGCGCTGCTCGTTCTGCTGAAAGAACGGGTGCAGCTCCACCTGGTTGACCGCGGGCGTCACGCCGGTGGCGCGGATGAGCAGGTCGATGTGGCCGGGCAGGAAGTTGCTCACGCCGATATGCCTGACGATACCCTGCTGCTGCGCGTCGACCAGCGCCTGCCACGCCTCCACGAACTGGCCCTGCGACGGGTTCGGCCAGTGGATGAGATACAGGTCGATGTAGTCGAGGCCCATGCGCGCCACCGACTCCTCGATGGTCGCGCGCGCCTGGTCGTACTGGTGGTGGCGGCCGGGCAGCTTCGAGGCGACGATGATGTCCTCGCGGGGCACGTCGGATTCGCGGATCGCCTTGCCGACCACGCCCTCGTTCTCGTAGTTGAACGCCGAATCGATGAGACGGTAGCCGACCTCGAGCGCCGACTTGATCGCATCCACGCCGGCGAAGCCGTTCACCTTGTACGTGCCGAAGCCGATGGCCGGCAGTTCCAGCCCGTCATGCGCGCGGCGTACGGGGATGGCGGGAGGGTCGAGCAGTGTTGCCATGATGGTTCCCTTCATTGGACATATGGTCATATGGTGCGGGCGGATCCGCCGCATCCCCACCAACTCTACGCGCGTTCCGCCCGTCCCCGATCCCGGATTCGCGACACGCCGAAACCATGTGACGTGGGTCTCGAGAGGAACCGGACATTCGGATGAGCGGCGGCGGATAATGGCGATATGGATGTCGAAATGCATGGGAATGACGTGCTGAAGGTCGGTGTCGCTCAGTTCACGGTGGCGAAAGAACCGGCCGCGAACCTTGAGACCATCGAGGGGTACGCGCGTCAGGCTGCGGAAGACGGCACGCGGATGCTGCTGTTGCCAGAGGGACTGATCGCGCGCGACGACGGGGATCCCTCGTATACGGCGCGCATGGCGCAGCCGTTGGACGGTCCGTTCGTCACAGGATTGCGTCATATCGGCGAGCGGTATGGCATCGCGCTGATGGGCACCGTGCATGTGCCGGCGGACGCCCTGGACACGGTGGGTGCGACCGCCCGACGGGTCTCCAATGTGTTCGTCGTCATCAGGGATGGCGAAATCGCTGCGACCTACCGCAAACTCCATCTGTACGACGCGTTCGCGGAACGCGAGTCCGACACGGTCGAGCCGGGCGATGCGCTCCCGCCGATCGTGGACATCGACGGATGGCGCATCGGCGTGATGACCTGCTACGACCTGCGGTTCCCCGAGACGGCGCGCTCGCTGGCCGTGCGCGGTGCCGACGCGATCGCGGTCTCGGCCGCATGGGTGCGCGGCCCGCGCAAGGAACGCCATTGGGAGATCATGGCCGCCGCACGCGCGTTGGAGAACACCTGCTATGTGCTCGCCTGCAGTGCGACGGGAGCGAGGACCATCGGATTGAGCCGCATCATCGACCCGCTCGGCGAGGTCGTCGCGGCGGCGGGCCCGCAACCGACGCTCATCACCGCCGGACTGCGTCGTGACGCGCTCACCGCCGCCCGCCGGGCGCTCCCGGTCCTCGCCAACCGCCGTTTCGCCGATCCCGCGCTGGCTTAGGCTCGCGGTTCCGCGACCGGAATCCGACCATTCAGATTCTTCCATCCGATGGCATGTCGAGCATTGCGGCGCGCGGATTGTCGCCGGCGTGCCCGTGGAACCAGTCGGCGATGCTGGTCTCGCTCACCGGTTCGAGATTCCACGCGTCGAGGCCCACGTTGAGCGCTTCCGGGCGGGCGCCTTCGGGCGAGAGCTGGTGCGTGTGGCCGTAGAGCAGACGACGCCCGTCGAACGGCAGCGCCTTGTCGTGGAACCGCACGGCGTCGTCCGGCCAACCGTAGGCGAGATCCTCGCGGTACGGGAAATGCGACAGGTTCACGGTCTGGACCGCGTCCGGCCGTGCGGCGTCGAGACCGATGAGACCGACCGTGCCGTTCGGTTCGATCGAGGCGAACAGGTTGCGGGCGGGACGATCGTCCAGCCACCAGTCGTCATGGTTGCCGATCACCGCGTGCAGATGCCGGCAGCGCAGCCGCCTCAGACAGTCCTTGAGATGATTGACGGATGTGCGGAATCCGATGTCGCCGAGAATCCACAGCTCATCATCCTCGCCGACCAGCCGGTTGATGTTCGCGACGACGGTCTCGTCATGCGCGTCCGTGTCGGCCGCGGTGCGGAAGCTGAGCCGCGAATCGTCGAGCACGACGCCCTTCGCCCAATCCTCGGCGGCTTTGCGCCCCTGGTCGGCGAGCAGCGCCGCATAGCGTTCGCGACCGGGATCGAATGTCGTGAATCCGCGCAGCACGCTCACCAGCGGATGCCCGAAATGCGTGTCAGTGGTGAAATACCTCATATGCGTGTTTCCTCCTCGGAATGGAATGCGCCGTCCGTCTCCTCAGAACTCCAATCTAGTGACGAGGACGTCAATGCTTGCCGGCATCGGGTCGGTCGGTGCCGTCGAACGGCATCCGTTCTCTGAGCGGGCGGCGAACGGAGGGCGCATGACGGCAGGGGGTCGGCTATCATTGTGGGGTTTGGGCATGTGAGGCCATATAGACGGCACAGAAGAACAAGCAGGAGCACAGGAACCATGTCATTCGAGCATCCGAACAGGAACAACGAGACCATCCAGGACGTCGAGCTGGACATCATGAGCCGTCCGCCGGAGCATAACACCACGAATCTCGACCTGGACCGCATGAACCTGATGCTCGACGTGCTGGGGCACCCGGAGGAGTCGTTCCGCGTGATCCATGTGACCGGCACCAACGGCAAGGGGTCCACCGCACGCATGGCCGAGGCCATCTGCCGCGCCTATGGCATGCGCACCGGCCTGTACACGTCGCCGCATCTGGAGAAGATCAACGAGCGCATCGCCATCGACGGCCAGCAGCTCTCCGACGACGACTTCATCGACGCGTGGGACCAGATCAAGGACCTCGTCGCGCTCGTCGACCGCAAGATGGAGGAGCAGGGCAAGCCGCGCATGAGCTTCTTCGAGGTGCTCACCGCCATGGCCATCTGGAAGTTCGCCGACGCGCCCGTGGACGTGGCCATCGTCGAGGTCGGCATGGGCGGAGCCTGGGATGCGACCAATGTGCTCGACGCGGACGCGGCGATCATCGGACCGGTCGACATGGACCACATGAAGTGGCTGGGCGACACCGTGGAGGAGATCGCCACCGAGAAGGCCGGCATCATCAAGCCCGGCTGCACCGCCGTCATCGGCCCCCAGCCGCATGAGGAGGAGGTCATGCCGATCATCGAGGCGGCCGCCGAACGCAACCATGCGAAGCTCGTGCGCGACGGCTACGAGATGGAGGTCGTCAACCGCATGCCCGCCGTCGGCGGGCAGGTCGCCACCCTGTCCACGCCGCTCGGCACGTACACCGAGGTCCCGATCGCCAAGTTCGGCGAACATCAGGCGCACAACGCGCTCTCCGCGCTCGCCGCCTGCGAGGCCGTGATTCCCGTCTCCGGCGCGTTGGACGGCGACATCGTCGCCGAGGCGCTCTCCAGCGTGAAAATCCCGGGCCGTATCGAGCAGATCCGCACCTCGCCGACGATCATCGTGGACGGCGGCCACAACGTGAACGCCGCCGAATCCCTGCGCGCCGCCATCGAGGAGAACTACCACTTCGAGCAGCTGGTCGGCGTGGTCGCCATGATGGAGGACAAGCAGGTCGAGGAGTATCTCGGCGTGCTCGAACCGGTCCTGAGCCAGGTGGTCGTCACCGAGAACTCGTGGCGCGACCGCGTCATGTCCGCCGACGACCTGGAGAAGATCGCCGTCGAGGTGTTCGGCCGCGACCGCGTCGTCAAGGAGCCGGAACTGCCGGACGCGATCCAGACCGCCGTCAACATGGTCGACGAGGCCGACGAGCTCGGCGTCGGCTACGGCCACGGCGTGCTCATCTGCGGCAGCTTCGTCACCGCCGGCGACGCCCGTGAGATGCTCGAAGAGCATGCGAGCCCGATCATGAGGAAGGCGATGAGCATCCACCAGCCCGTCGTCGAGCCGGACGACGGCGACGCCGGCAAGACCGGCTCCGACTCCGACGAGGACGACGGCGACGACGTGCTCGGCGGTCTGTTCGGCGGCGAGGAGCGGTCCTCCGCCGACACGAACGCGAACGCCGACACCGCCACGAACGCCGCCGACAAGGCCGAGTAAAGGACGACCAAGGGGTGTATCTCAAGGAACTGACGCTGCGCGGCTTCAAATCGTTCGCCTCGGCGACCACGTTGCGCTTCGAGCCCGGCATCACCGCCGTGGTCGGACCGAACGGCTCCGGCAAATCGAACATCGTCGACGCGCTCACCTGGGTGATGGGCGAGCAGGGCGCGCGCAACCTGCGCGGCACGTCGATGGAGGACGTGATCTTCGCGGGCACGTCCTCCCGTCCGGCGCTCGGCCGCGCGCAGGTGAGCCTCACCATCGACAACACCGACCACGCGCTCGACATCGACTACACGGAAGTCACGATCTCGCGCACGATCTTCCGCAACGGCGGCTCCGAATACGCGATCAACGGCTCGCCATGCCGTCTGCTCGACATCCAGGAGCTGTTGAGCGACACCGGCCTCGGCCAGCAGATGCACGTGATCGTCGGCCAGGGGCGTCTCGACCAGATCCTGAGGGCCGACCCGGCCGGGCACCGCGCGTTCATCGAGGAGGCGGCCGGCGTCCTCAAACACCGCAAACGCAAGGAGCGCGCGCTGCGCAAACTCGCCAACACGGACGCGAACCTGCGCCGGCTCGACGACCTGCTCGGCGAGATCCACCGCCAGCTCGGGCCGCTCGGCCGCCAGGCCCGCGTCTCCCGCCGCGCCGACGCGATCAAGGTCACGCTGCGCGACGCCCAGTCACGTCTCTACGCCGAGGACGCGGTCAAGGCGATGCGACGACGCGACCGGGCGCACGAGGAGCTGACGGCCGTCCGCGGCGACCTCAACGCCATGCGCCGCGAACTCGCACAGGTCAAAGTGCGCATCGAACAGGTGGAGGCGCAGGCCGGCGAAGCCGACCCCGCCATCGAACGGCTCGACCGGTCCTGGCATGAGCTCACGCAGCTCAAGGAACGCTTCGGTTCGCTCGCCGCGCTCGCCGACGAACGTGGCCGTGCGCTGTCCGCGGCCGTCGCGCCGGAACGCGGCGAGGATCCCGACATCCTCGACCATCGCGCCGCGGAACTCGACCGTCAGGCCGCCGAAGCGCGGGACGCGGAACAGGATGCGCGGCTCGCGCTCGAACAGGCAACCGAGACGCGCGCCGCCGACGAGCGGCGACTCGCCGGCATGCGACGTACGATCGCCGAAGTCGACCGCGCCTCACGAGAACGCGACGCGCGCGCCGCACGGATGCGCGAGCTCATCGCGCGCGAGGAGGCCGCCGTCGAACTGGGGGAGGGACGAGGCAAGGACCTCGCGGCGCAACGCGAATCCCTGCTCGCCCAGCAATATGACGCGCGCACGCGGCTCGCTCGCCTGCGCGAGCAGACCGGAACCGGCGGCGACGACGGGAACGTCGCGTTGGACGAGGCGCGTGCCGCGCTCGACGAACGTCGCGGCGCCCTCGACGCGCTGCTCGCCGAACAGCGTGACCTCCAGTCCGCGATCATCTCGCTCGACGCCAAATCCGAGGCGCTGAAGGATACGCTCGAGTCACGTGGCGACGCCGGTTCGCTCGAATCCGATCCGGACGTGACCGTGCTCGGGCGTCTCGCCGACCTCATCCACGTCGCCGACGGATGGGAGGAGGCGGTCGCCCATGCGCTCGACGGGTATGCGGGCGCGCTCATCGTCCCCGACGACACGGCCATGCTCGCCGCGTTGCGCGCCGCCCGCGAACGCCGCATCGGCAAAGCCGCGGTCATCAACGCGGGATGCGACATCCCGGATACTGCGGGAGCATCGGCCGATGCCACAGAAGGCGACACCGAGGAAGGCGACGCGGTCGCCGGTACGCCCACGCTCGCCTCGCTCGTCGCCGCGAACCCCCATGCCGCGGATCCGGCGCTCGCCGCCCGCGTCGTCGCCGCGGTGCGCGCCCTGCTCGCCGACACGGCCACGGCCGACCGGCTCGAGGACGCGCAACGCATCGTCGCCGCAGGCGAGGCGACCCGCGCCGTGACGCGCGCCGGCGACGTGCTGGTCGCCGGCGTCGCCGCGGCGGGCGGCGCGGGCTCCGCGCAAAGCGACCTGTCGCTGGCCGCCCGCCGCGATAAGGCGCTGCGCCGCGCGAAGGAACTCGCCGCACGGCTCGAACAGCTGGAGCCCAAGGTATCGCAGGCGCGCACCGCACTCGCGCAGGCGTCGGCGAACGTCGACGCCGAGACCCGACGACGCACCGAACAGCGGCTCAAAGCCGAACAGGCGCAACGTGAGACGCGCGATGTCCGATCGCGTCTCGACGGCGTCACGCGTGAGATCGCACGACTCGACGAACGGCTCGCCGCCGCGCGCGAGGAGCAGGAGGGCCACCGCACCCGTCTCGCCGACCTCGCTGCCGCGCTCGACGCGGAAACGGCGGACGACGCGGGACGGCAGGACGCCGACGGGCTCGCCGAACGCGCGCGGGAGCTCGAGACGGCGCTCGCCACGGCCCGCGACCGGGAGGTCGCCGCGAAGATCGCATGGACGGAGACGAAACGCAAGGCCGAATCGCTGCAACGTCAGACGATGCTCCTGCACACGCAGGCGCAGGCGGCGCGCGAACGCCGCGAACGGCTCGACAGGCTCGCCGCGGAACGTCGCGAACGCGCCGCGCACGCCCGGACGCTCGCGCGGAAGGCCGGCGCGGCGGCGTCGAAGGCGGAGCAGGCGATCGCGAAGGTCGTCGCCGAGCGCGACGCGCTTCGGGCCGCGGCGGCGGGACGCAACGAGGAGCTGCGCGAACTGCGTGAACGCCGCAACGGGCTCGAACCAAAGGTCGGCGGACTGGCGGAACGCGAGCATGCGCTCGACGTGGACCGCGAGCGCTACGCGGGCGAATACGCGCAGATCGAACGCAAGACGGGCGACGAACTCGGCATGACGGTCGAGGAGCTCGTCATGGGGTACGGTCCGGACCGGCCGGTGCCGGTGCTCGACGAGCACGGCCGTCCGATTCCCGTCGAGACCGCCGATACCGACGCGACCGATACCACCGATGCGACCGAGACCGATGCGACCGCCGCCGATACCGCCGCCGACGGCGCTCCCGCCGCCATCCGCACCACGCCGTACGTGCGCGAGGAGCAGGAGCGGCGTCTCGACAAGGCGAAGCGCGACCTCGCCAAACTCGGCAAGGTGAACCCGCTCGCCACCGAGGAGTATGAGGCGTTGGAGGAGCGCAATAAGTACCTCAACGGGCAGCGCGACGACGTGGCCCGTTCGCGCGACGACCTCATGCGGCTCATCCACGACCTCGACGCGACGATGGTCGACGTGTTCCTCACCGCGTTCGACGACACCGCCAAGGCGTTCGAACAGGTCTTCGCGACTCTGTTCCCCGGCGGCACCGGTCGTCTGCGGCTCGAACACCCCGACGACCCGCTTTCGACCGGCGTGATCGTCGAGGCGAGCCCCGCCGGCAAACGCGTCAAACAGCTGAGCCTCCTGTCCGGCGGCGAACGTTCGCTGACCGCGCTGGCCCTGCTGTTCGCGATCTTCACCGCGCGTCCCAGCCCGTTCTATGTGATGGACGAGGTCGAGGCCGCGCTGGACGACGTGAACCTCACACGTCTGCTCGACGCGTTGGACGATCTGCGCGAGCACGCCCAGCTCATCGTCATCACCCACCAGCAGCGTACGATGTCGATCGCGGACGCGCTCTACGGCGTGACGATGCGTGCCGACGGCGTCACCGCCGTGGTGAGCCAGAAGCTCGACGGCGGCCTCGCCATCGCCGACTGAGCGAAGACACGAAGACACGAAGACGCGGAAGCCCCCTTCCACCCGTTACGGGATGGAAGGGGGCTTCGTCATGCCGCCGGAAGAGCCGGAAGAACCGGAAGAACCGATCGGCTCACGCCTTGCGTGACTCGCGCAACGCCTTGGCGCGGACGATCGTATCGTCCACGAGCACGGCCTGCGCGTCCACGAGCGGCAGCTGGGGCATCGGGAACGCCTCGTTCAGCACGCTCAGCTCGGTGCAACCGAGGATCAGCGCGTCGGCGCGCACCGGTCCGGACGGGTCGAGCATGTCGCGCAGTACCGACTCGTAGCGTTCCAGGTTCAATCCGCCGTCGCCCTTCACGTCGTCGTAGATGAGCGACGTGATGCGGTCCTGCAGCGCGTCGTCCGGTTCGACGAACTCGTAGCCCGCCTCCTCGACGGCCTGACGGTACACGCCCGCGGCGCGCGAGCCGAGCGTGCCGAGGAAGCCGACGCGCTCGCACGTGCCCGAAGGCGCATGTGGGTACAGTTCGGCGAGGCGCGCGACCGCCCCGCGCGGCATGTGCAGGATCGGCACGGGGGTGAGCGCCTGGAAATGGTCGTAGAAATAGTGCGCCGTGTTGCAGGTGAGCACGATGAAGCTCGCGCCCATCGCGGTCGCCTTCTCGATGTCGTCGGCGATCACCGGGAACGGGTCGTCGTCAGACTGGCCGGTGATGAACGCGGTGCGGTCCGGCACGGCGGCGTCGTTGAACACGACGTAGTCGAGGTACTCCTGGTCGCAATGCGCGTGCGTGCCCTCGTTGACGAGACGCACGTAGCTTTCCGTGGCCAGCGATCCCATGCCTCCCAGCACGGCGAAGAACGGTCTTCTCACTTCAATGCGCCCTTCTGTCGGAAGTACTTGGCGTAGCTCTTCTTGTAGATTGAGAACATGTGGCGGATCATCAGCCAGCGCAGCGGGTTCATGTCCTTCGAGTACTCGAGCGTGGTGCCCCAGTCGCCGGCCTTCATCATCGCCATGCCGCGCGCCTTGTCCTCGCCTTCGGCGACGTAGTCGGTGAAGATCGAACGCGGGATCTCCAGCCACAGCTTCGAGCCGCGGCCGAACACGGTGTTCCCGTCGAACGGCGTGTCCTCGACGAGGTCGTCGACGAAGTACTTCGCCAGGTTGAAGCCGTTGAGCGTGACGAAGTAGCTGGAGCGGCCCTGGCGCAGGTTGATCTCGAACAGCTTGTACTCGCCGTCGCGCTCGTCGTACTTCATGTCGAAGTTCGCGACGCCCTCGTAGCCGATGCTCTCCAGGAACGCCTTGATGCGGTCGAACACGCCCTGGTTGAAGTCCGGGATGATGGCCGCGTAGTTGCCGGCGGCCACGGGGGAGGGGTCCTCGAGCAGCGGGTGGCCGAGGAACATCATGCGCACGCGGTGGTGGTGGTCCACGTAGGCGTTGAGCACGCGCATGCGCGAGTCGTCGCCGGGGATGAAGTCCTGGATGATCATCTCGGACTTGTAGCCGGCGTCGTAGGCGCGGCGGATCATCACGTCCAGCTCCTCGGGGCGCTCGAAGATGTACGCCTTGCGGCGGCCCTCGAAGTCGATGTCGAGCCATTCGACCGAGTTGGCGGGCTTCATGGCCACCGGGTAGGAGAACGGCAGGTCCTTGTACGCGCCGAGCCTCACGTCCTCGGCGGTCACGGTCTTCGTCTTCGGATGCGGCAGGTCGTACTTCTCGCACAGCTTGTAGAACGTGGCCTTGTAGGCGAGCTCGCGCGACAGGCGGATGTCGAGCGTGTTGTAGACGAAGTACTTCCTCAGGTCGTCGCCGCACTGGCTCAGCAGGTTCGCGTACACGTCGCCGCAGGGGATGAGCAGCAGCGCGCGGTCCGGGTCCTCGGCCTTCATGCGACGACCGAGGTCGAGCATGAAGTCGCGGAACGTCACGAAGTTGTCGAAGTCGGGCACGATGTGCACGTTGACGATCTTGCTGAACTTGGTGGGGCTCAGCTGGAAGTACGCGTACGCGTCGGAGACGATGCCGTACTCCTCGTGGAACGCGCGGGCCATGCCGTACACGTTGATGTCGCTGCCAAGCAGAATCGGTTGGAATCGGGTCATGGTTGCTCACCTTACTCCCTGCGCATGCCGTTCGAGCGCGCGCCGCACGACGTTCGCGTCGCCCGGCCACGCCACCGGCCTGCCGTCGATGATGTTGCGCGTCTCGTGGCCCTTGCCGATGACGAGCACGATGTTGAGCCTCCCGTGCTCACGCGCGTCGGCGCGGGCCTCGTCGATGGCCGTCCCGATCGCCTGTTCGCGGTCGACGATCACCTTCGCCGTCGCGTCCGGGTCGGTCACGTGGGAGGCCATCTCCTCGGCGATCGCGCGCGGGTCCTCGAAGTTCGGATCGTCGGTGGTGAGGATGAACGACTTGGCGCGTCCCAGCGCGCCCTTGACGATGCCCTCGCGGCGGTCGATGGCCTTGCCGCCGGTCGATCCGGCGACGAGCGTGATGCGCGGGTCCCGTTCGCCGTACACGCGCAGCACCTCGTCGACGACCGACTTGGTGGAGATGTAGTTGTGCGCGTAGTCCACGTACACGTGCAGGTTCTCGCCTTCGGTGAAGCGTTCCATGCGTCCCGGCACCTGCACGCGTTCGACGGCGCGCATCGCCGGGTCGTCGAACGGCACGCCGGCCTTCATCGCCAGCGTCATCGCGGTGCCCGCGTTGAGGAAGTTGAATTCGCCGAGCATGTCGAGCTCGAGCGTGACGGTCGCGCCGCCGCTCGTCACGCGGATGCCGGTCTTGCGCGACGGGTCCACGGCGATCGTCACGTCGGCGGGCGTCGTGTGTCCGGTCGCCGGGTCGTCGAGCGCGAACGTCGTGACCGTCACGCCGGCGCGTCGCGCGTCCTCGCGCAGCAGGTCGGCGTGGTCGCAGTCGGCGCCGAGCACGAGCGTGCGCGAGTTCGCGATGATGCGGCGCTTGCAGTAGAGGTAGTCCTCGAACGTGGGGTGTTCGATCGGGCTGATGTGGTCGGGGGAGATGTTGAGGAAGGCGCCGACGTCGAAGGTGAGACCGTAGACGCGGTTCACCTTGTACGCCTGGGAGCTGACCTCCATCACCATGTACTCCATGCCGGCGTCGGCGGCCTCGCGCATCATGCGGAACGCGTCGAGCGATTCGGGCGTCGTGAGCTTGGACGGCGTCCATGTATGCCCGTCGAGGCAGCAGGTGAGCGAGCTCATCATCGCCGCATGGCCGTGCGAGTACGCGTTGAGGATCGCGTGCGTGAAGTAGTCGGTGGTGGTCTTGCCCTTGGTGCCGGTGATGCCGATCAGGGTGAGCGCGTCCTGCGGGCGTCCGTAGAATTCGGCGGAGAGCAGGCTCATCGCCTTGTGCACGTCCTCGACGATGAGGCCCGGTGCCTTCGTACGGTCCGTGTAGGGGGTCTCGGCCACGTAGGCGCCGAGACCGCGCCCGTCGATGCCGTCGAGGAACTCGGGTTTGAACCGTCCCTTGACGAACAGCAGCGTGCCGTCCGTCACCTCGCGGGTGTCGTAGGTGATGGACGGGATCGGATCGTTCGCGCCGGGTAGCGTCGAGGCGTCCATCGTCCAGCGGTCCCCGGCGACGATCTCACGAAGCAGATGATGGTTATCCAGCAGCTTGGCCGCGGCGGCGAGGCTCAACGGCGAAGTCGTGGTGGGCATATGGCTCTCTCCCTAGTATCGAGTGGCGACGCGGGTCTCCCCGGCGTCACCGCACGATACTACTCCACCGCCGCCCGCCGTGCGATGGCCTTGGGGGACGTGGCACGGCGGGCGCGGGACGGCCGTGCCGCCGGCGTCTCACCGCGATGCCAGAAGCCGTTCGACCACCCGGTCGTCGCCCTCGTACGGCACGTGCCTGTTGCGGTCCTTGATCCAGCGTTCGTCGCCCTTGCCGATGACGAGCACCACGTCCGTGCGTTCCGGATGCGCGCGGGCCTCGTCCAGCGCGTCGGCGATGGCGGCGACGCGGTCGATGATCGTGGCGGTGGCGACATGCGGGTTCGTCACGTGGGAGCGCATGTCGCGGCAGATGTCCTCGTAGGGTTCGGTGTCGGTGTCCTCCGCGGTGAACACGAATCGGGCGATGCGGTCCTGCGCCGCCTCGACGATCTCCCGGCGGCGGTCGAGCGCCTTGTCTCCCGCGGCTCCGGCCACCAGCGTGACGACGGGATCGCGGCCTGCGTAGCGTGCGTCGACGAAGTCGAGCAGCGCCGTGACGGAGACGTGGTTGTGCGCGTAGTCGACGATGACGTCGGTGTCGCTCGCCTCGTCGCGGAAGCGCTCCATGCGCCCGGACACGCGCGTCGTCTCCATCGCGTGCAGCGCGCTCGCCTCGTCGGCCGTCACGCCGGCGGCGTGGGCGATGGCCACGGCGGCCAGCGCGTTCTCGTAGTTGAAATCGCCGGCGAGCGCCAGCCGATATCCGCCGAGGTCGCGTCCGTCGAGACGCATCGCGTAGGCGTCGTGGCCGCCGTCCGTCGGCCACGCGACGGCCGCGGCGGGCGCGTCGTTCCCGGCGGGCGCGGCGTCCAGCAGCGCGAAATCCGTCACGGGCACGCCGGCGGCGGCCGCGTCCTCGCGCAGCAGGTCGGCGTGGTCGGTCCGCGCGTTGAGCACCAGCGCGCGGCTGTTGTCCACGATGAGGCGCTTGCAGCGGAGGTAGTCCTCGGCCGTGGGGTGTTCGATCGGGCTGATGTGGTCGGGGGAGATGTTGAGGAAGGCGCCGACGTCGAAGGTGAGTCCGTAGACGCGGTTCACCTTGTACGCCTGCGAGCTGACCTCCATGACGAGGTACCTCATGCCGTTGTCGGCCGCCTCGCGCATCATGCGGAACGCGTCGAGCGATTCGGGCGTCGTCAGATCCGATTCGACGTAGGTGCGCCCGTCGAGGCAGTTGTCCACTGAGGAGAACAGGGCGCAGCGGCCTCCGGAACGCGCGTTGAGCACGGCCTGCGTGAAATAGGCGGTGGTGGTCTTGCCCTTGGTGCCGGTGATGCCGATCAGGGTGAGTTCGTCCTGCGGGCGTCCGTAGAACTCGGCGGCGAGCAGGCTCAGCGCCTTGCGCGCGTCGTCGACGATCAGTCCGGGCGCGGCGGTGTGGGCGGACATGTCTGTCTCGGCGATGTAGGCGGCGAGACCGCGATCGTCGCAGCCGTCGAGGAATTCGGGGCGGAAGCGCCCCTTGCACACGAGCATCGCGTCGGGGGCGACCTCGCGGGTGTCGTAGGTGATCGAGGCGAACGGCTCGTCGGCGTGGGGCAGCGCCGTGGCCGTCCTTGACCAATGTCCGCCGTGGATCACCTCGCGCAACAGGTGGTGGCGTTCGAGCAGTGCCGCGGCGGAGTTCAGGGTCAGGGCCATCGGTGTCGCTTCCTTTCGCGGCGGGCCCCGGGCCCGCCCGTTCGTATCGGTCGTATGTCGTCGTGCGTCCGGTCGTGCACGGTCGTGTGCGGGGCCGTCCCCGCGGGATTCCCGTCCGGACGGCTCCACTGTGGGCGACGAATCTCGACGTTCGCTGGGAGGTGTCTTGGATTCCCGTCGCAGGATGCCGACGATATCCCGTGGACGGCGATTACAATGGGCAACCGTGACCAGCGAGACGAAAGAGACGATGGCGGAGCGCCGCGCGCGCTTCGAGAAGCTCGCCATGCCCGCGCTCGACGCACTGTACCGGCGGGCGATGCGCCTGACCAACGATCCGGACGATGCGCAGGATCTCGTGCAGGACACCTTCGAGAAGGGATTCAAGGCGTTCGACTCGTTCACCCCGGGGACGAACTTCGAGGCGTGGATGACCACCATCGAACGCAACGCCTACTTCAACCAGTATGCGAAGGCGAAGCGCCGTCCGCAGCGGGCGAACGATACGAGCGGCGAATACGACGACTGGGACCTGTACGAGGCGTCCGAGCATTCCTCGGACGGGCTCAAATCTGCGGAGGACGAGTATCTGGACGCGTTCGCGCCCGAGGAGATCATGCAGGCGTTGGCGAAACTGTCCCCCGAACGCCGGCAGGTGTTCATCGACACGGCGATCGACGGCAAATCGTACCGGCAGGTCGCCGAGGAGCAGGGCGTCGCCATCGGCACGGTGATGAGCCGGCTCAACCGCGCGCGCACCCAGCTCAAGCACGAGCTCGCCTCCTATGCGCGCGAGCGCGGGTACGGCTCGCAGCTGCCGGCGAAGCCGTCCTCCGCCTCCGGTTCACCCTCGGCGAAGTCGGGGCGCGGCCGTGCCGGTTCGGGTGTTTCCGGCGATAATGGAACCGACGGCAAGGGAAAGGGGACGCGATGAACGAGCGATCCGTGGAGCAGGTCAGCAGCGTCTCCATCACCCGCATGAACGCGGACGGGACGGTCAGCCGCACCGAGGTGCATATCGCCGAGACGCGCGTCGTCGGCGTGGACTCCCCGGACGTCGCCGCGTCCGGCATGGGGGAGTGCTTCGACCCGTCGACCTGCTGCTCCGAGCGCGAGCAGGCTATGATCGCCGCGCTGCGCGCCTATCTGCGGCCCGAATCGGCGCCCGAATGTCTCAAGGCGCGGCTGAAGACGTGCCTCGACCACTGCTGCGGCGAGCAGTGAGCCGGTGCCTCGCGCGGGGACATGTGGCACCTCGTTTGTGATGTCTCTCCCTCAGTCGGCTTCGCCGACAGCTCCCTCGTCAGAGGGAGCCGAGGACTCGGACATCAGAGGGAGCCGGGGACATGAGAAAACCCGCCTGGGCGCGAGGCTCAGGCGGGTTTTCCGCGTCTTGAACAGACAAGAATCAGGCGTTGGGGCGCTTGCCGTGGTTGGCGGCCTTCTTACGACGATCCTTGCGCTTACGTCCGCGCATGCCCATGATGGACTCCTTTACTGGAAAGATAAATAAGCCTTCGGCATTATGTCACAGAGCGCGGACGCGCCGCAAACCGCGTTTCGGGCGATGCCCGTCAGGCGGTTCGCGGCGCGTGCCGTGGAAAGGGGCGTCAGTCGATTTCGGCCTTGATGAACAGCTTCGTCACGCTGGATTCGCCCGGCTTGATCGCGATGAGGTCCTTGCCGGTGTTGAACGCGTTCGCGTAGGCGGTCTGCGGTTCGACGGCGGTGCCCGCCGGGTGCTTGAACGCCGGGAAGCCGGTGCCGGTGCACACCTGGAACGAGGTGACCGTCTCGTCGCCGCCCACGTGGACGGTCAGGCCGTCCGGACGGTGGAACGTGGCGGTCGCGGTGCCGTCGGCGGCGTGCTCGACGTCCGTCCACGCGTCGTCGTACGGCTGCTCGGTGAGCAGGCGCGGCTCGCGGAAGTCGTACTTCGTGCCGTCCACCGGCTCGGTGCCGGTCGGGATGAGGTTCTCGTCGACGGTGACGTGCGTGCGGGCGGGCACGGTGAGCGTGCACTGCGCGTTGTGGCCGTCGATCTCGTCGCCGTAGCCGTTGAAGCCGTTGTCGAGCCATGGGTGGATGGCGAGCGCCCACGGGGCGTCCACGTCGCCGTTGTTGGTGGCCTCGACGGTGATCTTCAGGCCGTCGTCGGTGAGCTCGTGCGTCGCGGTGACGGTCACGTCGAACGGGTAGCCGAGCAGGAACGGCACGCGCCACGACTGGGTGACGGAGCTCTCGGTGAGGGATTCGAGCTTCCAGAAGGAGCGGTAGCCGTAGCCGTGGATGGCGGTGTTCTTGTCGTGCTCGTCGATCGGCAGCTCGTACGTCTTGCCCTTGAAGGTGTAGACGCCGGCTTCGATGCGGTTCGGGAACGGCACGAGCAGCTGGCCGTGGCAGCAGGTGACCGGGTCGTCCGGGCCGAGCGGGACGATTACGTTCCTGCCCTTGTAGGTGACTTCGCGCATCGTCGCGCCCAGTTCGGTGATGACGGCCTTGTAGTCGCCGTGGGTGATCGTGTACTGCTGTCCCGTGCGCGGGGGAAGGTTCTTGGCCATATATCTCACTCCAGAGTGAATATAGAGGTTGTTGTAGTGTACGCGACAACTTGCGTTATCGCTAACACGTCCAGTCTAGCCCCATTTTCACGCCGCGCCGCGCATGTCGCCGGCGAATCGCGCGCGGCGCGGCCGGACGCGGTGCCCCGCGGTGCGGTAGAGTGCATCCAGTAGGGAGGGCGGCGCCGGACGCGCCGATGCCCCGCGACAGTCGAGAAAGGTCCCTGATTCCCATGGCGAAACGCATCGTATTGGCCGATCCGCGCGGATTCTGCGCCGGCGTGGACCGGGCGATCCTCACCGTGCGCACGATCCTCAAGGGTTCGCACGGCGCACCGGACGGCGATCTGCCGCCCGTGTACGTGCGCCGGCAGATCGTGCACAACAAGCATGTGGTCGAGGATCTCGCCTCGCAGGGCGCGGTGTTCGTCGAGGAGCTGGACGAGATCCCCGACAAGGCCGCCGCCGCTGGCGTGCCGGTCGTGTTCTCCGCGCACGGCGTGTCGCCCGCCGTCAAGGCGGAGGCGAAGGCGCGCGGGCTCAACGTGGTGGACGCCACCTGTCCGCTCGTCGCCAAGGTGCACCGCGAGGTGCTGCGGTTCGCGCGTTCCGGCTACGAGATCGTCTACATCGGCCACAAGGGCCACGACGAGGCGGTCGGCGTCGTGGGGGAGGCCCCGGAGCACGTGCATCTGATCGAGCACGAGCGCGACGTCGAGGGGCTGGACTTCACGCCGGACACGAAGCTCGTGCTCCTGAGCCAGACCACGCTGAGCGTCGACGAGACGGCCGGCACGATCGCCGCGCTGAAGGCCCGCTTCCCGTGGATCGAGATGCCGCCCAGCTCGGACATCTGCTATGCGACCTCCAACCGCCAGGCCGCCGTCAAGCTCGTCGCCGAACGCTCCGGATGCGTCGTGATCGTGGGGTCGGCGAACTCGTCGAACTCCGTGCGCCTCGTCGAGGTCGCACAGGAGGGGCTGGGGGAGCGCGGCCGCGCCCACCGGGTCGACGACGCCGGCGACCTCGACCCCACCTGGTTCGAGGGCGTCGAGGCGGTCGGCGTCTCCTCCGGCGCGTCCGTGCCCGAGGAGTACGTGGACGGCGTGATCGCCGCGTTGCGCGAACGCGGCTACACGGACGTCGAATCGGTGGAGACCACCAAGGAGACGATGCACTTCGTATTACCGGCGGAGCTTCGCCGCCGGTAACTTCGCAGCAAGCTGCTCACTTCGCCTACGGAAAGCCCACCGGGCTTTCCGCTATACGGCTCAGTCGTCGGAGCTTCGCCGCCGGTAACTTCGCAGGCGATGACCGCGCCGGCGGCGATGCACAGGACCGTCACATCGCGTTGGTAGGGTATTGGCAGTCGAAATCAACCCCGAGGAGATGGAATACCTTATGTGCGGAATCGCCGGATTCGTCAACGACGACCCGATCGACGTCAAGTGCCCGGTCATCAAGCGGATGACCGACATCATCGCCCACCGCGGACCCGATTCGGAAGGCAAGTACGTGGACGAGCACGTGGCGCTCGGCCACCGGCGCCTGAGCATCATCGACCTCGGCGGCGGCCAGCAGCCCATCTACAACGAGGACGGCAACCTCGTCATCACGTTCAACGGCGAGATCTACAACTACCAGCCGCTGCGCGCCCAGCTCATCGAGGCCGGACACACGTTCACCACCGAATCCGACACCGAAGTGCTGCTGCACGGCTACGAGGAGTGGGGCGTCGAGCTGCTGCAGAAGATCCGCGGCATGTTCACCTTCGTGATCTGGGATAAGACCAGGAAGGAGCTGTTCGGCGCGCGCGACCACTTCGGCATCAAGCCCTTCTACTACGCGAAGATGAACGGCACGTTCATGTACGCCTCCGAGATCAAGAGCCTGCTGCAGCACCCCGACTTCGTCAAGGAGCTCAACCGCGAGGCGCTGAAGCCGTACATGACCTTCCAGTACCCGCCGTTCGCCGAGACCTTCTTCAAGGGCGTGTTCAAGCTGCCCGAAGGCCACTACTTC
The DNA here is from genome assembly GCF_056356895.1 of Bifidobacterium sp. LH_424. Taxonomy (NCBI): domain Bacteria; kingdom Bacillati; phylum Actinomycetota; class Actinomycetes; order Bifidobacteriales; family Bifidobacteriaceae; genus Bifidobacterium; species Bifidobacterium sp. LH_424. The sequence goes on from NZ_JBKEVC010000001.1 coordinate 342,842, forward strand.
ACGTACCGCGACGGGAAGATGGACATCCACCGCTACTACGACGAGCGCTTCCGCGAGTCGGACGTGACCCTCGACCACCTCGTCGACACCATCGACGACACGGTCATGGGATCCGTCAAGGCCCACCAGATCGCCGACGTGGAGGTCGGCTCGTTCCTCTCCTCCGGCGTGGACTCCAGCTACGTGGCCGCCGTGGCCCGCCCGCAGCACACGTATTCGATCGGCTTCGGCAAGGGCACCTACAACGAGAGCCAGCAGGCCGGCGAACTCGCCGAGATCCTCAAGCTCAACAACACGGCCGAGGCCCTGACCGACGAGGAGGCGTTCAGCGCCTTCCCGCAGATCCAATGGCATCTTGACGAGCCCGACTCCAACCCGAGCTGCGTGCCGCTGTTCTTCCTCTCGAAGCTCGCCGCGCACGACGTCAAGGTCGTGCTCTCCGGCGAGGGCGCCGACGAGCTGTTCGGCGGCTACATCGACTACGGCGTGCACACGAAGTCGAAGGTCATCAAGGTCGTCACCCGCTGGCTCACCCACCTGCCCGCCGGAGCCCGCCACGCCATCGCCCGCTGGTGCAAGGGCAAGACCTTCCACGGCGCATGGCACCTGTACGCGAACCTCGCGCCCGCCGAGGAGAGCTTCATCGGCCAGGCCCGCGTGTTCGAGGAGTCCGAGTCCGACCGCATCCTGAAGCCCGCGTACCGCAAGGCGCCCAGCGTGCAGAGCATCGTCGACAAGACCTACGCCCGCATCGAGGGCAAGGGGCTGAGCGAGCTCAAGAAGAAGCAGTACCTCGACATGCACCAGTGGATGCCCGGCGACATCCTCCTCAAGGCGGACAAGCTCACCATGGCCCACTCGCTCGAGCTGCGCGTCCCGCTGCTCGACAAGGTGCTCATGGGCGTCGCCGAGCAGGTGCCCACCAAGTGGCTCATCAACGACGAGAACACCAAGTACGCGTTCCGCCAGGCCGCCGGCCGTCACCTGCCCGAGGAGTGGAAGAGCCGCGAGAAGCTCGGCTTCCCCGTGCCGATCAAGAAGTGGCTGCGCGAGGAGAAGTACTACAAGCTGGTGCGCTCCGTGTTCGAACGCGACTACGTGAACGAGTTCTTCGACCAGGACGCGATTCTCAGGATGCTCGACGACAACTACGCCGGCAAGACCGACGACCGCCGCCGCATCTGGACCATCTACACGTTCCTCACCTGGTACGACGTGTACTTCGTGCACGACGGCTCCAAGCCGGCCGTGCTCGACCTGGGCGACTGAGCGCCGTTCATCGGAAGGCTTGACCGCGGTCGCGGTCAAGCCTTCCGGCTATCATCAGTGCGGTTTGTGTGCACACACAGGTTGGACCAATCCATGCTGTCCATACTGTCGGGAGGGCGGCGCGCGGGACAGGCCCCGCGCCGCGCGGTTACGCGACAAGAACAAACAGAATCAATCAAGAGAGGTTTCGATGGCGGTTCGCGGTGATATCCGTAATGTGGCGATTGTGGCTCACGTCGACCACGGCAAGACCACGCTGGTGAACGCGATGCTCCAGCAGTCCCACGTGTTCAACGAGCGCGAGGAAGTGCCGGATCGCGTGATGGACTCCAACGATCTGGAGCGCGAGAAGGGCATCACCATCCTCGCGAAGAACACGGCCGTCGAGTACACCGGCCCGCTGGCCGCCAAGTACGGCCACCCGGAGGGCATCACCCTCAACATCATCGACACCCCCGGCCACGCCGATTTCGGCGGCGAGGTCGAGCGCGGCATCTCCATGGTCGACGGCGTCGTCCTGCTCGTCGACGCCTCCGAGGGCCCGCTGCCGCAGACCCGCTTTGTGCTGCGCAAGGCGCTCGAGGCGAAGCTGCCGGTCATCCTGTGCGTGAACAAGGTCGACCGTCCGGACGCCCGCATCGAGGAGGTCGTCGGCGAGACCTCCGACCTGCTGCTCGGCCTGGCCGACGACGTGCAGCACGAGGGCATCGACCTCGATCTCGACCAGCTGCTCGAGATGCCGGTCATCTACTGCGCCGCCAAGGCCGGCTACGCCTCCGCCAACCAGCCGGAGAACGGCGGGCTGCCGGACAACGACAACCTCGAGCCGCTGTTCGAGGCCATCATCTCCAACATCCCCGCCCCGGAGTACGAGGAGGGCGCGCCGCTGCAGGCCCACGTCGCCAACATCGACTCCTCCGACTTCCTCGGTCGTCTCGGCCTCGTGCGCATCTACAACGGCACGCTCGAGAAGGGTAAGACCTACGGCCTGAGCCGCGTCGACGGCTCCATCGAGAACTTCCGCGTCGCCGAGCTGCTGCGCACGCAGGGCCTCGAGCGCCAGCCCGTCGAGTCCGCGGGCCCCGGCGACATCGTCGCCGTCGCCGGCGTCAACGACATCATGATCGGCGAGACCATCGTCGACCCGAACGACCCGAAGCCGCTGCCGCTCATCCACGTCGACGACCCGGCCATCTCCATGACCTTCGGCGTCAACGACTCCCCGCTGGCCGGCACCGAGGGCAAGGACCACAAGCTCACCGCCCGCATGATCAAGGACCGCCTCGACCGCGAGCTCATCGGCAACGTGTCCATCAAGGTGCTGCCCACCGACCGTCCGGACGCCTGGGAGGTGCAGGGCCGCGGCGAACTCGCGCTGGCCGTGCTCGCCGAGCAGATGCGCCGCGAAGGCTACGAGCTGACCGTCGGCCGTCCGCAGGTCGTCACCAAGAAGATCGACGGCGTGATCAACGAGCCGATGGAGAACACCACCATCGACGTGCCCGAGGAGTACATGGGCACCGTCACCCAGCTCATGGCCGACCGCAAGGGCCGCATGGACGGCATGACCAACCACGGTTCCGGCTGGGTGCGTCTGCAGTTCACCGTGCCGTCCCGCGGCCTCATCGGCTTCCGCACCGCGCTGCTCTCCGCCACCCGCGGCACCGGCATCTCCTCCTCCATCTCCGCCGGCTACGCGCCGTGGGCCGGCCAGATCACCATCCGCCAGAACGGCTCGATGGTCTCCGACCGCAAGGGCGTCGCCACCCCGTACGCCATGCAGCGTCTCCAGGCGCGCGGCAACTTCTTCGTCGAGCCGCAGTCCCCGGTGTACGAGGGCCAGGTCGTGGGCGTCAACAACAAGCCCGACGAGCTGGACGTGAACATCACGCTCGCCAAGCACATGACCAACATGCGCTCCTCCACCGCCGACGTGCTCGAGACCCTCACCCCGCCGATCAAGATGAGCCTCGAGGAGTCCCTCGACTTCGCGAACGAGGACGAGTGCGTCGAGGTCACCCCGGAGTCCATCCGCGTGCGCAAAATCATCCTCGGCCGCGAGGACTGGTACAAGTGGCGCGCCAAGCAGCGTCGCCAGAACGCCGCCCAGCAGGGCAAGTGACGAAGTGACGGAGCGCGCGAAGACCACGGCCGGCTCCGACGGGCGGCCGTGGTCGCACCGGTTCGGCCCTCTAGGCCGGACCGTCGTCACGTCGCTCGCGGGCGCGGGCGCCGCGTTCGTCGGCACGCTCGCGCACCGCATGGGCGCGGCCTCGAACGTCCCCTACGGGCTGGCGCTCGCGTTCCTCATCATCGCCCTGTCGACCTACTGCGCCCGCGCGCGCCAGGGCGTGACCGGCCTCGCCCTGCATCTCATCGTCTCCTCGGCCGTCGCCTGGGGCCTCGCCCTCGTGCCCGGCCCGGGAGGCGACGCGCTCGTCGTCGCCGGATTCAGCACGCCGACCACGTTCTTCAGCCAGCACGTCGGCTACATCTGGCTGTACGGCGTGATCCTCGTGCAGGTCGCCATGCTGGTCCCGCCCGCATCATGGTTCCGCATCCCCGCCCCGAAGGGCGAGTGACGGTACAGTGGTGTCCTATGACACGCGAAACCCTGTTCTATCTCGGGCCGGAAGGCACGTTCACGCATCAGGCGGCCATGGAGGCCGCCGTGCAGCTCGCGGATGAGACGACGGGGGAGCCAGGCTTCGACCTCGTCCCCCTGCCCGATGTCCCCGCCATCATGGAGGCCGTCCGCTCGGGCCGCGGCCTGGGCGTCATCGCCTGGGAGAACAACGTCGAAGGCTACGTCGTGCCGAACCTCGACGCGCTCATCGACGCGACCAACGTCGCCGGCCTCGCGCGCGTGCGCGTCGACGTCGCGTTCGACGCGTTCACGCGACGCGGCGACGATCCTCTCGCCGCGCGCGACGCTGGGGAAACCGCCGACGGTGCTGGTTCCGCCGCGATTCCCGTCTCCGCGCACCCGCACGGCCTCGCCCAGTGCAAGCGGTTCATCGCCGACCACCATCTCACGCCCACACCCGCGTCGTCGAACGCGGCCGCCTGCCGCGACCTTCAGCCGGGCGGCGTCGCGCTCGGGCCGCGCATCTGCGGCGAACTCTACGGACTCGACACGCTCGCCGCGCGCGTGCAGGACTTCGCAGGCGCGCACACCGACTTCCTCGTCCTCGGCAGGCGCGACGACGTGCGCGCGTCGAACGACCGCGCACGCGCGCGCGAAACCGACTTCGAGACGATCATCACGTTCATCCCGCTCGTCACCGGCCCCGGCGTCGTCGCCAACGTGCTCGACATCCTGCGCGACGCGGGACTCAACATGACCAGCTTCATGTCCCGTCCCATCAAAGGCGACGACGGCACATACAGCTTCATCGACACGCTCGACGCCGCGCCGTGGGAGCCGCGCTTCCGCGACGTGCTCGCGACGCTCGCCGCGCACGGCATCTGGCTGAAGACGCTCGCCGTCTACCCGCGGCGCGAACGCTCCAACCCGCCCGTCGAGGCGTGGAGGTTGCCGCAGGGCGGCGTGCATCTCGACGCGACGCGCATCAGCGACGACTGGGAACAGGACGAGACCACGAGGAGGGAACTGCTGTGGTAGACACGACCGCCACGATCGACATGGCCGCCACGACCGCCGGACATCGCACGCCCGCATCCGCCGGGCCGATCGGCATCATCGGGCTCGGACTGATCGGCGGCTCGCTCGCCCGCAGGCTCGTCTCCCGCGGCATCGACGTCGTCGCATGGAACCACCGCCCCCACCCGTACGCCGAGGCCGAGAAGGCCGGCATCCGCTGCGCGCCGACGCTTGACGCGCTCGTCGCCGCGCGACCCTCGACGATCATCCTGTGCAACCCGTTGAAGGCGATGCCCGCCATCCTCGCCGTGCTCAAACCTCTGATCGACGGCACTCCCGGCCTCGATGTGACGCTCACCGACGTGGGCAGCGTCAAAGGCATGGTGCGCGACCAGGTGAAGGCCGCCAGGCTCGGCGACCGCTACGTGGGCGCGCATCCGATGGCCGGCAACGAGCTGTCCGGCTGGGCGGCCGCCGACCCGCACCTCTACGACGACGCCCTGTGGGCCATCACCGTCGACGAGACGACCGACTACCGGCGGTTCCTCGATGTCGCCCGACTCATCACCGCCGGCGTCGGCGACCGCGTGATCGTCCTCGACGACGACACGCACGACAAGGCGGCCGCGCTTATCAGCCACATGCCGCACGTCGTCGCCACCGCGATGATCAACACGCTCGTCGCCAGCCCCGACCGCAACATCGCGGCCGCGCTCGCCGCGGGCAGCTGGCGCGACATGACGCGCGTCGCCCTGACCGACCCGGACCGCACGCGCGCCATGGTCGAGGAGGACGCCGAGAACGTCGAACGGCTGCTGCGCGACGTGGCCTCCCGGCTGCTCAAGGTCGCGAACCTGCTGCACGGCGAACAGGACGCCCGCGACATCGCCGTCGGCGCGCAGGCGCAGACCGACATGCTCGGCTTCTTCGCCGAAGGACAGCCGTTCCGCGACTACAAGGCCGCCCAGCGCGCCATCGCCGCGCGGAAGGCGGGGGAGCGGGGTGCGGAAACGGAATCGTCGCAGGCCGATGCGGCCGCACGCGGGAATCCGTACAGGACGGTCGAGCTGCGCATCGACCCGTCCGGCGACTGGCGCGGCGCGCTGCTCGAATCCGCCCGTCGCGGCGAACACATCATCGCCTTCGACGGCCCCGATGCCGCCCGCGCCGAGATCCGCTCCGCCGTGTGATCGGAGTTTCCCTACGGCCTCGTCCGCGGCCGCTCCGGCACCGGTTTCAGCGTGGCGATCGTGTCCGCGTCGATCGTCACGTGCTGCTGCGGGCGCGAGCCGTTCGCGGCCGCGTCGCGCGACAGTTCGAGCGTGCGCCCGTCCCAGCCGAGCACGTGGCCCACGTAGTCGCGGAATTTGGTGCGTCCGTCGGCCGGGTCCACGCCCTCGATGACGCGCACGACGACGCGTGCGCCCGACGGTATCTGCCTCGGCAATGCCATGATTCGTCCTTTCCCCGAAATGATCCGTTGTATGGTCCGTTCCGGACGTCGATGTCCGGTATCTGCCACTGTACTCCCCGATTCCTCCGTTCAGTCCGTCGCCACGGCGTCGAGCACCGGTACCTTCAGCGCGCGTCGCGCCGGCGGCAATGCGGCCACGACGCCCACGAGGATCGACGCGGCGAGGAACACGCCCAACTGCCCCCACGGGACCGAGAGCCGTTCCAACCCGTTCGACGCGTACACCTCGCGGATCACCGCGCCCGCCACGACGCCCGTCACGACGCCGAGCAGCGTGCCGAGCACGGCGATCAGCGACGCTTCGATCGCGAGCATGCCGCGCACCTGCCCGCGCGACGTGCCGATCGCGCGCAGCAGGCCGATCTCGCGCGTGCGTTCCGACACGCTCAGGGCGAGCGTGTTCACGATGCCGAACACGGCGATGACGATCGACAGGGCGAGCAGCGCGTACAGGATGATGAGGATCTGGTCGACCATCGTCGACATCGTCGACTTGAACTCGTCGCGGTCCTGCACGGTGATGACGTAGAACGGTTTGACCGCCTTGACGAGGCGCTTCTTCACCGCGGCCGTGTCCGCGTGCGGAGCCGCGTTGATGAACAGCATGATCGTGAACATCGTGTTCTCGTTGTTGATCTGCTCCGCGCGCTCGTCATTCATCAGCACCATCGACCGGTAGACGGAGTTCTCGATGACCGCGCCGACCTTCATCTTCACATGCGTGGTCTCGGTGGTCGTGCGCACCAGCGTCGACGGGTCGACCGGCTGCGCCTGCCCGGCCATGAGCTTCGCCTGATAGTCGGCCTGCGCCTTCGCGGTCGCCTCCTCGTCGACGACGACGCGCCGGCCGTTGACCTGCACCGTGTCGCCGACCTTCCAGCCGTTGTCCTGCGCGACGGACAGCCCCACGACGAGTTCGCCGGACCTGAGCGCCCTGTCCGCGTCGCCGGAGTTCGCGACGGGCGCGAACACCTTCGAGAACAGGGACGGCTGTTCGGCGAACGTCATCGCCTGCGCCGCGTCGTCGCCGGAACCGTAGGTGACGCCCATGAGCATGCGGCTCTGCGACACGGAGGCGACGCCCTTGGTCTTCCTGATCGCCGTGACCGCCTCGTCGGGGATGCGACCGGAGGACGCGCTCATCGCGGTGAAATCGGATTTGAGCCCCGTGTCGACGATGCCGGCGACCGATGCCTTCGCCGACGAGGCGACCACGCCGAGGCAGCTGACGATCGCGACGCCGACGAACAGGGCGGCCGCCGTGTTCGCCGTGCGCCGTTTCTGCCGCGTCAGATTGCGCGCGGCGAGACGTCCCGTCACCGGGAACACATGCGCGGGGACCCAGCCGAGCACGACGCCGGCCGGGCCGACCAGCGCCGGCGCGAGCACGATCACGCCGACGACGATGAGCGCCGCGCCCGCGCCGAGCGGCCATCCGACGCCCAACCGCGACGCCAGATCGTTGAGGAACGCGACCGGCGTCGGCTTTCCTCCGTCGCCCGCCGAGGCGATGCGGTGGCAGAAGACCCAGCACAGGGCGCCGAACGCGATCATCGCTGTTCCCGCGACGCCGCGCGGCATGATCGGCTTCTCCGGGTTCACGGTCTCGTTCATCGCCTGGATGGGCGGCGCGGTCGCCGCCCTGCGCGCCGGCAGCGCCGCGCCGACCAGCGTGACCGCGAGGCCGACGACGAGGCCGACGAGCATGTCCGTCGGGCCCGGATCGGCGGCGCCGGTCATCGGTGTGCCCGCCTGCGCGAGTCCGAACACGATGAGGCGCACCATGCCCCAGCCGAGCGCGATGCCCGCGCCCGAACCGATCAGGCCGAGCAGTAGCGCCTGCACGATCACCGTGGAGAACACCTGCGCGGGGGAGGCGCCCACCGAACGCAGCAGCGCGTAGCCGCGCATCGATTCGCGCACGATCATCGAGAACGTGTTCGCGATGATGAACGAGCCGACGAACAGGGCGATGACGCCGAAGATGAGAATCAGCGGCTGGATGAAGCCCAACTGGTCCTTGATGGACCGCGAGTATTCGTCGCGCAGTTGGTCGCCGGTGATCGCCGTGGCCTTCGCGTCCTCCGGCAGCGCGCCGTCGACGCGCTCGGCGAGCTCCCGCTGCTGCGCGCCGTCGAGCGCCGCGCCGCCGTTGGCCGAACCGTACACGCCGATGTACTGGGTGACGCCGATCTCGCCGGTCTGCTCCTGCTGAAGGTCGCGCGCGACCGAAGGGGCGAGGCCGATGATGATCGCGCCCGCCTGCGAGACGTCGGTGTCGAAGACGCCGACCACCTTCACGTCCTCCGGTCCGGACGGGTAGACGAGCTTCGTCGTGTCGCCCACCGCGAGCCCCGCGGTCTCGGCGGCGAACGCGTGCAGGGCGATTTCGTGACGGTCCTTCGCCCAGCGTCCCTTGGTCAGATGCGCGGACCGCCATGTGCCCTGTTCCAGGCCGATGCCCATCGTCGGCGACCCCATCGTGGAGACCGCGTTGCCGTCCTTGGCGACGAGCACGAGCGAACCGGACACGGAGTACGTGACGCCCGCTGACTCGACGCCTTTCACCTTGGCGATGTCGTCGGCGAGCGACGCATCGATGTCGTTGTACGTCTTGAGCGACGAGGACGAGTCCGAGCCCGTCCCCGCCGTCGCGGCGTCGTCCTTCTTCTCCTTGACGCCGCGCACGTACACGTCGGCGTCGGTGTTCGAGCCGAGCATCTGGTCGACCTGGTCGTTCATCATCGCGCGGAACGCGAACGAGCCGACCACGAACGAGACGCCCAACGCGATCGCGATGATCGACATGACGAACCGCGGCAGATGCGCCCGCGCGTCACGCAGCCCGATACGGATCATGCGGCCTCCTCGTCCCCCTCCGGTCCCCGCGCCTCGTCGCCTTCGGTGGCGAACTGCGCGAGGATCTCCTCGTACGTCGGGTGCCTGAGGTCGCGGGTGATGCGCCCGTCGGCGAGCACGAGCACGCGGTCCGCGTAGGAGGCGGCGCGCGGATCGTGCGTCACCATGACGATCGTCTGCCCGTACTCGCGCACTGAATCCTTGAGGAATCCGAGCACCTCGCGACTGGAGCGCGAGTCGAGGTTGCCGGTCGGCTCGTCCGCGAAGATCACGGAGGGGCGCGCCATGATCGCACGCGCGCAGGCGACGCGCTGCTGTTGGCCGCCGGACAGCTGGCTCGGCCGGTGCTTCAGGCGCGGGCGCAGGCCCACCACGTCGACGACCTTGTCGAACCATGCGCGGTCGATGGGCCGTTTCGCGATCTGCAGCGGCAGGAGGATGTTCTCCTCCGCGGTGAGCGTGGGCACCAGGTTGAACGATTGGAAGATGAAGCCGATCTGGTCGCGCCTGAGTCTCGTCAACTGGCGCTGGCTCATCGACGAGACCTCGAGGCCTTCGACCAGCACGCGGCCCGAGGTGGGCGTGTCGAGGCCGGCCATCATGTGCATGAGCGTGGACTTGCCCGAGCCGGACGGTCCCATGATCGCGGTCATCTCGCCGCGCGTGAACGCGACGTCCACATGGTCGAGGGCGGTGACGCGCGCGTCCGCGTCGCCGTATGTCTTCGTCAGGTCGATGGCCCGCGCCACGACCTCCCCGTCGTCGCGTCGTCCGACGTCGTTCCGATTCCCGTTCCGTCGTGCCGCATGTCGTGCCATCGCCGCCCCATTTCCCACTATCGCGAACGGTTATAGTCTATCGGAGAACGGCATGGAGGAAAGGATCGGCATGCGCTTCGACGACCGGTTGCGGGAGTTCCTCGCGTATCTCGGGGCGAACCGCGGGCTGAGCGCGAACACGCTCAAGGCGTACGGGACGGATGTGGGGGAGTGCCTGCATCTCCTGGAGCTGCGCGGCGTCGAGGATCTGAACGAGGTGACGCCCGACGACCTGCGCGCGTGGATGGCGCATGAGTCGCGCTCGCACGCGCGCTCCAGCATGGCGCGCAAGACCGTCGCCGTACGCCGGTTCTTCGCGTGGGCGCACGGGCATGACGTGACCGCGACCGATCCGGCCGCCATGCTGATGACGCCGAAGATCCCCGGCACCCTGCCCGCCGTGCTCACCGAAGCGCAGGCGTCCCGGCTCATGGGCGAGGTCGAGGAACGGGCGCACGGCGTGCCCCGCGGCGCAGGAGACGACGGCGGCGACGGGCGTGCGGCGGCCGGCGGCGTGACGCGGGACGGCGGCGCCGCCGATGACGGAGTCCTTGGCGAGGCGATGCGTCTGCGCGACGCGGCGATCCTCGAACTGTTGTACGCGACCGGCATCCGCGTGGCCGAACTCGTCGGACTCGACCTGACGGACGTGGATTTCGCGAACCGCACCGTCAGGGTCACCGGCAAGGGGAACAAGCAGCGGGTCGTACCGTTCGGACTGCCCGCGTCACGCGCGCTGGAATGGTGGATCGGACGCGGCCGGCCGCCCGTCCTTGCGGCGGCCGCGTCACGCGACGCGCATGGCGCGCGCAGCGACGGACGGCGTTCCGTTCGCGACGGGCGAACGGAACCGGTACGTCGCGACGCCGGGCGGGACGCGCGTGCGGACGCCGCGGCCGCGCTGTTCCTCGGCGCGCGCGGCGGGCGGCTCGACCAGCGCATCGCCCGCCGCATCGTGCACGAGGCGTCGCGTCGCGCCGGCGTGCCCGACATCTCGCCGCACGCGTTGCGCCACTCGGCCGCCACGCACCTGCTCGACGGGGGAGCGGACCTGCGCGAGGTGCAGGAGATGCTCGGCCATTCCTCGCTCAAGACGACGCAGCGCTACACGCACGTCTCGATCGAACAGCTGAAGTCGCGCTACACGCAGGCGTTCCCGCGCGCGTGAGCCGGGAGCGGCGCGGGCGCGGCCGACGATGTCCGGAATGTGGAACGGCGGCGACGATGACGTGATTCCCGGAGAACCGGGACGGAACTGGCAGGAAACGCCAAGGTCTTTCACCGAATATTCGCAATTCGGTAACACAACGTTTCCGTTCTGCGGCACAATGGGACGCGATCAGCAAGGGGGTTGGCTGGCCGTGAGGCCACCGGCCCCCTTCGCGTGACAGGGCGCGGAACCCCCGCGCCCGGATGAAACAGGAGAATCCATATGAAGAAGAAAGCCTTCGCGATCGCCGCGGCCGTGTGCGCCGTCGCGACCATGCTGGGCGGCTGCGGCTCTTCGAACAACGCCGGCAGCAGCACCGCTTCGAACAACATCATCACCTCGTACGCCTCCGAGCCGCAGAACCCGCTGATCCCGGGCAACACCAACGAGACCGGCGGCGGCAAGCCGGGCGACCTGCTGTTCGCCCGCCTCGTCTCCTTCGACGCCAAGGGCAACGCCTCCAACGAAGTGGCCGAGTCCATCACCCCGAACGACGACGCCACCCAGTACACGATCAAGCTCAAGGACGGCTGGAAGTTCACCGACGGCACCCCGGTGACCGCCGAGTCCTTCACCAAGTCCTGGAGCTACACCGCCAACGCGAAGAACGCGCAGAAGTGCTCCTCCTTCTTCTCCACCATCAAGGGCTTCAACGAGCTGCAGGACGCCAAGAACCTGAAGGGCGACGAGCAGCTCTCCGGCCTCAAGGTCGTCGACGACCACACCTTCACCGTCGACATGTCCCAGCCGGACGCCACCTTCCCGATCAAGGTCGGCTACCTGGCGTTCGCCCCGCTGCCGGAATCCTTCTACAAGGATCCGAAGGCCTTCGGCGAGGCCCCGGTCGGCAACGGCCCGTACAAGTTCTCCAAGTGGGATCACAACAAGGAGATCGACCTCGTCAAGAACCCCGACTACAAGGGCAATGACGTGGCCAAGAACGACGGCGTGACCTTCAAGATCTACACCGACGACAAGGCCGCCTACGCCGACATCCAGGCTGGCAACCTCGACGTGATGGAGTCCGTCCCGGCCTCCGCCACCAAGACCTTCCAGAAGGATCCGAAGGTCCAGGCCTACAACAAGGCCGGCTCCGTCTCCCAGACCTTCACCATCCCGTCCAACCTCGAGCACTTCCAGACCAACACCGAGGAGGGCCAGCTCCGTCGCCAGGCCATCTCCATGGCCATCAACCGCAAGCAGCTGACCGAGAAGGTCCTCGGCGGCGTCGCCACCCCGGCCAAGGACTTCACCTCCCCGCTCACCCCGGGCTACTCCAGCAGCCTCAAGGGCGAGAGCAACCTCGAGTTCAACCCGACCAAGGCCAAGGAGCTGTGGGCCAAGGCCGACGCCATCTCCAAGTACGACGGCCAGCTGACCTTCGCCTACAACGCCGACGGCGGCGCCAAGCCGATCTACGACGCCATCGTCAACCAGCTGAAGAACAACCTGGGCATCGACGCGGCCACCAACCCGATGCCGACCTTCCAGGAGTTCCGTGACGCGGTCACCAACCGCCAGATCAAGGGCGCCTTCCGCACCGGCTGGCAGCCGGACTACCCGTCCGCCGAGAACTACCTGTTCCAGCTGTACGCCTCCGCCGCCGCGGACGGCAACGGCTCCAACGACGGCGACTACAAGAACGCCGAGTTCGACAAGCTGATGGACGAGGCCTACGCCGCCAAGACCACCGACGCCGCCAACAAGATCTACCAGCAGTCGCAGGAGATCCTCCTCAACGACCTGCCGGCCATCCCGCTGTACTACTCCAACGCCGCCGGCGTCGCGAGCACCAGCGTCAAGGGCTTCGAGATGAACTGGCAGAACCTGCCGGTCTACGAGGAGCTGACCAAGTGAGCCTGACGCTCGCCTGATCCGATTCCTCTCTCGAATCGAGACCACAAGGGGACGGAACCCATCCGGGTTCCGTCCCCTTCGTCGTATCCCGTCCACCTGTGATTCATCATTGTGAAACATTCGTGTCGGCGCATAGGGTAAACTAACGGGGTACTGAGCGACCGGCCAGGGCGGCTTCGACGCGCCCGAAAGGCGCATCCGAACGGCGTCACGCACCGGTCCGTGAAACAAGGAGAAACCGATGGGCAAATATCTTCTGCGCCGTATCCTGCAGATGATCCCCGTGGTTCTCGGTGCGACGCTTCTGGTCTATGCGCTCGTCTTCGCGCTGCCGGGTGATCCGGTCAAGGCGATGTTCGGCGACAAGCCCGTCAACGAAGCGGTCGCCGCCCAGATCCGCGCCGAATACAACCTCGACAAGCCATTCATCATCCAGTACCTGCTGTTCCTCAAGAACGCGTTCACGCTGGACTTCGGCAACACGTTCGCCGGGCAGCCGGTCATCGACGAGATCGGACGCGCGTTCCCCGTCACCATCAAGCTGGCGGTCATGGCGTTCGTCTTCGAAGCGGTCTTCGGCGTGGTGTTCGGCATCATCTCCGGCCTGAAGAAGGGCAAGTGGTACGACTCGGTCATCCTGATCGTCTCCCTGCTGCTCATCTCCGTGCCGACGTTCGTCACCGGCTTCGCCGGCCAGTACTTCCTCGGCGTGCAGTGGAGCCTCATCCCCGTCACGGCCAGTGCCAACCCGACGTTCACCGAGCTGCTCTTCCCGGCGATGGTGCTGGGATCGGTCTCGATGGCGTACATCATCCGACTCACCCGTTCCGAGGTCTCGTCGAACATCGCCCTCGACTATGTGCGCACCGCGCGCGCCAAGGGCATGTCGAACAAGTCGGTGATGGTCCGCCACGTGCTGCGCAACTCGCTCATCCCCGTCGTCACCTACCTCGGCCAGGATCTCGGCGCGCTCATGGGCGGCGCCATGATCACCGAGCAGATCTTCAACATCCACGGCGTCGGCTTCCTCACCTACCAGAGCATCCTCAAGGGCGAAGGCAACCTCGTCGTCTCCATTGTCACGCTGCTGCTGCTCGTGTTCGTGATCTGCAACCTGATCGTCGACCTGCTGTACGCGGCGCTCGACCCGCGCATCCGCTACGAGTGACGAGGGAGGAAAGGACATCATGACCGACGAAACCAAACCCGCCGTCTACGAGACGCTGCCCGGCCAGGAGCGCTACGTCGCCCCGCTCGACGAGACCCCGCTGCAGGCCGTCGACAAGGTCGACGAATCCGCCCCCGCCACGAGCATGTGGGCCGACGCGTGGCGCACGCTGCGCAAGAACCCGCTGTTCATCATCTCCGGCGTGCTCATCGTGTGCATCGTCTTCGTGGCGCTGTTCCCCGGCGTCATCACGAAGATCGACCCGAACTACTGCAACCTCGACAACTCGCTCGAGCCCGCCGAGGCCGGCCACCCGTTCGGCTACGACTTCCAGGGCTGCGACGTGTTCGCACGCACCGTCTACGGCACCCGCACCTCGCTGTCCGTGGGCCTGCTGACCACGATCATCGTCGTGGCCATCGGCACGCTCATCGGCGCGGTCGCCGGCTTCTGCGGCGGCTGGGTCGATGCGCTGCTGAGCCGCATCATCGACATCTTCTACTCGATCCCGTTCCTGCTGGGCGCCATCGTCGTCCTGCAGATGTTCCGCACCTCCACCTCCATCTGGAAGGTCGTGCTCGTGCTCGCCCTGTTCGGCTGGGTGTCCACCGCGCGTATCGCCCGCGGCTCGGTGATGGAGGCGAAGAACCTCGAGTTCAACACCGCGTCCACCGCGCTCGGCTCCACGCCGATGAGGAACCTGTTCCACCACATCATCCCGAACGCGCTCGCCCCGATCATCGTCATCGGCACCACGTCCCTCGGCTCCTACATCGTGTCCGAGGCGACGCTGAGCTTCCTCGGCGTGGGCCTGCCGACCACGACCGTCAGCTGGGGCGGCGACATCTCGCAGGCGCAGGTCAACCTGATGACCAACCCGATGGTCCTGTTCTACCCGTCCGTGGCGCTGGCCATCACCGTGCTGAGCTTCATCATGATGGGCGACGCCGTCAAGGACGCCCTCGATCCGAAGAGCCGCACGGCCTGAGTGTGAGGTAGGAAGACAAATGGAAAACACGAACGATGCCAAGATCGTCGAGATGCAGAAGGCCCACGGCCCGCTGCTCGAGGTGAAGAACCTCGCCATCGACTTCACCACCGACGACAAGCGCGCCGTGCACGCCGTGCGCAACGCGTCCTTCTCCGTCTACCCTGGCCAGTGGGTGGCCATCGTCGGCGAATCCGGCTCCGGCAAGTCCACGTCCGCCATGGCCGTGCTCGGCCTGCTGCCCGGCACCGGCCACGTGGTCGGCGGCTCCATCAAGCTCGACGGCCAGGAGCTCACGGGCCTGAAGCCGAAGGACTTCGACAAGCTGCGCGGCGACAAGATGGGCCTCGTCCCGCAGGACCCGATGAGCAACCTCAATCCGGTGTACCGCATCGGCACGCAGGTCAAGGAGGCGCTCACCGCCAACAACATGGACGTGGCGCACGAGAAGCGCTCCGCCCTCGCCAAGGCCCTGGCCGGCGAGGAGGCGGACGTCGAGCTCAAGGGCAACGACGACGAGACGTTCGTCGGATCCGCCGAGCTGCCCGCCCTGCTCGACGCCGCCAAGGCCGCGCTGGCCGAGGCCGGCGTCGGCGAGGAGGCGGCCGCCAAGTCCATGGACTACTTCAAGGGCGAGTGGGTGCCCGGCTCCGAGACCCGTTGGCGCGTCGCCGACGACCTCATCAAGGCCGGCGTCGCCGACGACAAGGCATGGGCGATCGCCAAGGCCCACGTCACCGGCTCCACCGTGGACGACCGCATCGCGGGGCTCCTTTCCGAGGCGGGCCTGCCCGACGCGGCCACCCGCGCCCGCCAGTACCCGCACGAGTTCTCCGGCGGCATGCGCCAGCGCGCGCTCATCGCCATCGGCCTCGCCTGCCGCCCCGACCTGCTCATCGCCGACGAGCCGACCTCCGCGCTCGACGTGACCGTGCAGAAGAAGATTCTCGACCATCTGCACATGCTCACCGACTCGCTCGGAACCGCCGTGCTGTTCATCACCCACGATCTGGGCCTCGCCGCCGAGCGCGCCCAGCACATCGTCGTGATGTACAAGGGCCAGGTCGTCGAATCCGGTCCGTCGCTCGAAGTGCTCCAGCACCCGCAGCACCCGTACACGAAGCGTCTGGTCGCGGCCGCCCCGTCGCTCGCCTCCCAGCGCATCATCTCCGCGCACGAGCGCGGCGAGGACGCGGACGCGCTGCTCGAGCACCACATCGTCGGCGAAGACAAGCTCGAGAAGAGCGAGGACGTCATCGTCGTCGACCATCTGACCAAGGAGTTCAAGCTTCCGCGCAAGAAGGAGATGTTCAAGGCCGTCGACGACGTGTCCTTCTCCGTCAAGCGCGGCTCCACGCTGGCCATCGTGGGCGAGTCCGGCTCCGGCAAGTCCACCGTGGCGAACATGGTGTTGAAGCTCCTGACGCCCACCTCCGGCAAGGCGCTCTACGAGGGCAAGGACATCGCCTCCCTCACGGGCAAGGAGCTCCTCGAGTTCCGCCGCCACGTGCAGCCGGTGTTCCAGAACCCGTACGGCTCGCTCGACCCGATGTACTCGATCTACCGTTCCATCGAGGAGCCGCTGCGCATCCACGGCATCGGCGACAAGACGAGCCGCGCCAAGCGCGTGCGCGAGCTGCTCGACATGGTCGAACTGCCCGAGTCCGTGATGACCCGCTACCCGAACGAGCTGTCCGGCGGCCAGCGCCAGCGCATCGCCATCGCGCGAGCCATGGCCCTCAACCCGGACGTGATCGTGTGCGACGAGGCTGTCTCCGCCCTCGACGTGCTCGTGCAGGACCAGGTGCTGCACCTGCTCAACGACCTGCAGGCCGAAAAGGGACTGAGCTACCTGTTCATCACCCACGATCTGGCCGTCGTCCGCCAGATCGCCGACGAGGTCGTGGTGATGCAGCATGGCCGTCTGGTCGAGCACGCCACCACCGACGAGGTGTTCAACCACCCGAAGATGCAGTACACCCGCGACCTGCTCGACGCCATCCCCGGCGGCAAGCTCCAGCTCGGCCTCGACTGAGCCTTAGCCCTTTCCCTCGGCCCCCTCTGACGAGGGGGCTCCCGGCGAAGCCGGGTGGGGAAGAGACCCGAAACGCATGACGAAAGGCCCCCTCTCACACGAGTGAGAGGGGGCCTTTCGTCATGCATGCCCGTATAGTGAGCCGCATGATCTCCATCACGACATCGAACATGAACGGCATCCGCGCGGCGAAACGCAAGGGCGTGGAGGAGTGGGCGCGACGCAACACGCCCGACGTGTGGTGCATGCAGGAGGTGCGCGCCCCGCAGGCCGAACTCGACCCGATCCTCGACGGTCTCGCCGCCGACTACGCGGAGGCGGGCCGCGTCGAAGGCCCGGCCGCGCTGCACCGCGTCAACGAGGTGTGCCGCGTCAAGGGCCGCGCCGGCGTCGCCCTGCTCTCCGACCTGGAGGTGACCGCCGTGCGCCACGGACTGCCCGGCCTCGACGAGGACGTCGATTCAGGCCGTTGGATCGAGGCGGACGTCGTCACCCCGCAAGGCTATTCGATCACCGTCGCATGCGTGTACGTGCACGCCGGCAACGCCGACGACGCGACGAAGATGGCGCAGAAGTTCCGCTTCCTCGACACGATGCTCACGCGCATGGGCGAACTGCGTGACGAGGCGGCGAAGGGCGGACGCCAGGCCGTGCTGTGCGGCGACTTCAACATCGCGCACACGCCGCTCGACATCAAGAACGCGAAGGGCAACGTGAAGTACGCGGGCTTCCTGCCCGAGGAGCGCGCCTACGTGGACCGGTGGCTTGACGAGTACGAGTTCGTCGACGTGATGCGCGACCTCGCCGGCGACATCCAGGGACCGTACACGTGGTGGAGCCAGCGCGGCCGCGCCTTCGACAACAACGTCGGCTGGCGTCTCGACTACCAGTTCGCCACGCCGGAGCTCGCCGAGACCGCGCGCGGATTCGTCATCGACAAGGCGCCCGCCTACGATCTGCGCTGGTCCGACCACGCGCCCCTCACCATCCGCTACGACGTGTGACCTACGGGCAGCCGAAGGTGTTAGGCTTAACAGGGTCGCAACCGTAAAGAACGTAGCAACGAAACGAGGAACCATGGGACTGTTCGGATTCGGCAAGAAGAAGGACAAGGCCGCGAAGGCCGCCGTCGAGACCGAGGACGAGGACGCGAAGGCCGCCGCGGCCGCGAACGCCGCCGCCAAGGCCGACAGCGAGACCGCCGAGGAGACGGCCGCCGCGGCCCTGCCGGAGGCGAGCAGCGAATACGCGGGACGCGGCGAGGAGCGCGGCCCGTGGGACGTGGACGACGAGGACGTGCCCGACTACGACGACTACCTCGACCTCGGCGCCTACTACCTGCCGTTCATGCAGCACATCGAGCTGCGCATCAAGGCGAACCGCGCCACCCGCGCCATCCTCGGCTCCACCATCACCTACAAGAACTCCAGCCTGGAGATCGAGGCGTACGCCGCGCCGAAGACCCTCGGCCTGTGGGAGGATTGGCGCGACGACTTCCTCGCCGCCAACAAGAAGGCCTCCGCCGTCGAGGGCGTGTTCGGCACCGAGCTGCGCCTGCCCGTCGAGATCAAGGGCGGCAAGACCCTCACCACGCGCATCGTCGGCGTGGACGGCCCCCGCTGGATGCTGCGCGGCATCTTCTCCGGTGTGGCCGCCACCGACCCGGACGCCGAGGAGACCGAGGCGCTCAACCGCTTCTTCTCCGACATCGTCGTCGAGCGCGGCGAGGAGCCGCTCGCCCCGCGCGACCTCATCCCCATGCACCCGCCGGTCAGCCCGTCCGAGCGCCGGGCCGCGAAGGCCGCCGCCGAAGGCGAGACCGAAGCGCAGGGCAAGGAGCACCTGAAGGACGTCCCCACCCGTCCGGACGGCCCGCTGAGCCAGGACCAGCAGACGGAGGTCAAGACCACGCTCTCGCGCGGCCCGATGTTCTCCGAAGTCCGCTGACGTGGGCGCGAACGTGGCCGATCCGAATCAGAGGAAGCGCACCGGTCTCGGCGCACTCGCCGGGGCCGGCGACCATGCCGGCGACGGCGCGGGGGAGGACTTCTCCGTCATCGAGGCGATCGGCGGCCCGCGCGGCGTCGTCGAATCGATGCTGCCCGGCGTCGTGTTCGTCGTCCTGTTCATCGCGACGAACGATCTAAACCTCACCATCGGCGTGTCCGCCGCGCTGGCCGTCATCCAGGTGCTCGCGCGTCTCATCCAACGCCAATCGGTGATGGGCGCGCTGAGCGGCCTCATCGCCGTGGGCATCTGCCTCGTCTGGGCGTGGAAGAGCCACGAGGCCCGCAACTACTACATGCTGGGCTTCCTCACGAACGGCGTGTACGCGGCGCTGCTCGCCGTCTCGCTCGCCGCGCGGGTGCCCGGTCTCGGCCTCGTCATCGAATTCATCCGCCAGATGCCCACCGAACGGTTCCGCGCATGGTTCCACGACTGGATGGACGACAAGGCGCTGAAACGCGCGTACATGATCATCACCGCCCTGTGGCTGGGCCTGTTCGCCCTGCGCCTCGCCGTGCAGGTGCCGCTCTACGTGACCGATCATGTGGCAGCGCTCGGCGTGACGCGTCTCCTCATGGGCATCCCGTTCTGGGCGCTCGCCATCTGGGTGAGCTACCTCGTCATCGCGACGCCCCTGCACCGCCACAAGGCGGCCGCACGCGCCCGCGAGGCGACCGAATAGACCGAATAGGTATCGAAACCGAAGACACAGCCGAAGAAGACACAACCGAAAAGGAACCCATGGAAGCCGAAGTCCGCATCGAACGCTACGCCGACCAGGGCCGCTGCGTCGCCCACATCGACGGACGCGTCGTGTTCGTCCGTTTCGCCCTGCCCGGCGAGCACGTCCGCATCGCGCTCGACGAGCCGCACGACCGCGACGACCGGTTCTGGGCCGGCGAGGTCGTCGAGGTCATCGAACCGAGCGACGACCGCGTCCCGCCCGCATGGCCGCTCGCCGGCCCGCTCGCCATGGGCGGCGGCGTCGGCGGCGCCGACCTCGTGCACGTCTCCCTGCCCGGCCAGCTCAAGTGGAAGGCGGTCACCGTCTCCGAACAGCTGAGCCGACTCGGCCATATCGACGTGGCCGTGCCCATCGAACGCGCGGACGGCGACGAGGCGCTCGGCGGCTTCCACTGGCGCACGCGCATCGAGATGATCGCCGACGAGGACGGCCGTCCGTCGATGCGCCGTCGCGGCACGCATGTGCGCGTCCCCCTCGACACGATGCCGCTCGCCACGAAGACCCTGCTCGATGTAGCCGCCGGGCAGCACGTGTGGGACGGCGGCTTCGAACCCGGCTCGCAGATCCGACTCGCCGTGCCCGAGCCGCGCGGAGGCGTCGCCATCCGCGACAATCACGCGATCCTCGTCGACGGCGAACTGACCGCCGGCTCGCGCGTGCTCAACGAGCAGGTCACGGTCGCCGGCACCACGTTCACCTACGAGGTCGACGCGAACGGCTTCTGGCAGGTGCATCGCGAGGCGCCCGTCGCGCTCGCGAACCATGTGATCGACCTGGCGCGCCGCGAACTCGACGGTCGCGACGACGCCGTCATCTGGGACCTCTACTCCGGCTCCGGACTGTTCACGCTGCCGCTGGCGACGCTCGTCACCCCGCGCACGCGCATGTTCAGCGTCGAAGGCGGCCGCGACGCGGTCAAAAGCCAGCAGCGCAACCTGCGCCGCATGGATCTCGCGGACGTGGACGCGCGCTGCGGCGACGTCGCCCGCACGCTCGCGCACGTGCCCGCGCATCTCGCGAACCCCGACCTCATCGTGCTCGACCCGCCGCGCGCCGGTGCCCGTGCCAAGGTGTGCCGTCAGATGGCCGAGGCGGGCGCACGCTCCATCATCTACATCGCATGCGATCCGACGTCGCTCGCCCGTGACACGGGCACGCTGCGCGGCCTCGGCTACGAACTCGCCGACGTGCGCGCCTACGACATCTACCCGATGACCCACCACGTCGAAACCGTGGCACTGTTCCGCCGCGGAGGGGACGCCGCGTGACGGGGGGTGCCGCCTTGCGGGGTGCCGCGATCCGGACGGTTCGTGCCATCGCATGCTCGTTGTGTGCTGTGGCGCTGCTGGTGCCGGCCGCGTGCGCGCCGCATGGCACCGCGGTCGGCGACACGCAGGGCCGTACGCCGTCCATCGCGCACGTCGGCACGGTGCGCGACGACGCGGTGATCGGCGTCGTCGGTTCCGCCACGGCCACCGCCGATTCGGTGGTGTTGGATGCGTTCGCCGACGCCGGATTGGAGGCCGTGTACGTGTCGGTGAAGGATTCCGGGGCTTCCGCCGGTTCCTCCGCCGGTTCCGGTTCCGCCACGGCCGCCGCCCGCGCCCAGCAGGGCGTGCGCGACATGGTCTCGCGCGTCGTGAACCTCGTCATCATCGCCGACATCGATGTCACGACCGACTCGTCTGGCTGGGATTCCGCGTTGCAGGACGCCCGCGACGCCGGCATCCCCGTCGCGTTGCTCTCGCCCGTGCATGCGCCCGCCGACGAGCGTCTCTACGCCGCCACGCTCACCATCAACGACCGCGCCGCCGACGCCATCCCGATCGACGATGCCGCCATGACCATCCTCAACGACGAACCCCACACCCGCCGGATCACCGTCAGCACGGTGAGATAGGGGATGGGGGAGCGCAAGGCTAGGCTGCGCATCACAATTCGTGCTGTCCGCCTGCCATCCCCGTCGGAGCCTGCCATCCCGCGTCGGTTCCGGCCAGCTTTGGCGCGGAACCTACGCCGGGTGCCTTTCATGCGTCGTATCCGTGCCATGCTTGGCGTGGAACCTACGCCGGGCATCCTCCAAGCGTCGTTTCCGCGCCACCCATGGCGCACTCCCGACGCTAAGAGCTCTCCCAGCGTCGTATCCGTGCCAAGTTTGGCAGACCGCCGACGCTCATGCCCCCGTCAGCGTCCGGGTTGTGTCATCCTTGGCGCGCTTCCGACTCCGGAAACCATCTCAGCGTCGCTGCCATGCCAAGCATCGGTACCAAGCGACGCCAATGGCACATCGACGACGCAGACTCACATCGATGTGATGGGTCCGGCGCCTTATGCACATCTCCGTGTTCTTTGGGTGTGCCAGGATGAGGGTGATGACGGTGTGATGTCGGTCGCAAGCCGATGGGAGGAGTGCGTTATGAGTGTCGCCACGAAAATGTTCGATGCGGGTGTCGAGCCCGATGTGGTACGAGCGTATGCCGCGCTCGGCATTGATTTGGATCAGGCCATGACGTTCACCGAATTCGCCGAGACGATCGGAGCCGTCATGCAGGAGGAACTGGAACGCTACGATGACGGCTCCGACGATGAGTCGTACGTGCTGCGAGGAGCCCACATCGGCCACTTCAAGGACGCCGTGAAGAACGGCGTCATGCAACGCATGCTGGAACGACGATAGGATTCCTGCACTAACCCGGCCTGGACCCTCGTCACCATCGCCGCATCGAGCCGAAACCAGTGGAACCGAATCGATTCAACCTTTCCTGGAATTCCCATGCCATGGATGCGTGTGGCCCGCTGTGCATGGAAGAACATGAGTTGAACTGCCCGAATAGTCTGATATGGAACTCAGGAACGTCCATAGAAGTCCTCGGTGCTGTACTCCTTCCACTTGAGATACATCTCCCGATAGTTCTTCTTGATGAACTTCTGGATTATGGAGACTTCCTTTGCGGTGAGTCTGCCTTGGCGTTCCAAAGTGGTGTCGCCGTTGGCTTTTACGAAGAACTTCGCTGAACCGGATTCGGTAAGTTTGGTGTCGCTGGCGTGTACATGCATGCATTCGATAACACAGAATGAAGTGAAGTACAGATAGTATCCGGCGACCATGAATTGGAAGTACTTAGGCATGTTCCTCTTCTAGGAATTCCCGGTTGTTCCGGTAATACTCCTGAACGATGCCGACTTCCATATCATCCATACTGGTCTCCAGCACGGTGCCGTCGCGATCGAGTACGGTGGCCGAGTCGGGGCTATTGAGGTTCAGTACTCTGACGTGGCCGTTTTCGGCGTTGGTGAATGCGTAGCCATTGACGATCATTCCCGCAGTGCTGGCGATTGCCGCGATATCAGGCATGGGATATCCTCACTTTCTTGATCGGCTTGAGAAAACGGGCGGCGTCGATGTAAAGATTCGTAAGGATAGGCCCCAAATCGATGTATTCTTCCTCGGGCAGGGCGTTGTGCTTGTATTTCGCTTCTACGACCAGATATCCGTCATCATCCCATTGTTTGATATCCGTGTATCGTTCCAGTGAGTAGGGGGCCCGGAAGCGTATGCGGTGACCGCCATATTCGAACACGGTGAAGCCGTTCTCCGTACTGAGATACGCCGTATCGTTTCCCGGTTCCAGATTGCATGCAGGTGGTGCGCACATGGTCGATTTCCTCCTTCCGGTACCTGCCGCGAAAGCGGTTCCGTGTCGTTTTCGATTATAGGCGGCGTAGGCTTGTGCCGTTTTCTGCCTGGGACGTGAAGGGAGCTGCCACGGAAAAGCGTGCGCGTGGAACGCGTTGAGCGGAGGTCCATCAACCTCGAATCGGCCCACGGCCAAAGAGCCGCCATCGAGCAGAGGCCAGTCGAACGAGCCGTGGGTGCCGCGCGTCCACAGAATCCTTTCCGATTCCATACGCCCATTATTGCGTGAGCCCGAAGGGGCCCTCAACACTACCGGTGCATTGTGATAGCATGCAAATATACATGGTTTCAAACATGGAGGTTTGATATGGCTATGCTGACCGTCCCCGTGGATACCTTGGTTCCCATCAGCCGCTTTGGCCGTGGCACCGCAAGCGCCGAGTTCGCGAAGGTCGCGGACAACACGCCCGTCACCGTGCTCCGCAACAACGAGCCTGTGTATTTCATCATCAACGAGCATGACTACCGTCATTTCCGGGAATTGGAGGAGGAGGTCAAGGCGCTGCGCAACGCGGAAGCTCGACGCCAGGCGACCAGTGGCGAATACACCCACTCATTCAAGTCCGTCGATGATATGGATGACTATTTCGATGCACTCTGAACCACTGGTTGCTGAAAACAATAGATTCTATTGACAATAAACAGCATTGGCAATGTCTTGGCTACGCTCGGATTGCCTAATCGTTTTTTACATCTTCGTCAAATTGTCATATATAAGACTTCAAAGGTGATAAAGTAATCTACAGTTTTGTCAAGATAATTCTATATGACGGCATTGGAGTATGCAAACGTCTCTGTATTATTTTTTTGATAACAGGTTGTTTAAGGCAAAGTTTGCGTAGGGCAAATTTTGAATTTTATCAAATAAAGGATTTTGCATAATGAGCAGGTAGATAAACATGGCAGTGAAACAGTAATTGGCTAATTAAATGTTAAAGAAAAATGGGGAAGTGGCAATGGCTGAGTTAACACAAAAGCAAGAACATATTATCTGGAGCGTGCCAAATGATCTAGGTGAGGTAATGCGATATGACGGCTTAATTAATGTATCACAGATGCATATTACTGGTAAGATTAACAGCCTTTCCAAGGCTTTTGATGAATTTTATGGTCCAACCAAAAGGAAACTTGTTATTGGGAAGTTTGACGATGGACGCATAGTTTTAATTCCTGATGCTATAATTAATTTTGGTTATATAGAATCAAGAATAGGGTTTATATCGAATCAGCCAGTAGATGATGAAGTATCTCCGCATGATAAATGTGTAGTAAAGAAGACGGCCGTATGTATATCTGGAATGAGATTAATTGTTGATTTGACACAAATGGATGATTTTGAAAAGTCTGAATCGTCTTGGTGGAACAGTGTAGACAGAGATTATTCTTCATTTTATCGGGAGTGGAGAAAATACTCCACGGGTATGGAATTGATCATTGTCGAAAATATGTCACGTGATTCTGTGCTCAAGGATATTGACATACAATTTGATAATCCTAATGGGATTGGCTATGAGCGGCTTATGTGCTCGTGGATTGCCCCACTGCAATCATTTGTATCAGTTTTGACGCAACGTTTTGAGAGTATCCTTCGCGTATATGCATTGGTCTCGATAGGAGGCATAGATTTTCCATGTACGGTGCATGGGGAATCTATCGTTAATACAGATGAGGAATCACAGATTCCGGTTTTGCCGGTAACGCATCTTTCGCCAGCGCAGTTTGTTGAGAAGTATTTCGTGTGGAAGCGGAAGATTGTAGAGCTCTTGCCTCCATATGGTCAACTAATGCTATCGGGCGAGTCTCTTTCCCGAATGCGATTTCTTCTTTTGGTGGAAAGCCTTGAGGTATATTATGATATTATAAATAAAGAGAAAATAGATGAAAAAAGCAATGATTATAAAGAAAGGCGTAAAAAGGCTCTTGAATACTTAAAAGAGCTTAAAAACAATGTTGATGGTATGGAGGCCCGTTCCAATCTTAAGTTCATAAGGAAACACCTATTTCCAGATATTCACATTCCGCTTTATCAGAAGCTAAATTCTGTATTTCAGTCAATTCCTATTGATGCTATCAATTCTATGATGAAATTTGACGCTGTAAAAGCATATGCAAATGAAGAAATATCAAATGACTGTGTATGTTATGTTTCTAACGTTCTAAGCCGTATGCGTAATTCATTAAGTCACGGTAATGATGAACGTTATGTGCACGATTTTCCTATGCTTGTCAATAGTTTGGAAGGTATTGTGCAGTATCTTATACTTTGCGAAGTTGGATTCGATTCAGATGAAGTCAAACAGGTACTTCATTTTCCCGGATTTCGTGTGCCAAGTTTATAATGTCCGAATATAGTATATTGCTTCTTATGTCGCCCATGTGCAGTTGCATGGGCGACATATTATTCTTGGTCGTGGCTCGAATGTCGTTGAACTTGCCACTTATCGATCAGAAATCGAAATTATCCGGGTCGGCGCCGTTGCGGCGGCCGGTCTCCAGGGCGCCGACGGCGGCCATGTCGGCGGCGGTCAGGTTGAAGTCGAACACGTCGAAGTTCTGGCGGATGCGTTCGGCGTGCGTGGACTTCGGCAGGACGACCACGCCGCGCTGGATGTGCCAGCGGATGACGACCTGCGCCGGCGACTTGCCGTACTTCGCGCCGATTTCGGCCAGACGCTGGTCGGCGAGCAGCGTGCCGCCGGTGCCGCCGAGCGGGCTCCACGCCTCGACGGCGATGCCGAGGCCGTGCGCGAAGTCGACGAGCTCCTGGTTCGCGAACTGCGGCGACGATTCGATCTGGTCGGCCGCGGGCGTCACGTCGCTATCCTTCAACAGCTCCTCGAGATGATGGCGCTGGAAGTTGCTCACGCCGATCGCCTTCGCGCGTCCGGAGGCGTAGATCTCCTGCATGTCGCTCCACGCCTGTCGCCAGCCGTCGGCCGGCCAGTGGATGAGATACAGGTCGACGTAGTCGACGCCGAGACGGTCGAGGCTCTCCTGGAACGCGTCCTTCGCGCGGTGCGCGCGGATGTCGTCGTTCCACAGCTTCGTCGTGAGGAAGATGTCCCCGCGCGGCACACCGGAACGGCGGATGCCCTCGCCCACGGACTCCTCGTTGCCGTAGATCCTCGCCGTGTCGATGTGACGGTAGCCGGCCTCGAGCGCCGCGGTGACCGCGTTCACCGTCGTGTCGCCGTCCGGCGTCTGGAACACGCCCAATCCCACCTGCGGGATGACCGTGCCGTTGTTCAATGTGATCGTCGACTGGATAGCCATGACGCTCCCTTCTCGCGCAATGATGCTGACGTCATCATTGTAATTATGGAATACGTTCATGGGATGCGAATGCCATGGCCGCGATGATAACGTGTCATCGGATTTAACTAGAGCCGCGCGGTTCCACGGCCGCCATTCCTGTAGTACGTTGTCCGTAACGCCCGAGCGGATCTTGGGGAAGACCTGCTCCTTGCGATTGGGGGAACCGTCCACGAAGCCGGCATGTCATGGCCGGTGAAGCGTGGTGTTCGGATATCGGGGCGTCGGCTTACCGAAAACGGAATCAAGGAGGGGAAATGACGGCAGCGAGTCTGGATTTGGCGCAGTTGCGCAGGCTGCAGTTGGAACAGGAGCGCAGGACCCAGATACCCTGGGCCATACTTGTGGTCGCAGTGGCCATCGTGGCGGGGGCGTTCTTCCATTCGTACAGTCCGAAGGTGGCCACGTTCTGGCTGTTCGGTCTCGCGTTCGGCTATGTCGTGCAGCGTTCCAGGTTCTGCTTCGCGGCGGCTTCCAGAGACCCGTTCCTGACCGGCAGCACATCCTTGTTGCGTGGTGTGCTGATTGCGTTCGCGGTGGCTACCATCGGGGTCGGCGCCATCAAATACGGCGCGTATGTGGCGGATCCGAACGCAGAGATCGTCTCCTCCGGCGTGAACGCCCTGAACCTGTCGTTGCCTTTGGGCGCGCTGCTGTTCGGCATCGGCATGGTGATCGCGGGAGGCTGCGCCTCCGGCACATTGATGAGAATCGGAGAGGGCAACACTCTGCAGTTGGTCGTTCTTGTGTTCTTCGTGATCGGCTCGGCGTGGGGCGCCCATGATTCCGGAGCGTTCTGGTACAAACTCACACCCAACGCACCGAAGGTGTTCCTGCCCGATGTGTTCGGTTGGTTCGGCGCCATTGCCTTGCAGCTGCTGTTGATCGCACTGTTGTGGGTCGCCGCGCTCAAATGGCAGGAGAAGAAATCCGAGGCGGCCATCGCCGCGGCGAAGGGGGAGAAGTGATATGGCGGCTGAATACGCGATCGACTGCAAGGGCGAGGCATGCCCGGTACCGCTGCTGAAGACGGAGCGCAAGCTTGACGAACTCAGCAAGGGCGACACGCTGATCGTGACCGTGGATCACACGTGCGCGATCAAGAACATCCCGGAATGGTCACGACTGCACGGGCACGACGTGGAGACCATCGAGATCGGCACGGGCGTATGGGCGATCGTCATCGTCAAATAATCCGAATAATCGGGGAATCGACCATCATCAAAGGGAAGGGGACGGTGCAATGACCGCCGCAATAAACGCAACAGCGAAGACATCGGTTTCGGCCAATCCATTCGTCAGATTGGGGCAGAAGGAGCTGTACAGGAAACTGCTCAAGGAGCCGTTGACGTACGTGACGGGCGCGGTATTGCTCGCCGTGCTCCAGATCGCCTCGTTCGCCGCGCTCGGCAAGGGGTGGGGCGTCACGAGCGCATTCACGAACTGGGGAGCATGGATCTATCAGGCGTTCGGTGGCGACCCGGCATCATGGGCGTACTACGCCTCCGACAAGGAACAGAAGGTCATCACCGGCGGATTCCTTCTGGACGGAGGATCCATCGAGGACATCGGTGTAGTGGTGGGAGCGCTGATCGCCATCCTGCTCGCCTCCCAATTCCGCATCAGGAAGATCAGCGACAAGCGGCAGCTCCTCGGTGCCGTAGTCGGCGGTCTGCTCATGGGGTATGGGGCGAGAATGGCCCAAGGGTGCAACATCGGTGCGTTGTTCACCGGCATCTCCGCATTGAGCCTGTCTGGTTGGGTGTTCTTCGTATTCCTGTTCCTCGGCGCCATCATCGGCGGCAGGATTCTATCCAAGTGGCTGGTGGCCAAGTGACGGATGGAAACGATCGGACTGTGGCCGGGGAGACGTCCGTTCTTGCAGGTCTCCTCGCCAAGGCGTCATCTCGACGAGGGAAACGCGAGGAGAGGATCGACGTCGCCGTCATCGGCGGCGGTCCGGCCGGTCTGACGGCTGCGACCTATGCGGCTCAGGCCCGGTTGAAGACGGTGCTGTTCGAGAAGAACGCCGCCGGCGGCTTGATGACCACCACGGATGTCATCCGCAATTATCCGGGATTCCCCGAAGGCGTTACGGGCGGCGAGCTTTCACAGCGGTTCGAGGAGCAGGCACGGGCATCCGGGGCCCAACTGGTGGGATCGTCGGTCGACAGTGTCCGTTTATCCAAGGACGGAGACCATGTCGTATCGACCTTCCGTGCCGACTACCACGCTCGTGCGGTCATCATCGCCACCGGCAGCAAACCACGCACACTCGGACTCGCCCATGAGGACGACTACCTGTTCGGACGAGGCATCTCGTTCTGCGCGGTCTGTGACGCGGCGGCGTGCAGGGGCCTGCCCGTGGCCGTCGTCGGGGCGGGGAAGTCCGCCGTCGAAGAGGCCTTGTACCTCGCACGATATGCCAGCAAAGTGTATCTCGTGGTACGCAGAGGGGAACGGGAGGCGGCATGCGGGCGGACGTTGCTGGAACAGGCCGCGGCCGATCCCCGCATCGAATTCCTCTGGCGTAGCCGTCTTACGGCGTATCAAGGAGAAAGCCATCTCGAACGGATCGTCGTGGAGACTCCCACAAATGACGGTGATGAAGCGAGCGCGACGACGGAACGCACCCTGGACGTGCATCAGGTGTTCCTCTACATAGGATTCGACCCCGACACGAAACAGTTCACGGGACAGATCGAATTGGACGGAGCCGGACATGTCGTGACCGACCGGGATCTGTCGACCGGACTGCCGGGCGTATACGCCGTGGGCGACGTAAGGAACACGAAGGTCAGACAGATCGCCACGGCCGTCGGAGACGGCGCCTATGCGGCGGTGCAAGCGGAACGCTATCTGCTGGAACATTCGTAGAATCCGGCTGATATGAGGCTGACCGCCCATAATAAGCTTCTACGGGGCGACGCACGGTAGGGTAGTGGGCATGAGTGCGAATTCAGCGATTGGCGTGGGCGACGATGTGGACGAGACCGGTCTGACGGCAGCCGAGGTGCGGGCGCGCGTCGCGTCCGGGGCGGTCAACAAGGTGAAGGACTCCACGTCGCGCTCGGTGAAGGACATCGTGCGCGCCAACGTGTTCACCCTGTTCAACGGGATCATCCTCGCGGCGATGATTCTCGTGCTCGCCACCGGCTCGTGGAAGGACGCGGTCTTCGGCTTCGTCATCATCATCAACACCGGCATCGGCATCGTCACCGAGCTGCGCGCGAAACGCACGCTCGACAGGCTCTCCATCCTCGTCGCCTCCGACTATCTCGTGCGCCGCGACGGACGCGACGTGACCGTGCCGCATGACGGCATCGTCATGGACGATCTGCTCTGGGTTCGTTCCGGCGAACAGGTGCCCGCCGACGCGGAGATCGTCCGCGACTGGGGGTTGGAGCTCGACGAGTCGATGCTCACCGGTGAATCGCGCACCGTCCGCAAGCATGAAGGCGACGACGTCTACTCCGGTTCCACCGCCGTCTCCGGAATGGCGCTCGCACGCGTCACCGCCGTCGGCGCACGGTCGTACGCGGCCACGCTCACCGCGAAGGCCAAGGTGTATAAGAAGACCGTCTCCGACCTCAACAAGGGCATCAACACGATCCTCAAGTTCATGACGTTCCTCGTCGTGCCGTTGTGCGTGCTGCTCATCATCTCCCAGATCCATACGGTCGGCGGATGGTCGGTCTCGCTCGCCACCGGACAGTGGCGGCAGGCGGTCGTCTCCGCCGTCGCCGGCGTCGTCGGCATGATTCCCGAAGGACTCGTGCTGCTCACCTCGCTCAACTTCGCCGTCGCCGCGATGCGTCTCGCACGTCACGAGACGCTGGTTCAGGAGCTTGAATCCGTGGAGACGCTGGCGCGCGTCGACTGTCTGAACCTCGACAAGACCGGCACGATCACCGACGGCGGCATTGCGCTCGACCGGGTGGTCATGCTGCGGGGCGGCGATGGTAACGGCAGTGACGATGATGGCGGCGGCGACGCGACGTCCGGGGAGCGGGAGGCGACGCAGGCGCTCTACGATCTCGCGAACGAGGAGCAGCCGAACGCGACCGGCCGCGCCGTGCTCGACGGGCTTGGGGCGCGTGGGTACGCGCCGGGCGAGGTCGTCGCACGTGTGCCGTTCTCGTCGTCGCGCAAGTGGAGCGCGGTGACGGTCGCGGGCGGTGCGACATGGTATCTGGGGGCGCCGGAGGTGCTGTTGGCGGCGTTGGACGGCGACCACGCGGCGCTGCTGGAACGGGTCGAGACGATCGCGAAGGAGGGCAGCCGCGTGCTGCTCGTCGCGCGGGCGCGTGCAGACGGCCAAGGCGCGGCGTCCGGGGACTTGCCGGGATCTCTCCCTCAGTCGGCTGGCGCCGACAGCTCCCTCGTCAGAGGGGGCCAAGATGCAATCGCGCTCGACCGGCGCGCGGTGCCGGTGGCGCTGGTGGTGTGCTCGGAGCGGGTGCGCGCCGACGCGGAGGCGACGCTCGCCTGGTTCCGCGAACAGGGTGTGCGATGCCGCGTCATCTCCGGCGACAATCCCGTCACCGTCGGCGCGATCGCGCGTAAGGTGCGGCTCGCCGGCGACCGGGATCCACGCATCATGGACGCGCGTCTGCTGCCCGACGATCCGGCCGAACTCGGTCGCGTCCTCGAAAACGTGGACGTGGTCGGCCGCGTCTTGCCCGACCAGAAGAAGCTCATCGTCGACGCGCTGCATGCGCGCGGCTACACGGTCGCGATGACCGGCGACGGCGTCAACGACGCGCTCGCCCTGAAGGAGGCGGACCTCGGCATCGCGATGGGCAACGCCGCGCCTGCCACCAAGGCCGTCGCCCAGGTCGTGCTCGTCGACTCGAAGTTCTCCCACCTGCCCGACGTGGTCGCCCGCGGACGGCAGGTCATGGCCAACATGGAACGCGTCGCCGGCCTGTTCCTCGTCAAGACCGTGTACTCGGCGCTCATCTCGCTGGGTGTGGTGCTCACGCAGATCCCATACCCGTACCTGCCGCGCCATATCACCTACATCGGCGCGCTCACCATCGGCATGCCGGCCTTCATCCTCGCGCTCGCGCCGAACACGCGCCGCTACATCCCCGGCTTCCTGAAGCGCGTCGTCGGATTCGCGCTACCCGGCGGCATCGCCACCGCCCTGTCCGTGCTCATCACCGCATGGACGCTGCCGCGCATCATGGGCTGGGACGTGGCCGGTTCGGCGGCGGACCTCGCCTCGTTGCGCGCCACCGAGGCGATCGTCCTGTTTGTCATGGGCGTGTTCGTGCTTGCCCGCGTCGCGCGCCCCCTGAACGGCTGGCGCGGCGCGCTCGTCGCCGTGTTCGCCGCCGCCGGCGTCATCGGCATGTTCATCCCGTTCGTCGCGCGCTTCTTCGCGCTCGTCGTCCCCACCGGCGCGCTCGTCGCGCCCACGCTGATCGCGCTCGCCGGCGCGGCCGCCGTGTTCGCCGTCTGCCTTGCCGCGGTGCCGTGGGCGTCGCGCACGGCGCTCGGCAGGCTGCTCGGCCGCGCCGCTGGAGACCGGGCGGACGCGCGTCCCGTCGGTCGCGCGGACCGTCGCGACGGAAAGTGAGCGTTCACTCCGCACGTGCGCGGCGGGCGGCGTATTGTCTCACGTTTCAAGCCGACACGCCAGAGGGAAAGTTACGTTCCCGTACCATTTCGAGTGGATAATCGGCGACATCAAGCCGGTCCAATGATTCGGAGGAAGCATGTCCCTACGTGACGACCAACTGGCGACGCTCCACGCCGCCGGCAAGGATTTCGACTACTACAAGATCGCCGACCTCGACGGCGTCGACCACCTGCCCTACTCGCTGAAGGTGCTCGTGGAGAACCTGGTGCGCAACATCGACGGCGCCAACATCACCGACGACCACGTCAGGGCGCTCCTCGACTGGGATCCGGACGCCGAACCCAGCCACGAGATCCAGTTCACCCCCTCCCGCGTCGTCATGCAGGACTTCACCGGCGTGCCGTGCATCGTCGACCTCGCCACCATGCGCGACGCCGTGAAGAACCTCGGCGGCGACCCGGAGGTCATCAACCCGCAGGTCCAGTCCGACATGGTCATCGACCATTCCGTGCAGATCGACAAGTACGCGCTGCCCAACGCCGTCGAACTCAACATGGACATCGAATACCAGCGCAACGGCGAACGCTACCAGTTCCTGCGCTGGGGCCAGCAGGCGTTCCGCAACTTCCGCGTCGTGCCGCCGGGAACCGGCATCATCCACCAGGTCAACATCGAATACCTCGCCAAGGTCGTCATGACCAAGGCGGGGGAGCGCGGACGCCAGCTCGCCTACCTCGACTCGTGCGTCGGCACCGACTCGCACACCACCACCGAAAACGGCCTCGGCGTGCTCGGCTGGGGCGTCGGCGGCATCGAGGCCGAGGCCGCCATGCTTGGCCAGCCGATCTCCATGCTCGTGCCGCGCGTCGTCGGCTTCAAGCTCACCGGCTCCATTCCCGAGGGCGTGACCGCCACCGACGTGGTGCTCACCATCACCGACATGCTGCGCAAGCACGGCGTCGTCGGCAAGTTCGTCGAATTCTATGGCGAGGGCATCGCCTCCGTGCCGCTCGCCAACCGCGCCACCATCGGCAACATGAGCCCCGAATTCGGCTCCACCTGCGGCATCTTCCCGATCGACGACGTCACGCTCGACTACCTGCGCCTGACCGGCCGCTCCGACGAGCAGGTCGCGCTCGTCGAGGCCTACGCGAAGGCCAACAAGCTGTGGGGCGACGCCAAGGACCCCGACTACGTCGAGCCGAAGTACTCCGAATACATGGAGCTCGACCTGGGGACCGTCGTGCCGTCCATCGCCGGCCCGAAGCGCCCGCAGGACCGCATCGTCCTGTCCGAGGCGAAGGAGACGTTCGAGAAGACGCTGCCCGCCTACGAGACCGAGAAGACCGTCAAGGAGCCGGTGCCCGTCTCCACCGACTTCCGCGGCGACTTCGAGCTGAACAACGGCGACGTGGCCATCGCCTCGATCACCAGCTGCACGAACACCTCCAACCCGTCCGTCATGGTCGCCGCCGGCCTCATCGCCCGCAACGCGCACCTCAAGGGTCTGAAGCCGAAGCCGTGGGTGAAGACCTCGCTCGCGCCCGGCTCGCAGGTCGTCGCCGACTATCTGAAGGCCGCCGGCCTCCAGGACGACCTCGACGCGCTCGGCTACGAGCTCGTCGGCTTCGGCTGCGCCACCTGCATCGGCAACTCCGGCCCGCTGCTGCCCGAGATCAGCGAGGCCATCAACGCGAACGACATGACCGTCACCGCCGTGCTGTCCGGCAACCGCAACTTCGAAGGCCGCATCAGCCCGGACGTCAAGATGAACTACCTCGCCTCGCCGCCGCTCGTCATCGCCTATGCGCTCGCCGGCACGATGGACTTCGACTTCGAGTCGCAGCCGCTCGGCCAGGACGCGGACGGCGACGACGTGTATCTGAAGGACATCTGGCCGACCAACGAGGAGGTCGCCGCCGTGGTCAACGGCACGGTCAGCCGCGAGATGTTCCTCAAGGACTACGCCTCCGTGTTCGAGGGCGACCATCGCTGGAAGGGCCTCGACGTCCCCGAGGACGAACTGTTCCAATGGGACCCGAAGTCCACGTACGTGCGCCGCCAGACGTTCTTCGACGGCATGAGCGCCGAGCCCGCCCCCGTGTCCGACATCCACGGCGCGCGCGTGCTCGCCCTGCTCGGCGACTCCGTCACCACCGACCACATCTCCCCGGCCGGCGCGTTCAAGGCGTCCAGCCCCGCCGGCAAGTACCTGACCGAGCGCGGCGTGGAGCCGAAGAACTTCAACTCCTACGGTTCGCGCCGCGGCAACCACGAGATCATGGTGCGCGGCACGTTCGGCAACATCCGCCTGCGCAACCTTCTGCTCGCCTCCACAGGCAACGAGGTCACGCCCGGCGGCTACACCTACGACTTCACCACCGGCAAGCCGTCCACGATCTTCGACGCGTCCCTCAACTACAAGGCCGAGGGCACGCCGCTCGTCGTGCTCGCCGGCAAGGAGTACGGCACCGGTTCCTCGCGCGACTGGGCCGCGAAGGGCACGCTGATGCTCGGCGTGAAGGCCGTCATCACCGAAAGCTTCGAACGCATCCACCGTTCGAACCTCATCGGCATGGGCGTGCTGCCGCTCCAGTTCCCCGAAGGCGAGTCCTACGCGTCGCTCGGCCTCGACGGCACCGAGACCTACGACATCGCCGGCGTCGATGAGCTCAACTCCGGCGTCACGCCGAAGACCGTGCACGTGACCGCCACGAAGGCCGACGGCTCGACGGTCGGATTCGACGCGGTCGTGCGCATCGACACGCCCGGCGAGGCCGACTACTACCGCAACGGCGGCATCCTCCAGTACGTGCTGAGGAACCTCATGCGCAAGTAGTCGGTGCATGGCCGGCCGCAAGGTGGAACGAGAGAAGGGGTCTGGAACGGTTGTGTTCCAGACCCCTTCTCTCGTATCGCACTACCCGACTGACCGTTTCCCGGCGCGTGCCGCGCGTCAGCCGGCCTGCTGGCGGTACTTCTTCCAGATCTCCGACAGTTTCATGCCGTCCGACGTGCGCTTCCACACGTCCAGGCCGCCGCTCGCCTTGCCGCCTGCCGCCGCCTTCGCCGCAGCCGTGGGGGAGGCGTGCTCGGAACCGTCGTCGAGACGGAATTTGCCGGTCTCGGTCACGGTCGCATACCAGCGTTCGCCCTTGCGCGGACGCTCCCAGACGAGCCTCTCGCCGGGGATGAGCAGCCCGGCCTTGACGACCTGACGGATGGTCACCCGCCGCGATCCGTGCGACGGCTTGGCCGCCGTGACCTGGGCGAGCGCGTCGTTGTCCTGGCTGGTCAGATCCGTGTGGTTCTCGTCGTAACGGATCTGCCAGTAGTCGGCGATGAGGCGGATCGTCTCCTCCTGACGGTGTTTGAGCATCGCCGGCGTGCACTCGTTGAAGTCCTTCAGCCCGTCGGTCAGCGGGAACCTGCGCGAGTCGGCGCGCATGAGGATCCGGTCGCGGCGCTGCATGTACTCGCCCATGCGGTCGAGCTGGTCGGGAGCGCCCTGGGCGAGCGCCATGTTGCCGAGACGGTACATCCAGTAATCGTGGTCGTCCTGCGACCAGTTCGCGAACGACGCGGAGCGTTCGATGTCCAACGGCATGACCGCCAGCGCGCTCAGACGGCGCGGGCGCGTCAGGTGCGCGCCCGCGGCCTGCTCGTTCGCGCGGATGAGCAGCAGGCGAATCAGCTCGTCGTCGCCCTGCATCTCGCTGTGCAGCCGAATCAGCGCGCCGGTGCGGTCGTCGGCCCTGACGGCCAGGCCGCGCACCAGATTCGTCGGATACCCCTTGTCGAGGTCGCGGATCGCTGCCGTCATGTGGCCGCGGCGCGTGAACGAGTCCACGCGGTTCAACGTGTCGACGCCGGTGATGCGTTCCAGCGCGGCGAGCACTTCATTGAGACGGTGCGCATCATGGCCGCCGAGCGTCTTCACCGTCGCGTTCGCTCGTGCCGCGCGGCCGGCGCGCGACGCGAACGGCGACACGTCGGGGGAGCCGAGATGGCGATACGAGTGGACGAGCGTCCACATGGCGACGGCCTTCCACTCATGGTTGCGGTAGTCGTTCAACGCCTCGAGCCGCGACTTCACATCGTCGGGCAGCACGGTGTCGGGCGCGTGGGCGATGACCTGCCATGCGGCCGCATAGGGGGCGAGCGTCCCGTCGATGAACGCGGGCACGTCGCCCGCGTCGATGCGCGGCTGCAGCACGTCGGCGAGGAACTCCTCGATGAGCTTGTCGGTGGAATGCTTGTGCGTGAGGACCATGTGCAGCGTCGCGAAGAACTCCTCGGTGGACTGCGGGTCGTCGCCGAGCGGGTCCATGATGTCGTCCCAGCGCGCGGCGTACGCGTCCATCTCCGCCGGCTTCAGCGCGGACGTGGCGCGCGCCTTGAACACGTCGGACGCGGTGAGCGGCAGTCCGCGCATGTTCATCACGTCGAAGATGCGGTGCGCGCCGTCCAGGTCGTCGGTGGTGACGATGACCAGCGTGACCATCTTGACCATGTACGAGGCGAACGCGCGACGCTCCTCCTCGCCCAGGGAGGACAGCTCGTCGTAGACGCGTTTCGTGTTGCGCGTGATGTTGCGTTGCGCCGCGGTCGTCCAGTCCTCGTCGCCCAGATCGAACAGCGCCTCCAGATTGCCTTCCTGCACGTATTCGCGGAAGAACGCGGCATCCCGTTCGCGCAGCGTGAGCCGCGGCTCGTTGACGATGCCGCGCAGCTTGTCGCCCGGATCGACGATGAGATGGTCGAGCAGGGTCATCCACTCGGGGTCGCGTTCCAGGTCGCGCAGCGCGGCGATGATGATCGACAGGGAGACGAGACGCTGCTGGCCGTCGATCACCTCGTAGCGGGGGCCGCCCTCGCGCACCAGGATGAGCGAGCCGAGGAAGTAGGGCGTCTCCGGCGTCTTGCACGCCTCCAGCAGATCGTTCACCAGCTGCAGGATGTTCTCGGGCTTCCAGATGTAGGCGCGCTGGAACGAGGGTATGAACAACCGGTAGTCCGGCGTGAACACATCACCCAGCGGCAGTTCCTTGGCGTTGATACCCATGTCATGTTCCTTCCGGCGTCTTCGGCCGGCCCCGCGAACCGCAGCGGAGCGTGACGACCCTATGCGTTTTTGTCACGTAACAGCCTAGCAGTGTGCGGCGTGTCCGGCGGCCATCGCGAGCCGGGGATGTTGCGACTTGCCTCACATGATCCGACTTGCCCCGCATGATCCGCCGGGTGATCCGCCGGGATGTGGCCATGGTCGGTGGCCGCGGGCGGCTACGGGCGCACCGGCAGGTCGGCGCGTTCCACGAGACGCGCCATCTGCACGCGCCCCATCGAGAGCTTGTCCGCGGCGTTCGACAGGTGCGCCTTCGCGGTGCGTTCCGAGATGAACATGCGTGCGGCGATCTGCGCGTTCGTGAACCCCTCGGCGGCGAGGACCACCGCCTCGCGCTCGCGTTCGGGCAGCGCGTCGAGCATGGCGCGGGCCTCGTCGCGCCGGGACGTCGGCCGCTGGGCGTGCAGTCCGCTGATGAGCTGACGTTGGCTCGCCGGGTTGAACTGCGGCGCGTCGGCGCATACGCCGAGCACGCGCCGGATGATGTCGCCGGGGGAGTCCGTCTTCGACACGAACCCCTCCGCGCCGGCCTCCACGGCGCGTTCAACGGTGTTCGACGGGCTCAGCGAAGTGAGCATCAGCACGTGGGGCGGACGGGGGAGCGCCCGGAGCCGACGCGTGGCCTCGATGCCGTCCATGTCGGGCATGGCGATGTCCATGAGCACCACGTCCGGATGTTCCTCGGCCGCCTGCCGCACCGCGTCGGCGCCGCTCGTCGCCGTGGACGACATGATGATGCGGCCGTCGGAATAGTCGGTGAGGATCAGCGACATCGCCTGACAGATCATCGGATCGTCGTCCACGACGATTACCCGCGCCGGAGATTCCGCGTCGTCGACCACGACAAGCCGGAGGACGCAGAGCGGGGACTCCACGAAGACGGACGGCGACGCGTCGTCGGAGCGGAAGGCCGGGAAGACCATCGAGCTGCAGGCCACCGCCACCGGCGACGGCACCGTCATCTGGACGAAGAGCGGATCGAGCAACACCGAGCAGTTCTCCGGCTCCTGGTCGAAGACCTTCACCGGCGACGAGACCAAGGACCTCACCGGTGTGAGCGTCACAGGCGACGTCATGGGCGGCAACGACCAGAAGGTCACCTGCAAGGTCATCGTCAACGGCGAGGAGAAGGACGCCAAGGAGGCGACCGGGGCCGCCGGCAGCGCCTTCTGCACCGTGCCGCTGTTCTGACGCGGATGGGCCGGGTCGGGCTGTGGGCTGAAATTCCCAGACAACGCCAAGTTGGCCGCGTAGGATGGGAACCGTCGATAACGAGAAGGAGCGAACATGACATTCGGTCAGCAGCCCCAGCCCAATCCCAACTACGAGCCGCAGGGCAACAACACGTTGAACACCGGCTACGGCGCGCCGCAGTATCAGTACGCGGGCCAGCAGAACGCCGGATACAACCAGTACAGCCAGCAGATGCCGCCCCAGTACGGTCAGTCGCAGTACGGCCAGCCCCAGTACGCGTACGCGGGGCAGGGCGGCGCCGCGGCCACCGTCAACGGCCAGGTCGCCTACTCCTATGAACAGGCGGAACGCGTCTCCGTCACCAAGGCGTACGGCGAGATGACCATCGGTCTCGTCGTGACCGCCCTGGTCGCCGTGCTCGCGCAGATCACCGGCGCCTACTACTACTTCCTCGCCGCCACCGGCGTGATCGGCCTGATCGGCCTGTGCGTCGTCCAGGTCGGCATGGCCGTCGTGCTCGGCATGCGCATCACGAAGATGAGCGTCGGCGGAGCCCGCGCCATGTTCTACGTGTACGCCGCGCTCATGGGCTTCACCCTGAGCTCCATCTTCTGGGTGTACGACCTCGGCCAGATCGGCGTCGCGCTCGGCGTCACCGCCGCGTTCTTCCTCGCCCTGACCATGTTCAGCCTCACCACGAAGTTCGACATGCTCAAGTTCGGGCCGATTCTCATGGTGGCGCTCGTCGTCCTCATCATCACCCAGCTGGTGCTCGCGTTCATCCCCGGCGTGAGCGGCATGACCCGGCTCGTGTGCGCCATCGGCCTCGTCATCTTCGCCGGCATGACCATGTACGACGCGCAGTCCACGAGGGCCCTGTTCAAGGCGTATGAGGCGCAGGGGCCGGAGATGATCAAGAAGATCTCCATCCTGTGCGCCCTCAACCTGTACCTTGACTTCGTGAACATGTTCCTCTACATCCTCCAGCTGTTCGGCAGCAGGGACTGATAGGAAAACGCGGGGAACCACCCGCCCAGGCCGCCGCCGATCGGCCGCAAGGGCGGCATCACGAATCATCGGAAGGCCCGACCATCATGTGGTCGGGCCTTCCCATATCCGTGCACGCGCACGGTAGGTTGAATCCCTATGGGAAGAACGGGAACACAGGGACGACAGGACATCATCGGCATGCTGTGCCTGACCGCATGCGCGCTCATCTGGGGGCTCGCATTCGTCGCGCAGGTGCAGGGCATGGACGCGGTCACCCCGCTGTTCTTCAACGCCACGCGCTTCACGCTCGGCGCGGTCTCCCTCGTCCCCATCCTGCTCGTGCGGCATGGGCGTAGAGGCAGGATCGCCGAGAAGACCGAAGCCGACGACGCCGATATCGAGGGCACCGTCACCGTCACCGGCGGCATCGGGGCCGAACCGGATTCCCCGTCGGTGCAGGCAAGGAGGCCATCGTTCCGCCGTGCGCTCGCCAACCCGTTCGTCGTCGGCGTCATCTGCGGTGTCGTGCTGTTCACCGCGAGCACCCTCCAGCAGTACGGCATCCTCTACGGCAAATCCGCCGGCCGCGCCGGATTCCTCACGGCCCTGTACATCGTGATGGTGCCGCTGCTCGCCTTCGTGTTCCTCCGCCGCCGCATCGGCGTCCTCGTCGGCGTGGCCGTCGTGCTCGCCGTCGCCGGATTCTACTGCCTGTGCATCACCGACGGGTTCGGTTCAATCGGCCTCGCCGACCTGCTGCTCCTGTTCACCGCGCTCCTGTTCGCCGCGCACATCCTCGTCATCGACGAACTCGGCGCCAAGGTCGATGCAATCGAACTGTCGTTCATCCAGTTCTGCACCACCGCCGCGCTCAGCTGGATCGGCTCCGCCGCGGAAGGCTCCATCGACTGGACGGGAGCCGCGGCCGCATGGGAGCCGATCGTCTACGCGGGCATCGGATCGGTGGGCATCGCCTACACGCTGCAGGTCATCGGCCAGCAGTGGGTGCCGCCCACGCAAGCCAGCCTGCTGATGAGCCTCGAATCGTTCTTCTCCGCCGTGGGCGGAGCGATCTTCCTCGGCGAGGTGATGACCCCACGCGGCTACCTCGGCTGCGCGCTCATCTTCCTCGGCACCATGCTCGCCCAGACGCCCGCGAAACTGCCGAAGTGGATGCGTCGCGGCTAGCCCGCGGCACCCGGTCCCGCCCGACTCAGTCCGAGGTCTTCGGCGTCTGCTCGACCACCGGCGCGCCGTTGATGTCGCGGTGGATGTTCTGCATCTGCACCTCGATGTTCTGGAGGGACCGCGCGCAGTCGAGCAGCGTTTGCGAATGCTCGCTGAGTTTCGCATCCGGCAGGTCCGCCTTGTAGCGCAGCGCGTGTTCGAGGCTCGCCCAATAGTCCATGGCGATGGTGCGGAACTGCACCTCCACCGGCGTGTAGTGCGCGCCCGACGAGAGGAACACGGGCACCGCGTAGATCACGTGCAGGGAACGGTAGCCGTTCTGCTTGGGACGTTTGATGTAGTCCTTGACGCGCAGCACCTGGATGTCCGACTGGGCGGACAGGTAGTTCGACACCGAATACACGTCGTCACGGTAGTTGCAGATCACGCGGATGCCGGCCACGTCGAACAGGTTGTCCTTGATCGAATCGACGGCGATCGGCAGTCCCTTGCGTTCCAGTTTGCCGATGATCGATCCCACCGATTTGAGGCGCCGTTCCATGTGGTGGATCGGATCGTGCGCGAACCGCACCTGGAACTCGTTGTCGAGGATCTCCAGTTTCGTCGAGATCTCGTACATCGCGCCTTCGTACACCTGCATGAGATCGACGAATTCGGTGATCTGGTCGGCGTCGAAGACGCTGTCCGACAGGTTCAGTCCCTTCAATCGGGCTTTGAGGTCGGAGGTGCTCAATCGGGAATGACGGTCAAGTATCACGCGAATGATTATAGTCGCGGGTGCCGCGCCGACCTGGACGTCTGCAGGAAATCTCCTCACGAACGTCCCTCCGGCACCATCCGCCGTGCCGCCCCGCGCTCCCGCCGCGTCGCATACCACGTACGGGACATGCCGTGACCCGGCCGTCCCATAGAATGGAACGCTGTGAATGAAGACATGATGACCGAGGCGGAGCGCGCCTCGTACGACGTCGAGACCGCCGACGCGGCCGCCATCGCCGGCCGGCGCGGCAAGGGCGTGTTCCATATCGACACGCTCGGCTGCCAGATGAACGTGCACGATTCGGAGCGCATCGCCGGCGTGCTCGAGGCGGACGGCTACGTGCCCGCCACCGAGGAGCAGGTCGCCTCGCGCGACCTCGACCTGATCGTGCTCAACACGTGCGCGGTGCGTGAGAACGCCACCGAGAAGATGTACGGCACGGTCGGCCGGTACAACCGCGTCAAACTTCACCGTCCGAATCTGCAGATCGCGGTCGGCGGCTGCATGGCGCAGATCGACAGGCGGAAGATCGCCGACAAGGCCCCGTGGGTGTCCGCCGTGTTCGGCACGAAGAACCTCGACTCGCTGCCGCGCCTGCTTGACCAGAACCGCGCCACCGGCAAGCCGCAGGTCGAGGTGACCGACGCGCTCGAGCACATGCCGAGCGACCTGCCCGCCGCCCGCGCCTCCCGCGTGAGCTCGTGGGTGGCGATCTCCGTCGGCTGCAACAACACGTGCACGTTCTGCATCGTGCCCACCACGCGCGGCAGGGAGCGCGACCGCCGCCCCGGCGACATCCTCGACGAGATCCGCCGTTGCGTCGCCGGCGGCGCGAAGGAGATCACGCTGCTCGGTCAGAACGTGAACTCGTTCGGCTATGGCATCGGCGACCGGTACGCGTTCAG
This sequence comes from Bifidobacterium sp. LH_424, assembly GCF_056356895.1. Lineage (NCBI taxonomy): Bacteria > Bacillati > Actinomycetota > Actinomycetes > Bifidobacteriales > Bifidobacteriaceae > Bifidobacterium > Bifidobacterium sp. LH_424. The sequence goes on from NZ_JBKEVC010000001.1 coordinate 385,634, forward strand.
CAAGCTGCTGCGCGCCTGCGGCGAGATCGAGGGATTGGAGCGCGTGCGCTTCACCTCGCCCCACCCGGCCGCGTTCACCGACGATGTGATCGCCGCGATGGCCGAGACCCCGAACGTGATGCACCAGCTGCACTTCCCGCTCCAGTCCGGCTCCGACCGCATCCTCAAGGCGATGCGCCGATCCTACCGTTCCGCCAGGTTCCTCGACATCCTCGGCCGCATCCGCGCCGCCATGCCCGACGCGCAGATCTCCACCGACGTGATCGTCGGCTTCCCCGGCGAGACGGAGGAGGACTTCCAGGCCACGCTCGACGTGATGCGCGAGGCCCGCTTCTCGTCCGCGTTCATGTTCATCTACTCGCCGCGTCCGGGCACGCCGGCCGCAGCCATGGAGCAGCTGCCGCACGACGTCGTCCAGGAACGGTTCGAGCGTCTCGTCGCGCTGCAGGAGCAGATCACCGAGGAGAACCTCGCCACGTTCGAGGGACGTGACGTCGAGGTGATGGTCACCGGTCAGCAGGGCAAGAAGGATTCGGACACGCACCGCGTCACCGGACGCGAGAAGACCGGCGTGCTCGTCCACATCGGCGTGCCGGAGGGCGAGCCGACGCCGCGGATCGGCGACTTCGTGACCGCGACCGTCACGCATGCGGGACGCCACAACCTCATCGCCGACCCGGATCCGAGGAAGGGGCAGACCTACCATGTCCGTCACTGAAGCGTCTTCGGCCTCCTCCGCCGGGAACGGAACGCCGGCCGCCGAGCCGCGCGTCGTCTCGATCGTCGGCCCCACCGCCTCCGGCAAGACCGGCCTCGGCATCGCCATCGCCGAACGCCTCGCCGCGGCGGGGCAGAAGGCCGAAATCGTCAACGCGGACGCCTACCAGATGTACCGCGGCATGGACGTCGGCACCGCGAAGGCGACGAAGGAGGAGCAGGCGCGCGTGCCGCACCATCTCATCGACATCATCGACCCGGATGACACGATGACCGTCGCGCGCTTCCAGAAGCTCGCGCGCGACACGATTGCCGACCTCAAGGCGCGCGGCGTGCGCCCGATCCTCGTCGGTGGCTCCGGCCTCTACGCGCGCGCCGCCATCGACGACATCTCGTTCCCCGGCACCGATCCGGCGATCCGCGCACGACTCGAGGAGTGCGAGAGGACGGAGGGCGCGACCGCGCTGTTCGAGGAGCTCAAGGCGAAGGATTCGCAGGCCGCCGCGCGCATGGACCCGCGTAACCCGCGCCGCACGATCCGCGCGCTCGAGGTCATCGAACTGACCGGCAGGCCGTATTCGGCGAGCCTGCCGCGCTACCGCTACGTGATCCCGTCCGTGCAGATCGGCCTCGACTTGGACCGTCGCGAACTCGATCGGCGCATCGGCATCCGCACCGCGAGGATGCGCGAGGACGGCTTCCTCGACGAGGTGCGCCGCCTGCGCCCGCATCTGGGCTTCACCGCCGGCCGCGCGCTCGGCTACCAGCAGATGATCGACCTGCTCGACGGCATGTGGGACGAGGAGGAGGACGCCTGGGCGGACATCGCGCAGAAGACGCGCCGTCTCGCCCGCAAGCAGATGGGATGGTTCGGCCGTGACCCGCGCATCCACTGGCTCGAGGCGCTGAACCCGCGGCTCGTCGACAACGCGATGGCGGTCATCGCGCACGCCGACGCCGGCGACTACGACGCGATCGACGCGCACGCCGACGAATACGTCCAGCATCATCTCGGCGACATCGCCTGACCGCGGACGCGACGAGGCCCCGGAACGTCCCCCGTGCGGACGTTCCGGGGCCTCGTCGATGCGGGTCGGCCCGCCGGAAGCCGTCAGTGCGCGGGGCCCTGCTCGAACCCGGCGATGAGGAACACGCGCGTCGGATTCGCCGGACGCACGATCGCGGCGAACATGCGCTCGAAGCCGGACGTGTCGCCGCAGTAGGCCGCGTGCTTCGCCGCCTTGTACGCCTCGCGAGTCACCGGGCCCCAGTCGAGGTCCCAGCCGGCGTCGTGCGCGAGACGCGAGGCGAACATGCGCAGCGTCATCGCATTGCCGCCTCGGAACGGGTGCAGGTAGCCGAGCTCGTCGTAGACGTGGGAGAGACGATGCGTGAACTCGCCGCGGTCCAACGCCTGCAGGTTGCGTCGCTCCGCCAGCTCGGTGGCGATGTTGAGCGCCCCCGTCTCGATCAGGCCGGCCGGGAAGAACGCCTCCGGGTTGTGGGCGAGCGCCGTGTCGTTCGTCACGCCACGCGACGTGTCCGACGTGCGCAGACGGCCCGCGTCGTCGAACACGCCCTCGAACAGCCCTTTGTGGATGGCGGTCAGCTCGTCGAGGTCGCCGGTCGGCCGCCACGGGCGCTCGACCAGCAGCACGGTGCGGGCGAACACGGATGCCGCATGGTCGCGCGCATGGTCGTCGAGCGAACCGTCCGCGAGCCGCGAGGCGCCCACCACATGGGACGTCTCGCCGTCCGCCGCGTCGATGAGGGCGCCCACGTCGATCCGGCCCGCCTCATAGTCGGCCGCGGCGCGCATCGTCGCATCGCCCGGCTTCATCGAATCCAACGCGCAGTTCTTCAGTGCAAATGCGACTGCGCTCGCACGTTCGGCTGGAGTCATGCAACCCATGATAAACCACGACGCATGCGCCGGGGCGTTCCCTCGCCCGCCGTTATGGGGAATTGACGATGATTCGCGCGGCATGCGCGCCACGGTACGAGCGATTCGCTACATTGGAGTGCGCTATGGCAAAGACACGAGGAAGCAGAGGCGCCGGTTCCGGCGCGAACGACGGGCGGACCCGTCGCATGGATCGGGTGAACGAGGGGGACTACATGGACGAACCGTGGTGGCGGCGCGCGTTGCTCGCCGTGCCGCGCGCGCTGGGCTCCGCGGTCCGTTCCGTGTCCGGCGTGGGCGAGTTCGACCCCGCATACCGCCGTGACGGTCTGTGCTTCGCGCTGCTCGTGTTCGGCGTGCTGTTCTGCGCGTCGGAATGGTTCCGCGTCCAGGGACCGTTCGGCCGTCTCCTGCATGCCCTCGCGTCCGGCGTGTTCGGCGTGATGAGCGTCATGCTGCCCATCCTGCTGTTCCTCGTGGCGTTCCGGCTGATGCGCAACTCCGGCCGGGGGTCCGGCAATCCGCGCGTCATGACCGGATGGGTGATGCTCCTATGGTCGGTCTGCTCGATCATCGACGTGGCGCTCGCCGCCGGCACGCCCGGATTCGACTGGACCGCGATCCAGAACGCGGGCGGCCTCATCGGCTACGCACTGGGGTCGCCGCTCGCCTGGGGCCTTTCTCGGGCGTTCGCCATCGTCGTGTTCGTCATCGTCGGCCTGTTCTCGCTCCTGCTCATCTCGGGTCTGCATGTCACCGACCTGCCCGGACTGTCCCGCCGCATCGTCGCGCGCGTCCAGGGGCGTTCCGCCGACGACGAGAAACGCGACGACGAGTTCCCGAACGAGGTGCGCGTCGGCGACGGCACCATCGCGTTCGCCGACGGCGTGCCCGCGCACGACGGCGAGGACGGGACGGACGACGCCGCGTCGCGCGGAGGCTCCGGCGCGTTCGGATGGCTGTCGCGCCTGTTCTCGCGACGTCGTTCCGGCGACGACCCGTCGCTCGACCGGTACGACGCCGACGACCCGTTCCGCGTCGCCGCGAAGCATCACGGCGACGCCGCCGAGACCACCGTCATCGCACCGGATTCGCTCGACCTGCCCGCCGTCTCGCCCACCTACACCGATCCGTGGGCGCCGATCGCCTCCGCCGCCGACGATGCGACCACCGTGATGGGCGCCGCCGCGGACCTGCCCGCCGGCGCGCCCGCGGCCGACGTGGTGCCCGCGCATACGGCGCAGCCCGCCACCGTGGCGATGGGAGCCGGCACGGGCGCCTACGGCGCCGACACCGGCGAACAGGACATGACCCCCGCCGTTCCCGCGGCCTCCGCCCCGTCTGAACCACACGTCGATCCGGTCTCCGGCGAGATCGTCGACACCGGCGACGCGAACGGGGGAGCCGGAGCCGGGACCGGCGAGGCCGCCGAAACGGCCGAGCCGCCGTACCGCCTGCCGGACCTCGACCTGCTCGTCAAAGGCAAGCCGCATGCGGCCCGCACCCCCGCCAACGACCGCGTGATCCGGGCCCTGACCTCCACGTTCCAGCAGTTCAAGGTCGATGCGAAGGTCGTCGGCTTCCTGCGCGGCCCGTCCGTCACCCAGTACGAGGTGGAGCTCTCGCCGGGCGTCAAGGTCGAGAAGGTCACCAACCTCCAGCGCAACATCGCCTACGCGGTCGCCAGCTCCGACGTGCGCATCCTCTCGCCGATCCCCGGCAAATCCGCCATCGGCATCGAGATCCCGAACGAGGACCGCGAGATCGTGCACCTGGGCGACGTGCTGCGCTCGCAGGGCGCGCTCGCCGACCCGAATCCGATGCTCACCGGCATCGGCAAGGACGTGGAGGGCAAGTTCGTCACCGCCGACCTCACGAAGATGCCGCACCTGCTGGTCGCCGGCGCCACCGGCTCCGGCAAGTCGAGCTTCATCAACTCGATGCTCACGTCGATCATCATGCGCGCCACGCCCGATCAGGTGCGGCTCATCATGGTCGACCCGAAACGCGTGGAACTGTCCGCGTACGCGGGCATCCCGCACCTGCTCACGCCGATCATCACCGATCCGAAGAAGGCCGCGCAGGCGCTCGAATGGGTCGTCAAGGAGATGGACGCCCGCTACTCGGACCTCGAATACTTCGGATTCCGCCACGTCAAGGACTTCAACAAGGCGGTGCGCGCCGGACAGGTGCACGCGCCCGCCGGCTCGAACCGCAAGGTCGCGCCCTACCCGTACATCCTCGTGGTCGTCGACGAGATGGCCGATCTGATGATGGTCGCCAAGAACGACGTGGAAAGCTCGATCCAGCGCATCACGCAGCTGGCGCGAGCCGCCGGCGTGCACCTCGTACTCGCCACGCAGCGCCCGTCCGTCGACGTGGTCACCGGCCTCATCAAGGCGAACATCCCGTCCCGGCTCGCGTTCGCCACCTCCTCGGCCACCGATTCGCGCGTCATCCTCGACACGACCGGCGCCGAGACGCTGATCGGCCAGGGCGACGCCCTGTTCCTGCCGATGGGCGAGGCGAAGCCGAAGCGCGTGCAGGGCTCGTGGGTGTCCGAATCGGAGATCCGCAAGGCCGTCGAGTTCGTGCGCACCCAGCGCAAGCCGAAATACCGCGAGGACATCGAGCAGATGGCCAAGGAGGCGGAGAAGAAGGGCAACGAGCCGGACGAGGAGATCGGCGACGACATGGACGTGCTGCTGCAGGCCGCCGAGCTCGTCGTCACCACGCAGTTCGGCTCCACGTCGATGCTTCAGCGCAAGCTCCGCGTCGGCTTCGCGAAGGCCGGACGTCTCATGGACCTGCTCGAGTCTCGCGGCGTGGTCGGTCCCTCCGAAGGCTCGAAGGCGCGTCAGGTGCTCGTCCAGCCGCAGGACCTGCAGACGGTGCTCGCGTTCATCCGCGGCGATGGCCCCGCACCGCAATCGGCGGGCGCGACTCAGGCGTGACGGTTCCGCCGGCGCGGGCGCGGGCGCGACGCGACGGGAAGACGGGAAGATGGAAGAACGGGACGGCCTCTTGGGATTCCTACAGGAATCCGTCAGACCGTTCCCTTCCCGAGGTAGAGCAGTGAGGGTAACGTGAAGACCATGACCGACGAACAGATCGTAGAAAACAAGAAACCGTCACTGCTGGACGGATGGAACGCCCCGCCGAACCTCGTCACCTACTCGCGCATCGTGCTTGTCGTGGTGTTCCTTGTGCTGTACGTGAAGGCCGGCCCGTGGGGCGGCGACGACCAGACCCTGCGCTGGGCCGCGGCGATCATCTTCATCATCGCCGCCTCCACCGATAAGCTCGACGGGTGGATGGCCAGGAAGTACGACCAGGTGACCGAGCTCGGCAAGCTCATGGATCCGATCGCCGATAAGCTGCTCACCTGCGGCACGCTCGTCGTCGCCTCCGTGTTCGCCGAATTCCCGTGGTGGGCGACCATCCTGTTCCTCGTGCGCGAGATCGGCATCACCGTGATGCGCTTCTTCGTGATGGAACGCCCCGGCGGCAAGGTGATCGCCGCCGCATGGCCCGGCAAGCTCAAGACCCTCTTCCAGTGCATCGGCCTGGCCATGCTGCTGCTGCCGCTGTGGGTGTTCGACGAGGGGCAGGCCATGCCGATGTGGCTGAGCGCCTACTACTTCCTCACCTACGCGCTGCTCTACGTGGCCCTCGTCCTGTGCCTCTACTCCGGCGGCGTGTACCTCTACAACACGTTCATCGGATCGAGGAAGCGCTGACGTGCAGCGCGACACGTTCGCCGCAGCGATCCTCAGGACCTGCGAGACGCGCGGCCTGAGGATCGCATGCGCCGAATCGCTGACCGCCGGGCTGCTCGCCGACGCGTTCGTGCGCATCCCCGGCGCCTCCGCCGTCTTCCTCGGCTCGGCGGTCACCTACGACATCCGTGCGAAGGCGTCCATCCTCGGCGTCGACCGTGCGTTGCTCGCCCGCGAAGGCGCCGTGCACCCGGAGGTCGCGCGCCAGATGGCCATCGCCACGGCGCGTCTGTACGCGCAGCCGGAGGACGGCGACACGGTGATCGGTCTCGCCACCACCGGCGTCGCCGGGCCCGGTCCGGACGGCGACAAGCCCGCCGGCCTCGTCTACATCGGCGTGTCGCTCCCGGCAACGGCGGCCGCGCTCGCGCCGGATCCGCGGGAGACGTGGATCGGGGCGGAAACGCCGATCGGCACGGTCCGTCTCGACGCGATTGACGGCCACGGCCGCCGCACCGTCGCCGTCGAACTGCGGCTCGACGGCACCAGGCAGCAGATTCGGGAGCGTACCGTGCTGCGCGTCCTGCAAAACGTGAGCCAGTTCACATCAACTTTCTGAAGTTTCCCGCTTCGCTCTGGGAATAGTCCGTGCCGTCGGGCTGTTGGAAGTGATATCGAGCGATATGAGACCCCGTAGGAAAGGGATGGGAACATGGAGACGATGACGCGAACCGAACAGACGACGATGAACCCCGCCGCGGCGATGGTCCGCCCCGGCGCCGCCCGCATGCGCGAGCTCACGCCCGCGCAGCGCCGCGCCGTCATGTTCGCCCAGCAGCAGATGATCCAGGCGCGCGCCGCGAAGAAGGCCAAGGCCGAGGCCGAGGAGGCCCGCCGCCGCATGTGGGAGGAGGCCGACGGCGAGGAGCGCCCGGCGCGCGCCGCGGTCCAGTCCGACGCCAGGCGCGAAGCCGAACGTGAACCGGCCGAGCTGACGTTGCGCGAGGCCATCGGCCGTGTGCTGCGCGACCTGCGCACGCGCGACCACAAGACGCTGCGCGAGGTCAGCGAGAAGGCCGGCGTGTCGCTCGGCTACCTGTCCGAGGTGGAGCGCGGCCAGAAGGAGGCCAGCTCCGAGCTGCTCAGCTCCATCGCCGAGGCGCTCGGCGTGAGCACCGCGCAGCTGCTGCGCATGGTCGCCGACCGCCTCGACATGATCGGGGCTTGAGCCGGTGAGGGAACGTGAGTTCTGGCAGCTGCTCGAGGAGGTGTTCGGCCGGAGCTACGGCCGGGCGCTCTCCCATGACCAGCAGCTGCCGCGGTTGGCGAACATGACCGTCGTCGAGGCGTTGGACGCGGGGGAGGAGCCCCGTGTGGTGTGGAACGTGCTGTGCGACCAAATGGGGGTTCCCGACTCCGAACGTTGGGGACGGGATCATAACGCTCCGCCAATGCCCGCGCGGTGAGACCGGCGGTCGCGTATCGCGCCGCGCCGATTTGTGTGCATGTCGTGAAGTCGAACAAATGTTCGTGCCTGTGCGCTATAGTTATCCACAGCGATAACCAACTGCGTTGCGCGTGGCGTTGCCGCGTTGCGGGCCGGAACCGTTGTCCCGATTGGGTTCGCCGTCTTCTCCGCGTCGTATGAGATGCGGGCGGGGGAGGGGCTCCGACCACAGGGGCGGTCCCGTCTTGCCGTGGCCCGGGTCGGTCCCATACCGTGGGAACGGCAGATCCGCCGCAACCGCGAAGGAGGACATCATGGCACAGAAGACGGGCGCCGCATCGGGCAAAGGGCAGACGGCCAGCGGCAAGGACGATCTCGACGCGCGCCGCAAGGCCGCGCTCGACACCGCGCTGGCGCAGGTGGAGAAGAGCTTCGGCAAGGGGTCGGCGATGAGGCTCGGCGACCGTCCCGAACAGAACGTGGAGGTCATCCCCACCGGCTCGCTCGCCCTCGACATGGCCCTCGGCATCGGCGGCCTGCCCAAGGGGCGCGTCATCGAGATCTACGGCCCCGAATCGTCGGGCAAGACCACGCTCGCGTTGCACGTGGTCGCCAACGCGCAGCGCAAGGGCGGCGTGGCCGCGTTCATCGACGCGGAGCACGCGCTCGACCCGGTGTACGCCCGCAAGCTCGGCGTCGACACCGACTCCCTCATCGTCTCCCAGCCGGACAACGGCGAGCAGGCGCTGGAGATCGCCGACATGCTCATCCGTTCCGGCGCGCTCGACGTGATCGTCGTCGATTCGGTCGCCGCCCTCGTGCCCAAGGCCGAGATCGACGGCGACATGGGCGACAGCCACGTGGGCCTGCAGGCCAGGCTGATGAGCCAGGCGCTGCGCAAGATGACCGGCGCGCTCGCCCAGGCGGGCACTACCGCCATCTTCATCAACCAGCTGCGCGAGAAGATCGGCGTGTTCTTCGGCAGCCCGGAGACCACCACCGGCGGCAAGGCGCTGAAGTTCTACTCCTCGGTGCGTCTCGACATCCGCCGCATCCAGACCATCAAGAACGGCGAGGAGGCCATCGGCAACCGCACGCGCGTCAAGGTCGTCAAGAACAAGATGGCCCCGCCCTTCAAGTCCGCCGAATTCGACATGCTCTACGGCGAGGGCATCTCGCGCGAGGGCTCCGCGCTCGACATGGCCATCCAGGTCGGCGTCGTCAAGAAGTCCGGCTCCTGGTTCACCTACGACGGCGACCAGCTCGGCCAGGGCCGCGAGAAGGTGCGCCAGTTCCTCAAGGATAATCCGGCCATCACCGAGGAGATCGAGAACAAGGTCAAGGCCGAATTCGGCCTCATCCAGCCGACCGACCAGTTCGCCGAGGACGACGCCACCAAGGCCGCCTCCGAGGCCGACGCGAACACCGAGTCGGTAGCCGCCAGCGAATCCAACGAGTCCTCGAAGACGCCGGCGAAGGCTTCGGCGAAGCCGTCGGCGGACGCCAAGACGACGGCCAAGGCCTGACGTGATCAGCGCCGAGTCGTTTCTCGCGGGGATGGGGAAGCCTCCCATCCCCGCGGTCCGGGACGATGCGCCCGGAACATCCGGTGACACCGCCCGCGACGGGGCCGCGGATTTCGACGCCTGCCGCGAGGCGGCGTTGCGCCTGCTCGATGCGGCCCCGCGCGCATCCGGCGCGCTTCGCGACCGTCTGCTGGGCAAAGGCTACGAGGAGGACGTGGTCGACGGCGTCATCGACCGTCTGATTCAGGTGCGTCTGCTCGACGATCGTGAATACGCCGAAAGCGCGATGCGCTACTGCGTGGGCAGGATGATGGGCCGGCGCGGCGCCGTCGCGGAACTGACGCGCAAGGGCGTCGCGCGGTCGATGGCCGAGGAGGTCGCCGGCGAGGCCGACGCCGACGGCGCCTTCGAGGACGCCGCATGGGAGCTGGGACGCAAGGTCGCCCGCAAGACCGAAGGACTCGACCGTCAGGTGCGCATGCGCCGGTTCTGGTCGGCAGGCGGGCGCAAGGGACATGACGCGGAGACGCTGCGTCACGTCGCGTCGGAACTGTTCCGGTGAACCGTCGCTCCGCCCGGGGCCATCATGGCCCATCGTTCCGTCGTATCCGTCGGAACCGCGAGCGGGAATCAGGAATTGAGGTGAGACCCCTTATACCCCGGGTTCTGTCGTGCCGTGCGCGAACGCGCGGCACGGATGGCCATCCATCTCGACCTGACGTCGCCGCCAGGCTCTAGCAGCCTACCCGATGGCACGGGCGAGCAGCCCTTACCGCCATCTGCTTGGCCTTGCTCCCGATGAGGCTTGCCATGCGGCCCGCTGTTGCCAGGGGCCCGGTGGTCTCTTACACCGCCGTTTCACCCTTACCCGTCGAGGACGGGCGGTCTGTTCTCTGCTGCGCTATCTCTCAGGTCGCCCTGGGCGGACGTTATCCGCCATCGTGCTCTGCGGAGCCCGGAAGTTCCTCAGCCCGAGTCCCATGCGGGACCTGGGCCGCGGCCATCAAGGGGTCTCGACCGCACAACTATACACGACCGTCCGACACGTCGCCTCGACGGACGCTGGAAGACACGCGGGGCGCGTCGGCTCCCGCCCATGCGGAATCCATGCAATCACGCGGATGTTGCACGCATGCGTCGGGGAAATGACGAAGAACCGGTATTCTTTCCGCGAGTTCTCCCGCCGTTAACGCCCGGTTCGTCTAGAATGGGGCGTACCCGGACGGTGAAGACGCCGTACGGAACGCAAATAGCGGGCAACCGCTTGAGTTAAGGGAGGTCCACATGGAAATCGTCGTTACCGGACGTCACACGCAGGTCAAGCCCAGGTTCCGTGATGTCGTAGAGAACAAGATGAATCGTGTGACCGCTATCGCGCCCGATGCGCAGCGCGCCCAGGTGGTGCTGTCGCATGAGGGCAACCCGCGTCAGGCGGATACCGCCAAGCGCGTGGAGATCACCATCATCGCCGGCCGCACCGTGGTGCGCGCCGAGGCATCGAGCGCCGACGAGTTCAGCGCGCTCGACCTGGCGATGGACAAGCTGACGCTGCGTCTGCGCCGCACGCGCGACCGCCGCAAGGACCACCGCCGCGGCTACACGAACCCCGTCCCGGTGGACATGGGCGTCGTCGAGCCGCCGGTCGTCGAGGAGGAGGCTCCGGAGGAGGAGCCGAACAACAGCCCGGCCGCGGCCGTCGCCTCGGATCTCGGCCCCGGCGAGTCCGTCGAGGTCCAGGTGGGCGACACCCCGATCGTCATCCGTCGCAAGCTTCACATCGCCGAGCCGATGAGCATCGACGAGGCGTTGTACGAGATGGAGCTGATCGGACACGACTTCTTCCTGTTCGTCAACAAGGAGACCGGCCGTCCGTCCGTCGTCTACCACCGTCACGGCTGGAGCTACGGCGTGTTCGAGATCGACACCCCGGAGAACGTGAAGGCCGCCGAGTGACGTCGATTCGACGCATCCGACACGATTGACCGATGAGGGGGCCGCGCCCATGGTGGCGCGGCCCCCTCATCGTATGCGCGGCCCGATGCGTGCGGGGCGGAAAACGGTTTCGTTGGCGTCCTCCCGCCGGCCGTCGGCGAAAAAGGCCGCCGAATATGGGGAAAATGTGCGGGCTTATCGCGATTATCGCGTAAGATAATCGGCAGTGTGTCCGCGCAGGCGCGACACGGACGTGCGGTCCAGGCCGCGCGGGCCGCGTCGGATGGGCGGTCCAAGGTAACGACACAGGAGCGAACAGTGGTAGATATCGTTGACAAGGCACTGCGCATGGGCGAGGGCCGGCAGATCAAGAAACTCGAGAACGTCGCGAAGGCCGTGAACGCGCTCGAGGACGAAATCTCGGCGCTCTCCGACGAGGAGCTCAAGGCGCAGACCCCGAAGTTCAAGCAGCAGCTGGACAACGGCAAGAAGCTCGACGACATCATGCCCGAGGCGTTCGCCACCGTGCGCGAGGTCTCGAAGCGCACCCTCGGCCAGCGCCACTTCGACGTGCAGCTCATGGGCGGCGCCGCCCTGCACTGGGGCAACATCGCCGAGATGAAGACCGGTGAAGGCAAGACCCTCGTCGCCACGCTGCCGAGCTACCTCAACGCGCTCGAGGGCAAGGGCGTGCACGTGGTCACCGTCAACGACTACCTCGCCAGCTACCAGAGCGAGCTCATGGGACGCATCTACCGCTTCCTGGGCCTCAACGTCGGCTGCATCATCACCGAGCAGAAGCCGGCCGAACGCCGCAAGCAGTACAACGCGGACATCACCTACGGCACGAACAACGAGTTCGGCTTCGACTATCTGCGCGACAACATGGCGTGGGAGAAGAGCGAGCTGGTGCAGCGCGGCCACCACTACGCCATCGTCGACGAGGTCGACTCCATCCTCATCGACGAGGCCCGCACCCCGCTCATCATCTCCGGCCCGGCCGAAGGCGACGTGACCCGCTGGTACCGCACCTTCGCCAAGCTGGTCCTCAAGCTCACACGCGACGAGGACTATGAGGTCGACGAGAAGAAGAAGGTCGTCGGCATCAAGGATCCGGGCATCACCAAGGTCGAGGACTTCCTCGGCATCGACAACCTCTACGAGCCGAGCAACACCGCGCTCATCGGCTACCTCAACAACGCGATCAAGGCGAAGGAGCTGTTCCTGCGCGACCGCGACTACGTCGTCACCCACGGCGAGGTGCTCATCGTCGACGAGCACACGGGCCGCATCCTGCCCGGCCGTCGCTACAACGAGGGCCTGCACCAGGCCATCGAGGCGAAGGAGGGCGTCGAGGTCAAGGCCGAGAACCAGACGTTCGCGACCATCACGCTGCAGAACTACTTCCGCATGTACGACAAGCTCGCCGGCATGACCGGTACCGCCGAGACCGAGGCGGCCGAGTTCATGAGCACCTACAAGCTGGGCGTGCTGCCGATTCCGACGAACCGCCCGATGATCCGCCAGGACAAGGACGACTTCATCTTCCGCACCAAGAAGGAGAAGCTCGCCGCCATCGTCAAGGACGTGGCCGCCCGTCACGCCAAGGGCCAGCCGGTGCTGCTCGGCACCGCCTCCGTCGAGAGCTCCGAGGTCGTCTCCACGCTGCTCGACGTCGCCAAGATCCCGCACCAGGTGCTCAACGCGAAGCAGCATGAGAAGGAGGCCGCGGTCGTCGCGGTCGCCGGCCGCAAGGGCGCCGTCACCGTGGCCACCAACATGGCCGGCCGTGGTACCGACATCATGCTCGGCGGCAACGTCGAGTTCCTCGCCGACGCCAAGCTCAAGTCCGAGGGCTACTCCCCGGAGGACACCCCGGAGGAGTACGAGAAGCGTTGGCCGGGCACCCTCGCCGAGGTCAAGGCGCAGGTCAAGGACGAGCATGAGGAGGTCAAGAAGCTCGGCGGTCTGTACGTGCTCGGCACCGAACGCCACGAGTCCCGCCGCATCGACAACCAGCTGCGCGGCCGTTCCGGCCGTCAGGGCGATCCGGGCGAGTCCCGCTTCTACCTGTCCCTCGAGGACGACCTGATGCGCCTGTTCAACACGCAGCTCGTCGCCCGCGTCATGGCCAAGGGCCTGCCGGAGGGCGAGCCGATCCACGCGAAGAGCGTCTCCAAGGGCGTGCGCACTGCGCAGAAGGCGCGCGAGTCGCAGAACTTCGAGATCCGCAAGAACGTGCTCAAGTACGACGACGTGATGAACAAGCAGCGCACCGTCATCTACTCCGAGCGCCAGGCCGTGCTCAAGGGCGAGGATATCCACGAGGACATCCTGCGCTTCATCTCCGACACCGTCACCAGCTACGTCAAGGGTGCCAACAACGGCTCCGACAAGCCGAAGGACTGGGATTGGGAGGGCCTGTTCAAGGCGCTCAACACCGTGATTCCGACCGAGGTGACCGTCGACGAGGTCAAGGAGGCCGCCGAAGGCAAGAAGGGCGAGAAGGCCGTCGAGGCGGTGCGCGACGTGATCGTCGCCGACGCGAAGGCCAAGTACGCCGAGTTCGAGGAGACGCTCGGGGCCGAGGGCCTGCGCCAGCTCGAGCGCCGCGTCGTGCTCGCCGTGCTCGACCGCAAGTGGCGCGAGCACCTGTACGAGATGGACTACCTCAAGGACGGCATCGGCCTGCGCGGCATGGGCCAGCGCGACCCGCTGGTCGAATACCAGCGCGAAGGCTACCAGATGTACAACTCGATGGTCGAGGCCATCAAGGAGGAGTCCGTCCAGCTGCTCTTCCACGTGGACATCCGCGAGGTCGCCCGCACCGAGGACACGACCACCGAATCCGACGAGGACGCGGCCGTCGACGCCACCGAAAGCGAGCTCGGCATCACCACCGCCACCGAGGCCGCCGGCCCCGACGAGGACGGCGAGACCGAGGCCGAGGCCGCCGAAGGCGAGGTCGAGGAGGAGTCCGAGCAGGACGAGACCGAGAAGGAGGCCATCGCCGAGGCCGCGAAGGCGTCCGAGGCCGGCGAGACCACGTCCGCCATCTCCGGCCCCGCGCCGATTAGCCACGCCGAGGGCAAGGTCCCGGCCAACAAGCGTCCGAAGAGCGAGGAGCTGAAGACCCCGTGGGCCGACGGCCGCACGTTCCCGGGCACCGGCCGCAACGCCCCGTGCCCGTGCGGTTCGGGCCGCAAGTACAAGATGTGCCACGGCCAGAACGAGAAGTGACGTCCATGATGTGACGTCCGTCCTTCGATGAGCGGCGGTTCCTGCCTCCGGGCGGGAGCCGCCGCTTCCGTATGCGCGTGCCGTATGTGCCGCCGTGCGTTCTGCTATATGGAAGTTCCGGCGGGAGGAAACCCGAGGCCACTACAATGAGCGGCGTTACTGGTGAATCGGTCGCGCTGCACGCGCGCCAAGGAGGAACAATGGCAGAGATCACATGGAAGTCGATTCTCACCAAGCTGGTCGGGGGAGACCATCTAAGTGCCGGGGAGTCCGAATGGTTCGTCGATGATCTGATGAAGGGCAACGCGAACCCGGCCGCCGTGGGCGCCGCGCTCGCTATGCAGCAGCAGCTGGGACTCACCCCCGAGGAGGTGTCCGGTGCGGCCAAGGCCATGGTGTCGCATGCGGTACCACTGAACGTCTCCGGCGAGACCACCGACATCGTCGGCACCGGCGGCGACGGCTTCTCCACCGTGAACCTGTCCACGATGGGTTCGGTCGTGGCCGCGGCGGCGGGCGTGAAGATCGTCAAGCACGGCAACCGCGCCGCCTCCTCGAAGTGCGGCGCCGCCGACGTGCTCGAGAAGCTCGGCCTGCCGCTTGAGCTGAAGCCCGAGGCGGTCGCCGAGGTCGGCGACGAGGTGGGCATCACCTTCGCGTTCGCCCGCACCTTCCACCCGGCCATGCGCTTCGTCGGCCCGATCCGCGCCGCGCTCGGCATCCCGTGCGTGTTCAACGTGCTCGGCCCCCTCACCAACCCGGCCAAGCCCTCGCACGTGGCCATCGGCTGCGCCAAGCGCGAGGTGAGCCCGATCATGGCCGCCGTGTACGCCGCCAACGGCCAGTCCGGCATGGTGTACACCTCCCATGAGGGCCTCGACGAGCTCGCGCCCACCGGTCCGGTCTCCGTGTGGGAGATCCGCGACGGCAAGGTCACCGAGACCGAGTTCGACCCGACCGTCGAACTGGGACTGGAGAAGATCGACGTCACGACGCTCAAGGGCGGTGAGCCCGAGGTCAACGCCCAGGCGTTCCGCGACTTCCTCGCCGGCAAGGACATTCCCGCCCGCACCACCGCGCTGCTCAACGCCGCGTCCGCCATCGTCGCCGACGGCCATCTGGTCTCCGACGGCACGCTCGCCGAGCGCTTCCGCGAGGCGTACGCGCTCGCCGAGAAGACCGTCGACTCCGGCAAGGCCTCGGCGCTGTTCGACAAGTGGATCGCCGTCGCGCAGGCCAAGGCCTGACCTGATCGCCGGCACGGCCCAAACCGTTCCCGGACGCACTCATCCCCGATGCCCCGACCGCCACCCGGCGGCCGGGGCATCGTCATCCCCGAGGCGTCTTCGGCGCCCCGGCCCATCCCGACGCTCGCCGGCGAGACGCCCAAGACAACGATGACCTACGTGGACAAGTCCGCGTCGAGAGTGTCACACACGCGCGCCGTCGTCGAAATAGCCGCCGCGGTCGCCGGTCTGCCGCCTGCGGTTCAGGATCTTGCCGATCAGGCCGCCGAGGCCGATGATCGTGCACATGCTGAACACGAAGCTCAGCAGCCATCCCAGAATCGGCACCGAGCCGATGCCGGGGATGAACATCGTGGCGACCGAGCCGACGAGTCCGACGACGAGCAGAATCCAGCACACGAGCGTCGAACGCCTCACCGGGCCGATCTCGGGGTTCGGGGGAGTGAAGCCGCCGTCATCGTAGGAGTCCATCACCCTGTCCGTGTCGAGCCAGCTGGAACCGGTGAAATCGCGCGGCCCATGGCTGGCTCCCGTGCGTGAGAACGCGTCGGGAGCCAGGTCGTCGATGTCGATGAGCCGTTCCTTCTCGCGGCGTTCCGCGTGCTTTTCGAAGCGTTTCGCGTTGCGCGACGACGCCACCGACTTGAGCTCGTCCTTGTGCTCCGCCTCGAATGCCGCCCACGCCGCGTCGAGATTGCCGAGATCCGGCTTCGCCGCCGAGTCTCCCTTGCGGTCGTCGCCATCCGGCGTGGGGGTTGGCCGCTCGTCGCCCGCATTGGTATTGTTGAGGTCAGTCATACATACCACTCTAATGCGCGGCCATGGCCTGCGCGGGGAGGGAAACGCCAAGTGCTCTACTGGTTCTTCGTCAAAGTGTTCGGTCCCATCGCTCGCCGTCGCCTCGGCCCCACGGCCAAGGGGCTGGAGAACATCCCGCGCAAGGGCGGGGCCATCATCGCCGCCAACCATCTGGCCGTCATCGACGACGCGCTCATCCCGATCACCTGCCCGCGCATGGTGCATTTCATGGGCAAGGCCGAATACTTCGAAGGCAAGGGGATCAAGGGCAAGTTCAAGAAGTGGTGGTTCACGTCCGTGGGCGTGTTCCCCGTCGACCGTTCCGGCGGCAACAAGTCGCTGGGCGCGCTCGAGCATGCGCGCGAGATCATCGAGGACGGCCACCTGTTCGGCATCCACATCGAGGGCACGCGCAGTCCCGACGGCCGCCTGTACAAGGGGCACACGGGCGTGGCCCGCCTCGCGCTCGAGACCGGCTGCCCGATCGTGCCGACCGCGCTCATCGGCTCCGACAAGCTCCAGCCGATCGGCACGTCGATTCCGAAGAAGGGCAGGACGCAGGTGATCTACGGCAAGCCGATCCACGTGGAGAGGAAGCCCGCCGACGAGATCACGCACGACGACCTGCGTTCCCTGACCGACCATCTGACCGCCGAGATCCAGAAGCTCAGCGGCCAGGAGTACGTGCCCGAATACGCGCAGAAGGTCAAGGCCGAGCTCAAGGCGAAGAAGGAGGCCGAAGCGGCCGTCACACCACGGTGAGCGTGACGACCGTCTTGTTGCCCTTCTCGTCGCGTACGCGCACCTGCTGGCCCGGGTCGGGGCTCTGCAGGCGCACCGTGTGCGTCACGTCGCCGAGCGGCGCCGACTTCTTCACCTCGAGGCCGAGCGCCTCCAGCGTCTTGGATGCCTCGTCGTAGGTCTTGCCGCGCACGTCCGGGATGGTCACCATCTCCGGCCCCTTCGAGACGACCACGTCCACCGAGTCGCCCCAGTGCAGCTGCGTGTCCTTCGCGACGGACGAGGAGATCACCTTGCCGGAGTCGATCGTGTCGCTGTACTCCTCGCTCCAGTTCGCCTTGAGCTTGAGGTCGTCGAGCGCGGTGGCGGCCTCGTCCTTCGTGCGTCCGACGATGTCGGGCATGGTGACGGGCATCGGGCCCTTCGACAGGGCCACGTCGATCTCCGCGTTGTGCTTGAGCGTGGTGCCCGGGTCGGGGGAGATGCTCAGGGTCGCGCCTTCGGGCAGCGTCTCCGAGTACACGTCCTTCGACTGGTCGTGCTTCACGTTCGTGAATCCGGCCTTGCTCAATGCGTCGAGCGGGGCCTTGCCGTTCGCCGAGTTCGGGTCGAGGATGTCGTCGGGGATGGTCGCCATCCTCACGCCGCGGGACACGACCACCCTCATCGTGGGGGTGTCGCGCTTGCTCACGTGCGTGTTCACCTCGGCGTCCTTCCCGTGCAGCGTCGCGAGGATGATGTGCCCTTCCTCGATGGTGTCGCTGTATGCGGTCGACGTCTTGTAGGGGATGCCCAGCACCTTGAGCGTGCCCTCGTACGTCTTCCATGCGGCACCTTCCAGCGTGCACGCCCGGTTCTCCTCGCAGGTCACGTCGTCCGGTTTCGGCAGCTCCCAGTAGCTTCCCGGTCCGCGGTAGTACCACCATGCGCCGCCCCCGCCGGCCGCGAGCGCCACGACGAGCAGCGTGACGAGCGTGATGACGATGGCCTTGCCGTGGCCTTTCCTCTTGCCGGCCGGCGCCGCGTCGGCGGGAGCGGCCGGCGGTGTCGCGGCCGACACGGTCGCGGCGGCGTGCTGGACCGTCGGCCGGTCCGCGACGGTCGCGAGCGTGCCATCCATGCCGGCGAGCGGCGTGACGGCACGCGGCATCGGCGTTGTGCCCGGTACGCCGTCCGCCACCGGCTGCAACGCGACGGTCTCGGCGTTCGCCGTCGCCTGCGCGTCGGCGGCCGTCGTGCGCGGCGCTGCGGGTTTGTCCTCGAAGTCGAACAGACTGAGCGCCTGCGTCTCCTTCGGTTCGGCCACGGGGGCGAGTACCTGCGTCGCCGCCGGCTCCATGGTGGTCGCGGGCGGCAGCGTCACGGTGGCCTCCGCCGCCGGTTGCGGGGTCTGCGGCAGGGCGCGCGTCGGCTGCGGTTCCGCCTCGCCGCGTGCGGCGTCGTGCGGCGTCCCATCCGTCGCGTCATGTTCGGGAGGCATCGGCGGTTGCGGCGGCGCGACCGGGGGAGCGGGCGGCAGTCCCGCGCCGGCGAGCCGCGCGCCGACCGCGGCGGCGCCGGCGGCCGCGCGACCCGCGACGGGAACCGTCGTTTCACTGGACGTCGCGTCGCCGGCCGGTTCCGCGTCGGGGCGACGGTACTGCCATGCCTCCACCGTGAGACCGCGCATCACGTCGCGCAGTTCCGCCGCCGCGGCCGTCGCGTCGGCGGGACGCGCGTCGATCGAGCGCGCGGTCAGATGCGCGACGAACCGCGCCACGGACGGATCGATGCCCGGGCACGGCACGGTGAGGGACGGTACGTCCTCGTGGACGTGCTTGAAGACGAGGGTGACGGGATTGTCGGAGATGAACGGCACCTGGCCGACGAGCATCTCCCACGCCATGATGCCCACCGCGTACAGGTCCCCCTGCGGCGTTGCCTCGTTGCGTTCGATCGTCTCCGGCGGCAGATAGGCGGCGGTGCCGAGCAGCATGCCGGTGGAGGAGAGCGTCGCCTGCGAGGTGGCCTTCGCCAGACCGAAGTCGGTGATCTGCACGCGGCCGCGGTCGTTGAGCATGATGTTCTCCGGCTTGATGTCGCGGTGCACCACGTTCACCTGATGCGCGCTCGACAGGCCGTCGAGCGTCTCGGCGACGATGCGCAGCGTCTGGCGCACGCTGAACACGCCCTGGCCGTTCATCTCATGGCGCAGGTTCACGCCGTGCACGTACTCCATGACCAGATAGGCGCGCCCATCGGATTCGCCGGCGTCATACACCTGCACGACGTGCGGGTTGGCGATGCGCGCGGCGGATCTCGCCTCGCGGCGGAAGCGTTCGAGGAACTGGTCGCGGTGCGGTCCCTGCGCGAGCTGCGTGTGCATCATCTTGATGGCCACCGTGCGTCCGAGCCGTTCGTCCTGCGCCTCGTACACCGTCGCCATGCCGCCCTGCGCGATCTGGCGCACGACGCGGTAGCGGCCTTCGATCACCTGGCCTACGGGGGTGTTTGCGGCTTCACTCATAGGATTGCGTCCGTGTCCTTACGTCACTCACGAAAAATCACCGGGATGCGCCCGTGGGCGACATGTCGCCGCGGCCCATCCCCTGCCGTCCCACTCTAGCGTTCGGCCACGTCCGGCACGAAACGCGCGCACGCGTCCACGAGGCGCCTGCGGGAGTCCCCGTCGAGCCCAAGCGCGTCGATCGCGGCGAGCGAACGCTCCCACAGGCGCGTGATGCGTTCGCGTGAACGCATCACGGCGCCGGTCGAGGAGAACAGTCCGATGGCGCGGCGCACGTCCGCCTCGTCGCGTTCCGGCGCGCGGAACATCGCGGCGAGCTCGTCGTGCTCCGCGTCCGAGCCGGCCTCGAGCGCGTCGGCGAGGAGCACTGTGCGCTTGCCCTCGCGGATGTCGCCGCCCACCGGCTTGCCGCTCGTCCGGCTCGACCCGACCACGTCGATCAGATCGTCCTCCAATTGGAAGGCGAGTCCCAGCGGCACGCCCACGGAAAGCGCCCGGGCGCGCGCCTCGCCGCGTTCCGCGCCGGCCGCGAGCAGGGCGAGTTCGAGCGGCGCGATCGTCGTGTAGCTCGCCGTCTTCCACCGGAACACGCCGAGCGACGCCTCGGCCAGGGCGCGCGGGTCGTCCAGCGACGCCTGTTCGACCGCCAGGTCGAGGATCTGGCCGATCTCCACCTCGCGCTGCATGGTGAGGAACGCGGCGACCAGCGCGGACGGGTCGGCGAGCCGCCCGGCCGCGCTGTTGGCGATGTCGACGCATGCGGTGGCCAGGAGGTCGCCGAGCATGAGCCCCAGGCCGCGGCCGATCGCCGCGTCCCCCGTCCGGTCCTCCAGCGCCCGGTGCGCGCTCGGCTTGCCGCGGCGCAGGTCGGAGTCGTCGATGATGTCGTCGTGCACGAGCGCGGCCGTCTGGAACACCTCGATCGCGCACGCCATGTCCACCATCGCGTCCCGGGCCGCCGGATCGCCTCCGAACGCGTCGTACGCGGCGAGGGCGAGCAGCGCGCGCAGGCGTTTGCCGCCCTCGCTGGACGTCACGCCCTGGCCCACGACCGCGTCCATCATCGACCGGCAGGCGGCGGGGATGGGGGAGTCCGCGCCGGCGGCGTCCTCGGCGGGCACGCCGGCCCGTTCGGCCACCAGGGCGGCGATGCGCGGTTCGATCAGGGACCTGTCAAGAGCTCTCAAATCCATGCCTCTAAGTTATCCACAATGACCGCCGAAAACAACCGGATGCGGAATCGGCTCCGGCAAAGGCCCGACGGGGTGTTATCCACATTGCCCGCGGGGCGTGCGCCGGCCATGTCCCGGCCGTCATACTGGCATCACGGCCGCGGGACCCCGCGGCCGCCGACCAATCGAACATCAAGGAGGATGCCATGACACGACACCGACGCAGAAGGAAGGACGCCTCGCCGGGCGCGGGTGGACGGGCCCATCGCCCCGTGCACGCCGACAGCCCCGACGAGTGCCGGGAGTTCCTCGACGGGCTCGACGAGCTCGACGGGGACGTGATCGACGGGCTCGTCGGCCAGCTGCGCGAGGAGCGGCGCGAGCGCGGCCCCGAGGCCGGCAACAACGAATGGATGGACGGGCCGCTCGACGAGTGGCTCGACAACATCGACCACGGCCGCGTCGACCTCGACGAGGAGACCATGGCCGCGATCGCCGTCGGCATGCACGAGGTGCTGGCGATGCGCGACGCGCTGATCCTGTCGCTGATCGTCGACCGCGCCGCCTGCGACAGGGACACGCTGATGGCCATACTGTCGCGGCCGCGCACGCCTCCCGTCTCCGCCCTGGTGCGCGATCTGATGACCGCGGCGTTCGAGGGCGACGACGGGCCGGACATGGACCGCTGTCAGGCGGGGGTGACGATGTTCTCCGCCATGGCCTGCCTGATGCCGCTGTCGATGACGGCGCAGCCGTTCGCCGCCATCGCCTACGTGCTGTGGTGGTTGGGCGACTGCCGCGCGCCCGTCTACGCGCTGCGCTCGCTCGCGGCCGACGAGGGGTGCACGCTGGCGGCGATCGTGCTGGGCGCGGCCGAACGCGGGCTCGGTCCGGCGTGCAGCTGCGTGTGAGCATGCGGCCCGTCCCCGCGGCGCGCGGATTCCTTCGCGACGGGAATAATCGTCCCTATGGGGTGGTTTACTCACATAGTTGACGATTTGCCCTTGCCAGAAGTGTGCCCATGTGGTATATGAGGCGGGGCGAGGAACCGCGAGGAGGATAAGTTTGGCTACCAAGAGCACGACGGCCGGCGACAAGACCGAGGACACCAAGGACACGAAGCCCGCCGCCGCCAAGAAAGCCAGCACCGCGCGCAGGACGGCCGCGAAGAAGACGGCCGCGAAGACCACGGCACGCAAGCCCGCCGCGAAGCGTCCGCGCAGGAAGAAGGACGAGCCGGCGAAGCCGGTCGAGGCGGACGAGGTCGACGAGCTGGACGACGAGAAGGACGATCTCGACGTCGACGACCTCGACGATCTCGACGAGGACCTGGACGGCGACGACGTCGACGACGAGTCGGACGACGCGGAGGACGAGGATTCCGACGACGACCTCGACGATGACGACGACTCCGAGGACGACGACGAGGACGACAAGCCCGCCGAGGTGGAGGAGCCCAAGCAGAAGGGCGCCTTCGTCGTGCGCGACGATGACGACGACTACGAGCCGCGTCCGCGCCGCCGCGGCGGCAAGATCGGCAACCCGAAGCGCCGCGTGATCACCGCCGGCGCCACCGCCGACCCGGTCAAGGACTACCTCAAGCAGATCGGCCGCGTCAACCTGCTGAACGCCGAGCAGGAGGTCGACCTGTCCGAGCGCATCGAGGCCGGCCTGTACGCCCAGCACCTGCTGGACACCGAGGGCGACACGATGGACTTCAAGCGCAAGCGCGAGCTCAAGTGGGCGGCGAACGACGGCAAGAAGGCCAAGGACCACCTGCTTGAGGCCAACCTGCGACTCGTCGTCTCCCTCGCCAAGCGCTACACCGGCCGCGGCATGCTCTTCCTCGACCTCATCCAGGAGGGCAACCTGGGCCTGATCCGCGCCGTCGAGAAGTTCGACTGGAAGAAGGGCTTCAAGTTCTCCACGTACGCGACCTGGTGGATCCGCCAGGCCATCACCCGCGCCATGGCCGACCAGGCGCGCACCATCCGCGTGCCCGTGCACATGGTGGAGGTCATCAACAAGCTCTCCCGCGTGCAGCGCCAGATGCTGCAGGATCTTGGCCGCGAGCCCACGCCGGACGAGCTGGCGCGCGAGCTCGACATGCCGGTCGAGAAGGTGCAGGAGGTGCAGAAGTACGGCCGTGAGCCGATCTCGCTGCATACCCCGCTCGGCGAGGATGGCGACTCCGAGTTCGGCGACCTCATCGAGGACACCGACGCCATCGCCCCGTCCGACGCGGTCGCGTTCTCGCTGCTCCAGGAGCAGTTCAAGAGCGTGCTCGAGACCCTTTCGCCGCGCGAGTCCGGCGTCATCAAGATGCGCTACGGCCTCGAGGACGGCCAGCCGAAGACCCTCGACGACATCGGCCGCGTGTACGGCGTGACCCGCGAACGCATCCGCCAGATCGAGTCGAAGACCATGTCGAAGCTGCGCCACCCGTCCCGTTCGCAGACGCTGCGCGACTTCCTGGATCAGTGATCGGCGGCCGCCGACCAACCATCGTTCAACACTAGGGGATTATGGCGAAAGAGGAATACGGCGCCAAGGACCTGGCCGTCCTTGAGGGCCTGGATGCGGTGCGCAAGCGTCCGGGCATGTACATCGGCACCACCGACTCGCAGGGCCTCATGCACTGCCTGTGGGAGATCATCGACAATTCCGTCGACGAGGCGTTGGCCGGGTTCTGCACGAACATCGTCGTGACGCTGCACACCGACGGGTCGATCGAGGTGGCGGACGACGGCCGCGGCATCCCGGTCGACAAGGAGCCGAAGACCAAGCTCACCGGCGTGGAGGTCGTGCTCACCAAGCTGCACGCCGGCGCGAAGTTCGGCAACTCCTCGTACAACGCGGTCGGCGGCCTGCACGGCGTCGGCTCGTCGGTCGTCAACGCGTTGAGCTCCCGTCTCGACGTGTGGGTGGACCGCGACGGGCTCACGCACCACATGTCGTTCCACCAGGGCCATCCGGGCGTGTACGCGGACGCCGACCCGGCGAACCCCTCGCCGGACTCGCCGTTCAAGCGCACGCGCAAGAACCGGCCCACCGAGCTCGAGATCGTCGGCAAGGTGCCCGCCAAGCGCACCGGCACGCGCATCCGTTACTGGGCGGACAAGGAGATCTTCAACAGCACCGCCGAGTTCTCCTACGAGCAGCTCATCGACCGCGTGCGCCAGACCAGCTTCCTCGTGCCGGGCCTCAAGATCACCGTCATCGACGAGAACGTGCCCGAAACGGGCGACGCGTCGCTCGACGAGATGCGCGAGGTCGACGTGGCCGCGCCAGCCGAGGTCGACGCCGCGGCCGAAACCGGATCCGAGGCGGCGACCGATGCCGCCGCATCCGTCGCCGTCACGTCGGGGGATTCTGCCCCGTCCGAGGCGGTCGCCGTGGCGCAGGCCGACGCCGCCGCGCACACGCACGCCCGCGTCGAGGAGTTCCTCCACACCGGCGGCGTCAGGGACTTCGTCGACTTCCTCTCCCACGGCGAGCCCATCTCCGACATCTGGCGCATCCAGGGCGAAGGCACCTACGAGGAGGAGACGCAGGCCGTCGGCGAGAACGGCGAACTGCACGCCCAGAACGTGACGCGCACCTGCGGCGTCGACATCGCCCTCAGATGGGTGAACGGCTACGACACGGTGATGCGCAGCTTCGTCAACATCATCGAGACGCCGGGCGGCGGCATGCACGTCGACGGACTGATGAACTCGATCACCCGGCAGGTGCGCAAGGCCGTCGAGGCGAACGCGCGCAAGCTCAAGGTGAACCTCAAGGACCAGCACATGCGTGTCGAACGCGACGACATCATGGCCGGACTCGTGGCCGTCGTCACCGTGCGCATCGCCGAACCCCAGTTCCAGGGCCAGACCAAGGACGTGCTCGGCACCGCGCAGGTCAAGCCGATCGTCACCCGCATGACCGACAAGCAGTTCGGCGAGATGATCACCGGCGCCAAGCGTGGCTACAAGGAGCAGTCGGCGCGCGTACTCGAGAAGATCGTCGGCGAGATGCACGCCCGCGTCCAGTCGCGCAAGGCCAAGGAGGTCACGCGCCGCAAGAACGCGCTCGAATCCGCGTCGATGCCGTCGAAGCTGTCCGACTGCCAGCCGGGCAACGACGACGTGGCCGAACTGTTCATCGTCGAGGGCGACTCCGCGCTCGGCACCGCGAAGGCGGCCCGCAACTCCGGGTTCCAGGCACTCCTGCCGATCCGAGGCAAGATCCTCAACGTGCAGAAGGCGTCGATCACGCAGATGCTGTCGAACAAGGAGTGCGCGGCCATCATCCAGGTGGTGGGCGCCGGAAGCGGCCAGAGCTTCGACATCGAACAGGCACGCTACAACAAGGTCATCATGATGACCGATGCCGACGTGGACGGCGCGCACATCCGCATCCTGCTGCTCACCCTGTTCTACCGCTACATGCGCCCGCTCATCGAGCACGGGCACGTGTACGCGGCCGTGCCGCCGCTGCACCGCATCGCGCTCGCCGGCTCGCACAAGGGCGAGTACATCTACACGTATTCGGACGACGAGCTCGCCGGCAAGCTCGCCGACCTGGACCGCCGCCACATCTCCTACAACCCGGACATCCAACGCTACAAGGGTCTGGGCGAGATGGACGCCGACCAGCTGGCCGACACGACGATGGATCCGCGCACGCGCATGCTGCGCCGCATCCGCATGGAGGACGCCGCGCAGGCGGCCGAGATCTTCAGCCTGCTCATGGGCGACGACGTGCCGCCGCGCAAGGCGTTCATCGTCGAGAACGCGGACGACTTCGACCGTTCCAAGATCGACACCTGACGGTTCTCCCCATCGTGGGGATGCGGGAGGCGCGGGACGCCCGGTCGCGTGATGTCACGGCCGGGCGTTCCCATATGTGTGCGATTTGTGCGCAACCGCTACTATGCTTGTCCGATGTGAATACCGAGATGAGCGCAGAAGAAAGCGACGGCATGGACGCGGAACCGACGGAGGGGTTCGTATCCGAACCTCCGGCGGACACCGAACGCATCCCCGTGATCCATCCCGACGCGGCGGCGATGCCCGCGGCGATTCCCCCCGTCACGCCGATGAGCGAACGGTCGAAGATCCAGTCGCAGGAGCGGCTCGCCTCCCTCGTGCACACCGTGGAGCAGGAGACGGCGGCCGCCGGTCTGCCGTCGCCGCTCACCCAATCCCAATCGCAGCCGCTCGTCGTGCAGGCCCCCACCCAGACCCAGCCGGTCGTGAAGGTGCCGTCGGTCGCGCGGCAGACGACGCCGCCGGTCGTCGCCAGGACGGCGGCCGCCAAACCGTCGCTGGCGAAGGCCGTGGTGGAGTCCGTCACCCAATCCATGCCGGCCGTCGTCACCAACGGCGCCGGCTCCGGCCTGAAGCCGGTGATGATGACCGGCGTCATCCCCGCCGTCATCCTCGAGGGCGGCGCGCGCCCGGTCATGCCGCAGGAGGTGCGCGACCGGCTGATCAGCCTCGAACGCGCCGAGGGGTCGGTCGCCGTCGTCGGCTCGATGAACGCCGACTACACGGTGACCACCCGACGGCTGCCCGAACCGGGCGAGACCGTCAGGGGAGGGGCGTTGAAGATCCTGCCCGGCGGCAAGGGCGCGAACCAGGCGTCCGCCGCCGCGCGTCTCGGCGCCAACGTGTGCATGTACGGCGCGGTCGGCGACGACGTGAACGCCGACTTCCTGCTCGGCGAACTCGACGCGGCCGGCGTCGACACGAGCGAGATCCTGCGCGCCGAAGGCGCCAGCGGCACCACGGTCATCACCGTGGACGCCGACGGCGAGAACACGATCGTCTACTCGCCGGGCGCGAACGGCAAGGTGAGCGCCGGCTACGTGCAGTCGCACCGCGAGGCGCTCGCCGCCGCGAGCGTGCTCGGCCTGTGCCTGGAAAGCCCGATGACCACCGTGATCGCCGCCGCCGAGGCCGCGCACGCGGACGGCGTCACCGTGCTGCTCAACGAATCCCCGTTCCTGCCCGAACTGCCGCACGAGCTCGTCACGTCCACCGACATCCTGCTCGTCAACGAGCATGAGGCCGCCCAGCTGCTCGAACTGGACGAGCCGGACGGCGGCGACTGGTCGGGCTGCGACTGGGACGACGTGGTTTCGCGCATCGCCGACTACGGGTTCGAGCGCGCGATCGTCACGCTCGGCGACCAGGGTTCCATCGTCATCGAGAACTACCGCTGGTACCGCGTCGACGTGGCGAAGGTGCCCGCCAAGGACACGACCGGCTGCGGCGACGCGTTCATGGGCACCGTGCTCTCCGGTCTCGCCGCCGGCTACTCGCTGCTCGAATCCGCGCAGATGGCCTCCTACGTGGCCGGCTACGCCGCCACGCGCCTCGGCGCGCAGGCGTCGTTCGGCTCGGCCGCCGACGTGCTCGCCTACTTCTCCGCGTGACGGTCGCGGCGTGATCCGTCTCCCGCCGCATACGGCCCCGGGACGCCTTCGGCGTGTCCCGGGGCCGTTCTGTCATGTGCCGCCCGCTAGTATGTACGAACGTACATAACGATTGACCGTCTCAGTGGAGGGAAACCATGGCAAGCCTGCTGCTCGCCGTCATCTACGTCGCCTTCATATCGCTCGGCCTGCCCGACGCCCTGCTCGGCGCCGCATGGCCGACGATGAGCCAGGATCTTGGCGCCCCCGTCTCGTGGGAGGGCGGCATCTCGATGACCATCTCCGCGGCGACCATCTGCTCCGCGCTCCTGTCCGACCGTCTCACCCTGCGGTTCGGCACGGGCCGCGTCACCGCCGCATCCGTCACCATCACCGCCGCCGCCCTGATCGGCTTCTCCGTCGCCCCCAACTACTGGGTGCTGGTGCTCATCGCCATCCCCTACGGGCTGGGTGCCGGCGGCGTCGACGCGGCGCTCAACAACTACGTGGCCATCCACTACGAGAGCCGCCACATGAGCTGGCTGCACTGCATGTGGGGCGTCGGCGCGCTGATCGGCCCCTACGTGATGGGCCATGCGCTCGCCGGAGGTCAGGGGTGGCCGTGGGGCTACCGGTACATCGGATTCCTGCAGATCGGCCTGACCGCGATCCTCATCCTCAGCCTGCCGCTGTGGAAGTCGCGCAAGGCGGCCGCGGCTCCGGCTCCCTCCGGGCCCGACGCCGATTCCGACGCCGGCTCCGGCGACGGCGCGCAGGGCGCTCCGTCCGCCGAGCCCCGCAAGTCGCTCGGCCTCAAAGGAGTGCTCGCCATCCGCGGCGCGCGCGAGATCCTCATCATGTTCCTGTGCTATTGCGCCATCGAGCAGACCGCCATGCTGTGGGGCTCCAGCTACATGGTGCTCGGCCAAGGCATCGACAAGACCACCGCCGCCCGCTGGGCCAGCCTGTTCTGCATCGGCATCACCGTGGGGCGCGGCCTGAGCGGCTTCATCACGATGAAGCTGTCCGACCCGGCGATGATCCGCCTCGGACAGGCGCTCATCGCGCTCGGCGCCGTCACCATGCTCATCCCGCTGCCGAACCACATCGGCGTGCTCGCCGGCCTCATGATCGTCGGCCTCGGCTGCGCGCCCGTCTACCCGTGCGTCATCCACTCCACGCCCGGATACTTCGGCGAGGAGAACTCGCAGGCCATCATCGGCGTGCAGATGGCGTTCGCCTACGTCGGCTCCATGCTCATGCCGCCGCTGTTCGGACTCATCGCCCAGTACGTGAGCATCGGCCTGTTCCCGTTCTACCTGTTCGCGTTCCTCCTGCTCATGGTCGTCATGCACGAGGTGTTGCGCCGCAAGCGCGCGTGACGGTCACATCGCCGCCATCGCGCCCGCCGCGTCGAACCCGTGGGCCGCGTTGTACGCGTCGACCAACGCCATCGGATCGCACCATCCGAGCGCGACGTACCAGACGACGAACAGGACGAAGCACGTCGCGACCAACGGCAGCCGGTCCACGCGCATGCGCACCGTCGCCGTCTTCACGAGACACAGCACAAGCACCACGGCCAGCAGGCCGATGAACGTCAACGACGCGAACCTCAGCCACGTGAGCCCGTACGCGCCCACATACAGGCCGAGCCGCATGCCCGCCGAGACCAGCATCACGCCCGTCGCCGCGACGAGCGCGACGAGCATCGCCGTCACCGTGCGCGTGCGCGGCGCGTAGGAAAGCACGACGCCGAACACGCCCAGATCGATCGCGGCGACCAGCAACAGCTGGAAGAACCCTCCACGCGCATACTCGGCGTACGTCATGCCGTCCGGCAGGCCCGCGCCGGCGAACAGGAACGCGAACTGCACCGCGCAGAACACGGCGTACAGGGCGAGCACCGCGCCCAGCACGATCGCCGTCACCATCGGATCCAACGACAACGAGATCCGCCTGCCGTACAGTCCGGCGACCGCGCCATCGCGCGTGTCCTGGTTCGCGAGCAGCGAGAACATGAACGGGAGCGCGGTCAGCACGAACCCCGCATGCCAGGCGAATGCCGTCACGTCGACGTCCGCGGCGAGGCGGGAGAGGGCGTAGGCGAAGACCATGTCGGCGCTCGCCAGCAGCGTGCCCAGGACGACGAGCATCGGTACGGCGATGGCCATCGCCAGTCCGATGCGTCGCATCGTCGGACGACGGTCGCCGTTCGGGGCGGTGTGGGTGGTGGTGCGGGCGATTCCGGCGACGGCCCTGCCGAACGCTCCCAATCCGGAGAACGGCTGCACCGCCCAGCCGGTCAGCCAGCGCAGCGCGACGCCGGCGGGACGCCATGCGTCGAACCGGCCGTTCACGAGCTGTAGATGCAGCATGAGCAGCGCGGGCACGGCCAGGAACATCGTGAGCGGATAGGTGACGTCGTACGCCGTGAGCGCGCCGGCCATGTCCGTCGCCGTCCAGGCGGCGCAGGCGACGACGGCCGCGGCGACGAACCACGTCAGCGGGCGGCGGGAGGCCGTCCGCCAGTGCAGCAGGGTCGTCGCCGCCACGCAGACGGCCCAGAAGACGGCGATCGGCATGAACGGGGATGCGTATCGGAACGGCGCCGCGATGACGAGACGGTCGAACGCCACGACGACGAGCAGTGAGACGGCGAGCGTGAGGATGGTCCGCGTCGAGGGTTTCGCGGCGGCGGGTGACGGCCGTGCGGTCGTTGGCCGCGTGGCGGGTGGTTGCGTAACGGGTGGTTGCGTGGTGGTCGATGGTTGCGGATTCATGTCGTGCTCCTTCGATGATGCGGGCGGCGGGCCGTCCGTCGCTTCGTCGTGCTTCGCCCTCACCGTAAGCTATCGAAAAACGATAGATGATTATCAAGATACGATTCTTCACCGAATTTGCATATCGAATTTCGATAGGTTATTATCGTCGTGCGATTGCAATGATGTGCCGTGCCCATATGGATGGGTTCAGGTGCATGCGATAAGGAAGGCGGTGGGCATATGGCTGGCGTCGATCGATCGGACGGGAGTGATGTGCCCGACGTGCGGCTCTGGAAGGAGTATCACCCCACGGCGATCGCCGTGCTCAAGGCGATGATCGTCCTCTTCGAACTGATCTGCCTGTGGGGGCAGTACGCCGTGGCTGTACTCTCCGGCGACATCGTCGCCACGTACCCGGAGCTCGCCTCCGCCCGATGGCCGTACGCCATCGCCGGCGTGCTCGGCATCCTGTGCTTCGAGGTCGCGCTGATCCCCCTGTGGCGGCTGCTCACGCTCGCCAAACGGCGCGACGTGTTCTCCGGCAAGGCCGTCACGTGGACCGACGCCATCATCGCATGCGCCGCCGCCGAAGGCGCGCTCGTCCTGTTCGTGCTGCTCTACGGATCGCTCGCGCACGCCGAATATTACGATCCGACCCAAGGCGTCGCCGCGGACGTCGCGATGGGCGCCGCCGCCATGAGCGCGGCGTGCGTCGTCGCATTGCTGCTCATCGCCGCGTTCGTTCTCCTCATGCTCGTCATGAGGTCCCTGCTCAAAGCCGCCATCGCGCAACGCGACGAACTCGAGGCGGTGATCTGAATGGCCATCCGCGTGAACATCGACGTCATGCTCGCCAAACGCAAGATGAGCGTCGGCGAGCTCGCCGAGCGCATCGGCATCACGCCCGTCAACGTATCCGTGCTCAAGAACGGCCGCGCCAAGGCGATACGCTTCACCACGCTCGACCGGCTCTGCGCGGCCCTCGACTGCCAGCCCGGCGACATCCTCGAATACGTGGAGGACTGACCGGCCGGAGCCATCGGGCCGAGGTCCGGGCGGGCGTGTGTCGCGTGTCCGCGGCCGAGCCGATAATCGAACATATGTGCGAAGGATTGGAATCGTTCTCGGAGCCCACGAGGGTCTGGTTCCAGCGCGCCTTCGGCGAGCCGACCGAAGCCCAGCGCGGGGCGTGGCCGGCCATCCGTTCCGGCAAGCACGTGCTTGTCGTCGCCCCCACCGGTTCCGGCAAGACCCTCGCCGCCTTCCTCTCCGCCATCGACCGCCTGATGGGGGCCTCCGAGAAGCGTGCCGCCCACGGCGTGCGCATCCTCTACATCTCCCCGCTGAAGGCGCTCGCCGTCGACGTGGCCAGGAACCTTGAAGCGCCGCTCGACGGCATCGCCCGCGAATGCGAAACGCTCGGCCTGCCCGCGCCGCGCATCCGCGTCGCCACGCGTAGCGGCGACACCACGCCCAAGGAACGCCGCGCCATCGCCGCCCACCCGCCGGACATCCTCGTCACCACGCCCGAATCGCTCTACCTGCTGCTCACCTCCAAGGCGCGACGCATCCTCAGGACTGTGGACACGGTCATCGTCGACGAAGTGCACGCGCTCGCCGGCACCAAGCGAGGCGCGCATCTCGCCCTGAGCCTCGAACGGCTCGACGGCCTCGTCGCCGCGGACGCGCCCGTGCAGCGCATCGGCCTGTCCGCCACCGTGAACCCGCCCGCCGAAGCGGCGCGGTTCCTCGGCGGAAGCCGGCCCGTCACGATCGTGAACCCCGGTTCGCGTCCCGACATGGATCTGAAGGTCATCGAACCGTTGGCGGACAT
The DNA here is from genome assembly GCF_056356895.1 of Bifidobacterium sp. LH_424. NCBI lineage: Bacteria > Bacillati > Actinomycetota > Actinomycetes > Bifidobacteriales > Bifidobacteriaceae > Bifidobacterium > Bifidobacterium sp. LH_424. Next base: position 417,584 of record NZ_JBKEVC010000001.1, read on the forward strand.
GCGAGACCTCTCCTCCGCGAACGTGCCGAACCGCGTCGGCGGTGTCGATGCGCCGCGTGCCGACGCGCCGCACATCTCCGGCGTGACGCCCGCCATGCAACGGCTCGCCGAACGCAAAGGCCTCGCCGACCGTGATTCCTCCACGGCGATCATCGGCGCGGCAGGCGACCGCACAAGCGGGTCGATCTGGCCGGTCGTCGAGGCGAGCGTGCTCGACGAGATCCTCGCCCACCGGACCACGCTCGTGTTCGTCAACTCGCGCGGACTCGCCGAGAAACTCACCGCGCGGTTGAACGACCTGTACGCCGAACGGCGGGGGAGCGGGGGCTCCGTCACCTCTCCCACGGCGGCAGACATGGGATCGCCCGAAGGGCGCGAACGGTTCGCCGCGCACTACGACGCGGTCGTCGGCGGCACCACGCAGCTCGTCGGCTCGCACAAGCCGGACGACGTAATCGCGATGGCGCACCACGGCTCCGTGTCGAAGGACCGGCGCAAACAGATCGAGGAACGGCTGAAGCGCGGCGAACTCAAATGTGTGGTCGCGACGAGCAGCCTCGAACTCGGCATCGACATGGGGTCGGTCGACCTCGTCATCCAGATCGCGCCGCCCCTGTCCGTCGCATCCGGACTGCAGCGCGTCGGTCGCGCCGACCACCACGTCGGCGGCGTCTCGCACGCCCTGTTCTACCCGCTGACGCGCGAACAGATCATCGGCGTCACCGCCGCCATCGAACGCATGCGCGCCGGCGGCCTCGAACCATTGGCCATACCGCGCAACCCGCTTGATGTCCTCGCCCAGCAGACCGTGGCCGCCGCCGCGATGGACGACCTCGATCCGGACGCCTGGTATGCGGCCGTACGCCGTGCCGCGCCGTTCGCCGAACTCGACCGGAGCATGTTCGACGCGGTCATGGGCATGCTCACCGGTGCCTACGACACCGAGGAGTTCTCCGCGTTCCGCCCGCCGCTCATGTGGAACCACGAGGCGAACCGCATCTCGGCGCGGCCCGGCGCGCAACGGCTCGCCGTCACCTCCGGCGGCACCATCCCGGACCGCGGCCTCTACACGGTCGTCCTGCCCGAAGCGGACGGCAACCAAGGGAGACGGAGGGTCGGCGAACTCGACGAGGAGATGGTGTACGAATCACGTGTCGGCGACGTCATCACGCTCGGCACCTCCACCTGGCAGATCCAGGAGATCACGCGCGATCGGGTCGTCGTCACGCCCGCCCCCGGCCGCACCGCGCGCCTGCCGTTCTGGCACGGCGAGGAATCCGGACGCGACGCCGGCTTCGGTCAAGCCAAAGGCCGCCTCATCCGCGACCTCGTCGCCGGCCTCACCACCTCTTCCCCTTGCTCCCCCTGTGAGGGGGAGCTGTCCGCAAAGCGGACTGAGGGGGTATCACCATCGTCCCCATCCTTCGCCCCCTCCGTCCTCGCGCGCCTCGATGCCGCCGGCCTCGACCGCAACGCCGTCGACAACCTCGCCCGGCTGCTCGCCGAACAGCAGGCGGCCACCGGCGTCATCCCCTCCGACCGCACGATCGTCATCGAACGATGCCCGGACGAGGAAGGCGACCAACGCGTCATCATCCACTCGCCATATGGCCGACGCGTCCACGAACCATGGTCGATGGCCATCACCACGCGTCTGAAGCAACGCTACGGATTCGACGGGCAGGCCTACGCGGCCGACGACGGCATCGTCATCCGCATCCCCGACGGCGTCGGCGACATCCCCGCACGCGACCTGCTCCTGTTCGACCCCGACGAGCTCACGCGTATCGTCGAACGCGAGGTGGGGGAGAGCGTGCTCTACGCGGCACGGTTCCGTGAATGCGCCGCACGCTCCCTCTACCTGCCGCGCACCGAACCCGGCCGGCGCGTGCCGCTGTGGCAGCAGAGGCTCCGCGCCGCCCAACTGCTCGCCGCCGCACGCACGCGACGCAACTTCCCGCTGCTGCTCGAAACCGCGCGCGAATGTCTCCAGGACGTCTACGACCTCAAGGCGCTGCGCGACCTGATGACCGGACTCGACGCCGGAACCATCGTCATGAAGGACACGGCCACCGAAACGCCGTCCCCGTTCGCCGAGAACCTGCTGTTCGGCTTCGTCGGATCCGTCATGTACCAGTACGACGTGCCGCAGGCCGAACGCAGCGTGCGCATGCTGTCCATGGACCCCGATGTGCTCGAACGGCTGCTCGGCAACGCCGACATGAGCGCCGTGCTCGACCCGGACGTGATCGCCGACGTCTCGCGGGAACTCGCCGGACGCACGTTCTGGAACGAACTCGCCGCCGACGACGTGACCGGACGCGTCACCCGCTACGCGAAGACCCACGGGTCGTTCACCGCGGACCGGATGATCGCCGACCTCGGCATCGACGCGACCGAAGCCGTGCACGCGCTGGACGAACTCGAACAGCGCGGCGAACTGCTGCACGGGCGGTTCATGGATGACGCCGGGGATGCCGGGGACGTCGACGGTGGCGCGGACACTCCGGAGCGTGCGGGGAGCAAGCCGACGCAATGGCTGCACCGCGACGTGTTCCGCCGCATCCGCGCACGGTCGCTCGCCAAGGCGCGCGAGGCGATACGGCCCGTGCCGGCCACGGCGTTCCAGTCGTTCCTGCTGCAACGGCAGGGCGTCGGGCCGGTCGGCGGCGAGACATACGAGGGCGCGGACGGACTGATGCGCGTCATCGAACAACTCGAAGGCGTGGCTCTGCCCGCCGCGGTCTGGGAATCATCGGTGTTCCCGGCACGCGTCGCCGGATACACGCCGGCCATGCTCGACGAACTGCTCGCCGGCGGCGAAGCGGTATGGGTCGGTTCCAAGACCAGCGGCACGAAACCCACCGATCCCGGCCTCATCGCCTTCCACCCCGCCGACTCCCCCCTGCTGGAACAGCAGTCCGGGGGAGAGACCACCGGAAAGAATCCTTATGCCGCGGCCATCCTCACCGCACTATCCTCCGGCGGCGCCTACCATGCGACCCAGCTCGCCGACGCCGCAAAACGCGTCTGGACCACGATCGCCGAGCCGGACATCGACGCCGCGACTGGCGAGATCCTCCTGCCCGAGTGGGATATGACACGCTTCGAGGAAGTGCTGTGGTCGCTCGTCTGGCAGGGGAAGGTGACCAACAGCTCGTTCGCACCCGTGCGCGCATTGGGCGCGGGCGCGCGCAAGGTGCGCACACCGTCGCGCTCGTCGCGTCGGCGCATCCGCATACGGCCCGCGACGCCGATGACGATGAGCGGACTGTGGTCCGTGGTCGCCGCGGCGGGCGAGGATGACGTGAACGATACGGGAACCGTGGAGCCTTCGCCGACGGCCGGCGACGAGCGGCGCGCGCTCGAACTGGTGGAGATCCTGCTCGACCGGTACGGCGTCATCGCCCAGCCGCTGGTCGACAAGGAGAACCTGTCCGGCGGATTCCCCGCACTGTACCCGTTGCTCAAACGCATGGAGGAGCACGGGCGTCTCGCACGCGGCATGTTCGTCGAAGGATTCGGTGCCGCCCAATTCGCCGAACGGGAGACGGTCGACGAACTGCGGCGGACCGGAGACGACGGACGGGCCAAGGCGGGGACGCCGGGCGTGGCGCCCGGACATATGCGCTCGCCGGCGGCGTTATCCGTGCTCGACCCGGCGAACCTGTACGGCTCGGCATTGCCTTGGCCGTCCGCGCCGGCGGGAGCATCCAAGCCGGTGCGGCGCGAAGGCGGCATCGTCGTGCTGGCCGCCGGCGGGCCGGTCGCCTATGCGACACCGAAATCGAAGCACCTGACGGTGTTCACCGGCGGCGTGCCGGACGCCGGGGCCGACGCGAGGCTGCGTCTCGGTCTGACCGAACTCGCCTACGCGCTGCGCCGCGGCGGCGCGGAAGGCGTGGCCGCACGCACCATCACGTTCGCCGACGTGAACGGCGTGCCATTGAACGCACGCAACCCATATACGCACGTCCTCCACCAGGCCGGTTTCACCCCCGTGCCGCAGGGCATGCGATTGTACTGAACGGCGTGCGGCCGACTCAGCCGATCGCGGGACGCACGTCGAGCGTGCAGACGACGCCCGTCTCCCGGCGCACCCATTCGATGGCCTGCAACGCGGCGATATTCCACAGGGCGTGCGGGATGCCGCCCAGATCGGGTTGCTCCGCCCAGAAGGTCACGTCGTCGTCGAACACGGTGACGACCGTATCCTCCTCGGCCGGGGTGATCATCCGGTACAGGCGTTTCGCGAGCGTCGCGACGAACTCGTTCGCGGCGGCGAACGTGTCGTTGAGATGCTGGTCGGCGGTCGCGGGCGGGCCGACCAGCTCCCACGACTCCACGTCGGAGGCGTCCCAGTGCGCGGACTCGCCGCCAACCTTGCGTTCGATGGTCACGAACAGGCGGGCGAACTCGCCCGAAGTCAATCCTGTGACCCGCCTGCGCGTCGCCAGTTCGATGGGCGTCATCGTCAGTACAGCTCCTCGAAGATCTTGCGCACGCGGGCCGCGTCGAGCGGCACGTAGTTGTTGCGCATGAGGCGGGCCTGCGTGGTCATCACGCGGTCCGTGAACTCGGGCAGATCCTCGCGGGTCACGCCGTACTCGTGCAGCGCCTTCTTCGGCAGCAGCTGGTCGATGAGCCTCTCCAGCTCGTCGTACACGTCGGCCACGTCGCAGCCGAGCAGTCCGGCGAGCACGCCGTTGAGCTTCGCGATCTCGCCGTCCGGCTTGATCTCCATGTAGTTGCGCAGCACGCCGGTGAACATCGCGTAGTTCGATTCGCCGTGCGGCACATGGTACTTGCCGCCCAGCTGGTAGCTCAGCGCGTGCACGGCCGCGCAGCCGCCCGTGTCGAAGCTGATGCCCGCGTAGTCGGAGGCGATGAGGAAGTCGGTCATCAGCTCGTTGCGCTTCACACGGCGCTTGTCGACGTCGCCCTCCGGGCCGCCGGCCTCGACGATCGCCTGGTAGCCGCCCACGATCATGCGCATCGCCTCATATCCGAACAGGCGCGTGTACGGGGTCGCGTTCGGGGAGAGCGTGGATTCGACCGAATGCACGAGCGCGTCGAGCGAGCTGGTCATGAACACGTGGTCGGGCAGACCGTACAGGAGTTCGGGGATGAGCACCGCATGGTCGGCGAACATCTCCGGGCCGGCGATGCCCGCCTTGCAGCCGAGACGCGTGCGGTTGATGGCCGCGATCTCCGTGACCTCGCTGCCCGTGCCGCACGTCGTGGGCACGAGCACGAGACCCACCGTGCGCTTGAAGTCGGGCAGATGATCGATGACCTCATCGATCGACGCGCCGCCCGCCACGGCCACGATCTTCGACATGTCCATGACGGCGCCGCCGCCGATCGCGACGATCCGGTCATAATCGAACGCCTTCGCGTCCTCGATGATCGCGTCGATCATCACGTCGGTCGGCTCCTGGTTGCCGTACTTGTCGACGAGCAGCACGTTCGCGCCGTTGAGATGGGGCTTGAGGAACGCGTCGTGGATCATGCCGATGGTGACGACCAGGTCGCGCGGGCCGAGCCCGAATTCCCTGGCGAACTCCTCGACCGTGTCGAACTGGTGGATGTCCTTCGGGCCTACGGTGAGCATCTTCATGGATGTGCCTGCCTTTCCTTTGCGTGCCGTATGTGTCCGGTGCGTCGTGGGATGCGCGAATCGCCCCGCTGGCGCGTGATGGTAATGCCGTGACGTATCGGCCATGTTGCGGTGGGGCGTCGTGCCGGAACCGGATTGCGGTTCCGGCACGACGCCCCGCGGTTCCAGTCGACGCCGGTGCCGGTGCTAGTTGCCGGCGTCGGCGTCGCCATAGGCGGTATAGGCGTCGACGCTCGGATCGTAGGCGTCGGTCGTCGGCCCGGTCGCGCCGATGAGCCACGGTTCCGCGAAATCCAGCATGGTGAGATCCAACATGGTCGGCTCCTTTCCGAAGGTGGTTGCCTTGGTGGGGCCCAGTATGCCGGCGGGGGATTGGCGCATGCTCCGAGGAAGATGAAGGACTCCCGGCAATCCTGTGAAGGAACGGCGCTCGCGGATCCGTCGTCCGGTTCCGAAGCAAGCTACCCCGGTTCTCTCCGTGGTTTTCTGAGCTGCTGTCCCATTATCGCGATGTGCCGTGGCGGGCAGCACGCTACGGGGACCCGCTGCGGGGATACGCGAATGTGTATGATTCGGCAGGCTATGTGCATGGTTCAGAGGGCAATATGCATGGTCGAAGCGTGGAAGTGCATGGTTTCGGAGGCAACCTGTAGTTGGAAACGACCAACCTGCATGGTGTCCCTTTGAAAGCGATTTGCAGGGTGAATCCTTGGTTTTGCGAAAACCTTGGAATTCCGCCGAACTAATATCGCGGCAATGTCATGGATATCGCGTTCTTCACGGCACGGCCGTGCACGTTCGGCCTCTGATCGTGCACGTTGCCGCCGGAACCATGCACGTTGCCACTCGGACCATACACGTTGCCGGTTGAGCCATGCACGTTGCCATCCGAACCATGCACATTCGCCTTGAGACTCCGGAACGGTCGCCTGGGCCGCCTATTTGCGTGCGTCCAGTCCATGGCTGGAAAACCTGCGGCGGCGTCAGCGGAAGCTGATGCCGCCCTTGTGTCCGGTCGCCTTGAACGGCATCGCGCGCCTGCCGGATTTCGCCACGCCGCGGGCGTTCGCATTGACGGAGGACTGCCGGGCTTTGCCGTCGGCGTGCTTCGGCTCGTTCCAGGGCTGTCCGTCATGCCGCGGCGGCTTCGGCCATCCGGATGTGTTGTTAAGGATGCTCATGTTTGCCAGTGTAATGGTACGGTGCCGGTATTTCGGGAACGGGGTTTATTCTCGTTTCAGGGATTGTTCGTGACCGTGGAATCCGCTGACGACGTGAGCTGAATGCTCACAAGAACAAGGAGATAGCCATGACAGCGATGTTGCGGGATGCCGTGTACGGGCAGGCGGTGGGGGACGCGCTCGGCGTGCCCTACGAGTTCAGGAGGCGCGGCAGCTTCCACGCGGAAGATATGACCGGTTACGGCACGCACGATCAGCCGGCCGGCACATGGAGCGACGACACGAGCATGGCGCTCGCTGTCTGCGATTCGATCCGTGCGGACGACGGGCGCATCGACGTGGGCGACATGCGCGCTCGGTTCGAGGACTGGTATCGGCATGACGCGTACACGGTCGACGGCCTGTTTGACATCGGCAACACCACGGTCGAGGCGCTGGTGACGGGCCGCGGCTGCGACGGCGGGTGGGACAACGGCAACGGTTCGCTGATGCGCACGATTCCGCTCGCGTTCACCGACGCGACCGACGATGAGATCCGTGCGGTAAGCGCGATCACGCACGCCCATCCGACGAGCATGGACGCCTGCGTGCGTTTGGTCGCGTTCGCGCGGTTGCTGATCACCGGCCGTAAGCCGGTCCAGGCGTTGGCGGAGGTGCAGCCGGTGCGCGCCGACGTGGCGTCGCTGCCGGAGACGGAGATCCGTTCCGGCGGGTACGTGCTGGATACGCTGCTCGCCGCGATCTGGTGCCTGCTCACCACGGACTCGTATGCGGCATGCGTGCTGAAGGCCGTGAACCTCGGTTCGGATACCGACACCACGGCCGCCGTGGCCGGAGGTCTTGCCGGCATCGTCTACGGCGTGGACGGAATCCCCGCCGACTGGATGGCGGCATTGCGCGGCAAGCAGGTCATCGAACGGTGCCTGTTCTGACTAAGTGCATGCGAATCAGTCGGATGGCTGGGAACCATGCAGACGGGCTTCACGGTGGAGTCGTTGCGTGGTCTCCAGATCGCCCTTTACCAGTGGCGCGGGATATTTGAGCCGTGTCTTGGCGAGTTTCCTCATGACTATCTCATCCATGTCCACGTTGAGGGCGTCGGCCATCATGACGCAATAAGTGAGCACGTCGGCGAGCTCCTCCGCCGCGTGGATCCGTTCCTCGTCCGTGACCGGAGATTCCCATTGGTAGCATTCCAGCAGTTCCGCCGATTCGATGGAAATGGATTTCGCCAGATTCTCCGGTGTATGGAATCGGTCCCAATCCCGTTCGCGTGAGAAGTCCCGAATGACCTGGACAGTGTGTTCGCTGATCATGGCAATCATTGTATCGATGATGAGAATCCATCGTGCGTTATCCGCTAATAGCGGGCCTTCCGGGAGAATGCCATAATGAGTTTCATGGGCAAGACAGTCACCAAACCGATCATCGTTGATCTTCCATATGGAGAAAACGACGAAGCCGCGTTCAGGAAGGCGCTAGTACGCAGATATCCTGCACACATTTTGCAATCGGGTAAGGAATCGCCGCTGGAACCGGTCGCGATGATGTTGAGATACGTCGTCGCATATCCAACGGTCTACGTGGTGTATTCAGGCAAGATGGATAAGTACTCGCATAGATGTAAGTACGTCGCATATGTCGGCGAAACCAATGACATCAGGCATCGCACACTCCAACATCTCAAGGACGATCCCAGGAAACGGAAAGACTGGGAGGCCATAGCCGAAGCAGTCAGGCATAATCCCGATGCGTATCATCAGTACGTCATTTCGCACCCGTACTTCAACAAGTCCCTGACCTTGGACGTCGAAAACCGTCTGATGCATTATTTGTCGAGTGTCGATTCCGTCACCAAACTGAACAACCGCCGTACGAACGCCCAAGGGGATTACTACACATCCGATCGGTTCGATTCGATTTTCTCTCAAATCTGGCTGGATCTGCATCGCAGCGATCCGGAACTTTTCCCTGCCGAGGAGATTATTCGTGATTCCGCCTTGTTCAAGGCATCGCCATTCCATCGCCTGAGTTCCGAACAAGTTGAAGCGGAAGAAGCCGTTCTCGCCCGTCTCATGGCTTTTCTCGACGAAGATGGGAAACGGGAACGGGGCAATGACCCGGTTTTGGCGTCTCGTCTTATCTTCGTCCAAGGAGCGGCGGGCACCGGCAAGACGGTGCTGCTCAGCCACCTGTTCTATCGGATCGCCACCGAATTGGAGGTGGATGATGAATCTTACGAATCCCTGGTCGTGAGCCATCCGAAGTCCTACATCGTGGTCAATCATAAGGAACAGGTGCACGTTTATAACCAGATCGCCACGAAGCTGGGGCTGCAGAAGAAGTCCGGCGACGTGGTGATGCTCCCGAGCCAATTCATCAACAGATTCAGTGAGACCAACGAACATGGAAGAGGCATACCCGACAGGCCACGCGGCAAGGCCGACATCGTGCTCATCGATGAGGCCCATCTCCTCGCTACCCAGGGCAATCAGGGGTATTCAGGGAAAAACCAGCTGTATGACATCATCAGACGTGCCCGAATAGTGGTTGCGGTGTTTGACCCGCGTCAGATACTTCAGGCACGGCAGCAGTGGCATCCCGAAACGATGGGACGGTTGGGATTGTCGTCCGCCGACGATACATCCACCTGCGATAAGGAGGCGGGAAAATCTCGCGAAGTCGAATTTGGTGCGGAGTACGGACTTCCTTCCGTCGGCGTCGGCGTCGAGCATATCAAGCTGAAGAAGCAGTTCCGTATGGCCGCCAGCGAATCGGTGATACGGTGGATCGACGATTTCGCGGCCGGCAGACGAATCGATCCTCTCCCGGTCGATCCAGGGGAATACGACGAGCGGAACGAATGCCTGCGTGCACCTTATGAAGTGAAGGTATTCGATTCCCCCAACGCGTTATACGACGCCATCAGGCGAAAGGCCGCAAAGCGGCCCGATGGATGGAACGGGGTGGGACTGTCTCGTCTGCTGGCGACCTATGACTGGCCATACTCCTCCGCATCGAAGAACAAGGACGACGCGGAGGGGCTCTGGAATGTGGAACTCCATCGGGAACCCGGTGGGGAATGGGCCATGGGCCCGGCGGGTGATGAGGCGCCGACATCGGGAGGCACCTCATCGGCAGAGATGTTCCGTAAGCCGTGGAACTACCAGCTTCCGAATCCTGTCTCCAAGGGACTCGATAAGGATCTGGCATGGGCCGAAAAACCATACACCATTGATGAAGTAGGATCCACCTTCACCATTCAGGGTTTCGACCTCAACTATGCGGGAGTGATTATCGGACCGTCGGTGCAATACCGTAACGGACGCATCGTCTTCGACAAATCGGCCAGTAAGAACTATCTCGCCACGAACAAGCGCAGGGATCTGGGCGACTCCTCTGAAGAGAACCTCCGCAACGAACTGAACGTACTACTGAAACGTGGCGTGCATGGACTGTACCTGTTCGCGGTCGATGCACAACTGCAGCAGCATCTTAAGGAATGCTGCGGCGGAACCGGAGGCTGACTTGATGATTGCTCCTACTCGGCAAGATCGGGATTCTGAAAACGAATGCAAAGAAACATCACGAGAAGGAAAGATGACACCATGATTACGGCAAATTCCACGGTTACGGCAGACACCACATCGCCCACCGCCACGACCCCCATCACCATCGCCGGCATGACCGAACTGGTACACGAGGCCGCGCGCCGCTACGTGCTCGCGGATTCCGCGGCCAACGCGCGCGAACGCATCACGGTCAAGGGCGTGGCCGACTTCGTCACCGAGGTCGACACGGGCGTGCAGTCGTTCCTCAAGGCCGCGCTCGCCGATCGGTGGCCGCACGTCGCGTTCCTCGGCGAGGAGAACGGCGAGCAGCATGCGGATTTCACCGGCCTCACCTGGGTGCTCGACCCGATCGACGGCACCACGAACCTCATCCACGACTTCCGTCACAGCGCCATCTCGCTCGCCCTGCTCGACGGCGACGCAACCATCAAGGCCGTGGTATACCAGCCGTTCAGCGGCGAGACGTTCACCGCCGAAGCGGGCCACGGCGCCTATCTCGACGGCCGGCCCATCCACGTGTCCTGCGAGACCGACATGGGCAAGGCGCTCGTCAACGTGGGCACGTCGCCTTACCATCACGAGCTCGCGGAACGCAATTTCGACATCATGCGCCGCGTGTTCGTCGACTTGGCCGACATTCGCCGCACCGGCTCCGCCGCGCTCGACCTCGCCTATGTGGCGTGCGGTCGCGCCGACGCCTACTTCGAGATGGACATCAAGCTGTGGGATTACGCGGCCGGCCGACTGCTCGTCACCGAGGCGGGCGGCATGGTCGGCGACTGGGAGGGCCATGACCTCGGCCATCGGCTCGAGACCGGCGTGCTCGCAGGCACGCCCGCCATCTTCGCCGCTCTGCGTGACCGTTATCTCGCATGATGCGTGATCGACGCCTCACGTGACGTGAGACGGGCGCGACGGGACCGCCCCGCGTCACGCGCACATCGCGTCACGTCACGCCCACCTCACACCCGCATCACATCACGCGGAACGAATCCCCATGCTGGTTCAGGTTGAGCCCCGCGTGCCGCAGCTTCTTATCCAGCGTGTACAGCGCATTGCGGATCAGGTCCTCCCCGGCGAAGTACCGGCCGAGGCCGCGTTGCAGATCGTCCAAGTCCACGAACCGCCCGTTCGCCTTCACCAACGCCTCCAGCACGTCGTATTCGAGACGGGAGAGCGGCATCGGCCGGTGCGTGCTCGCGAAATAGGCTTTGCGGTTCGCAAGGTCCAGCGTCAGATCGCCGCGGATAATCATCGATTGTGCGCCGAGCCCGTTCGACTCGCGCGACAGCATCTCCACGTAGGCGAGCAGTTCCGTGTCGGAGAACGGCATGCGCAACGTCGCGTCGGGGGAGTGCTCGGGCGCGGGCGATGAGGTCGTCGCCAGCAGCAGCGACCTGACGTGCGGCGTCACGGAGGACGCCGTGGCGAGCGCCTGCGGCGTGTCGACGATGACCGCGTCGAACGGCGCGTTCTCGTCGTCGCGCATCGCGTCCGTCACCGCCGAACCGAACGTGCCGGCCAACGCCGGCTCCACCGTGGTCACGACGTGACCGGCGCGTTCGAGCGTATCCGTGATCGCGCGGGACAGGGCCACGCCTTCCACCGCCACAAGCAGTTTCATGATTGTCGCCTCCTGCGCCACAAGTGTAGTAGCACCGCAGCGGTGCCGGTGCGGCTGAGCGGCTGCCCGGCGTCCCCCTCAGTCCCGCTTCGCGGGCCAGCTCCCCCTGAAGGGGGCGCAATCGGGAGATACCACGAACGTCATGGCGGAACGTCACGCAGCTCCCGCCAGCGGGCGCAATCGGATGCGTCACTCCCGCACCGGGCGCAGCGTGTCCGGGTAGCGCCTGCGCGCCAGTGCCACGGTGAGCGCGGCCATCGCCAAACCGAACCCCACGGCCAGCACCGGCGCGCCGCCAAGCGGCAGACGCAGGCACAGGCCGACGAACCCGGTCACCAGCACCGGCGACACCAGCAGGCCGGCGGTCATGCCCAATGCGCCGCCGCCGATGACGAGCAGCATCTCCTCGAGTGCGAACGCGGTCGCCAACGGTGCGACGAGCGTGAACAGCACATCGGGGATCGGCATGGTCCCATGCGCCGTCATCAGTCCGCACCATGCGAGGTACGCCATGAGCAGCAGCGTCATCGTCTCGGCGACCGCCATCGGCAGCAGGCTCTTCGCGAGGCAATACGTGAACATCGGCCTGCCGGAGCAGCGGAACAGCTCCATGGTGCCGTCGCCCGCGTGCTCGCCGCCGGCGGCGTTGGCCGATTCGGAGAACATCGACCGGTTGGCGTCCAGCGTGTGCAGCGTGCTGTACGTGGCGGACCAGCCGGTCATCGGCGCGCATATGATCGCGAACATCAGCCCGTCGGAGATGCCGGCGTCGTTGCCGCCGCCCGGCGTCGACGTCAGGAACGCGACCATCAGCAGCATCGTCGTGAGGAACAGGGCGAACGTGCCCCAGCAGAACGGGGACGTGCGGAAGATCCGCCAATCACGCCACAGTATCGCCTTCATCGTGTTTCCTTTCCCTCCGCCGGGTTCGCGTGCAGTCCGAAGTCGACGTGGTCGCGTTCGCGCCCGAGCGTCACCGCATTCCGGAACGCGTCATCGTCGGCGAAACCGGCGACCATGCAATCCCTGACGATCCGCTTGTCGTCGAGGACGACGACGCGGTCGGCCACCTGCCGGCAGTAGTCGAGGTCGTGCGTGATGGTGAGAATCGTGCGGCCGTCCGCCTTGAGCTGCCGCATCAGGTCGATGAGCAGCTGGCGGGTGATCGGGTCCACCGCGTTCGTCGGCTCGTCGAGCAGGATGAGCTTCGGGTCGAGCAGCAGTCCCGCCATGAGCCCCGCGCGTTTGCGCAGTCCGGTGGACAGCTCCTTCGCCTTCTTGTCGAGATGGTCCTGCAGTTCGAATGCGCGCACCATCGGCAGCGTGTCGAGATGTCCGAGGTCGATCGGATGCGGGTCGTCGCGCGTGGCGTAGAGCATCGCGCGGAACCTGAGATTCTCGCGTATCGTCATGTTCATCGCGAGATTGCCGGATTCGGTCAGTTGGAACACATCGCGCATCGAATGGAACACGTCCGCGTTGATTGCGGCGGAACCCCGCCATGGGCGCAACAGTCCGGTGACGAGCGAGAACAGCGTGGTCTTGCCCGCGCCGTTGTAGCCGAGGATGCCGAGCGACTGGCCCTCCGGCACGTCCAGATCGACGTGTTCGAGCACCGGCTTGTTGCGTTTGTATCCGAACGTCAGGTCCCGCACGCGGATGGCGAGGGGAGCGGTGGGAACGGCGGCGTCCGATGCGTCGTCCGCGATGCCGTGGTCGAGTGTGTTCGTGGTCATGAATATCGCCTTTCCGTGGGAGACGAGTTGGTACAGGTATGTCGCGGCGACGATCGGCAGCGGCGTGAGCGCCGCCGCCACGCCCTGCCCGCCTTCGGCGAGCGGGCGCAGCGACGGGACAAGCGACGTCGGGACGGTCGCGAGCAGCAGCGACAGTACGGCGGGCGGCAGCAGCGCGGTGACGAGTTGCGCCACGGGGTACCGCCACGTCGACTGGCCGCCCGCGCGCAACGCCGCGATGACGCCTTCCGCCGCGTCGTCACGGAACGCATCCACGGTCAACGGCGCGAGTCCCACGCCGATGATGGCGAACGCGCACCGGTACAACGGCGATGCGAGTCTCGTCGTCAGATCCGTTCCGGCGATGAGCGCGATGATCGTCGCCGAACCGATGACGGTGAGGCCGATGACGAGCAGTTTCGCCGGATCGTGCCGCAACTGGATGAGATTCTTATAGAGAACCGCGTGCATATGCGCCTCGATGATGAAGTGAGAGTGGATTTCGGGCAGGCTCACGCAAGGGTCCGATGATGAAGGACGTGGGAATCGGCCCCCTCGTCAGAGGGAGGCCGATTAATGGCCGCTATCGTCCTGCGACGATGGCGCGGAGGGCGGCGACATGGGAATGGAACGCGGCTTCGCCCTTCGTGGTGAGCTTCACCCACGTGACCTTGTACGCCTTGCCGCCGTCTCCGGCGCGCTTATCGAGCGTGACGTAACCGTGGTCGGCGAGCGTCTTCAGATGCTTCGAACAGGTGGCGTCGCTCACGCCGATCGTGTCGCGCAACGTGTCGAACCGGACCGTGCCGTAGGTGTCGAGCAGCCCGCAGATGCGCAGGCGCACCGGCGCATGGATGACCTCGTTGAACACCGGTTCCGGGGCGTTCGCGTCATGCGCTTCAGACACGGTCATGACGCTTCTCCGATTCGTGTGAACCCGTTCCGGCGGGGCGTGGCCCCACGCATCAGCCGTATGTATTCGTCGAAATACCGCAAGTAGGTCACGGCGGACAGCAGCGCGCACAAGGGGATGCCGATCAGGGCCGGCCACCAGGATGCGCAGAACAGGCCGAGCAGCAGCATGCCGCCAGGGACGACCGCCCAACTGCAGGTGACGAAGACGATGAACGCCGTGCGGTACCCGCCATCCCGCAGCGCATGCGGGGCTGGGGAGAGCTGCCGGCGGTTCCACATGCCGATGCCGGTGACGCGTTGCGCGCGGGCCATCAGCGCCGCATAGCCGCCTACGATCAGTATGGCGACGATGACGTAGATCCACACGTCGATGATGGTGAACTCGCCGTGCCCGGCGAGCAGCGCCCATCCGATGAACCAGTACAGTCCGGCGTTCGCCAGTCCGAGGATGCCTCCGATCAGCGTGTTCGGAATCCTTGTGCCTGCATCCAATCGATTCGCGACGTTGTTGCGGTCCAGATCCAATGCGTCGAGCGATGCCATCGCATCCATGACGTCCGGCGGCGTGCCGGTGGCCGCGATGTGTTCCGGCCGCGTCATGCCGGACATGGCCGTTTCGTCGATGCGGTCGTTCTTCTCGCCATTCGGTTCCGTCATGATGACCCCCTTCGTGTAAACGGCGATGCGGGACGGGAGGTCGAAGCGGCGCGCCGTATCCGAGCGGGTATGACGAACGCCCAAACCTCTTTCCGTTATGGAAAACAATATCACTTTCCAATGCGGAAACAAGTTTGGGCGAGGTGTGTCGGATGAACGTTTGGCAAACCCCGGGGCGCGCCGTGACGTGGCCCCCTCTGACGAGGGGGCTGTCGGCGTAGCCGACTGGGGGAGAGATGGCTTACGGCCGCCGTCTTCTCTCCCCTCCGTCCGCCGTTGGCGGCCACCTCCCTCGTCAGAGGGAGGCGATGCCGTCCCGAATCAGCCGACGAAGGCGATGGCGGCGGCGAGGTCGGTGCCGGAGCCATCGCGGCGCATGTCCGGCTTCGGCAGGTCGACCGGAGCGCCCGAATCGGTGGAGGCGTTGAGCGGATACGCGCCCACGTAGGCGGCGATCAGCGTGTTCTGACCCTTGAGGAACCGCTGCGAGCGCACGCCGCCCGTCGCACGGCCCTTCGTCGGGTACATCTCCAGCGGCGTCACCTTCGCCGAACCGTTCTCCGTGCCGGGCAGCGCCTCCTCGTCGCCGGCCACGGTGAGCACCACCGCGCCGGACGCGGACGCCAGCCCGTTCTCGCCCTCCTCATACGTCCACGCGACCTTGCCGGCGGGCACCACGGCGAATGCGAGCACGCGCGCCCCCGCGGCCAGACGGATGCCGGCCATGCCGCCGGCCGTGCGACCCTGCGGACGCACGTTCTTCGCCTCGAACGTGAGCAGCGACGCGTCGGACGCGACGAACACGATGCGGTCCTCGTCCGCGGCGGGCGCGGCGGCCAGCACTTCGTCGCCGTCCTTCAGGTCGATGACCTGCCACGAGTCCATCGTGGTCGGCGCCTCGCGGTTCCAACGCTTCACGACACCGCCGCGCGTGCCGATCGCGAGCGGCGGCAGCGTGCCGCCCTCCTCGGCCGGTTCCATCGCGAACGCGGCGACCACATGCTCGCCGTCCACCGGGTCGGTACTTTCGGTCATGCCGATCAGCTCGTCCGCCTTCACGCCGCCGGCCACGCCCAGCGTCTCCGAGGCGGGCAGCGAGGGCAGATCCACCGCGTGCGCGAGCACGAGACGGCCCGCGGACGTGACCAGTCCGAACGTGGAGCGCGTGGTCGTCGGGAAGATCGCGTGGATCTGGTCGTCCTTCACGCGCTTGTCCGAAGCGGACCGGGCGGCGTACACGTCCATCGCGCTCGGCGTGGTGCGCGCGATTAGGCCGGTCGCGCTCATCATCACCACGCACGGCTCGTCGTCGATCTGCAACGCCGAGGCGACCGGGGCCTCCTCGCCCGCCTTCTTCGCGGCGGCCGTGGCGGCGGCCACGTCGGCGGCGACCGACGAGACGGTGGCCGCGTCGCGCGCCGCCTGCAGCGCCTCGCGCGAGACAGAGGAATCGTCGCCCTTCGCGACGACCGGCGCGAGCGAGCCGTCCGGCCCCTCGTCGAGCAGCACGGTGCGGCGCGACGTCCCGTACTTCGCGACGGTCTCGTCCATCTCGCGCACGACGACGCGGTCCAGTTCGGCGGCCGAGGCGAGGATGCGCTCCAGCTCCTCGATGCGCTTCTTCAGGTCGTCGCGCTCCGCCTCCAGTTCGATGCGGCTCATGCGCGTGAGCCTGCGCAGACGCAGGTCGAGGATGTACTGCGCCTGCACCTCGTCCAGGTCGAACACGGCCATCAGCCGGTTCTTCGCCGTGTCCGCGTCGTCGGAGGTGCGGATCACCTGGATCACCTCGTCGATGTCCACCATGGCGAGCAGCAGGCCCTCCACCAGGTGCAGGCGCTCCAACGCCTTCCTGCGGCGGAACTCGCTGCGGCGGCGCACCACCACGCGGCGATGCTCAACCCACACCTGAAGCAGCTCCCTCAATCCCATCGTGTGCGGGCGGCCGTCGACCAGCGCCACGTTGTTGATGGTGAAGTTGTCCTGCAGCGGCGTGTGCTTGAACAGCTGGGCGAGCACCGCGTTCGGCTCGTAGCCGGTCTTGATCTCGATGACGATGCGCGTGCCGTTGTGACGGTCGGTCAGGTCGATGGCGCTGGTGATGCCCTCCAGCTTGCGGCTCTTCACGCCCTCCGAGATGCGCTCGAGCACGCGCTCCGGGCCCACCATGAACGGCAGTTCGGTCACGACGATCGCCTTCTTGCGGGCGGTCACGTTCTCGATGTGCGTCTTCGAACGGGTGGTGAGCGTGCCGCGGCCCGTCTCGTACGCCTCGCGGATGCCGCCGCGGCCGATCACGATGCCGCCGCCCGGCCAGTCCGGTCCGGGCACGTAGTGCATGAGCTCCTCGAGCGTCGCGTCCGGATGCGCCATCAGATGCTTCGCCGCGGCGACCACCTCGCCGAGATTGTGCGTGGCCATGTTCGTCGCCATGCCCACGGCGATGCCCGAGCCGCCGTTGACCAGCAGGTTCGGGATGGCCGACGGCAGCACCGTCGGCTCCTTGAGCTTGTTGTCGTAGTTCGGCGTGAAGTCGACCGTGTCCTCGTCGATGTCGGCGTTCATCGCCAGCGCCGCCGGACCGAGACGCGCCTCCGTGTAACGCGAGGCGGCCGGGCCGTCGTCGAGCGAACCGAAGTTGCCGTGGCCGTCCACGAGCGGGAGCCTCATCGCGAACGGCTGGGCGAGGCGCACCATCGCCTCGTAGATCGCGGAGTCGCCGTGCGGGTGCAGCTTGCCCATCACCTCGCCGACCACGCGCGCCGACTTCATGTACGGACGGTCCGGCGTGAGGTTCATCTGGCCCATCTGGTAGATGATGCGCCGCTGCACGGGCTTCAGGCCGTCGCGCGCGTCCGGCAGCGCACGCGCGTAGATCACCGAATACGCGTATTCGAGGAACGACTTGCTCATCTCCTCGTTCAACGGCGTTTCGACGATGTGCTCCTTCACCGTGCGCGGATCGTACGCGGCGGCTGCGGACCTGCGGTGTGATGCCATGTGACGGACTCCCTGAAGACGATTGAAAACCCGCAACATACTATCATGCCGACATCATGCCGCCCCGGCCGCCGGACCGACGCCAGCCGACCGCATCGGACTACTACTATGGAGAGGCATGAGTGTGGAGACGCCTGAGATGGAAGAGCTGCTGCGGTTGACGGACACCGCCCGGTACGGGGACTGGTCGTCCGGCCGGACGACCGGTCGCGCGACCGGCGACCCGGAGGACGGAGCCTCCGTCGCGCCCGGACGCCGCGGCGGCGCGCTGCACCTGTCCTCCGTGCTGCCGGCCGTCTCCGCGGCGATCGGGCATCCGACGCCCACCCGCGTGCACCAGGATCCGAAGACGCTCCAGACCGCGATCGGCCTGCCCGACGCGCATTCCGCAATCGTCGTGCTCGTGGACGGCCTCGGCTATTGGAACCTCGCCATGCGCCTCGGCCACGCCCCTTACCTGCGCGCGCTCATGCGCGACACCGCCAACCAGCGGCCCATCTCCACGTGCGCGCCGAGCACCACCGTCGCCGCGATGGCCACGTTCGGCACCGGCACCTGCCCGGGGATGACCGGCATGGCCGGCTACACGCAGCTGGAACCGTCGTCGGGGCGTCTCATGCAGCTCATCCAGTTCAAGGACGCGCTCGCGCCCAAGCCCGCCGGCCCCGGCGGCCGGTTCGCGGCGCAGCCGGCCGACCCGATCGTCGACCCGCACGACCTGCAGCGTGAGCCCACCGTGTTCGAGCGCCTCGCCGCCGAAGGCGTGCCCGTCACCAGTTCAGGCCTCGCCAAGTTCAAGGGGTCGCCGCTCACCGAGGCGGCGCTGCGCGGCGGGACCTACGTGTCGGGCGTGACGCCGCGCGACCGCGTGCGCGCCGCCGCGCGGGCCGCCCGCGAACCCGGATTGTCCTATCTGTACATCCGCGACGCCGACAAGGTCGGCCACAACCACGGCTGGGACTCCGAGCAGTGGATTGGCGCGTTCGAGCGCATCGACGCGCAGCTCGCCCTGCTCGCCCGCGAGGCGCCGAAAGGCACGCTCATCGTCATCGTCGCCGATCACGGCATGGTCATGTCGGACGGGCGCGAACGCATCGACATCGCCGCCGAACCGACGCTCGCACGGGGCGTGCGTCTGGTGGGCGGCGAGCCGCGCGCCCTCATGCTCTACGCCGAGCAGGACGAGAATCCGGAAGACATCGCCGCGAGGTGGCGCGACCGGCTGGGGGAGAAGGCGCTGGTCCGTACGAAGCGCGAGGCCGTCGCCGACGGCTTGTTCGGTCCGGTCGACGCGCGCGTCGCACCGATGCTCGGCGACGTGATCGTGCAGGCCGCCGGCCAGGTCACGCTCGTCGACAGCCGCACCCAGTCGGACAAGGCGACCAGACTGCCCAGCGTGCACGGCTCCCAGACCATGCTGGAAATGGACATCCCCTGCCTCATCGACATGGCCTGACGGCCGTCGACAAGACAGGGGGATGCATCGCGCGGACGGACGGCGGCGAAGACCGCCGGCCGTCACTCGCCGAAGAGGATCTCGTCCCAGCTGGGCACGGCGGAACGGCCCGAACGGCGTCGCGCCGCCTCCGCGCGTTCCGTGCGCGGGCGCTCCTCGCCGGCGGCATTGCCGGAACGCGCCGCATCGTCGGACGCCCCCGCCGGCGACGTCTGGCCGGCCGCCGCGCCGGCGTCGGGGGCCGGAGCCGGTTCCGCGTTCGTGCGGAACACGGGGATGTCGTCCGTGGTCGTGGCCATCGGGGAATCGGACTGCTGCGCGGCGGGATCGGGGGACTCCTCCGCTTCCGGGCGCACCGCCGGCAGCGAAGGCGACGGCGGTGCGACGGAAAGACCGTCGGGAGACGTCGCCGGAACCGGAGCCGCGGCCGGCTGCGCGGCGGCCCCGTGGCCCGCTTCCGGCGCGGCCGGCTCCGGGCCGACGGGGAACCGCCCGTGCACGGCCGCCGGCTGCGGACTGGGCTGCCGCGTGACCGCCGGCGCGCCCGCGACGCCGCTCGCCGCGGCGGAGGCGGCCGGTTCCGGACCGACGCCGAGACTCTGCTCGCCGATCAGCTTGCGCGCCGCGGCGTTCAGGCAGACGATGGAATTGTCATGCATGTCCCACGTCCATTCGGCATGCACCTTGCGCCCGGCGGACATGAACCGCGCGACGATGTGCCACGGCTCATGATGGCGGCGGGTCGCCGACCACGTGAGCGTGTCCCGGTCGACGCGCGCCGCCAGCAGCGTCATGTCGATGATCTCCTCAATCGTGCGCAGACGGGAGCCCTTCGGCGCGGGCACGCGCTTGAACTGCTCGATCGCGTACTGCTTCTCCGTCTGCACCGAGGCGGAGAAACGGCGCACCAGCGCCTCGGCCAGACCGTAGTGGGCGGCCACCTTCGCCGGGTCGGCGCCGGCGCGGATCAGCTGCTGGATCTGCGAGATCGGCAACGTGTCCATCGTGTGCGGCTGGCGGCGCTTCATCGACTCCGAACGGATCTGCTTGGCCTCGAGCAGGGCCCGCTCCAACGCGTCGTCCACGGTGACGACGAAACGCTCACCACCCGCCTCGAACACCAGGTCGCCGGCGTCGGAGACATGGTCGAGACGGGCCCCCCGAGGCGAATTGTCAGGCATGCGCGCACCACTTTCCTCAAAAACTTGTATCACAATACAGTATGCCCCACGTGTCGAACTTTACGAGTATTTGAAATCGTGTATTCTATGGGCGAGTAAACCAGTCTTCGGGCCCCGCCGGCACGGCGGGCCCCGTGCTACGAAAGGATCGCGATGGCTCAGGATTATGATTCCCCCCGCAACAAGGATGAGGACGAGGAATCGCTGCAGGCTCTCGGAAAGGGCTCGCAGAACTCATCGAGCGACATCGACGACGACGAGAACGCCATTGCCGAGGACTACGAGCTGCCGGGCGCCGACCTGAGCAACGAGGACTCCTCCGTGACGGTCATCCCGATGCAGGGTGACGAGTTCATCTGCTCCGAGTGCTTCCTCGTCAAGCACCGCAGCCAGCTCGCCTACATGACCGACGACGGCCAGCCCGTGTGCCAGGAGTGCGCCGCCTGATGACCTTCGATTCCGCGTACAACGAACCCGAGAACACCGAGGTTCTCGTCAAGGCCGTCGATCCGGACCAACCGGCCGAACTCGCCCGACTGTTCTACGCCCACGCGGGCGACGCGGGCGCCGACCTGCGCGCCGCCGAGGCGTTCGAGCTGAAGCCGTTCCAGCGGGCCCTCGTGCCGACCGGCGTGGCCATCGCGCTGCCCGCCGGCTATGTGGGGCTCGTGCATCCGCGCTCCGGTCTCGCCGCCAAGCAGGGCGTGACCGTGCTCAACGCACCCGGTACCATCGACGCCGGCTACCGCGGCGAGATCAAGGTGCCGCTCATCAACCTGGATCCGGAGCGCACGGCGCGCTTCGAGGTCGGCGACCGCATCGCGCAGCTCGTCATCCAGCGCTACGTCGAGGCGAGGTTCGTCCCCGCCGAGACGCTGCCGGGATCCGACCGCGCGGAACGGGGCTTTGGCTCCACGGGAGTCGCCTGATACGCGGTAGGATAAACGCGTCGGACGCGTGGAAGACGCGTTAGGATGGAAATCCATACGAGCGAGGGAGGTGCGCCATGGCGGGCGACGATATGGAATTCGATTCCGCACGCAAACTGGGATGCGAGGTCAGCACCGATCCGATCAATCCGTTGCTGCCGATCATGCAGGCGTGCCGCGTGCACCATCCCGGCGAGGACCTGACCATCCTCGAACGCGCGTACCGCCGCGCCGTGATCCAACATTCCGCGCAGCGGCGCAAGTCGGGCGAACCATACATCATCCACCCGCTCGCCGTCGCGCAGATCCTCGCCGACCTCGGCATGGGGCCGCTCGTCGTGGCCGCCGGCCTGCTGCACGACACGGTGGAGGACACCGACTACACGCTCGACCAGTGCCGCGCCGAGTTCGGCGACACCGTCACCGGCCTCGTGGACGGCGTCACCAAGCTCTCGAAGATGGAATACGGCGACTCGGCGCAGGCCGAGACCATCCGCAAGATGGTCGTCGCGATGAGCCGCGACGTGCGCGTGCTCGTCGTCAAGCTCGCCGACCGCGTGCACAACGCGCGCACCTGGCGCTACGTGAAGACCTCCAGCGCCGTCAAGAAGGCGCACGAGACGCTCGACGTGTACGCGCCGCTCGCCAACCGCCTCGGCATGAACGCCATCAAGACCGAGCTCGAGGAGCTGAGCTTCAAGGTCATCTATCCGAAGATCTACAACGAGATCGTCGTGCTCGTCGCCCGCCGCGCCGGGCAGCGCGACGTGTACCTCAAGCAGATTCTCGCCGAGATCAACGAGGACCTCGACGAGCAGCACATCAAGGCGTACGTGACCGGACGCCCGAAGGACTACTTCTCCATCTACCAGAAGATGATCGTGCGC
Organism: Bifidobacterium sp. LH_424; assembly: GCF_056356895.1. Classification (NCBI taxonomy): domain Bacteria; kingdom Bacillati; phylum Actinomycetota; class Actinomycetes; order Bifidobacteriales; family Bifidobacteriaceae; genus Bifidobacterium; species Bifidobacterium sp. LH_424. The sequence goes on from NZ_JBKEVC010000001.1 coordinate 440,342, forward strand.
GGCCACGATTTCGCCAACATCTACGACTTGGTGGGCGTGCGCATCATCGTCGACTCGATTCAGGACTGCTATGCGGCGCTCGGCGCCGTGCACGCGCGGTGGAACCCGGTGCCCGGCCGGTTCAAGGACTACATCGCGATGCCGAAGCTCAACATGTACCAGTCGCTGCACACCACGGTGGTCGGCCCCGGTGGCAAGCCCGTCGAGATCCAGATTCGCACGTGGGACATGCACCGGCGCGCCGAATTCGGCATCGCCGCGCACTGGAAGTACAAGGAGAACGGCCAGGCCGGCCGCGCGCTGAGCTCGCCTGACAAGTCCGACCGCAAGCGCGAGGGCTCCGAGAACCAGGAGCTGAGCGAGGCCGACAACCTCAAGTGGATCCAGCAGCTCGCCGACTGGACCAGCGAGACCCCCGACTCCAACGAGTTCCTCGGCTCGCTCAAGGAGGACCTCGGCTCGGCCGAGGTGTACGTGTTCACGCCGAAGGGCAAGATCATCTCCCTGCCGGCGGCCGCCACCCCTATCGACTTCGCCTACGCGGTGCACACCGAGGTCGGCCACCGCACGATGGGCGCGCGCGTCAACGGGCGTCTCGTCCCTCTCGACACGAAGCTCGAGAACGGCGACACCGTCGAGATCCTCACCTCCAAGTCGGACACGGCCGGCCCGTCGCGCGACTGGCTGAGCTTCGCGAAGAGCCCGAAGGCGCGCAACAAGATCCGCCAGTGGTTCTCCAAGGAGCGTCGCTCCGAGGCGATCGAGGAGGGCCGCGACGAACTGACCCGCGCCATGCGCAAGCGCAGCCTGCCCATCAACACGCTGCTCACGCCCGAGGCGCTGATCGGCGTGGCCGACGAACTGAACTTCCCGAACGCGGACGGCCTGTTCGCCGCCATCGGCGACGGCCAGATCTCCACGCAGAACGTCATCTCGTATCTCGTCAAGGACGCGGGCGCCGACGAGGTCGACGAGGAGATCGAACAGGAGGTCCTGCCGCTCAAGCCCGTCGAGACGCGTCAGAAGACGAACAGCAGCTCCGGCGTGTCCGTCAAGGGCGTCGGCGACGTGTGGGTCAAGCTCGCCCGCTGCTGCATGCCCGTGCCCGGCGACAAGATCATCGGCTTCATCACGCGCAACCAGGGCGTGTCCGTGCACCGCACCGACTGCCAGAACATGATCGACCTGCAGCGCCGCCAGCCCGAACGCGTCGTCGAGGTCGAATGGACGAGCACCAAGGGCGTGTTCATGGTCAAGATCCAGGTGGAGGCGCTCGACCGGCGCAACCTGCTCTCCGACGTGACGCGCGTGCTCTCCGACCACGGCGTGAACATCATCTCCGGCTCGATCTCCACCGGCTCCGACCGCGTGGCCACCAGCCAGTTCAGCTTCGAGATGGCCGACCCGCAGCACCTCAACACCCTGCTCGCCGCCGTGCGCAAGATCGAAGGCGTGTTCGACGTGTACCGCATCACCGGCGCGAAGGACTCCGCCGAGCCGCGCCTGCGCCGCATGCAGTGAGCATGCGGCGGCGCGTCCCGGCGTCGAAGCCGTGACTCGCGGCGCGTGTCGGTTCGCGTGTCGCGTGAGGCGCGCGCTATAAGCAACGTCGATTACGGTACCGCGTTGCGCGCGGCAAACGTTTGTATAGTGGCGAAGCGTTGGGAACGGCGAAGGCCGTTCACCGCCGATATGGATGATGAATTGAGAGAGGAAGACATCATGCGCTTCACCAAGTCCGCCGCGGCCGCCCTGGCCGTCGTCGCCGTCGCCGCGCTCGGCCTGTCCGGCTGCGGCAGCTCGTCCACCGCCACCAGCAAGGAGGACGACAAGACCATCACCGTGGCCGCCAGCCCGACCCCGCACGCGGAGATCCTCAACAAGGCCGTCAAGCCGATCGTCGAGAAGGACGGCTACAAACTCGAGGTCAAGGAGTTCACCGACTACGTGCAGCCGAACACCGCCACCGAGGACGGCGAGGTCGACGCCAACTACTTCCAGCACAAGCCGTATCTCGACAACTTCAACAAGGAGAAGGGCACCCACCTCGTCTCCGTCGAGACCGTGCACTTCGAGCCGTTCGGCCTGTACCCGGGCAAGACCAAGAAGATCGCCGACCTCAAGGACGGCGCCGTCGTGGCCGTCCCGAACGACGCCACCAACGAGGCGCGCGCCCTCCTGCTCCTGCAGGACGCCGGCCTGATCAAGCTCAAGGATCCGGAGGACATCAACGCCACGCCGAAGGACATCACCTCCAACCCGAAGAACCTCCAGTTCAAGGAGCTCGAGGCGGCCGTCGTGCCGACCGTCATCAACGACGTGGACATCGCCGCGCTGAACGGCAACTACGCCATCCAGGCCGGCTTCGACGTCACCAAGGACGCCCTGCAGATCGAGAAGGCCGGAGGCCTGGCCGCCAAGACCTACGCGAACATCCTGGTCGTCAAGAAGGGCAACGAGAACACCGCGAAGACCAAGGAGCTCAAGAAGGCCCTCAACTCCAGCGAGGTCCGCGACTACATCAACAAGAACTACAAGGGCGCGGTCGTCCCGGTCTTCTGATCGGTCTCCAGCCCTTCCGCTAGCATGCCGCACGGTATACGGGTGACGCGTCCGACGCGAATCACCGCCATATCGTGCGGCATCGTGCATATCACGACCACATACGACAGGAACGATCCATGATCCAATTCGACCATCTCAAGAAGAGCTATGGCACCGGCGCGGACGCGCACGAGGTGCTCCACGACATCAACCTGACCATCAACGACGGCGAGGTGTTCGGCTTCCTCGGCTCCTCCGGCGCCGGCAAATCGACGCTCGTGCGCACCATCAACCTGCTCGAGCGCCCCACCGAAGGCAAGGTCGTCATCGACGGCAAGGACGTCTCGCACGTCACCGGCCGCGACCTCGCCGAGCTGCGCACGAAGATCGGCATGATCTTCCAGGACTTCAACCTGTTCCAGCAGCGCACCGTGCTGCGCAACGTCACGTTCCCGCTCGAACTCGCGCACCGTCCGAAGGCGCAGCGCATCGAACGCGGCAAGCGCCTCCTGCGCCTCGTCGGCCTCGAAGGGTTCGAGGACCGCTACCCGAGTCAGCTGTCCGGCGGTCAGCAGCAACGCGTCGCCATCGCGCGCGCCCTCGCCAACGAGCCGAAGATCATGCTGTGCGACGAGGCGACCAGCGCCCTCGACTCCACCACCACCGTGCAGATCCTCGACCTGCTGCGCCGCATCAACCGCGAGCTCGGCGTCACGCTCGTCATCATCACGCACTCGCTGTCCGTCGCCCGCAACATCTGCGACCGCGTCGCCATGATCGACGGCGGCTACATCGTCGAGACCGGTGAGACCGCCGAACTGTTCGCGAACCCGCAGAGCGACATCCTCAAGGCGCTCATCGCCAGCGCCGAGGAGCAGAACGGACGCGACGAGGACGAGGACGGCAAGCCGGTCGAGCCGGCCAAGGCCGCCGCGAAGCATGAGGAGGCACGCTGACCATGGGACAGACCATCACCGAATTCATCGCGAACTACGGCGAGCTCATGCTCGAAGGCACCCGCGACACGCTCATCATGACCGCGGGCTCCACGCTGCTCGCCTACGTGATCGGCGTGCCACTCGGCGTGCTCCTCACCATCACCGGTGCCAAGTCCATCTGGCCGAACCGCCCGCTCAACACCGTGCTCGGCTGGATCGTGAACATCGGCCGTTCCATCCCGTTCATCATCCTGCTCGTCGCCATCATCCCGTTCACGCGCCTCATCGTCGGCACGTCGCTCGGCGTCGAGGGCGCGATGGTGCCGCTCGTCATCTCCGCCGCGCCGTTCGTGGCCCGCGTCGTCGAACAGTCGCTCGCCGACGTGGACGGCGGCCTCATCGAGGCCGCGCAGAGCTTCGGCGCGAACAACTGGCAGATCGTCACCAAGGTGCTCCTGTTCGAAAGCCTGCCGTCGCTCGTGCGCGGCGCCGCCATCACGTTCATCAACCTGTTCGGCTACTCGGCGATGGCCGGCACCGTGGGCGCCGGCGGCCTCGGCGACATCGCCATCCGCTACGGCTACCAGCGCTACGAGTACGACGTGATGCTCGTCGCCGTGATCCTGAGCGTCATCCTCGTGCAGGTCATCCAGTCGTTCGGCGACTGGTTCGCCAAGCGCATCGACCACCACGTCCGCTGACCGCGAAGGCGATCGCCCGCGATGCCGTCGGCCCGCATCCTTCCCCATACCGGGACGGGACGCGGGCCGATGTCGTTCCACGGGTCCGTCCCCGTCGTCGTGCGACTATGACAGACTTGACGCCATGACTACGATCATCATGCGCACCTCCGAAGGTGACATCACCATCAACCTGTTCGACGACAAGGCCCCGGAGACGGTGAAGAACTTCCTCGGCCTCGCCACCGGCGAGAAGGAGTGGGCGGACCCGTACACCGGCCAGCCCTCCCACGGCAAGTTCTACAACGGCCTGAGCTTCCACCGCATCATCAAGGACTTCATGATCCAGGGCGGCTGCCCGCTCGGCAACGGCACCGGCGGCCCCGGCTACGACTTCGACGACGAGATCGACCCGACGCTCAAGTTCGACCGCCCATACCTGCTCGCCATGGCGAACGCCGGCCTGCGCCGCGGCCGCGACGGGAAGATCCACGGCACCAACGGCTCCCAGTTCTTCATCACCACCGTGCCGACCCCGTGGCTCGACGGCCACCACACGATCTTCGGCGAGGTCGCCGACGACCAGTCCAAGGCCGTGGTCGACAAGCTCGAGGCGCTGCCCACCGACCCGATGGACCGTCCGACCGAACCGGCCGTGATCCTTTCCGTCGACGTCGCGGAGTGACGATTCGATAACCGCATCACGAGACCCCCTCAGTCCCGCTCCGCGGGACAGCTCCCCCTGAAGGGGGCGCAATCCGTTCTGCGCCCCCTTCAGGGGGAGCTGTCGGCCGCAGGCCGACTGAGGGGGTCCTCTCTTACAGCACGTGGAAGTGCTTGAGGGCGTTCATCACGCCGTCGTGGTCGACGTCGTCGGTCACGTAGTCGGCGGCGGCCTTCGGGCCTTCGGTCGCGTTGCCCATCGCCACGCCGATGCCGGCGAATTCCAGCATCGTCACGTCGTTGCCGCCGTCGCCGAACGCCATCACCTGTTCGCGCGTCCAGCCGTAGTGGCGCATGAAGCGTTCCATGCCCTTCGGCTTGCCGCCGTCGGCCGGAATCAGGTCGACGAAGTCCGGATGCCAACGCACGCCCGCCACGTTGCGGCACAATCCGACGATCTCCTTCTCCTGTTCGTCGCCGATGTACGGGCTCACCTGGAACGTCTCATGCGTCGCGGGGCGCGTATGCGGGTCGTCGACGAACACCTTCGGCGCGGTCTTGCCGAGCTGCTTCCACGTGGCGCGCATCGGCTCGGTCACCTGGTTGAAGTACACGTAGTCGGATTCGCAGAAGTTCGCCACCACGTCCGGGTGGCGGTCCAGCCAGGCGACGATCGTGCGCACGTCCTGCGGGTCGAGCGCCTCCTTCTCCAGGAAGCCGTCATGGTCGACGCAGTACTGGCCGTTCAGGCCGACGATGCCGTCGAACGTGACCGGGATCATGTCGAGCACGACGGTCATGTGGCTGGGCGCGCGGCCCGAACAGATGAACACCTTCACGCCCTTCGCCTGCAGCCGGTGCAGCGCGTCGATCGTGGACTGCGGGATCGTGTGCGTCACGAAGCTGGTGAGTGTGCCGTCGATGTCGAAGAACGCGGCGCGGATGTCGGGCGTGGTCATGGTGCCTCCTCGCGGGAATCGCAGGAATCGGATCGTTCCGCATCCCAGTCTAGGGAGGTGAGGGGAGACGACGGGCGGAACGGGTGTCGGAACCGTCGACGGACGTATCCGTCCCGTCCACGCGGGCACGACCTACAATCGGGCGTATGAGCGAACGCAACGCAACAGACCGCACAGACCACGCAACCGACATCACCGCCTCCGCCGTCGTCGGGCACGTCGAGTCCGACCCGGACCTCGTCGCGATCCGGCACTACCTGCACGCGCATCCGGAACGCAGCTTCAAGGAATACGACACCAGCATCTACCTCGCCGACCAGTTGAAGACGCACGGCGTGGAGGTGCTCGACAACCCGTTGGAGACCGGTGTCGTCGGGCTCATCCGCGGCGAGGGCGGACCCGGGCCGCGCGTCGCCCTGCGCGCCGACATCGACGGCCTGCCCATCGTCGAGGACACGGGCCTGCCGTTCGCCTCCGTCAACGAGGGCGTCATGCACGGCTGCGGCCACGACCTGCACATGACCGGACTGCTCGGCGCCGCGTTCTGGCTCGCCGAGCACCGCGACCGGTTCGCCGGCAGCGTGAAGATCCTCTTCCAGCCAAGCGAGGAGACCGGCCAGGGCGCGTTCGCGATGCTCGACGCGGGGCTTCTCGACGACGTGGACGCGATCATCGGCACGCACAACAACCCGAACTACGCGCCCGGCGAGGTCGCGGTCGGCGTCGAGCCGATGATGGCCGGCTGCGTGCGCTTCCAGGTGACGCTCCACGCGGACGGCACGCACGCCGGATACCCGCACAAGGGCACCGGTCCGATCGAGGCGCTCGCGTCGATGGTGCTCGAACTGCAGACCATCGTCAGCCGCAACGTCAACGCCCTGCACCCGCTGGTCCTGTCCATCACCGAGGTGCACGGCGGCCGCGTGTGGAACGTCGTGCCCGCCGAAGCCGGCTTCCAGGGCACCGTGCGCTACTTCCACAAGGAGGACAGCCTGCTCGCCGAACGCCGCTTCAAGGCGGTCGTCGGGCATACGGCGGAGGCGTTCGGCATCACGGCGGACGTCACGTGGGACGACTTCCAGGATCCGGTCGTCTCCGACGCGCCGCTCGCGCGCGCCGTCGCCGCCGACGTGCGCGGCTACGCGGCGTTGGAGCCGATCCGCCCGTCCATGGCGGGGGAGGACTTCTGCGAGTTCGCGCGCACGACCCGCTCCGTGTTCGCGTTCATCGGCTCGAACGGTGCGGAGGGATGCGCCGACTGGCACAGCCCCCGGTTCGTCGGCCTCGACGCGTCGATCCCCACGTTCGTCGACTTCTACGTGAACGCCGCGCTGCGCGTGCTTGCCGAACTCGGCGCCTCCGGTACCGGCGACGGCGCCGCCGCGCGCTGACGCGACGGGGACGGGATGACGCCGCGGGACGGCGTTGACGGGACGGACGACGACCACGGATTAGGATAGGGAGACATGACACAGATTCGCTTCGCACTCGCCCAGATCGACACCTGCGTCGGCGCGCTCGACGCCAACGCGGACAAGGTGCTCGACTACAGCCGCCGCGCCGCCGCCGACGGCGCCAAGGTCGTCGTCTTCCCGGAGATGACGCTCACCGGATACCCGATCGAGGACCTCGCCCTGCGCCGCACGTTCCGCCAGGCCGCATGGGACAAGGCCAACGGGCTCGCCGAATCCCTCAGGAAGGAGGGACTGCGCGACCTGTACGTGGTGGTCGGCACCGTCGGCACCGACCATGAGACCTCCAAGCCCTACAACCGTCTCGTCGTGCTGCACGACGGCGTCGTGTGGGCCGGCTATGACAAGCACTTCCTGCCCAACTACGGCGTGTTCGACGAGTTCCGCATCTTCAAGGCCGGCGAACGCTCCGTCGTGCTCGACGTGGACGGCGCCCGCCTCGGCGTCGCCATCTGCGAGGACATCTGGCAGGACGGCGGCCCCGTCGCCGAACTCGCCGGCCGCGACATCGACGCGCTCGTCACCATCAACGGCTCCCCGTACGAGGAGGGCAAGACCGACGTGCGCCTCGAACTGGCGAAGCGCCGCGCCGCCGAAGTGGAGGCGCCGCTCATCTACGTGAACCAGGTCGGCGGCCAGGACGACCTCGTCTTCGACGGCGGCAGCTTCGTCGTCGATGCCGACGGCACGCTGCTCGAACGCGCCCCCATGTTCATGGAGGACCTCGCCTTCTGGACGCTCGACACGGCGAAGGTGCACCAGGCCAAGTCCACGGTCGCGCCGAAGCTCGACCCGGACGAGGAGGTGTACACCGCCTGCGTGCTCGGCCTCAAGGACTACATGGCCAAGAACGGCTTCCACGGAGTCACTCTCGGCCTGTCCGGCGGCATCGACTCCGCGCTCGTCGCCGCCATGGCGGCCGACGCGGTCGGCGGCGACAACGTGCACGGCATCTCCATGCCCTCCATGTACTCCTCCGACGGTTCCAAGGACGACGCGGCCGACCTCGCCGCGAACATCGGCGCCCACTACGACGTGCAGCCCATCGAGCCGCTGTTCAAGGCGTTCCAGGGCCAGCTCGACCTCGACGGCGTGGCCGCCGAGAACCTGCAGGCGCGCATCCGCGGCGTCATCGTCATGGCCTACTCGAACTCGAAGGGGCTGCTCGCCGTCGCCACCGGCAACAAGTCGGAGCTCGCCTGCGGCTACTCCACGATCTACGGCGACGCGGTCGGTGGCTACGCGCCGATCAAGGACCTGCTCAAGACGCGCGTGTGGGAGCTGTCCCGCTGGCGCAACAAGGCGGCCGCGGCCGGCGTCGGCATAGGCGGCCTGAAGATCGTGGGCAACGAGGCGGGGGAGCCGGGCACGCCGCTCGAGAACGGCGTGATGATCCCGGTCGCCTCCATCGAGAAGGCGCCGTCCGCCGAGCTGCGCCCCGGGCAGAAGGACTCCGATTCGCTGCCCGAATACGAGCTGCTCGACCAGGTGCTCGCCGCGTACATCGAGCACGCGCACGGCCGCGCCGACCTGCTCGCCGACGGCTTCGACGAGAAGACCGTCGACACGGTGATGCGTCTCGTCGACCGCGCCGAATGGAAGCGCCGCCAATACCCGCTGGGGCCGAAGGTCACCGCGCTCGCGTTCGGCCGCGACCGCCGCCTGCCGATCACCAACGCGTTCCGCGAGTAACCGCGAATAACCAGTCGTGCCATTGCAGAAGGGAGATCATCATGGCGAAGGACACGCGATGGTATTTCAACATGGTCACCGGGGAACCCGAACAGGGGCCGAAATCCCCGATCGAGCAGCGCATGGGGCCGTACAAGTCCCGCGAGGACGCGCTCGACGCGTGGAAGATCTTCCAGGATCGCGAGACCCTCTGGAAGGAGCAGGACCGGCAGTGGAACCTCGACTGGGACCGGCCGCATAAGGCGTAGCGGCCATGGCGACGGCTCCGGGGCGTGAGCCCCCTGGCCGCCGCCGATTGCGGCAACCGATGGAAACCGGCGCGGAACGGGCGTGTGAACGATAACGCAATGTGAGATATGTCACGCCCGTTTTGCGCCTTTTCCCATTTTCTGGCGGTTACACTGGGAGACAACGACGACGAAGGTGCGTCGGAAGATACAACACCAAGGAGTGGAAATGACAGCTGTTGAATCTGCTGCACTGACCGCGGAAGAGCTCGACGCGAAGGCGTGGGACGGCTTTGAGGGCGGCAACTGGCAGAAGGACATCGACGTTCGTGACTTCATCCAGAAGAACTACACCCCGTACACCGGCGACGAGAGCTTCCTCGCCCCCGCCACCGAGAAGACCAAGCACCTGTGGAAGTACCTCGACGACAACTACCTGGCCGTCGAGCGCAAGCAGCGCGTCTACGACGTGGACACCCACACCCCGGCGGGCATCGACGCCTTCCCGGCCGGCTACATCGACTCCCCGGAGGTCGACAACGTGATCGTCGGCCTGCAGACCGACGTCCCCTGCAAGCGCGCGATGATGCCGAACGGCGGCTGGCGCATGGTCGAGCAGGCCATCAAGGAGGCCGGCAAGGAGCCGGATCCGGAGATCAAGAAGATCTTCACCAAGTACCGCAAGACGCACAACGACGGCGTCTTCGGCGTGTACACCAAGCAGATCAAGGTCGCCCGCCACAACAAGATCCTCACCGGTCTGCCGGACGCCTACGGCCGCGGCCGCATCATCGGCGACTACCGCCGCGTCGCCCTGTACGGCGTGAACAAGCTGATCGCCTTCAAGAAGCGCGACAAGGACTCCGTGCCGTACCGCAACGACTTCACCGAGCCGGAGATCGAGCACTGGATCCGCTTCCGCGAGGAGCACGACGAGCAGATCAAGGCCCTCAAGCAGCTCATCAACCTCGGCAACGAGTACGGCCTCGACCTGACCCGCCCGGCGCAGACCGCGCAGGAGGCCGTGCAGTGGACCTACATGGGCTACCTCGCCTCCATCAAGTCCCAGGACGGCGCCGCCATGTCCTTCGGCCGCAACTCCGCGTTCCTCGACTGCTACATCGAGCGCGACCTCCAGGCCGGCAAGATCACCGAGACCGACGCCCAGGAGCTCATCGACAACATCGTCATGAAGCTGCGCATCGTGCGCTTCCTGCGCACCAAGGACTACGACGCCATCTTCTCCGGCGATCCGTACTGGGCGACCTGGTCCGACGCCGGCTTCGGCGACGACGGTCGTCCGCTGGTCACCAAGACCTCGTTCCGTCTGCTCAACACGCTGACCCTCGAGCACCTCGGACCCGGCCCGGAGCCGAACATCACCATCTTCTGGGATCCGAAGCTGCCGGAAGGCTACAAGCGCTTCTGCGCCAAGATCTCCATCGACACCTCGGCCATCCAGTACGAGTCCGACCGTGAGATCCGCGGCCACTGGGGCGACGACGCGGCCATCGCGTGCTGCGTCTCCCCGATGCGCGTCGGCAAGCAGATGCAGTTCTTCGCCGCCCGCGTGAACTCCGCCAAGGCCCTGCTGTACGCCATCAACGGAGGCCGCGACGAGATGACCGGCATGCAGGTCATCGACAAGGGCGTGATCGACCCGATCCTCCCGGAGGCCGACGGCACCCTCGACTACGAGAAGGTCAAGAACAACTACGAGAAGGCCCTCGAATGGCTGTCCGAGACCTACGTGATGGCGCTGAACATCATCCACTACATGCACGATAAGTACGCGTACGAGTCCATCGAGATGGCCCTGCACGACAAGGAGGTGTACCGCACCCTCGGTTGCGGCATGTCCGGTCTGTCCATCGCCGCCGACTCCCTCGCCGCGATCAAGTACGCCAAGGTGTACCCGATCACCAACGCCGAGGCCAAGAACCTCGAAGGCCACGAGTACGAGTACGTCGAGGGCGCCGATGACGACCTGGTCGTCGGCTACCGCACCGAGGGCGAGTTCCCGATCTACGGCAACGACGACGACCGCGCCGACGACATCGCCAAGTGGGTCGTCTCCACGGTCATGGGCCAGGTCAAGCGCCTGCCGGTCTACCGCGGCGCCGTCCCGACCCAGTCCATCCTGACGATCACCTCCAACGTCGAGTACGGCAAGAACACCGGTTCCTTCCCGTCCGGCCACAAGAAGGGCACCCCGTACGCCCCGGGCGCGAACCCGGAGAACGGCATGGACTCCCACGGCATGCTGCCGTCCATGTTCTCCGTCGGCAAGATCGACTACAACGACGCGCTTGACGGCATCTCGCTGACCAACACCATCACCCCCGATGGCCTCGGTCGCGACGAGGAGGAGCGCATCGGCAACCTGGTCGGCATCCTCGACGCCGGCAACGGCCACGGCCTCTACCACGCGAACATCAACGTCCTGCGCAAGGAGACCATGGAGGACGCCGTCGAGCACCCGGAGAAGTACCCGCACCTGACCGTGCGCGTCTCCGGCTACGCGGTGAACTTCGTCAAGCTCACCAAGGAGCAGCAGCTCGACGTCATCTCCCGTACCTTCCACCAGGGCGCCGTCACCGACTGATTCCCGTCGGAGACCAGCGGCCGCGTGAAGCGGTAGAACGATGAAGGGGTGGGATTCGTCCCACCCCTTCCTTATGCGACAACTGCAACAACCAATACGATTACGATTATTCCGTGCATCACTCGGAACAGGAGGACGACGATGCCCGAAACCCAGTTCCGCACCACCACGCGCCATATGCTGCGCGAATCCAAGACCTACGCCAAGCAGACCCTCATGGGAGGCCTGTCCGGCTTCGAATCGCCGATCGGCCTCGACCGCCGCGACCGCATCGCCGCGCTCAGGTCCGGCGACATCGGCTTCGTCCACTCGTGGGACATCAACACGTCCGTCGACGGCCCGGGCACGCGCATGACCGTGTTCATGTCCGGCTGCCCGCTGCGCTGCCAGTACTGCCAGAACCCGGACACCTGGAAGATGCGCGACGGCAAGCCCGTCACGCTCGAGGCGATGATCAAGAAGGTCGACCGCTACAAGGACCTGTTCAAGGCCACGCACGGGGGCATCACGTTCTCCGGCGGCGAGTCGATGATGCAGCCCGCCTTCGTCTCCCGCGTGTTCCACGCCGCCAAGGAGATGGGCGTGCACACCTGCCTCGACACGTCCGGCTTCCTCAACACGAGCTACACCGACGCGATGCTCGAGGACATCGACCTGTGCCTGCTCGACGTCAAATCCGGCGACGAGGAGACCTACCACAAGGTGACCGGCGGCGTGCTCCAGCCCACCATCGACTTCGGCCAGCGTCTCGCCAAGGCCGGCAAGAAGATCTGGGTGCGCTTCGTGCTCGTGCCCGGACTCACCGACTCCGAGGAGAACGTCGAGAACGTGGCGCGCATCTGCGAGAGCTTCGACGGGGCCGTGGAGCACATCGACGTGCTCGGCTTCCACCAGCTCGGACGCCCGAAGTGGCACGAGCTGCGCATCCCGTACCCGCTGGAGAACCAGAAGGGCCCGAGCGCCGCGCTGCGCGAGCGCGTCGTCAAGCAGTTCGAGGCGCACGGCTTCACCGTGTACTAGATTCGCCCCAAATCCCCGCGTGCCGATGCCCCGAAAGCGCGCGGGGGCACCTACGCTGGAGATATGGCCGACATCTACGCATTTCCCACGGGCGTGAAATCGCGCACCGGGCGTGACGCCGGTCCGGGACTGCCGGGCCGGCCGGCCGGCGTGCCCGACGACGTATGGCATGCGGTCGAATCGGTCCGCGGCATGCGACGCATCGGGGACGTACGCTATCGCGAGATCCCCGTCCCCTCGACGCTCGCCGACTACGGCATCGGCGTCGAACTCGAGGCGGGCACGCGCGACGACGACGCGGGCTTCCCCTTCGACGGCATCACGCCGGGAGGCGTCGCCACCGGATGGATCATGATCCTCTACAGCGCGACGCCGCGCGACGACTGGGGATCACGCTGGCGTTGCGTCGCGTTCGCGCGGCTCCCGCTCGACAACGACGAGGACGACGCGCTCGCCCCCGACCTCTACTGGGACCTCATGTGCGACCATCTCGACGGCGTCGATCCGGACAGCGTGGGCGGCACCGTCACCGTCACGCGCAACACCGCGTTCGGCTCGCTCGGACGCGACGATTCCTCCGGATGCGAGATCCGCGTCTCCTTCACCCCCACGACGTTCGACGGCATGCCGTATGATGCCGGAGCGAGCGTGTCCGTATGGGCCCGCTTCCTCAAATCCACCATTCTCTTCGACGGGGAAACGGACGTTGACTGAACCGAAAGCGGAACCAAGACTGCAATCCAAGCCGCGTGGGGGCGTGCCCCCACTGACCGACACGCCGGAAGGCTACCGACGTGCCTGCGAGGCGTTGGCCGGGGCGTCCGGACCTCTCGCCGCCGACGCGGAGCGCGCGTCCGGATTCCGCTACGGGCACGAGGACTGGCTCATCCAGTTCAAACGCGAGGGGGCGGGCATCGTCCTGCTCGACCCGGTCGCGCTCACCCGCGCCGGCGTCGACTGGAACCGGTTCAACGACGCGGTCGGCGACGCCGTGTGGATCATCCACGACGCGATGATGGACCTGCCGGGATTCGCCGACATCGGGCTGACGCCCCGCGGGCTCTTCGACACGGAGGTCGCGGCGAGGCTCCTCGGACTGCACCGCTTCGGCCTCGCCTCCGTCACCGAGCAGTATCTCGGCATCACGCTCGCCAAGGAGCATTCCGCCGCCGACTGGTCGTACCGTCCGCTGCCGTACGACTGGCGCAACTACGCGGCCCTCGACGTCGAGCTCCTCACCGAGCTCGAGTCGCTCATGCGCGCCGACCTGAAACGCGCCGGCAAGGAGGAGTGGGCCGAGGAGGAGTTCGCGCACATCCTCGCCGAAGGCACGTCCGGCAGGCCCCGCCACGAGCATCCCGTGCCGTGGCTGCGCATCTCCCACATCACCGAGATCAACCGCGACCCGCGCGCCCTCGCCGTCGCGCGCGCCCTGTGGACGAAGCGGGACGAGCTCGCCCGGCTCCACGACATCGCGCCGACGCTGCTGCTCGCCGACTCGTCGATCATCGAGGCGGCGAAGCGCAAACCGCACAACGCGCGCGAGTTCCGTGCCGTGCGCTGCCTCAACGAGCGCGTGCGCATGCACACGGGAGGCGAACAGGACAAGATGTTCGAGCGGTACGCGCCGATCCAGCGCGCCGTGAAGCCCTCCGTATGGAAGGCCGCCATCCAGGAGGCGCTCGACCTGCCCGACGACGAGCTTCCGGTCATGCCGTCGGGCCACGGCGACGCCCGCGGCGGCAGGGACGACGGCGAGGAGACGAACGCGCCGCGCGGCATGCGCATGTGGGAGCGCCGTCCGGAACGTCTCGCCCGGCTCAAGCGCGTGCGGAAGGTCGTCAACCAGATCGCGGAGGACACGCGCACGCCCGCCGACGTGATCATCCGCCCGCAGATCATCCGCAACCTGTGCTGGACCGACGACCCGGCGTCGCGTGACGTGGCGGCCTTCCTCGCGGCGCAGGGCGCGCGCGACTGGCAGGTGAAACTCGTCGCAGCGTCCGTGTCGCGCGTTATAATGTGACGGTTGCCTTCGGGCAGATATAGGAAAAACAACTTTTCAGGAGCGTTTAGCGTGAAGATCAGCGTTCGTAACCTCGAACCCACCAAGGTGAAGCTCACCATCACCGTCGAACCGGAGGAGTTCGACCCGTACCTCGATGCCGCTCGCAAGGACATCGCCAAGCAGGTGAACGTGCCGGGCTTCCGCAAGGGCCACGTTCCGGGCAAGATCATCGACCAGCGTTTCGGCTTCGGCGCCGTCGCCGGTGAGGCCGTCAACGATGGCGTGCCGGAGCTCTACTCCAAGGCCCTCGAGGAGAAGAAGATCCACCCGATGGCCCAGCCGGAGTTCGACGTCGTCGAGGTCCCGCAGTCCGCCAAGGACGAGACCAAGCTCAAGTTCACCGCCACCGTCGAGCGCCGCCCGGAGATCGAGCTGCCTCAGATCGACGGCATGGAGATCGCCATCGCCGCCCCGGAGGTCAAGGATGAGGACGTCGACAAGCGCCTCGAGGCCCTGCGCCAGCGCTTCGGCACCCTGGTCGGCGTGGATCGCCCGGCCGCCAAGGGCGACTTCGCCAACATCGACCTGTCCGCCGAGATCGACGGCGAGACCGTCGACTCCCAGGAGGGCGTGAGCTACGAGCTCGGCTCCAACACCATGCTCGACGGCCTCGACGAGGCGCTCGACGGCCTGTCCGCCGGCGAGGAGACCACCTTCGAGGGCACGCTGGAAGCCGGCGAGCACGAGGGCGAGAAGGCCACCGTCAAGGTCAAGGTCAACTCCGTGAAGGCCGAGGAGCTGCCGGAGCTGGACGACGACTTCGCCCAGGAGGCCTCCGAGTTCGACACGCTCGAGGAGCTCAAGGCCGACATCCGCAAGGCCGCCGGCGAGGACGCCAAGGGCCGTCAGGCCACCGAGGCCCGCGACGCGTTCCTCGCGAAGCTGGCCGAAGGCCTCGAGATCCCGGTGCCGAAGGGCGTCAAGGCCGCCGCGGTCGAGGAGCACCTCAAGGGCCTCACCCCGGATCCGGAGAAGGCCACCGACGAGCAGAAGAAGCAGGCCGAGGAAGGCGCCGAGAAGGAGATCAAGGACCAGATCCTGCTCGACACCCTCGCCGAGAAGATGAACGTCGAGGTCTCCCAGGCCGACGTGTTCAACTTCCTCGCCTCCATCGCCCAGCAGTACGGCATGGACCCGAACGCCTTCATCCAGGCGATCATCAAGAACGGCCAGCTCGGCTCCGCCGTGCAGGAAGTCGGCCGCTCCAAGGGCCTGCTCGCCGGCATGCGCGCCGTCAAGTTCACCGCGAACGGCGAAGAGGTCGACCTCTCCGCGTTCCTCGGTGACGCCGCCGAAGAGGAGGAGGCCGAGTCCGTCGAGGCCGCTTCCGCCGCCGCCGCGGTCGCCGACGAGCTGTCCTCCAAGGACGGCGAGTGAGCATAGCCGCGCGTTAGCGTGATATGACGTATGGAGGCTTGGAACCATCCGGGTTCCAAGCCTCCATTTCGTTATGCCGGTCGTCATGCCGACGATCGGCTCCTTCCGACGAGGGATCCCGGCGCGGCCGGGTGAGGGAGAGAGGATGACGATGCACGAACGGATCCGCATGGATCGCATGGTATGGCTCGTCGCCGCGACGCTCGTTCTGGGCGCGTTGATCGGCGCGGGGGCCGGACTGCTCACGCTGCTGCTGTACGGCGTCGAGCACGTGATGCTCGGCTACGTGGAGAGCGGTGCCATGCCCGGCCCGTTCCACGTGCCGGCCGTGCGCCGCGCCGTGTCCGTGACCGTGGGCCTGTCCGTCGCCGCGCTGGCCTGGTGGCTGCTGCGTACGAAGACCACGAAGGTGCCGTCCGTCAAGAAGGCGGTCGCGGGGGAGCGGATGCCCTGGTGGCAGACCGTCGTGCACGTCGTGCTCCAGATCTTCATCGTCGGATCCGGCGCGTCCATCGGCCGCGAGGTGGCGCCGCGCGAACTCGGCGCGATGCTCGCCCAACGCTTCTGTGACCTGTTCCGCATCGGCGGGGAGGGAAGCGGCGAGGCGGGGCTCGCCGACCGGCGCATGATCGTCGCCGTGGCCGCCGGAGCCGGTCTCGGCGGCGTCTACGACGCGCCGCTCGCCGGCATGTTCTTCGCCGTCGAGATCCTGCTCGCCGATGTGACGATCGAGAAGGTCGGATTCGCGTTGGGCATGTCCGCGACGGCCGCCTACGTCGCCTCGCTCGTCAAGGGCCGCCACACGTTCTACGCCGTGGCGGGCATGACCGCCGACTACACGCCGAGCCTCATGCTGTTCGCGCTCCTGTGCGGCGTGGCCTGCGGCGCGGCGGGCGCGCTGTTCCGGCGGGGTTCCTCGTGGGCGACCGCGCACCAGCCGAACGGCAGGGCGCTGCTGTGGCAGATGCCGCTCGCGGGCCTCGCCACCGGTCTCGTCGCCGTGTTCGCGCCGCAGGTGATGGGCAACGGCCGCGCCGCCGCCCAGCTCGGCTTCGACGGTCTCGCCGCCGGCTCCGGGGCCGGTTCGGCGCAGGTCTGGCCGCTCATCGGCCTGCTGGCTGCCACGTTCCTCGCGAAGGCCGTGACGACGCTCACCACGATCCGGTCCGGCGCGTCCGGCGGCGTGCTCCAGCCCGGCATCGCGCTCGGCGCCACGTTGGGCGCGACGCTCGGACTCCTCTGGTCGTTCGCGTTCCCCGGCGACCCGGTCGGCGTGTGCGCGCTCATCGGGGCCGCCGCGTTGCTCTCCGCCTCCCAGCAGGCGCCGCTCATGGCCATGTGCCTCG
This sequence comes from Bifidobacterium sp. LH_424, assembly GCF_056356895.1. Lineage (NCBI taxonomy): Bacteria > Bacillati > Actinomycetota > Actinomycetes > Bifidobacteriales > Bifidobacteriaceae > Bifidobacterium > Bifidobacterium sp. LH_424. The sequence continues at coordinate 457,933 of NZ_JBKEVC010000001.1, forward strand.
TCATGGAGCTCGCCGAGGCGCCCATCGCGCTCTTCGTGCCGGTCGGATTGGCCGTCGCCGCCTCCGCGCTCACGTCGAAGCGGATGCTCGACGCGTGGAAACGGTGAGCGGGGCCGCTCCGCCCGTCCCTGCCCGCCACCGTCCGCCCGGCCGCGCACGCCGCCGCGAACCTGTACGCGTCGAGCCGAAAGCGGGCGCAAATGCGCCGCGCCGTCGCTTGAAGGCGGTAGGCTTGAATACTGTTTATGACAGTATTCGAAATGGAGAATAAGGTGAGCAACACTCTTGCAACCCTCCCGGTCATGGCCGACGACGCACCGGCCGCCGGATTCGCCGACCCGATCTTCAACAGGCTCCTCAAGGACCGCATCATCTGGATGGGTGAAGAGGTCAAGGACGACATGGCCAATCGCATCTGCGCGCAGATGCTCATGCTGGCCGCCGAGGATCCGAAGAAGGACATCTGGCTGTACATCAACTCGCCGGGCGGCTCCATCACCGCCGGCATGGCCATCTACGACACGATGCAGCTCATCGAGCCGGACGTGGCGACCGTCGGCCTCGGCATGTGCGCCTCGATGGGCCAGTTCCTGCTGAGCTCCGGCACCAAGGGCAAGCGCTTCCTGACCTCGCACGCCCGCGTGCTCATGCACCAGCCGTCCGGCGGCATCGGCGGCACCACCACCGACGTGCGCATCAACGCCGAGCTCATCATGGACATGAAGAAGACCATGAGCGAGCTGACCGCCGAACAGACCGGCCACACGGTCGAGGAGATCTACCGCGACAACGAGTACGACCACTGGTTCACCGCCACCGAGGCGCTGGAGTACGGTTTCGTGGACAAGATCATCACCACGCACGATTCGATGACGAAGGGAGAGTGAACAGCATGGCATCCGAGGAAGCGAAGTTCGCCGCACGCGCCGACCGTCTGGCCGGTCCCGCCGGCGTCGTCGGCTTCATGCCGGCCGCGCGCCGCGAAGCCGCGTTCGCGCCGCAGAACCGATACATCCTGCCGCAGTTCGAGGAGAAGACCCCGTACGGCTTCAAGAGGCAGGACCCGTACACGCGCCTGTTCGAGGACCGCATCATCTTCATGGGCGTCCAGGTGGACGACACCTCCGCCGACGACATCATGGCGCAGCTGCTCGTGCTCGAATCGCAGGATCCGAACCGCGACGTGATGATGTACATCAACTCGCCCGGTGGCTCGATGACGGCCATGACCGCCATCTACGACACGATGCAGTACATCAAGCCGGACGTGCAGACCGTGTGCCTCGGCCAGGCCGCCTCCGCCGCCGCGATCCTGCTCGCCGCCGGTGCCAAGGGCAAGCGCCTCATGCTGCCGAACGCGCGCGTGCTCATCCACCAGCCGGCCATCGACCAGGGCTTCGGCAAGGCCACGGAGATCGAGATCCAGGCGCGTGAGATGCTGCGCATGCGCGAATGGCTGGAGAAGACGCTCGCCAAGCACACCGGCCAGTCCCAGGAGAAGATCGCCAAGGACATCGAGGTCGACACGTTCCTCACGGCCGGCGAGGCCAAGGAATACGGCATCGTCGACGAGGTGCTCGAACACCGCCAGTGAGGCGGACGAACCGGGGCCGCCCTGCCGTCTATTCGGCCGGGCGGCCCCTATGCGACGTACGAGGGTGAAGGAGATGCGATGGGGCGTGTGGTGAGCTACGACGACGGCGTGCCGAAGTGCACGTTCTGCGGCAAGACCGAACATCAGGTGCGCAAGCTCGTCACCGGCCAGGGGGCCGCGATCTGCGACGAGTGCATCGAACTGTGCGTTGGCATCATCTCCGAGGAGCGGCACAAGGACGCCGAGGTCAACGCGCTGCAGCTGCCCAAGCCCGTGCAGATCAACGCGTACCTCGACAAGTACGTGGTCGGCCAGCAGGCCGCCAAGCGCGCCCTGTCCGTCGCCGTGTACAACCACTACAAGCGCGTCAACATGGAGCTGGCGGAACGCGCCGGCGAACTCGACGAGGCGCACGGGCGGACGCGCGGCCGTCGCCGCCGCGACCCGCTCGCCGACGTCGAGGTCGCCAAATCGAACATCCTCCTGCTGGGTCCCACGGGCGTCGGCAAGACGTATCTCGCGCAGACGCTCGCCCACGTGATGAACGTGCCGTTCGTCATCACCGACGCGACCACGCTCACCGAAGCCGGCTACGTGGGCGACGACGTCGAGACCGTGCTGCAGCGGCTCATCCAGGCGGCGGACGGCGATGTGTCCAAGGCGGAGCACGGCATCGTCTACATCGACGAGATCGACAAGATCGCGCGCAAAAGTGGTGAGAACACGTCCATCACGCGCGACGTGTCCGGTGAGGGCGTGCAGCAGGCGCTGCTGAAGATCCTCGAAGGCACTGTCGCCTCCGTCCCCACGGAAGGCACGCGCAAACACCGCGACATGGAGACCGTGCAGATCGACACGCGCGGCATCCTGTTCATCTGCGGCGGCGCGTTCGTCGGCCTCGCCGACATCATCAAGACGCGTCTCGGCGCGCGCGAAAGCGGCTTCGGCGCCGCATGGCACGACCATCAGGTGCCGGACGAGGAGCTGCTGAGGCAGGTGGGTGCCGACGATCTCGCCGAGTTCGGACTGCTGCCCGAATTCATCGGGCGCCTCCCCGTCGTCAGCGTGCTCGACGAGCTCGATGAGGACGATCTGGCCGCCGTGCTCACCAAACCGGGCAACGCGCTCGTCAAGCAGTACATGAAGCTGTTCGCCGCCGACGGCGTGGACCTCGCGTTCACACGCGAGGCGGTGCGCGCCATCGCCGCTACGGCGATACGGCAGGGGACCGGCGCGCGCGGGCTCAGGTCCATCATCGAACGCACGCTGCAGGACACGATGTTCCAGCTGCCGAGCATGCCCGACGTGACGCAGGTGATCGTCGACAAGGCTTCCGTCACCGGTGCCGGCGTGCCGAAGATGGTGCGTTCCAGCGAAAGCGTGGACACGCAGGAGCTGCGCCCCGTCACGGCGCGCTCCCAAGGACGGAGGCGGCGCGCGGCGTGACGCGACACGCCGACCTTGCGAATCCGCGGACGATGGGTAATATATGTCGAGTTGCCTGAGCAAGACAACATGCGCCGGTAGCCCAGCGGATTAGAGCAGCTGACTACGGATCAGCAGGTCGCAGGTTCGAATCCTGTCCGGCGCACCACCTCGGACCGCACGAGGTAAACCAAGCGGTATGCGCGAGTAGCCCAGCGGATTAGAGCAGCTGACTACGGATCAGCAGGTCGCAGGTTCGAATCCTGTCTCGCGCACTCGTCACGGATGATTCCGTGGCATTGATAACCGAATATTCGGTATGCGCCGGTAGCCCAGCGGATTAGAGCAGCTGACTACGGATCAGCAGGTCGCAGGTTCGAATCCTGTCCGGCGCACCACCTCGGACCGCACGAGGTAAACCAAGCGGTATGCGCCGGTAGCCCAGCGGATTAGAGCAGCTGACTACGGATCAGCAGGTCGCAGGTTCGAATCCTGTCCGGCGCACGATAAAGCCCCTCTCATGCATGTGACAGGGGCTTTTCCAATATCGGCCGGACGAATCATGAACGGCCATGATCCGGGGAGGACGCATGACGAACGGCAGCAGCACCCGCGGCAGGGGAGTCGGTCGCAGGGGAGTGTGGGGCACCATCCGCCACATCGCCGCATCCGACCGCCTCTCCGGACTCATCATGCTGTCCTTCGCGTTCCTCGGCCTCATCCTCGCGAACCTGCCGGCCACCGCCCACGCGTTCGAGATCATCGCCGAAACGCATATCGCCGTGCCGCGCACCAACCTCGACCTGCCGATCGGCCACTGGGCGCAGGACGGGCTGCTCACCATCTTCTTCCTCACCGTCGGCCTCGACCTGAAACAGGAGCTCACCACCGGTTCGCTCGCCAACCCGAAGGCCGCCGCCGTGCCGATGCTGTGCGCGGTGGGCGGCATGGTCACGCCGCCCATCCTGTTCACCGCCGTCACCGCGCTGCTCGCGCAATACGGGCCGGGCCCCGCGGGTTCCCTCGTGCTCACCACCACGGGCAGCGAGATCCCGTTCGCGGAGATGGCGCGCGGCTGGGCCGTGCCCACCGCCACCGACATCGCGTTCTCGCTCGCCGTGCTCGCCATCTTCGCCAAAGCGCTGCCCGGCGCGATCCGCGCGTTCCTCATGACGCTCGCCACCGTCGACGACCTGCTCGCCATCATCCTCATCGCCGTGTTCTTCTCCGCGCTCAACGCGTGGTACTGGTTCATCGGCATCGCCGCCTGCGCGGCCGTCTGGGCGGCGCTCGTGCGCATGCGGCGCGTGCCGTGGCCGCTTGTCGCCGTCGTCGGCGTCCTCGCCTGGGTGATGATGTTCGAGGCGGGCGTGCATCCGACGCTCGCCGGCGTGCTCGTCGGCCTGCTCACCCCCGCGCGCGAGGTGCACGGCGAGACCACGCCGCGCGCCGACCGGTACGCAGGCAAGCTCCAACCGTTCTCCGCGCTGCTCGCCCTGCCCGTGTTCGCCCTGTTCGCCACCGGCGTGCACTTCGAATCGCTCACGCCCGCGCTCATGCTCTCGCCGATCGTCATCGCGCTGATCGTCGCGCTCGTCGTCGGCAAGCCGCTCGGCATCATGACCACCGCATGGCTGTCCACCCACCTGTTCGGCCTGAAGATGGCGAAGGGGCTGCGCGTGCGCGACATGTTCCCCGCCGCCTGCGCGTGCGGCATCGGCTTCACCGTCGCGTTCCTCATCGCCTCCCTCGCCTACGACAATCCGGAGTTGTCCGCCGAGGCGCGTTTCGGCGTGCTCGTCGGCTCGCTCATAGCCGCCGCCATCTCAGGCGTGCTGCTGAGCCACCAGTCGAAGCGCTACGAACAACACGATGCGCGCAAGGCTGCGTCGCGCGTCTGACCTTGCGGCCGGCGCGTTAGAATCGTGCGGTATGAGCAATGACAACGACGCGGACGCGCCCCTGGGACAGACCTACCATCGCGGACCGATCATCATGCGCGGGGACATGATCCCCGACGACAACACCACCGCCAACCTGCTGAGGCCCGACGACGGCACCGGCTGGCTGCACATGGACCCGTGGCGCGTGCTGCGCATCCAATCCGAATTCGTCGACGGCTTCGGCGCGCTGGCCGAACTGGGGCCCGCGGTCGCCATATTCGGCTCCGCTCGCACGCGTCCCGACGACCCCGCCTACGAGGCGGCCCGCCACATGGGCGAACGGCTCGCGCAGGGCGGCGTGGCCGTGATCACCGGGGGAGGCCCCGGCATCATGGAGGCGGCGAACAAGGGCGTCGCGCTGGCCGGCGGCAAATCCGTGGGCCTCGGCATCGAACTGCCGCACGAGCAGGGCATCAACGACTACGTGAACCTCGGCATGAGCTTCCGCTACTTCTTCGTGCGCAAGCTCATGTTCGTGAAGTACTCGTCCGGCATCATCGTCTGCCCGGGCGGCTTCGGCACGCTCGACGAGATGTTCGAGGTGCTGACCCTCGTGCAGACGCACAAGGTGGACGGCATGCCGGTCGTCCTGGTCGGCAAGGCCTACTGGCAGGGCCTGTTCGACTGGCTGGAGGGGCCCGTCAAGGAGCACGGCATGATCTCCGGCGTCGATCCGCGGCTCGTGACGATCACCGACGATCCGGACGAGGCCGTGCGCGTGGCCACCGGTGCAATCCGAGGATAAGGCCGTCGACCGGCTATCCGCGGAATCGGACGTCGTCGCGCGGGTCGCTTCCGATCCGATACGTCCAGCCGAGCAGGAGCGGCGAGAACACGATGAAACGGTCCGATACGAGCGTCAGCAACGGCAGGACGAGGAACAGGACGAACGACAACAGGTTCGGACCATGCACCAGAACGCCGAACACGCCGACGAGGACCATCACGGCGGGGAAGACGAGAAGCCGTATCAGCCGGCCACAGGCGAGACGCGCGGATGACGCCCCGGTCGATTCGTCGATTCTCGTCATGACGATGTCGGCGGGCCGGCCGGGGTCGATGCCGCTTCGGCAGCAGGCCGAGAAGATCAGGATGCCGGCCACGAAACACGATATGGTCACGGGGATGACGATGTACCAGTGTTCGCCGATCCACGGGAGCGCGGTCAGATACGCGAGGTTGAAGCGTGCCGGTGCCGACCATAGGTACAAGAGCAGCAATATCGTCAGCCATCTGACGACACCGGCCGACAGACCGATCGATGCGGGCGACGATCCGACCGGCTCGCCATGCCTCGTCCGGATGCTCTCCGGCAGGTTCTCCCAATCCCAGATGCGATGCCGGTTGGCCGCATTGGGGAACAGGTCCGGCATATACAGGCGCGGATCACGCGGATCCGAATAATCCATCAGCCAGTCCCTGCCATGCATGCGGATCCTGTACCAGCGGACGTCGAGCCGTTCGGCCGAGTCCACGGGCCAATGATCGTATCCGTCTGTCATGGGATGTGCCGCGTCACAGCTTCGAGGCGATGAGCAGGCCGGTGCCGGTGGGGGTGAGGACGGTGCGGAAGCGTTCGTCGGATTCGACCGTGTCGAGCATGGCGCGCATCGCCGTCGCCTTCTCGCTGCGATCGGCAGGGTCGAGCACGCCGCCCGAGTTCATGCCGTCGTAGAAGGCGAGCATGTCGGTGAACACGATGACGCCGTGGGCGCGCAGCAGTCGCGGCGCCTGTTCGAACGACGCCGCGTAGTTGACGGCGTCGCCGGCCACGACGATCATGTCGTAGTCGCCCGCGTTGAGACGCGGCAGGAACACGCCCGCCTGCGCGTTCACCGCGCGCAGCTTCGTCGCCGTGGAATCCTGCACCACGTCGAACGCCTTGCGGATCACGCCGATTCCCTTCGCCGAGGAATCCACGGCGGTGAGCTGACCCGTGCCGTCGAGGCCGCGCACCAGCTCCAACGTCTCCATCACCGAACCGGTGCCCACCACGATCACGGATTTCGCGCCGGTCAGATGGGCCAGCATGGACAGGGCCTCCGACTGGGCGGCCGAGCCCTGCGGCATGCCCGCCTTCTCGGTGGCGGCCCGGATCTGGGCCATCGCCGGCGTCTGTCGGGAAAGCGCGTGATCCTCCACGAACCCCCACGCCTGCGCGAGATTCGTGTACTGCGTCCTATCCATGAACCTGTCCTTTATCGTCCTCTGAAGTCATCGTGTGGAATCGCCGTCATGAACCATCATGGACCATGACGGGCCGGCCGGCGGCCGCCTTCCACGGGGCCGTACCGCTCGGGGTCAGCGCTCGCGCACCTTGGCGACGATCTGCCACATCTCCTCGCCGACGTCGATGCCGCGCGGGCATTGGCGCGTGCAGGCGCGCACCGACTGGCACGCGGCCACGCCGTCCGCCGTGTCGATTGCGTCGAGACGGTCCATCGTGATCGTGTCGCGCGAATCGTTGACGAAGCGGCTCGCCCAGATGAGCGCCGCCGGGCCGATGAACGCGTCGCCGCCGGCGAACACGGGGCAGGAGCCTTCGCACACGCCGCAGGCGATGCAGTTGCTCAGCTGCTCGTATTTCGCGAGCTCGTCCGGGTGCTGCAGGTATTCGAACACGTCCACCTTGCCCTCATGCGTGGTGGCGAGCACGCCGTCCGCCTCGAGATACGGCTTGAGCTTCCTGATCTGGTCGAGCATCGGATCGATGTCGGCGATGAGGTCGCGTTCGACGGGGAAACCGGGCAGCGGGCCGAGTTCGATGACGCCGAGGTTGCCGGATTCGGGAAGAGCCGTTCCGTCCGCCACGGCCGTATCCATCGCGTCGTCGCCGGTGCGGCGGAATCCGTCGTCGTCCGTCACGGGCAGGCCGTTCGCCGGCCTCACCCAATCCTTGAGCGTGGCCGTGCACAGCAGGTTCGGCGTGCCGTTGATCGCCACCGCGTCCGAACCGCACATGCCGTGGCCGCACGAGTAGCGGAAGGCGAGCGTCGGGTCGACGGTGCGTTTGATGGCCAGCAGGCAGTCGAGCACCGTGTCCTCGGGGCGGGCGGGGATCGTGTATTCCTGCACCCACTGGCGGCCGCGGGGGCGACGCCGTGCCGGGGCCGCCGACCCGCCGCCGAACGGCGAGCTCTTGCGCGTGCGCGCGAACGGGCTGCCGCCGCGCGCACGGTCGCGTTCGCGTTCGGGGCGCGGCGTGAAACGGTTCACCTTCAACGTCACCGTCGTCACGTTCGAATTCGTCATGCGCGCGCCTCCTCAATCGGTCTCAAAACAACTCTCCATTGTGACATAAGCCGTGGCCGGACAGGCCGTGACTCAGTATTCACGTTTCTTCGGCGGCACGTCGACGATGTGCACCGGCTGCCATGAGACACGGCCCGAGACGTCGGTCATCGAGTGGGCGAGGAAGCGTTCGTCGTCGCGTTCGGGGAAATCATTGCGCTTGAGCGAGCCACGCGACTCGTGGCGGGCGTCGGATGCGGCGAGCACGACGCGCGCCAGTCCGATGAGATGACGCACCTCCCAGATGGCGGTGACTTCCTGGTTGAACGCGGCCGTCTTGTCGTGCGCGGCGAGCGCCCCGGCGCGCGGGGCGAGCTCGCCGTCGATTGTGCGCAGCGCGGCTTCGAGACCCGCGGCGTCGCAGCGCACGGCGGCGGCGCGTTCCATCGCCTGGCCGAGGTCGGCCATGAGCCGGTACGGGTTGTCGTCGGCGTCGCCCGCGGCGTCCGTGCCGTCTCCGGTGCCGGCTTCGTCCGTGCGCGGCGTGAGCAGGTCCTTCAGCTCGCCTTCGCGCGCGGCCGAGGCGGCGTCCACGGCGGCGGCGATCGCGTCGTCCGTCTCCTGCACGTCCGGGTCGTCCGCGGCCATCGGATCGTCGACCGGATGTTCGGCGATGCGCGCCGCCAGCGTGCGGCCGGCGCGCGTGCCGAACAGGCAGGCGTCGAGCAGCGAGTTGCCGCCGAGACGGTTCGCGCCGTGCACGGACACGCACGAGCATTCGCCGGCCGCGAACAGGCCGTCGACCACGGCGCGCGCGCCGGCCGTGCCGGCCGTGCCGTCGGCGTCGCCCGCGTTCCAGCGATACACTTCGCCGTCCACGGTGATCGGGATGCCGCCCATCGTGTAGTGGGCGGTAGGCTTGATCGGCACGAACGACTTCGACGGGTCGATGTCCGCGTACTTCTCGATGGTCTCGACCACCTGCGGCAGCACGGCGCGCATATGCTCCGGGTCGATGCCCGTCATGTCCAGCCAGACGCAGTCCTTCGGACCGTCCGGATCCTTCGGGTCGGCGACGCCGCGGCCCGCGTCGATCTCCGCCATGATGGAGCGGGAGACCACGTCGCGCGCGGCCAGATCGGCGTGGCCGGGCGCATAGCGTTCCATGAACGCCTCGCCGTCCGCGTTGCGAAGCACGCCGCCTTCGGCGCGCGCCGCCTCGGACAGGAGGATGCCCGTATGCGCGAGGCCGGTCGGGTGGAACTGCACGAACTCGACGTCCTCCAGCTGCAGGCCGGCGGCGAGCGCCAGCGCCATGCCGTCGCCGGTCAGGTCCCATGAGTTCGACGTGGTGTGGAACAGGCGTCCCGCGCCGCCGGTCGCGAACAGCACGTTGTGCGCCTTGACCGCGTGGATCTTGCCTGTATGCGTGTCGAGGGCGACGACGCCGGCCGCCTTCGCGCCGTCATCGGCCAGCACGAGGTCGGTCACGTACCATTCCTCGGCGAACGTGACGCCGGCGGCCACGCACTGCTGCCACAGGGCGTGCAGGATCTGGTGGCCGATGCGGTCGGCCGCGTAGGCGGCGCGCTTGACCGGGGCGCCGCCGAATTCGCGCGTGTGCCCGCCGAAGCGGCGCTGCGCGATGTGGCCGTCTTCGGTGCGGGAGAAGGCGACGCCGCCGCGTTCCAGGTTGATGACCGTCTCGGGCGCGTATTCGGCGAGCAGACGCGCCGCGTCCTGGTCGACCAGCCAGTCGCCGCCCTTGATGGTGTCGTAGTAGTGCCAATGCCAGTCGTCGGCCTCGATGTTGCCGAGCGAGGCGGCGATGCCGCCTTCGGCGGATCCGGTGTGCGAGCGCAACGGCTGAAGCTTCGAGATCACCAGGATCTTCGGGTCGACGCCGTCCTCCCTCATCCGCGCGATCTCGGGGGAGCGGAGCGCTCCCAACGCGGCGGACAGGCCGGCCGCGCCCGCGCCGACGATCACCGCATCGTACATTTCTTCCAACTGCTTCGGACTCATATCACACCATTGTTCCATAAGGGCGGACTTAGACGGCCTTTTTTGTCAAGGCTCCTGCCGAATGGTGGATAACCCGTCCGCCATCCACACGCCGTCCACAACACGCCCGGCGGTGGGGGCTCTTTCCACAATTCCCGGCGGGACGGCCGCGGAACCGCGTGGACGGGCACAGTGGACGCATGGATACCACAGCATTGCAGATGGCGCCGCCGGAGGCCCTGACGTCCGGTATTCCCGCCCCTGAGCCGCTTGGCCGGATCGCCGAACGGCTCAAGGACGGCACGCTCGCCACACGCGCGTTGGGCGCGCTCGGCGAGGACTACGCCGCGGCATGGCTCGCGGAACGCGGATGGACGGTCGTCGACCGCAACTGGCGATGCCGCTATGGCGAGCTCGACGTCGTCGCCCTGTCGCCGGAACGGCGGATCGTGTTCGTCGAGGTGAAGACGCGGCGCAACATGAAGCATGGGCTGCCGCAGGAGGCGGTCACGTACACGAAGCAGGCGAACCTGCGCCGCGCGGGCGTGCAGTGGCTGCTCGAGCCGGGGCATCGGATCGGCCACACGGGCGTGCGCTTCGACGTGGTCACCGTGGTCGTGCGCGGCGGCCGTCCGCTCGTCCACCATATCCCGGGGGCGTTCTGATGGCGATCGGCAACGCGCTGTCGGTCGGGCTGATCGGATTGAAGGCGTTCATCATCACCATGCAGGCGTTCATCAGCCCGGGCCTGCCGTACTTCTCAATCATCGGACTGCCGGACGCCTCGCTGTCCGAAGCGCGGGAACGCGTCAAATCCGCCTGCCAGGCGACCGGATTCCATTGGCCGGAGACGCGCGTGACCGTGAACCTGAGCCCGGCGAGCATGCCGAAACGCGGCTCGTCGCACGATCTGGCCATCGCGGCCGCCGTGCTCGGCGCCGCCGGCGCGATCCCGCACGAATGCCTCATCGACTCGGTCGTCATGGGCGAGGTGAACCTCGACGGCACGGTGCTGCCGATCAACGGCGTGCTGCCGATCCTCCTGCACGCGCGCGAGCGCGGCGTCAGGCAGGTGATCCTGCCCGTCGGCAACCTCGAGGAGGCTCATCTGATCGACGGGGTGGACGTGCTCGGCGTGCGTCACGTGGGCGAGCTCATCGAACTCATGGGCGGCACCGCGCGCTACCGGCTGCCGGACGAGACCGCGGTCGGCGGCGGAGCCGGGGAGACGGGCTCGTCGCAGGACGGCGAGCCGGCGTGGGCGAGGATCGGCGACATGGCCGACGTGGTCGGGCAGGAGCAGACGAAATGGGCGTTGGAGGTGGCGGCAGCCGGCGGACACCACATGATCATGGTCGGGCCTCCCGGCTCGGGCAAGACGATGCTCGCCTCGCGCATGCCCGGCATCATGTGCCCGCTGACCGACGCCGAACAGTTGGAGGTGGCGTCCATCCGCTCCCTGTGCGGCACGCTCAACGCCTATGGCATCAGCGACGTGCCGCCGTTCGAGGCTCCGCACCATACGTCCTCCACGGCGGCGCTGGTGGGCGGCGGCAGCGGATTGGCCGAACCCGGGGCGATCACGCGCGCCCACCGCGGCGTCCTGTTCATGGACGAGGCGCCCGAATTCTCGGCGCGCGCGTTGCAGACGTTGAGGGAGCCGTTGGAATCCGGGTACGTGGCGTTGTCCCGTTCCAAAGGCACCGCCTACTATCCCGCCGCGTTCCAGCTCGTCATGGCGGCGAACGGCTGCCCGTGCGGCATGAGCTACGGCACGGGGGAGCGCTGCGTGTGCACGCACAAGGAACGGCAACGCTACTTCGGCAGGCTCTCCGGGCCGATCCTCGACCGCATCGACATCCAGGTGGAGGTGCCGCCCGTGCCGCGCATCATCGGCGGGGAACGCTACGAGACCGGGCCGACCAGCGCGCGGATACGGCGTCGCGTCGTCCAGGCGCGTCGCGTCGCCGCCGAACGCTACCGGGCTCACGGGTGGACCTGCAACGCGCAGGCGTCCGGCACGTGGATGCGCGAGCACGTCTCCCCGCAGGCGCTCGAACCGGTCAACCGCGCGCTGGAGACGCAACGGCTGAGCCTGAGGGGCGCGGACCGGGCGCTGCGCCTCGCCTGGACGCTCGCCGACCTGGCCGGACGGACGTCCCCCGGCCGCGAGGAGACCCTGCAGGGCATCGCGCTGCGCACGCGGCTGATATGAGCGTCCCCGCGCGGGGCGCCTACGGAAAGGAGCCGGCAATGGACGGCATCGCAACACAACCGACGAATCACACGTATTACACGGATTCCATGGAAACCATGGGATCAATGGAAGGACACGGCCATGGAGACACCATATTCCTTGACGACGCGGCGCTACCCGCCGCCCGACCGGGAGACGCTGGCACGTGCCACGCTCACCTACTGCCTCGACGGGGCGGACGCGATCATGTACGCCACCATCAAAGGGGCGGGCAGCGGGACGGAGGCGCTGAGGCTCATCATCGGGTCGAGACCCGGCAACGCCGGCGCGGCGGCGGGGGTGGCGAGGAGCGGACTCGACCACGTGTTCGCCGTCGGCCTGGCCAGATGGGGCGGTAGGGTCACGCCGCAGGGCATGCGCGCGTTCCACAAGGCGCTCGCCGGATGGCATGCGCGCCTCGACACCCTGCCCACCCTCGACTGGGAGCATCTCGCCGGTTGGTTCACGATGGACGGCGCGCAATGGATCATCGGCCCGGCCAGCCCGTACTGGCCGCACCAGCTGCAGGATCTGTCCACACGCCGCGACTGGGCGTCGCCCCTCTGCCTGTGGGGCGTCGGCGACGTGCGCGCGCTCACCAGCTGCGCGAAACCGGTCGCCGTGGTCGGTTCGCGCGGCGCCACCAACTACGGGCGCACCGTGGCGCGCGAGACCGCGACACGCGTCGCGGCGGCCGGCCATCTCATCGTCTCCGGCGGGGCGCTCGGCACCGACGCGGCCGCCCATTGGGGCGCGCTCGCCGCCATGGACGGCGTCGGCGACGCGAGCGACGTCGGGCGCACCGTCGCCGTGTTCGCGGGCGGGCTCAACCACATCGGCCCCTCCACGAACCTGCCGCTGTTCGAACGGATGGTCGGACAGGGCGGTGCGCTCATCAGCGAACTCTGCCCGGGCACCATCCCCGAGGCGCGACGGTTCCTGCTGCGCAACCGGATCATCGCGGCGCTCGCCTCCACCGTCGTCGTCGCGCAGGCGAGACTGCGCTCCGGTGCGCTCAGCACCGCCAACTGGGCGAACGACCTCAACCGGGAGGTGATTGCCGTGCCCGGCCCTATCACCATGCCGCACAACGCCGGATGCAACCGGATCATCGCCGACCATCAGGCCATGCTGCTCGCCTCTGTCGAGGAGATCGACGAGCTCGTCCACCCGGCGCACAAGCCCGAGCTGGGAGAGGAACCGTGGCGGATACCGGGAGCGGCAGGGGACGACGGCGCGGACGGAGACGGGAACGACGACAGGGCGCCCGGACCCGCGGGCGATGCGGGAGAGGAAACCGCAGCCGACGGCGACACGGCCGCGGAACGGGAGGATGCGCTCGTCGCATCGCAACAGGCCGTACTGACGGCCATCCGCTCATGCAGGCGACGGCACGTGCCCGTCACACCGGACGCACTGCTGGAACGGCTTCGTGAGGATGATCCGGACGCCGGCATGCCGCGGCTGCTCGCCGACCTGGGCGAACTGGAGGCGCTCGGCCTCATCCGCCGCGAACAGGGGGAGGTGCGACTGGTCCGAGGAACGGCGGGAACGTGACGGGCATGACCTCGGCGTGAGGTGTTGAAAGACCACAGGCAGTGCCGGACGACCTGTCCCGGCGTCTACTCCCGCCACTGGCATCGGTCGAGGTCGACCCGCCAGCCCGGGTCGCCCGCCGGCTTCGCCGCCGGCGGGACGAACACGACGCCCTCCTCCTCGAGCAGGGCGCGCTGCTCGTCCGGGCCGCCGAACGCGAAGCCGGGCGCGAGCGAACCGTCGCGGAACACGACGCGATGGCAGGGAATCACGCCCGGCTCCGGATTGACATGCAGCGCATAGCCGACCATGCGCGCGTTGCGAGGCGCGCCCGCCAACGCCGCCACCTGTCCGTACGTGGCGACCATGCCGCGCGGGATGCGGCGCACCACCGCGTACACGCGCTCATTGAACGAAACGGAACCCATGCCCTCCAGTCTACGGCCGGTGAGGCATCGCCGCCGGTGAAGCATCGCAGAGGTCGGGCCGCGACAGGACGAAACACGACCAGCCGTCATCCGACGGACGACGACAATGCCGTCGCCGCGGCGCGTCCGGTGCTACCGTGAAAACAAGGGCCGGAACGTCGCGCACCGACGCGCGACCGGAAGAAGCCCGGGGAGGGAAGCACCATGAACGCCGACGACCGGGCGACAGCCGCACCCGCGCACGACGCGCGTCCCATCGTCACCATCGGACTGCTCGACAACGACCCGTTCGCGCTCGCCTTCCTCGAACGCACGATCACCGAACTCATGGGCGAGGCGCGCGTCATCTGGAAGACCACATCCGGACGCGACGCGCTCGCCCGATGCCTCGCCCCGGACACCGCGCCGAACGTGCTCCTGACGGACATGAGCATGGACGAACTGTCCGGTCCCGCCGTCTGCCGCGCCATCCGCGTGAAGACCGCGCGCGTCGCCATCCTCGCCGTCACCTCGTTCTCGCTCGCCGTCTACGCGTCCAAAGCCGCCGAAGCCGGCGCGCAGGGCATCGTGCCCAAAGCCGTCGAAACGCCGATCGTCGAGGCGATCCGCACGCTCGCCGCCGGCGGCACATGGCCGTCCGGCGCGACGGACGCCACGTTCGAGACGGCCGCCGCCGCGCACGCTCGCCTCGCCGGAAGCCGCATGCCACGCCGCTTCCTCCTGTCGGACCGGGAGGCCGAAGCCATGAACCTGTGCTCGCGCGGCCTCGACACGATCCGGATCGCCGCCGACATGCAGGTGGGCGTCTCCACCGCCAAAACCTACCTGACGCGCGCCATCCACAAGCTCGGCGTCTCCACACGCGGCCAGGCCGTCGCCCTGTGGACCGGCTCGGCGGAAGACGAACGATGAACGCCGTGCCGGAGAGGGACGCGGACCCCGGCGGCGTGCCGTCCCGTCCGTTCCATTGGCTGCGCGCGCATTGGTTCCGCATCGCCATCGCCGCGTTCACCCTCGCCGCCACGCTGATCGAATGGGCGGCGATCCCGCCGGTCTACCCGTTGAACTTCCTGTTCTCCGGGATCTCCGTCGTCGCCATCGTGCTCTCGCCGTTCCTCCCGCGGATCTCGGGTTGGCTCATCATCGCGACCGTGGTGGCGCGGCTGTTCGTCCTCGACCTGTCCGGGCCGAACCCGCTGTGGGCCGCGTATCTGGCGCTCGCGGTCATCGGATACGACAGCGCCATCCCCGTGGCCGTCGGCGCGCTGCTCACGGTGACCATCGCCGAATGCGTGCCGGTCGCCTTGAACACGTTCAACGCGCTGTCCGCCACATGGATCGGCATGGTCAACTACATCGGCATGTTCACGCTCGCCGCGATGGGCGGCATGTCGTTCCGATGGCGCCGGCAGCGCGACGAGATGCGCGAACGGGCCGTGGCCCTGGAACGCCGGCAATGGGAGCTCGACACGTTGCAGCGCAACACGCGGCTCGCCTCGCGCATCCACGATTCGGCGTCCGGCGGGCTCTCCTACATCGCGTTGACCGCGCAACGCGAGCTGCGGCGCATTGGCGATGACGGGGCGCATGCGGGCGAACGCGCCGACTGGCGGTTCGTCAACGACCAGGCGCTGTCCGTGCTCGACGAGATTCACCATGTGATCAATCTGCTCGAGCGGCCGTCATCCTCCGATGGCGATGGGCGGCAGGTTCCGGCGGCATCGGAGGCACCGGAACGTCACGCTTCGCCGGACGCCGACCTCCCTCCGACGCCTCGCGCCGCCTCCCGCCGGCGGGAGGACGTATCGACCGCCGCGCAGGCGGCCGAAGCCAGACTCGCGCATCTCGGCTTCCATGGCCGGTTCGACCTGCGCGGCGAAACGGACGACGATTGCTCCGCGGAGTCGCTGACGGCCGCGGCCGACCTCATCGGCGAGATCGCGGCGAACATCACCCGGCACATGAGTCCGGATGCGGGCGAATACCGCTGCGTCATCACCTTCGGCGGAAACGCCGTCGAGATCATGGAGACCAATCCGATCGCCTCGCACGGCGATGCCGCGCGACGCGCCGGTGACGGCATGCCGGCCGCGCCCAGACCGCATGGCAGCGGACTTGCCCTGCACCGGCGCATCATCCGGGGGATGGGAGGCGAACTCAACACCACGGCCGAAGACGGCGACTGGATACTGTACGCCCGCATCCCCATGCGCCCAGGTCCGGCACGCCACCGGGAGCGTGCATCATGACCGGGCCCCACGGCGACGACCGACCACGCAGGCGCGCCCATCGGACACGGCTTCACAGCCTCGTCGCCGGCCTCGATCGTCCGCATCGTCGCATGCTGACGGCCGTCACGTTCCTCGTCGCATGCATCGCCATAGCCGTGCCGCTGGCCGCATCGCTTCCGCAGCCGTGGAGCGGCGTGGCGGCCGACGCGCGCGACGGAACCAGCCGCACGTTGGCCACGGGCAGCGACCACCCCGAATTCACCGGTCCACACAAGTACGAGACGCTGGACGCATGGAACAACCTGCACACCGAACTCGGGCGAAGCATACTCGAAGACGGCGTGGTGACGCCGGACGAACTCGCCGAAGTGCGCAAGGCCTACAACGCGTGCCTGTCCGTCTATGGGATGCAGGCCAAGACGATCACGGACGACGACGGCGAACCCATCGGCGAGAGCGTCGTACCGGTCCGGGGTTCGATGGACGGCCTGCGGCGATCGGCCGTCATCGACCAATGCCGCACCGAATCCGACTACCGATGGCTGGAACCGTTGGCCGGCATCCAAGCCTCCGGACAGCCGGCGAAGGAACCGCGATGAACGAGCGCGATGTCGGCGTTCCAGCCGCAATCGCGCCGGCCTACCTGCGTGGATCGTCGTTGCATTGGATCCAGATCTCGGAGTTCCGCTCGCTGTAGTATCTGCCGCCGGGATTGGTGAACTGTTCGCCCAGCAGACGGTACTCCTCGCCGTCCTCGTCGACGATCGGGACGTCGTCCGCGGTGAACTCCGGGCCGACCGCGCCCTTGCGCACGAGGCACGCCGCCAGATCACGTCGTATCTCCTCCGGTGTACGGTTGCGCAGTTCGCCGTCCGGATCCTGGACCAACGCGTTATACAGGGGTGTGATGAAATCCTGGCCCGACTGTCTGCCGCAGACGACGCTGCGCTCATGGAGCCGCCGCTGATCGTCGTCGCCCATGTCGCCGACCTGCATTTGGGTGGAGCCATCCGGGTTCACATAGTCGTATACGAATCCGGCATCCGCCATGCATGATCGGAATCGGTTCGCCGTCTCCGTGGCCTCCGCCTCGGTGATCCGCTCGTCGCGCAGCACGTCCTGCGCGAACGTATTGCCGGATTCGCGGGCCTGATCGTAGCTCCGGCTGAAATCCTCGGCCCAAGGGCCCGAAAACGTGGGCTCGCCTTCCGGCTGGGCGATGGTGTCCGAAGACGGTCCGTCGCATGCGGCGGAGAAGCATAGCATGGCGGCGGTCAATGCCAATACGGTTATACGATGTGCCAGTACGCGCTTCATGGTGATGCTCCTTATCGTTCGAGCGGATGCCTCCGTCATGTATGGCCTCGGCGCCATTACCGGCCTGGCCATCGCATAAGCAGAGCATCATCGCCTGCCGATGGTTCCACGGTACGTCCGCCGCTTCGATTCCGCATTGTTGGCTGTAATCCCTGCGACTACGGCAATGCGATGGTTTCCGGGCGCCCATGCCTATGCTGGAAACGAACGAGGAGGTCATCATGGTCGGTCGGGGAATAGACAAAGGGCATATGCAACACGATGTCCGTCATGCGCTTGCACTGCTGGTATCCGTATCCCTGCTTGCGTCCTGCGCGGCTTGCGGTTCGCAGTCGGGCACCGCGTCGAACGGCGACGCCGCACAATCCACCGCCGTCGCCTGCAAGGCTCCGGATTTCTCCGGTCCATACGCCGACGAGTTCAAACGGGAATACAGGAACGCGAAGACGGAACTCGCCAAACGCATTCTGGAGGACTGCCAGGTCACCGACGCCGAATGGAACGAGATCCTCACCGCTCAACAGCAGTGTCTTGCGCCTTATGGTCTGGTCGCCACCGAAACCGAGGTGCGGCAGATGCGCGGCAGCCTCTCCGATCCGGAGATTCTGGACGTGCAGGAGGACTGCGCGAAGAAGACCGACTTCTGGAATGTGCAATCCATCTACCAGCAGATGCGCGACAATCCCGACAACCTCGACGCCGAGGCCCTGGCCCGGGCCAGCTACCGGTGCTACGTCAAGCACGATCTGCTGCCGGGGCCGTTGGGCGAGGACGAGTACATCGATACGATGACCGTGAGCGCCGTCGCGCAACCCAGCGACGAGCAGACCATGGAGGCCAACCGACGGTACCAGGAGTTCTTCGGCGAATACTTCGAACAGATCGACGACAAGCCGAACCCGGATTTCAAATACGGTCAGAACACGCAGAAAGGGCACCAGTTCTACCTGTGCGAGACCGACCCATTGCACCAGTGACGATGCGATATGCGCGGGACGCGCATGAAACGGAGGAGGGGCGTGGAGCCGCGACGCCCCACGCCCCTCCCGCCGTCACGGACGGAACGTCACTTCACCAGACCGGTGAGCTCGCCGAGGTTCAGCTCGAAGCTCACGCCGCGCTCCTCGAAGTTCGGCTGGTGGCGCGTGCTCTCCATCGCATGGCGCACGAACTCGCCGGCGATCCTCGCCGACTCGGCGAGACCGCGGCCGGCCAGCACCGCGCCGCACAGTGCGGAGGCGAACGCGTCGCCCGTGCCGTGGATCATGTACGGCAGCTTCTCGTGCGCGAGCTCGATCTTGTTCTCCGCGCCGGTCTCCGCGCTCGCCACGTAGTTGACGATTCTGCCGTCGCCATGGTCGATGCCCTTCAGCACCACGTTCTTCGCGCCGAGCTTCAGCAGCGCGTCCAGCAGGTCGGTGACGGCCGCGTCATCCAGATCCTGGCCCGGATAGTCGCGCTTCGTGAGAATCGACGCCTCCGTCAGGTTCGGCATGAGCACGTCGGCACCGTCCGCCAGCGCGCCCATCGCCTCGCACAGCTCCGGCGTGTACGTCGGGTACATCTGGCCCGCGTCGCCCATCACCGGATCGACCAGGCGCAGCGCCTTCGGGTACTCGCGGTACAGGCGCTGGATCAGCGCCACCTGCTCGGCGGAGCCGAGGAAACCGGAGTACACGCCGTCCAGGTCCACGTTCTCCTTGCGCCACGCGTCAAGGTAGCCGGGCAGGATCTCCGTCGTGTCATGGAAGGTGAACACCTCGTAGCGCGTGTGCGCGGAGAACAACGCGGTCGGCACCGGGCACACGTCGCATCCGGCGGCGGACAGGATCGGGATGGCGGCGGTCAGCGAGCACTTGCCGTAACCGCACATGTCGTGCACGGCGGCCACGCGCGGGATGTACAGGGGGTCGCGGTCGTAGAGGGTGACGTCGGTCATGGGTCTTTCACTCCAATCATCGGAACGTGCGGCGCCGACGCATGCGCGCGGCGCCGCGACAATCATCACCGCCGAGCGTAGTCCGATTCACGAACCGGTTCACGTCCCCGCGCCGCGCACGGCCGCATAGCGAGACGTGCCGGGGTGCGCGGCTCCGGCGCGAGGACGCGGCGCGCGGCGGCCATCCGGCGTGTCGCGGGGGTTTCCGACGGCGGATCCGCCCCGGCCCATCCCCGGCGACGCCAATGATGCCAACGGATGATAAGCCCCTATAGGCAACCCCGATAACGTCGGGCTTGCGGCGCGCGGGGCAGGGGTCGTACCGTCATAACCAACACCTCGAGACCAACCGACAAGGAGCACACATCATGGCCGAGAACAAGAACTACCACTTCGAGACGCTGCAGCTGCACGCGGGTCAGGAGAACGCCGATCCGGCCACCGACGCCCGCGCCGTGCCGATCTACGCGACCGCCTCCTACGTCTTCCACAACTTCGACCACGCCGAGGCGCGCTTCGGCCTCGCCGACCCGGGCAACATCTACGCCCGACTGACCAACACCACCGAGGCCGTGTTCACCGAGCGCATCACCGCCCTCGAGGGCGGCACCTCCGGCATCGCCGTCGCCTCCGGCGCCGCGGCCGTCGAATACGCGGTGCGCAACATCACGCAGACCGGCGACCACATCGTCTCCTCCAAGAACATCTACGGCGGCACCTTCAACCTGCTCAAGCACACGCTGCCGCGCGACGGCATCACCACCACCTTCGTCGACCCGGAGGACCCGCAGAACTTCGAGGACGCCATCCAGGAGAACACGAAGCTCGTCTACTTCGAGACCTTCGGCAACCCGAACGCCGACCTGCCGAACTTCGAGGCCATCTCGGAGATCGCCCACAAGCACCATCTGCCGGTGTTCGTCGACAACACCTTCGCCACCCCGTTCCTGTTCCGACCGCTCGAGCACGGCGCCGACGTGGTCATCGAGTCCGCGACCAAGTTCATCAACGGCCACGGCACCGCACTGGGCGGCACCGTCGTCGAGGGCGGCAAGTTCGACTGGGCCGAGGTCCCGGGCAAGTTCCCGACCCTCACCGAGCCGGACCCGTCCTACCACGGCCTGAACTTCTTCGAGGCCCTCGGACCGGCCGCGTTCACCACCCGCATCCGCGCCATCCTGCTGCGCGACACCGGTGCGCTGCTGTCCCCGTTCGCCGCGTTCCTGCTGCTGCAGGGCACCGAATCCCTGTCGCTGCGCGTCGAACGCCACGTCGAGAACGCGCTCAAGGTCGTCGAGTACCTGCAGACCGTGCCCGAGGTCGAGTCCGTCTCGCATCCGTCCATCGAGGGCCGTCGCGACCACGAGCTGTACAAGAAGTACTTCCCGAACGGCGCCGGCTCCATCTTCACCTTCGACATCAAGGGCGGCAAGGACGCGGCGCGCGTCTTCATCGACAACCTGCACCTGTTCAGCCTGCTGGCCAACGTCGGCGACTCCAAGTCCCTCGTCATCCACCCGGCCTCCACCACGCACTCCCAGGAGACCGTGGAGGAGCTCGAGGACCAGGGCATCCACCAGGGCACCATCCGCCTGTCCGTCGGCCTGGAGAACATCGAGGACATCCTCGACGACCTCAAGGGCGGCTTCGAGGCGCTGCGCGCCTCCGGTCTCGCCAAGTGAACCCGGTGGGATCCCCACGTCGAAGGGGCGTCGCCGTGGGTCATGACGCGGCGGCGTGACGGCGGGATCCCGGAATAGGGGAAGGCTCCCGGGCGATCGGCCCGACAAGGGGCGGCGGACGACGGTTCCACGTCGTCCGCCGCCCCGTTCGTTTTCGGCATCATCCTCGAGGATGATGCCGGCCATCGCGAATCACTCCCGCGCACGATGGGGCGCGCGGGGGAACGCCCATATCGTGGGGACCATACGCCGGACGACGGGTCCGGCCCGACTATGGGAGCAACGACATGGACGAGACCACGACCCCCGCCATCCAGGCGATTCGACTGACCAAGGACTACGGCGAAGGCGACAACGTCGTGCACGCGCTGCGCGGCGTGGACGTGAGCTTCGGGAAGGGGCGGTTCACCGCGATCATGGGGCCGTCCGGCTCCGGCAAATCCACGCTCATGCACACGCTCGCCGGACTCGACTCGGCGACCTCCGGCCACGTCATCTTCGAAGGCCGCGATCTGACCCGCATGAACGACCGGCAGCTCACCCTGCTGCGCCGCGACCGCATCGGATTCATCTTCCAAAGCTTCAACCTGCTGCCGATGTTCACCGCCGAACAGAACATCCTCATGCCGTTGACGCTCGCCGGCGCCAAACCGGACCGCGCATGGTTCGATCTGCTCGTCGGGACGCTGGGGCTCGGACGACGCCTGGACCATCGGCCGAATGAACTGTCCGGAGGCCAGCGGCAGCGCGTCGCCATCGCCCGCGCGCTCATCACCAAACCATCCCTCGTGTTCGCCGACGAACCCACCGGCAACCTCGACTCCGTGTCGAGCGCCGAAACGCTCGCATTCCTCAGGCGATCCGTCGACGAGCTCGGACAGACCATCGTCATGGTCACGCACGACGCCGTCGCCGCCTCATACGCCGACCGCGCCATCGTGTTCGCCGACGGTCGCATCGTCGCCGACGAAACCCATCCCACCGCCGACCGCATGAACCAGCTGCTCATGACGGAACGGCGGGCCGCGCTCGCCGCCGAAGAACGGTCGGCATCCACCGAACCGCCGGCACCGCCGCGGCGGTCCCACGCGGCCCGGGACACCCATGCCGCCGCCCACGCCGGCGCGCACCGTGCCGGCTCCTACCGTCACGCCCACTGACCGAACCGATCCACGCAAGCAAGGACGACCCATGTTCCGCATCACCGTGAACCTCATGCGCAAAACCGCCCGCATGCTCATCCCCGCAGGCGTCGCCGTGCTCATCGGCACCGCGTTCATCGCCTCCACGTTCCTGTTCGGCAACGCCATGAACGACTCCCTCATCCGCCAGCAGACCGCCATCTACGCCGGAGCGGACGCGATGGTCCTGACCGACCTGCCCGAACATCCCACCGACAAGCAGACCGACGAGGCGTATTCGCGCACCGTGGCCGACTACCATCTCGACCACATGCGCGCCGTCGCAGGCGTCGAAGGCGCGCGCGCCGTCACCGCCGCCGACATCGGGCTGTCCAACGGCGCCCGCCATGCCACCAGCCATGCCATCAACACGGGCGAGACGAGCCTGCTGCCCGTGACCGTCACACGCGGCGAGCGGCCCGTCGGCGGCCACGGGATCGCCCTGCCGGAACGCGTCGCCGGACAACTCGGTCTGCACGTGGGCGACACGGTGCGGGTCGTCCCCCGTACGAACGCCGCCGGAAACAACGTCGGAAACACCGACGAAAGCCGGGACCTCGCCAATGGCGTCGAAGCGCGCGTGACGGGGCTGACCGACGACCCCAACGGCGCCTACGCGTACGACGGCGGCGCCTCCATCCTCTCCGACGACCTCATGGCCTATGCCAACGGCGTCACCGACTTCGATCAGGTCGCCGCCACATCCGTCTACCTCGACCTCGACTCCCAAGCGGACACGGCCGCCATCAGGCGTCTCCTGCCCCGATACAGCCGGCTCGTGGACCGCGACGAAGCCGACCGGCTCGCCGTGGAATCCCTCAGCGCCAACGGCACCAGCGTCGTCACCACGTTCCTCATGAGCTTCGGCGTACTCGCCCTGCTCGTCGCCGCGCTCGTCATCGCCAACACGTTCCAGGTGCTCGTCGCCCAGCGCCGGCGCATCCTCGCCCTGCTGCGCACCATCGGCGCCGACCGCCGCCAACTGTACGCCTCCGTCCTCTGCGAAGCCGGAATCCTCGGCCTCATCGCCTCGCTGCTCGGCGTCGCGCTCGGCATCGGACTCATGGCACTGCTGTGCGCCACCGGCGTCATGAAGACCACCGGCGCGCCCATGCGCCTCATCGTCACCTGGCCCGTCATCGCGGTCCCCATCGCCTTCGGCATGGTCATGACCGTCATCGCGTCCCTCGGCCCCGCACGCGCCGCCACCGCCGTCACGCCGCTCGAGGCGCTGCGTCCCATCGAACTGACCGAAACCGCACATCGCGGGCACGCGCGCACCGTCCTCTCCATCCTCATGCTCGCCGTCGGCATAGCATCATGCGCGTTCGGCGTCTGGCAGACGCACCTGTCCGCCGTCGGACGCGAATCCCTCGCCACCGACCATTATCCCGCCGTCCTGCTCGCCGCCATGGGAGGATGCGCGCTCACGTTCATCGCGCTCGTCGTCTCCGCCGTCCGCTGGATGCCCGCCCTCATGCGCGGCGCCGGCGCCCTCGCCGCCACGACCGGCCCCAGCGCCGCCATCGCCCACGCCAACATCCAGAAGAACCCGCGCAGGGTCGCCTCCACCGGCGCCGCCCTCCTCATCGGCGTCACCCTCGTCTCCGCCATCGCCACCGGTGCCGCCAGCGCCAAGACCACCATGGCCGACGCGCTCGCCACCCGCTACAGCGTCGACATGATCGCCACGGGCACCGGCATGACCGAGGAGCAGAGCCGACAGGTGCGCCGCGTCGAGGGCGTCGGACGAGTCCTCGACGCGCCGACCGCCCTGCGTCACGTCACCGACGACCAGGGACACGGCATCGACGTCCTCATCGTCGGCATCCCCGACCTCGACGGCCTCGCGAAGGTCATGCACGCCGACCTGACCGGCGTCACCCTGAACGACCATGACGTCCTCATGCCGCGTCACGCCTTGAGCGGCGCCGACATCGACTTCGGCCGAACCCACACGGCCGATTTCGCCGCCGATGCCGGTTCCGCCGGCGCCGCGGGCGCTGCAGGCGCCGCGGGCGCGTCCGGACTCGATCTCACCGTCGTCCAGGCCGATTATCGGCGCGTCTCCTCCGACCACGACGCCGTCGCCTTCGTCACCGCCAGCCACTTCGCCGACGGCGACCTGACCGAACAGGGACGCATCCTCCTCATGACCGTCAATCCCGACGCCAACCACAATGGCGTCGCCGGCGTCATCGACGGCGTGCGCGAAGCCCTGGGAGCCATCCCCGACGCCAACGTCGCCGGCCCCATCGCCGAACGCGATATGTGGGACACCAGCATCGACGCCATGATGGCCCTGCTCGTCGGTCTCATCGCCGTCGCCGTGCTCATCGCCCTCATCGGCGTGGCCAACACGCTCAGCCTGTCCGTCATCGAACGCACCCGCGAATCCGCCACTTTGCGCGCCATCGGCATGACCCGCGGCCAACTGCGCCGGTCCCTCGCCGTCGAAGCGCTCCTGCTGTCGCTCGTCTCCGGCGTGGCCGGCGTGGCGCTCGGCACCCTGTTCGGCTGGCTCGGCTCAACCATGGTGTTCAGTCTCTACGGCACCGTCGCCATGCCCTTCGAATGGAAGACCAACGGCGCCGTCCTCGCCGTCTCCGCGCTCGCCGCCCTCCTGGCCAGTCTCCTGCCCGCGCGCCGCGCCGCGAGCACCCCGCCCGTCGAGGCGCTCGCCGAAGCCTGACGGAAAACCGGAACCGCCGGACGGCATGGTCCATGGCCATGGACCATGCCGTCCGGCGGTCCGTCGTTCTTTCTGTTCCGTCGCCGATCCGCTCACACCAGCCGGTTGTCATAGGCGAACACCACCGCCTGCACGCGGTCGCGCGCGTTGATCTTGGCGAGGATGTGCGCCACGTGCGTCTTCACGGTCGGCAGGCTGATGAACAGCTTGTCGGCGATTTCCTGATTGCTCAGACCGTGCGCGACCTCGACGAGGACCTCGCGTTCACGGTCGGTGAGCAGTTCCAGCTCCGGATCGGTGTAGACGGGGCGTGCATCGGCGTCGCAGCAGTCGGAGGTGTCGGGCGTCGGGGAGCCGGTCGCCGCGGAGCCGTCCGCCAGTCGGGACGCATGCCCGTCCGCGAACATCCTCTCGATGAGCCGCTTCGTCGCGGACGGCGCGATGACCGCATCGCCGCGGTACACGGTGCGGATCGAATTGAGCAGCATCTCCGGCTCCGCGTCCTTCAGCAGGAAGCCGGAGGCGCCGGCGTCGATCGCCGCCATCACGTATTCGTCCAGGTCGAACGTCGTGAGGATGACCACGTGCGTCGCATGTTCCCGTGGGGCCGCGTCGTCGGCGCCCGACGTACCGGCATCGGCGCCGATGATGCGGCGTGTGGCCTCGATGCCGTCCATGCCGGGCATGCGCACGTCCATCAGCACCACATCGGGGTGCAGCCGTTCGGCCAATGCCACGGCCCGGCCGCCGTCGCCGGCCTGCCCGACCACGTCCATGTCCGGCTGTGAGCCGATGACCATGGCGAACCCGGCCCTCACCAGCTCCTGATCGTCGGCGATGACCACTCGAATCCTGTCGTTCCCACTCATACCGAACCACCCTACCCGGTGTCCGGAATCCGGCGGGCGGTTTCGGTCCCTGATTCTTCCCTGAATCAGTGGAATCAATCGGGCCGATTCCGGACGCGATCGTCAGCCCGCTTGCCCAATTGGTCGTCCAACGGCGCCATCGGGGTGAGCAGCATACCCGTTTCGGCATGCTCGTGCGTCGCATCGCTGAACCCGGTCTCGCGCAGCACGGCGAGCAGCCCGCGCATGTGCGCCAACGCCTCACGCCCCTGCGCGCCGATGCCGGAGAACGATGCGGCGATGCGTTCCGGCGAAGGCGCGGACGTCCCATCGAGCATCGCCAATCCTTCGTCGGCGCGGCCGATGACCGTGCCGAGCGTCGCCGCGACCTCGGAACGCATGGCGGCGCCGATGCGCTCGCGTTCCATATTCGCCGCAAGCACCTTCCGCCGATCCTCCTCGGCGCGCAACGCCTCCTCGCGCTGACGCAGCACCAACACGTCGGATCCGCTCGAACGACGCCACTCGGCCATCGCCATGCATGCCAGGCACAACAGCATCATCATGCCGCCGACCAGCAGCCCGCCGAACGCCACCTCCCACGCCGGTTCGCCGCCGTCGCCCCGCAGCAGCGTATGAACAAGCGAATCATAGCCGTCCCGTCCCGCCACGACCCGCGCCCCGAACAGCCACGAATCGAACGCCGCGCAACACAACACCCAGCGCCAGGCCTTGTCGCGCCCATACAACACCGCCGAATACACCGACGCCAACGCGAACACGTTCACGGCGAGCGTCGAGGGGGCGAACAGCAATTCCACGGCGGACATGACGGCCATCGCCAGAGCGGCCGACTCCGGGAACCGGCGACGGAACGCGTACGGCGCGAGCAGGAACGCCGTCACCGCCACGGCGATCGCACGCCTCGCCGGCAGCGAGGCGAACGTGGCGGAGGACAGCCCCGAATCGTTGAACGTCGCGGTATGGAACATGAGCGTCAGCAGCGCCGCGGTCAGCGTGTCCATGAACAGGTAGTGCCGTTCGGTCCACCACGCCACCCGTCCGATGCGCGTCATGCCCGCCGCGCCGCCGGATACGACGCCATCGGCGTCCACGTCGATGCCGGACAGACGGGAGCGCAACGACGCCAGATCGGCATGCAGCTTCGACAGGGCCGCCGGCACGGCGTCGTCGGGCCTCGCGGAGTCGTCGGAATTCACGCGGGTGGGCCGACGGTCAGGCTGCAGCGGAACCGTCGCGGCGACCGTGAACCCGCCTACGGGCGACGGTCCTGCTTCGACGTCGCCTCCCGTCGCGACGATGCGCTCGCGCATGCCGACCAGACCATATCCGGGCGCATGCCCGTCGACGGCGGAGGACGCTCCCATACCGTCATCATGGATGACGATTTCCAACGCGTCCGAACCCCAGGTCTCGTCCATCGTCACACGGGCGCCGTCACCCGCATGCTTGCGCACGTTGGACAGCGATTCCTGTACGAGACGGAACACGGCGGTATCCGCATCGGGGGAGAGACGATCGGGGCGCGCGTCGCCGTCCACATGACGCGCGACCGGCGGATGGCCGTCGAACAGGTCGGGGATGTCCGCGTAGCCGGTGCCGGCCGATCCGCCGAACACGTCGAACAGCCGGTGCATGTCGCGCTGGGCGTGCGCCGCCTCGCGGCGAATCGTCGTCATCGTACGTTTCGCCACGGCGAGATCGTGCGCGCCGGCGTACCGTCCCCCATCCGACTGGACGATGATTGTCGACAGGGTATGCGCCACCACGTCGTGCATGTCGCGGGCGATGCGCGCACGTTCCGCCAACCGCGCGATGCGCGTCTCATCGACCTCGCGCGCGGCGATCGACTCGTTGCGCTCGCGAATGGCCCTGAGCGTGGCCGCCCGCGCGCGTTGCCAGAACGCCATGACGATCACGCTGACCAGACATATCGAAACGAGCAGGAACAGGAGCCCCGCGTCAATCGCGATCCTTCCGGCGCAGCTCGCCGATTGTGCGCCGAATACGCCACTGGTCGACGAACGGCACGTCGGCATGGCCGGTATGGCCATCCTCGTCGGCGGCCCATCGGCCCCATCGAACATCGGCCCCAGATTGAACGCAAACGCCCAGACGCCGGAGACGAGCGCGCCCATCGAGAACGCGGCGACGACGAAACGCAGCGTATGGCGCGGATCGCCGTACAGCAGCGCCGAATACAGCATCAGCAGGGAAACGAGATCGGCGTACGTGACCGCGGGGCCGAACACGAGATGGGCCACGCACAGCGCGACGAACAGCCAAGAGGCCATCTCGGGCCGCCACCGCCGCATCGCCGCCGGCATGAGGATGATGATCGACCACAGACGCATGGCGCGCATGGTCGTGGGGAACAACAGCGCCGGGACGGTGCCCGGATCGGTGTCGCTCGCCAGCAGCAGGCAGAATGCCGCCATCGCCAACATGAGCAACACATCCACGACCAGCACATGCGAGCGGCCCCATGCCACGATCCGTCCCATCACAACACCCATACGCCCAAGGCTATCGCGGGGATGGTTCCCCTGCCATCATGCCTGAGGATGAGCCGGGGCGGGAGGTGCACGATGGGGATACATAGGATGCATGGTCGTCGAGGCGTGATCTGCATGGTTCAGGGGCGAACCTGCACGGTCCGGGAGACTACCTGTATGGTGTGGCAATGGTTGTGTACGGTTCGAGGACGAACCTGTAGGTTTTTCGGCCGAACCTGCATGGTGTGGTGCCGAAAAGATAGGTTGCAACGGGGGCGACGATCATGCGGAGCCGCGGAAAGTGGCCGATATGGCATCGAGCGGCATCGGAGAATCCGGCCGTCTACCCGAGGGAGGCGCGCAGGTAGGGGCTCCGGCTCTACAGTAATGGCGGCAAACCATGCAGGTTGCGCTCCGAACCATGCACAAGCGACCGGAAACCATGCAGGAACGGTGTCGAACCATACACGAACGATACCGGCAGTGCAGAGGACGCCAGACGTCGCATGATGCCGCAAGCGGGAAGCGCGCCGCCGGAATGCCGTCTGAATGACGTCAGAATATTGTCCGCCCACACACGTGGAATGGGTGGAGGAATTCCGCCGGGCCGTTCCGGCCATGGTGGACATCGGAAAGGACGCTCGCGCATGACGCTGCTCAACGAATACTACGTGCCCGGACTGCACATCGAAGACCATGCCATCGACGTGCCGCTCGACTGGACCGGCCACGAACCCGGCAAAGGCTTCGACGGGGAGAGCATCAGACTCTTCTACCGCGTCGTCACCACGCCCGAGCACATCCACGACGACCTGCCGTTGCTCGTCTTCCTGCAAGGCGGTCCCGGCGGCGCCGGCCCGCGCCTGCTGAACCCGACCAGCGACGGCTGGATCGAAGAGGCCACGAAGCATTTCCGCGTCATCCTGCCCGACCAGCGCGGCACCGGCCGCTCCAACCGCGTCGACACGCACACGATGGCACGCATCGCCGCCGCGCATGACGGCGACGGCGCCGGATCCGCGGCCGCCGCCGCACGCGAACAGGCCGACTACCTCAAGAAGTTCCTAGCCGACTCCATCGTGCGCGACTTCGAACACCTGCGCCGCACCGAATTCGGCGGCCGCAAGTGGGTGACGTTGGGACAAAGCTACGGCGGATTCCTCACCCTCACGTACCTGTCCCTGTACCCGCAGGGCGTGACCGCAAGCTTCACCACCGGCGGCATCCCGCACGTGCCCGCCGACGCCACCGAAGTCTACGAACACACGTTCCCGCGCATGGCGCGTAAGACCCGGCAATTCTACGAACGCTACCCGCAGGACCGCGAACGCGTCGCCGCGCTCGCCGACATGCTGCCCACCGTCGACGACGTGCGGGACTTCACCGCGCATCTCGCCGACAGCGTGCCGGAGACGCTGGCGGCCGACGGGCTCGGGTGCCGACTCGGCGTGATCGCCGGCATGGCCGCGCATGGATTCCCGCTGCTGCCCAACGGCGACCCGCTCACCGTCGAACGGCTGCAATGCCTCGGCTCCGATTTCGGCATGAAGCCGAGCTCCGAACGCGTCCACTGGATTCTCGACGACGCGTTCGCCGATGGCGACGGCTCCACGCCGGCAGACGGCGGCGCGACGTTGTCCGACGAGTTCCTCACCAAGGTGATGAACGCCACCTCGTCGCGCCCGCTCTACTGGCCGTTGCAGGAGTTCATCTACGCGAACGGCGAATTGGAGCGGCCGATCCGCTGGGCGGCGCAGCGCGTACGCGACTCCAAACTGGAATTCGGCGCGGGGGAGCGGCCGCTCACGTTCACCGGCGAGGCGATGTTCCCGTGGATGTTCGAGCAGGAGGCGTCGCTGCGCCCGTTCAAGGCGGCGATGGACGTGCTCATGGAGGACACGCGCTTCGGCCGTATCTACGACGAGGCGCAGCTCGCCCGCAATGAGGTGCCGCTCCAGACCGCCGTCTACTTCGATGACATGTACGTCGATTCCGGTCTCCAGCTCGACACGCTGTCGCGCGTCGGCAACAGCCACTATTGGACGACGAACGAGTTCGAACATGACGGTCTGCATGGTCCGGTCGTGTTCCGCCGCCTGTGGGACGAGGCGCTGAACAGGGGAGACCTCGCGGAGCTGTTCTGATTTCCCCGAAACATCGGCGGCGTTATGATGGCGTGCGGATAGCACGACACCCAGGGAAAGGCTACGAACAGACATGACCGATCTGAACGGCATCACCATCGGATTCATCGGCTACGGCAACATGGCGCAGGCCATCGCACGGGGACTCGTCGACGCTGGCGTCGTGCGCGGCGGCCAGATCGTCGCCTGCGCCGCCCACTGGGACAAGCTGGAGCGGACCACGGCCGAACTGGGCGCACGCCCGCTGCACAACGCGCTCGAGGTCGCCGTCGCGGCTGACGTGGTCGTCGTCGCCGTCAAGCCGTACCAGATCGAGGAGGTCGTGGGGCCGCTCGCCAAGGAGCTCGCCAAGCCCGGCAGGATCGTCGTGTCCATCGCCGCCGGCTGGGATTTGGAGAAGTACCGGAACCTGTTCTCCGGCGGTGCCGATGGCGAGACCGGTGCGGACGTGCACGTCCAGTGCACGATTCCGAACACGCCGATGGCCGTCGGCAAGGGCGTGCTCGTCACCGAAACCGCGAACACGCTGACCGAGGATGAGACGGCGACGTTCGAGGCGCTGTTCTCGCCGATCAGCCTCATCGAACGCGTCGACACCGCGCACATGACCATCGCGATGGTCGTCGCCGGCTGCGCCCCCGCGTTCACCGACATGTACATCGAGGCGCTCGGCGACGCTGGCGTCACCTACGGTCTGCAACGCGCCACCGCCTACCGGCTCGCCGCGAAGATGGTCGAAGGTGTGGGAGCGCTTTACATGGCCGCCGGCGACCATCCGGGCGTGATGAAGGACGCGGTCTGCTCGCCCGGCGGCACCACGATCCGCGGCGTCGCAAAGCTGGAGAAGGACGGGTTCCGCGGCGCCGTCATCGACGGCGTCGACGCGATCATGGCGTAGGGGAGCGGCCGAATCGTTCGTCGATCGGCTATTCCCCGAACAGCGGCGACATGCCTTCGGGCGTCGCCGCCCTGCGCCGTTTCGGGATGAGGCGCGCCTCGACGATCCACGCCCCGTCGACCAGCCGGGCGCGCGCCTCGAACTCGCCCGATTCGAAACCGCGGCGGTCGCCCCGGTTGATCTTGTACGCGGCCTTCAACGCCGCCGCGCGGTTCGCCGGCGTGGCGACGCGATGCCACCCCGGATTCGCGGTCAGCCACTTGGCCAGCTGCGGGCCGTTGCGTTTCGTGCCCGTCACGGTGGCGCCGTCGATCAGGGGAGTCGGCGTCCCCGATCCGAGCAGCGCGAGCGCGTCGAGCCACGCATGTGCCGCCTCCTCATCGGGAAATTCGAAGATCACACGTACCGTATCCGCCATACCGTGCCACTGTAGTCGCGTGATGTGCCGGATGCCTGCCGCCCTTCGGGAATCGGAAGACGATTGATCCGGCGATGTTTCGGCATGTTCCCGATCGCCGTTGCCGTATGATGACGGGATGCCTCCTCGTCGACGAGGATACGAGGATGTTCAAAGGAGAGAACCATGAAGAGGATTATCGCGGCCGTCGCCGCCATCGCGCTGCTCACCGGACTTGCCGCATGCGGCGACTCGGATGCGGCCGCGAACGCGCCGGCGAAGGCGGATTCGTCATCGAAGACGAAGACCCGGGAAGCGCCGAAACCGAAGCCGGCCGATCTGACCGGCACCTGGAAACAGACGAACTCGAACAGCGACGACACGTACATGCAGGCCACGGTCACATCCGATGCGATCAAGGTCGAATACATCATGCCGGACACGACCGCCCTGTTCTGGGCCGGCAGCTATGCCGCGCCTACCGAGTCGGGGGACTGGAAGTGGGATTCCGCGAACGACCACGACCAGACGCAGACCGCGTTGCTTGCATCGGGCGACGAGACGAAGACGTTCACCTACACGGATTCGTCGAAGGAACTGAGTTTCCCGATGACGATGCAGGGCGTGACCGCCACCATCAGAATGCAGAAGCAGTGACCGACGGCCCCTCCGTGTCGTAGGAGCCGCCACGCTCTCATAACAGGGGAATAGTGGTGGTGGCGAGTTGTTCGTGATGCCTCGTAGGCGTCTTGGACGTGATCAAGGTCGAACGCGCCGGTGAACATGCGACCGGGTTCGATTATGCCGGACAGCACGGCGGGCATCAGCACCTCGCGATCATATGTGGCTACCGATGCGGGACCGCCCTTCAGCCCGATGTTGCGCCAGAACAGGGCGTCCATGTCGATGTGCGCGTCATGTGGCACACCCACGCGTCCGACCGTGGAGCCGGGGCGCCCCACGCGCACGGCGGTTTCGACGGACTGGGCCGAGCCGACGCATTCGAGCACCGCGTCCGCACCGTCGCTGTCGGTCAGCTCCATCACGCGCGCCACGGCGGCGTCGCCCCGTTCGGGCACGATGTCGGTCGCGCCGAACTGGCGGGCAATGGCCGCGCGGTCCTCGTGCCGGCTCATCGCGATGATGCGCGAGGCCCCACGCATGCGGGCGGACAGCACGCCGGACAGGCCCACGGCGCCGTCTCCGAACACCACGGCCGTATCTCCGGGCCTGACCTCGGCCGAGACCGCCGCATGATAGCCGGTGGCCATCACGTCGGCCAGGATGAGCAGCGAATTGAGCGTCGCATCATCGTACGATTTCGGGTTGCCGGGAACCTTCACCAGTGCGGTGTCGGCCTTGGCGGCACGCAGGTATTCGGCCTGATAGCCGGCATTGCCACCCGGTTCGGCGTTCATGCAGTTCGCCTCGAACCCG
This sequence comes from Bifidobacterium sp. LH_424, assembly GCF_056356895.1. Taxonomy (NCBI): domain Bacteria; kingdom Bacillati; phylum Actinomycetota; class Actinomycetes; order Bifidobacteriales; family Bifidobacteriaceae; genus Bifidobacterium; species Bifidobacterium sp. LH_424. The sequence continues at coordinate 491,612 of NZ_JBKEVC010000001.1, forward strand.
GCGCGGCAGGCGGCGCAATGCCCGCAGCCATGCGTGAACGGCACGACCACGAGGGCGCCGGGCCTGAGCGTGCGTACGTCGCCGCCGATCTCGTCGACGATGCCGATGGCCTCATGCCCAGTGAGGGAACCGTGCCGGCGCTGCGAAATGCCACGGAACCACCACAGGTCAGAGCCGCATACGCAGGCCTTGACCACGCGGATAATCGCGTCGTCCGGCTTCTCGATCGTCGGCCTGGTGACTTCCCGCACCTCCATCCGTCCGGGTTCGGCGAATACCGCGGCCTTCATGCTGTTTGTCATGATGTTCTCCTTTGGATTGGAACCGATGCAATGAGTTGACGAACAAGTTCATCGTCTCCGTTGGACGCTGACGCCACGATATGCCCATGCGCAATGCATTACAAATATGATTTTTCTATCTCAATAGATAGAATTAATGCATATATTTTCGTTTTCAAAACCGGGAAGCTCGCATGGGACTCGCATAGAACTCAAAACGTTGCGTCATTTCATCACGGTCATGCAGGAAAGCTATGCCTGCGTAATCGGCTACGCCAAACCGGTCGACACGTCATGGGAATCGGGGCTGACATTCCGCCTACTCGACCCGCCGGTGCATACGAGACCGGCCGGTGCATGGAGAAACAAGCAGCCCCTCACCCCGGCGGCCACCGCGTTCCTGGATGAGCTACGCGCCGTGACGGCGGCATAGCACGCCATCGTCTGCCAGCTCACGTCGAATTTCCTGCGACGCGACCCCACACGATGGCGGTTGGTCGCAATATATGAGACGAGGGCCTTGGAATCGCTGGAATTCCAAGGCCCTCAGCGCTACCCGGCAATCACTTCTTAGACGTTGGGGAGAACTTGAACTCGACGAAGTCGCTATACGGCATCAGGCCGAAACCAGTTCGCCGTGAATGGCGTATTCATATGAGTGCTCGTACAAATATGTGGGAGAGATGTCGATGTCTCCATCACACCACGTCAGGATGCCACGATCGATTCGGAAGTCCTCGAACGTCTTTTCATCCCGCAGCGGGGCGAAAACGGGAACATCTTCATACATCTCAGTAAAATCGCATAGACGCGTCTCACCCGTGGAGAACGTCACCAACATGACATGGTCATCCGTGACGCGTGCCGACCGGACCTCCAGTTCCCGAGCGGGTTCATCCGCATACAGAATGCCGTTCACTTCAAACATGACGGGCTCCTCTCCTCACGAAAGCGGCTTGATACGGTCGAACGGACGTCCGGACACAGCCTCGTTCCAAGCCTTGTACAGCTCATCCTCATGTAACACGAGCCATGCCACCACTAGTTTGTATTGCTTGGCGGGAAGAGAACCAGCCAACAGTTCGCCATCGATGGCGATGGACGCCTTAAAGTCGCCGTAGTACACATGGACGTGCGGCTTGTGATGCTCGCTCTCATCCTGATACATCATGCGAACGATGATCCCGAAGAACCGACTCAACTCCGGCATACCGCACCTCCAATCCAACATCTCACATGAAGAAAGGGTCTGGCTCGAGTATATTCCCACAATAAGGCCATTGTCATCATCCCCGGTCAGGACCAGATGGTTGACTCATTGTTAACAGCAGCCTTCCACGCCTCCTTACAGCGCGCAATCCGGAAGGCTCTTCCATTTTCGGAGGCGCCGATGAAGTCTGCGAAAGCCTTAGAGCAGTGGAGCCCTATACAGACATAATACGTAACCTGTCATATCCGCCCCCAATCAGGTATGCAATGCACCGAGTCCATCACGACGCGATCCCCCCCCATACGACAATAGCTATCTGCAGTACAGTCGAGGGCCTTGGAATCACTGGGATTCCAAGGCCATCGACACTATGGAACACTCACTTCTTAGCCGCTGGGGAGAACTTGAACTCGACGATGTCGCTATACGACATCAGGCTGTTTCTCCAGCAACAGGCCGTTCATACGGACAAGTCCCACTATCCGACTACGGCGTCGAGCGAGTCCACTGCACGCAGGGCGGTGGCCACGTCGGACGGAGTGACCTCGAACGGCATGTTGCCCATCGTGTCGTCTGGTGAGCAGGCCAGTTTGCCCACGCGCAGAAGGTCGGCGTCCGTAGCATCTGCGATGCCGATGTCGGCCAAGGTGGTTGGTAAACCGACCGCTCGGAAGAAGCCGAACGCCTCCTCGAAGTCTGTCATCGGCCGATCCTCCAGTACGAACTGCGCGAGAGTGCCGTATGCTACTTTTTCTCCGTGCAGATATGTATGCGTGCCTTCCAGCGCGGTCAGGCCGTTATGCACGGCGTGCGCCGCCGCCAGTCCGCTCGACTCGAAACCAATGCCGCTGAGCAGCGTGTTCGCCTCGACCACCTGTTCCAAGGCGCGCGTGCGCAGACCCTTACGCGCTGACGCCAAGGCCTTCACGCCGTCGGCGATGAGCAGATCGTGGCACAGGCGCGCCATCGCTTCGGCGGCGTTGGTGGCATGGCCACCGGCCATGGTGACCGCGTTCGATTTGATGCAGGCAAGAGCTTCGAAATAGGTGGCGTAGGCGTCACCGAAACCGGCCGTCAGGAGTCTGGCAGGCGCCTTGGCGATGACGTCCGTGTCCATGATCACCTTGTCCGGATTCTTGGGCAATGGCAGGTACCGGTCGAATTGTCCCTCGTCGGTGTACAACACCGAAAGCCGCGAGCATGGCGCGTCCGAAGACGCGGCCGTCGGCACGATGATGACCGGCAGCTCGGCGAAATGCGCCACGGCCTTGGCCGTGTCGAGCGACTTGCCGCCGCCGATACCGAGCACCACATCGCATTTGTCCAGCAGTTTCTGATGACGGTGGACCTCGGTCATCGAGCATTCACCGTCGAACGCCTCGTAATGATATGGAGTGTTCGAGGCATCGAAACTCGAAGTGATTCGATCGTGGTACATCCGGTCGATGAACGGGTCGACGATCAGATACGCGCCTGCTGAACCGAGTTCCACGTATTCCGAGGCGAGCGAGCCCAGAGCACCCTCCTGTTGGATGTAGCTGCCGGGCGAGCACAGCACTGTTCTCATGGTTACTCCTTACTTCATTGTTGGGTTGAGTGTTGTTGAAACAGCAGTCGAAGTTAGCATGCGACGCCGCGTGATTCCGCGCGCTTGAGCAGCATCAGCACGCCGACCGAACCCAGTGCCAGCACCGCGCCGAAGAGGCCGAGCCAACGCAGTCCCAGATGCGTCATGGCCAGTCCGCTGATGGTGGACCCCAAGGTTATGCCGATGTTGAATGCCATAGCGTTCATCGAAGAGGCCAATGTCATGGACGAGGGGAACCGCTCGACAGCGATGGCGGTATGCAGTACCTGCGACGGCGAATTCTGCAGGTACATGAGACAGGCCAGTGCGAGCAGATCCACGGCCCCGAGCGCCGGAACCATACTTGCGAACGGCAGCACGGCCAGGCAGACAGCCTGCAACAGGTACAGCGGGATCAGACCGATGATCGGCTGCGAGCCGGTGCCACGAGCCGCCAACTTGCCGCTGTACAAATTGGACCACAATGCCGCAAGACCGATCGCGGTCAACGCAAGACTCAGGTACCGCTCGGGGACGCCGATTTCTTCGGTGAAGATGGGGGAAAGATATGTGTAAAAGGAATACGTCGCCGCCGCCCCAAAAACGACCGCAAGCATGCCGTACCAGACCCGCACGTCGGTAAAGAGACGGAATTGTGGTAGGAAACGCGTGGCTCCGGTCGTATATGAGGCGCGTGGCAGGCAGCGCAGCATCGATATGATGACCATCACGGTCAGCAGATTGATCAGATGGAATGACCATCGCCAGCCGAACTGTTGTGCGATGAACGTACCGATCGGCACGCCGAAGACCGCGGCGATGGAGATGCCGGAGAAGATCCAGGACATGAACCGGGGCCGATCAGATGCGCCGACCAGATCCGGTGCGAACGTCATGGGCACGGCCACGAGTGGTCCGCTCACTGTGGCGATGACGATGCGCCCCACCAGCAGCATTGGATAATTCAGGGCAAAGGCGCACAGGACATTGCCGGCCAAGAAGATGCCCGTCATCGCCATCAAGGCATGGAATCGATTGAATTTGGCGGATACGGCCGCTCCGATTGGAGTCATCGGCGCGTATACGAGCGCGAAGGCGGAGACCAATGAACCGATGGCTGCCAACGAAACGCGCATGTCCGAGGCAATCGGTTGCATGACGCCAACTACGATGAACTCGCTCAGTCCCAGCAAAAACGTCAACGCGATGAGCGTGATGACCGGCACGGTGAAGAACCGGGATCCACTTCGCGTCCTCGTGGCATCCACTATGAGCATCCTTTCCTGGACAACACGATTAACTATCGAAATAAGGTGAACACGATGATCGATATGTTCACATCACTCACCTAGAAACTACTGTTATGATAGCGATACAAACTTGATGAGATACGAGACGAACCATCACTATAGTTTCCATTACTATGGAAATCGTGACAACAATGACTGCCAAGCGAACGATTGATCAGACCTTTCCGAAGAGTTCCAATCCTCTGACCATTTTCTCCGATCTTTCGGAAACTCCGCACTACAATCTGCCGGGATTGCCGATGTACGCGAGACGTGACGACATGCGTCGCTATGGCTTCCGCATGGCGTGCCATTGGCATCGCGACCTGGAATTCATCCATGTTCTCAACGGCCATCCACGCGTATTCGTCAACGGCGCGCTCATTCCGTTGCATGCAGGCGAAGGCATCTTCATCAACTCGCGTCGCATGCACTATCTGGTATGCGACGACGGCGACGATGCCGGATTCGTCTCGGCGGTAATCGATGCTTCACTGCTAGGCGCGATGTACGCGCCGATGGCGGCCGCCATGCTGAAGCGCATGGGCGACGACAATCCTGATTACGTCGTACTCGACTCAACCTGCGAACGGGACCGCACATTGCTGTTCGGCATCGACGAGCTCGAGCGACTGTTGTCCCGGTGCGAAAGGCAACAGGAGACAGGCGATGCGCTGACGGTGCTGCCGGCAGTCGCCCAGTCTGCGCACTTGTGCTTTCTGGCGTTGGAAAGAATCAACGAAGGAACCATTACCGCCGAACCCAAGACGGTGGACCAAAGGACCTCGGAATATCCAACTCCTTCATCGGCACATGCCGCGGCAAACAATCCGGGGCCTGAGTTCAGATCTTTCCTGCTTATGATGGCCTTCATCCGCGCCAACGCATCACAAAAGATCACCCTTGACGACATCGCGCGAGCCGGTATGGTCGGCCGTCGCGTTTGCTGCGAACTGTTCCGCACATATGCCGGACAGACGCCGATCGACTACCTGACCGACTATCGCCTTGGCAAGGCCCGCGAGTTGCTGTCCGAGGGAACCATGTCCATCAAGGAGATTTCACAGGCATGCGGCTTCTCGTCACCCGCCTATTTCAGTTATGTGTTCCGACGGCACATGGACGCCACCCCACGCCAGTGGCGAGATCGAGAGCTGGCAACATGAGGACGCAGAGCAGTGGCCGGCAACTGCTCCGCCATTCGCAGCGAACGGCAGCAAAGCCAACCTCAACATACAAATACACAAATAAGGGCCTTGGAATCACGGGAATTCCAAGGCCCTCGACGCTACGCGGCAATCGCTGTCGCGATTACTTGCTCACATTGAACTTGAACTCGACCTTTTCGCCTCACTGTGGCAGAAAACCAATCATATTCGGTACTGCAGTTCGGAACGGAGAGACTTGCGTCGGCCGCCGACAGACGGGCCTCACTCCCGTTTGCACGAGCCTGCCGATGATGCGGGCCGAGACCTCGGTGACGGATTCCCTGCTGTACGGCCCTTCAGCCGCGAGCGCACGCATGGCGTACATCGCCCCTCCGATGACGAAGGTGAGGAGGATGTCCTCTTCCTCGGTGGTGTCTTCCGTCAGATAGAACTGCCGCAGATGTCGTTCTATCTTGTCGTACAGCACGTCCTGTCTGCCGCGAAACAGTATGTCTATGGCGTCTTTTCTCGTGTTCATGGCCGCCGGCACGTTTCCAAGGAAGATCAAAGGGTCGGTGAGCAGCTTGTCCTTGTACGGAAACGCCTCGAAGCATTCATCAAGGACCATGTCCTCAAGTTGGTCCGACAGGTCGAACACGTCGGTGTAGTGATGATAGAACGTCGACTTGTTGATCAGGGCCTCCGCGCAGATGTCGCGCACCCTGACCCGCTCCAGCGGTTGGGTGCGTCGCAATGCCAGGAAGGCCTCACGGATCGCCTTTCGGGTTTTGACAATACGTAGATCCTCCGCCATGCGCGGTCCCTTCGTTTTCGTATCCATGTGGGCGGTGTCGATAAGCGACATTTTCGTCCATCGGTCGCATATGCTCCCTGCGACGATTTCCGTCGGTTGAAGATATACAACTTTGGTCGCTAAATAGACATTAGACCAATAACCAACCACGGTCAAATTGCAGCGGTACGGCCGAAATCAGCGCCGGACCTTCGACGGAAAGGAACCTGTTCCTATGGGATTGACCCGAAAACAACGCATTACGGTCATCGTACTGTTGACGGGCACGGTGCTCGCCATTCTCGACCTGTCGTTTCTGTCTCCGGCGTTGCCGTCCATCATGGAGGACTTCAGCATCGACGCGACCACGGCTCAGTGGCTGTCGAGCGCGTATTCGCTGGTCGAAGCGTTGATCATCCCACTGTCGGCATACCTGCTCGGACGTTTTTCGACCAAGCGCCTGTTCGTCGCCGCGATGGGCATATTCTCCGCAGGAAGCCTGCTGGCCGCGTGGGGGCCGAATTTCGCAGTCCTGCTCGTCGGCCGCGTCTGCCAGGCGGCATGTACCGGAATTCTGCTGCCCATGGTGATGACCGAGATCGTACTCATCTTCCCTCGCGAACGACGCGGGACGGCCATGGGTCTGATCGGCTTATTGGTGGGATTCGCGCCGGCGATCGGTCCGACGGTGTCCGGTCTGTTGATCGATTCCGTCGGCTGGCATGCGCTGTTCCTTATCGTCGGCGTACTCGGCATCATCATTCTCTGCGTCGCAATGGTGGTGCTTGAGACCAAGGAGACGGCCACTCGGACGCCGTTCGACGCCTTGTCCGTGGCATTGTCGTCAATCGGACTGCTGTGCATACTGTACGGCTTGTCGACGTTCGCATCGGCCGACAATACCGCCGTCATCATCTTCCTCATCGTGATCGGTGCCGTTCTCATCGCGTTGTTCGTCGTTCGCCAGTTCAGGCTTGACCAACCCATGCTTGACATGCGCGTATTCCGTTCCCGCAGGTTTTCCAGTTCCGTCGCCGTCATCGCACTCACGCAGGGCGTGTATCTCGGCATCGGCACCGTGCTGCCCCTGTTCGTTCAGATCGTCAGAGGCGAATCCGCCGTGATGAGCGGACTCGTCGTGTTGCCCGGCGCTCTGCTCAGCGCGGCGATGGCACTGGTATCCGGCAAACTGTACGACCGGTTCGGCGTGCATGTCCCGGCTCGGGCAGGCAGTATGTGCACCCTCGCCGGCATCGCACTGCTTGCCACGATGCCGATGGACACCAGCATGCCGGTCGTCGCCATCGCCTACGCCCTGTGCTCGGTAGGCGTGCAGTTGATCATCACGCCCTGCAACACATGGGGCATCAATTCGTTGAGCAATGCTCTCGTGCGTCATGCGAATGCCGCCGCCCAGACCTCAAACCAGATCAGCAATTCCTTCATGGTCGCGCTGATCATATCGTTCTCCGCGCTATCCTCCGTGATCGCGCCCACGGCCACGGAACTCGAAGCGGCATACTACGGCGACAAAATCGCGTTCATCGCCGCCGCGGCGATTCTGCTGGCGCTGGCGGCATTCATCGCGATCTTCATCCGAGACCGCGAAACCGACACCATCGTCGAATAGGAAACATCCGGCCCGTTGTCCAAAAGGACACACGCCAACCGAATCACATCATCTGTCCTCACATTACAAGTCCCATCACAGAAAGGAACATCATGACCGATACCACCAACAGCAACGCACCGTTACTTGACATCAACGGAAGCGACATCCTGTTCAAACCGGCGAACCCACTGAATCAGGCCAAACCTCCGATTCCTCCATTGGAGACGCGAACCGTCCTCTACCGGGAGGGGAGCGTCAACGCCAAGGGAGCCATGAAGCTGCCGATCGACATCGAATGTCTGGAGGACATCCCGATCGAGCTGCGCGACGGCACGGTCATCTACGGTGACCTATGGCGCAGGCAGGGCGACACCCGCACCCCGGTCATTCTCGTCTATTCGCCCTACAGCAAGCGCGGAGGCCCGTTCAACGCCAACTACGATGTGACCAGCACCGGGTTCCCCAAGGATCAGGTATCCGGTCTGCAACGCTTCGAATCGCCAGATCCGGCATACTGGTGCAGGTATGGATATGCGATCTGCGTGGTGGACGAGCGGGGCATCGGTCACTCCGGCGGCGACATGTACTTCATGGGCACCCAGGCCGGACGGGACGTGCATGACACCATCGAATACATCGCGAGCCAGGACTGGTGCACCGGCAAGGTATGCATGATGGGCAATTCACAGCTCGCCATGATCCAATGGGCCGCCGCAGCCGCCAAACCGGCCCATCTGGCCGCGATCGCCCCGTGGGAGGGCCTCACCGACGAATACCGCGACGTGGTGTGCCGTGGCGGCATCCCCAACGGCACGTTCCACGACATCGACATCGTCGGATTCCTGTACGGGCAGAGCCGATTCGAGGATGTGACCGGCATGCTCGAACAGCACCCGCTCGTGGACGACTACTGGACCGACAAGATCCCCGATCTCGAACACGTCACCGTCCCCGCCTATGTGGTGGCCAGCTGGACGCATCCGATCCACACCCGCAGCACACTCTCCGGATTCAAACGACTCGGATCGAAGGACAAATGGCTGCGCATCCACGACACCCACGAATGGGGCGACCTCGACACCCGGGAGAACTGCGACGACCTGCGTCGCTTCTTCGATCACTATCTCAAGGGCATCGACAACGGCTGGGAGCAGACGCCGCGCGTACGCTATTCACGGCTTGACGTGGGAGCCAAACACAACCTGTTCTCCACGGCCGACGACTACCCCTGCGTACGGACCGAAACGATGGAACTGCACCTGGACGCCTCGGACGGCACCATGAACGAGCAGCAGGCCGCACTGGAATCCAGCGCCGAATACGATGCCGTCAGCCGTGACATGAACGCCGTCGCGCGTTTCGAATACCGGATTCCCCGGGACATGGAAATCCACGGGCCGCTCAATGCCCGCCTATGGATGAGCACCGACGCCGGCGACGACATGGATCTGTTCGCCCAGCTGTACAAGAAGGATGCGAAGGGCAAAGTGCTGTACCACGTGGTCTTCCCCGGCTTGGAGAAGAAACTGCGCATGATGATAGCCCTCACGCCGAAGGGCAAGCAGCTGCCCGGCGGACCGATCTACGTTGGCCCCAACGGCCGACTGCGCGCATCGCACCGCGAACTCGACACGAAACGATCGACGCCGACCGAGCCGTACATGACCTACACGAACCCGCAGCCGGTCACCCCGTTCGTACCGGTGCAGGTCGATCTGGGATTGTGGCCGACCGATATGCTCCTGCATGAAGGAGAGACCCTGGTGCTGGAAATCGGCGGGCATGCCTGCGGTCCGGTGGCCGAGGCCCGCGCCAGCGACGAGGCGCCGGACGCACAGCTGCCCACCGTCAATCAGGGCAGGCACACCGTGCATACGGGCGGCGTCTACGACAGCGTCCTGCTCATGCCGATCGTGAAACCGTGACATCGGATCAACATCCGAAGAGCTCCGCATGACGAAATAGCCGGGGCCTTGGAATCACTGGAATTCCAAGGCCCCCGACGCTACGCCCTATTCGACAACTACTTGCTCACATTAAATTCGACTGCGTCGCCAGACGGTATCGCTGGCATTTATGCTGAAACCAGCTCCGCCGTGGGCAGCATATTCGTATGAGTGCTCACACACAGGTACGTGGGTGAGATTTCGATGCCACTGTCGCACCAGGTCAAAATCCCATAGTCGATGCGGAAGTCCTCGAACGTACTCTCATCATGCAACGGCGCGAAAGCGGGAACATCGTCGCACATCTCGGTGAAATCGCACAGACGCATCTCATCGGTGGAGAACGTCACCAGCATGATGTGGCCGCCAGTGACATGGGCCAACCGGATTTTCAACTCCTGAACGGGCTCATCGGCATATATGATACTTCACTTCAAACATGACGGGCTCCTTTCCTCACGAAAGCGACTTGATACGGCCAAACGGACGGCCGGACAATTCCTCGATATGTTCAGACGCACGAGGAAATGGGGACTGGCGATGGCCGGCATCACGCGCAGTTCAGAACTTCGAGGGGCTGCTCAAGTCCAGCGACGACTTCATCTTGGGAGGATTCCAGTGGAGGTCGCAACATCTGCGTTGCGGTCTAATCCGGATGTGTAATCTTATCATGCCGCGTTGAGCAAGACGACGATGACCATAGTGGGCTCTTCGAATCCAATCGGCCTCTTCGGGCGTCGCATGATCATACGATGCCAGCCGGTATGCCTCCGCATACGAACTCCTGCTGACCCGCCTGCATCGGCTGGAACATGGCCTTGAGGTAGACGCCGGCGTGGGTGCCGTCCTCGGAGGGGTCGATATAGCGGCTGATCGCTTGTTCAGGATCCATCTCGAACAGTTTAATCTCGGTGTCGTTCTGCATGGACGTCCCGCTTCCCAGGAATGCGTTGACAAAGTCAAGCGTCACGACGCCGCGTTGCAGCAGCAGATACCGTTGGCGCTTCGGCAGTGTCGTATCGGTTTCAGACCCGGCGTGCGGCCGCCCCGGAACGATGAATGCATTGCCAAGCACCTTGATCGTGGAGCTGCGGCCGACGATTGCCATCATGTAGAAGTACTGCTTGATGATGTCACCGATGCCGGGCGCTCCGGCGATGAAATCCTTCCCATACGATGGCACGTAGTATTTCGCGTCGAGAATGTACCATCCCGTCGGATCGTCCTTATTGATCACATCGGGAATCAGGGTGCGCGGGTCGGCGTTGCCGTATCCTTCCGCCGTGTCGGTGCCGGATTCATCGTCGCTCTGTTCGGCGGAGCCGACCGTCCCCTGCCCGATGACCCCGAACGTATCGTCCGATGCTGTCATGTCCCAGATCATGTCGTGATCCATCCGGTACGTCCAATGGGGTTTCGGCATGCGTAGCTCGTCGCTGCGGTCGTGGAATAGCTGTTGGCATATGCTTTCCCAGACCAGATTGAATGAGGTCGTGCCTTCCGCGACGACGGTGTCGTCCACGGTTCGAGAGCGTCCCCTCAGGTAATCGATAAGCGCGTTGAGAAGTCGCTTGGACCTGGTGTCGAATCGTACGGCCAGCTCACGCTCCAGCCTCATCACGAGATATTCGACGCCTCCGAGACTGGCCAACGTCTGCGTGGCGATGGTGAACGATGGAAGATGAAACAGGTCACCCAGTCCGCTGGACTCCATAAGCATGCAGATCTCCATGACGACGGATTCCTGTACGCGGGCGATGAAATTGGAATCATCGAATCTGCGTCGCGTCGTGATGAGCTCCATGTAGACGGGTCGGCTTCCGGTGACCACGGGACTAATCTGGTTTATGGTGCTCGGCCAGTCGATGAGACCTTCCCCGTCTCGTTCGCGAATGCGACGCGCCTCATGGTAGGGGCCGTGCTCGGCGTAGTCCTGTAGCAGGAATCGGTACAATCCCATCTGATTCTGTACTACGGTGGTGTACGGCGAAGACGGCGCGAAGGTAATGTCGTCCAGACTCTTCGCCGCGGCGCGCAAATCATGGTATCTGCTCACGGCGGCAAGGATGTCCTGCACCGTTCCGATGAGCCATGACATGTCTGCAATCTGTCGACCGCATGGAACGTAGTATTTGGGCAGCACGATGAACACGTGTCGAAACACGGCAATCACACCCACATAGTTGAATGCCAGACCGCCTTTGACTTTCGACAGCAATGGCGACCGTGTGCCGAGACGCATCGTCAACAGCCGCTTCGTTACCTCGCCGATGTCCTGCCGCCACGAATCGGATTCGGCCCCTGATATTTCCGATCCCCAGTCCGGCCCGTCGATGCAGGCTTCGGCTAGATCGCGTTCCGAATACGGCAATCCCTCAATGAAGAAACGCCCCATCATGCCGTGAAGATCTCCTCGGGGACGGAAACGGGTTCATTCTGACCGGTCACAGCAGCAGTGTCATCGGGTTGGTTCGTCGACTGCATACCATGGAACAGCCCGAAGTCGATGGCATCCCATGCCGCGAACAGCATGTGGAGGGACAGAGTGTGAGCATCCACTCCGTCGCGTTCCTGTATGGGCAGTGCCTTCCTGATAGCGTCGATGTCGAAGATTCCGCGATGGTATTTGGCTGCGTCCTCGAACAGGTACATGAGCACCTTGTTTCTAAAGGCTTCGTCGAACGCCTGCCGATTCTTGGTGAAATCCAACGACCGTTTGATGAAGAAGGGGCCGAGCTGCTTGTCCTCGTTCACTCCCTCCTTCAGCAGCAGCTGGTTGATGGCTCGACGGTTTTCCTTCCACACCGGATCCTGAATCTCCGTCTCGCCCTCGTCGATGCCCACGTACCGGAAATCCCAACGCCGTTTGAACGCCGTGTCCAGAGGGTACACGCCTTGATCGGCCGAGTTCATGGTCGCCCAGATGTACATGTTGCGGGGAATGACGATCTGCGCGCAGATATCGTCAGGGGAAACATCCGAGCCGGTTACCTCGGCGATTTGCGAGACGAGGTTGTCCTTGCCCGTACTGGACAGTCCACCATTGTTCCCGTTGTCGGGATCGTTGAGAAACTCGCGAAGGTCCTCACTCGTGGAGACGGGATATTCGCTCATGCCTGCATCGGAACGATCCAGAAGCTGGAACAGATCACCGAACACCGATGCCGCTTCGGCACGGTTCAGCTCCTCGATGACGAGCGCGTAATTGTTCTGGGGATTATTCAATGCTTTTACCAACACGCGCGTGAATGGGCCCGGGCGGAATCGGTATTCAATCTGTCCGCCGAACATCACCGGTTTGTACGCTCCCACGAATTGCGCGTGCTGATAGTCAGCATAGAACGTTACGCGTTCGCTTCGTCTCGGAAAATCAGATGTGACCATCCTGTTCATCTCGTAGCTCTTGCCCGTACCGGGAGCTCCGAAGAAGATCAGATTCAGACTCGCGTCAAGCGGATTGGCAGGACGATCGTCATCCTCATTGATGTCATCGACCTCATCGTCCTCTTCCACTGTGGCTGATTGGCCATTGTCGATCTCATCGTCGTTCAGATACTTGTTGTACGCCTGCGCATCGCAAGGAAAGGACAAGTCTAGGTAACTCCCCACGGTATCGAGGTCGCGCATGAGCGCATAGGCGTTATAGAAGGCCTCGGCCGCGCCAAACTGATGCACGTGGTACACTTTGCCCGTCTGAGGGTCCGCGCAATCGAGATTGGTCCATCTATCTGGATATTTCTCATCGTATCCGTTCTGATCATCGAATACCGTGATCTGCTCGGTATACAGCATCGGCAGCTCCTCCGGACTAAGCTTCCGGATTTGCGGCATGTAAAACGCCATCAGCTGTCGATTCAGATAAGACCACGTACGCTGACCGGCCCTTGAGCTGCGCGCCGAGTTGGGCTCCCCCGCCGCATCGCGCAACGTCCAGCTGCTAACGACTTTGCCCTTGGGAACCCGGAAAAAGTTGATGGCCTTGGCCCATGCCCTAGCGGTCGATTCGACGTCACCAGAAGCGCCGGAAGATTCACTCTCCACTGTTTCCGAATTCCTCAAAACACTTTCCACGCGCTTTGCCGCCTGATTCTCCGCGGTGATTCCGTTCTTGGATATGCGAATACTCAGTTCGATAGCCTCTTTTGCGTCCATTATGCAGCCCCTTTGCCTCACCATTCCGATCTTCGGCCAATACGAAAACCATATCGCGTTTTCCGCTGAGAGGGCGTATTGACGTGTCCCCATTGGATTGCGGTGAGACCAGGGCTCGTATATCAAACACGGCGGAACAGTATATTGGAACCAGTTGGGAAGGTGCCGGTTCTTGTTAACACAGTAAGTCCGATTTTACGCACGAGCGGGGCTGTTGTTAGGCGGTCCGCTCACACCGCGCATCTATCCATTCGTTTCAATGCCGCGAATGAATCAGTACTTCTGCGACACAGCCAGAGAACCTCGTCACACCAGCAATTTCATCAGGTTTGAGAATTTCTAAGACCCTGAGTCTTCAGTTCAAACTATGTGTCATCTTCCTTCGTGTAGCATAAGAATTATCAGACACGCGCCGAGGCTGCAACGGCACGATTCGCGCATAAAATTAACTGCCTACAGTATGGACGAGGACCTTGGAATCACGGGAATTCCAAGGTCCTCGACACTACCCGACAATCACTTCTTAGACGTTGGGGAGAACTTGAACTCGACCGGCTTGCCCTTCTGCAACAGTCGCTCGTTTCCACGCATTGATCTCAGTCATCCGCCGTGACAGCGAGTCTGATGGCAATGTACCGGTATTCCTGAGTAAGACCACGCGAAACCCCACGAGTCGGGATGCGCGCCGGATGAACAACGCCTTATCACCCTTGGTGTTGGCGCCCTCGGCGATGGGGTCGCCTGTCCGGAATGGCGGATATGAGTTGAGACATGGAGACCTCACATGCCGATCCGCCGCCCGTTGCGTCTAAGCCGCGGGACGACGTCGAGTCTGCCATCGAGCGCGCGCTCATCGATCTGCTCAACGAAGGCGCCGATCCATCCGGCCCGGCGGGACGCGTCGAGCTGCCATCGGTCAAGACGCTATGCGCGAAAGCGTTCGTGGCGCGCAGCACGTTCTATGCGCACTACCACCACGTTGGCGAGGTGCTCGAGACGTTGGAACGTCGACTGGTGAGGGACCTCGAGGAGCTGAACGAGCCACTGACCGTCAGGGATGCCGATGGCGGGGATGCGCACGGAGCAGCGCGCGTCACGCTCATGCCCACGCTGGACTACATCCGGGCCAACGAGGATGCGCTCCACGCGCTGCTCGTCTCGGCGCCCGACGTTCGGTTCATTGAACGATGGAAGGACGCCATCAAGCGGCAATGCAGACTGCGGATGACCGACGGCGGTGAGGCGCCACGGGCGGAAGGTCCGCGCCGTCCCACCGTCAACCGCGAGTTGATTCTGGAGATCGTCGCCTCATCGATGGTGTCGGCCACCACGTTTTGGCTGCACGACCCATCCAAGGTACACGAGCAGGGAGTGGACGGAATCGTCAACACGGTGTTCGGCGCACTGGACGCACTGATCGTGCCGTGACGTGCGCCGTTTCAGCTCAGCAGGATCGTCTCGGGACGATTCGCCGTGTCGTGGCAGGCGATCGACCGCACGCATAGCGGCGACAGGCTCTGCTCGCGGATCCATTCGAGCGAGGAGCGCTGCGCGTGACGGTCGTAGACGATGCCCGACGTAACCATGTCCCTCCATGATCGCGTGGCGTAGCCGCCGTCGGCGAACAGCAGTACGTACCGACCCGACGGCGCCGTGATCTTCATGGCCACCTGACCGTCGGTGTGGCCGGGGATGTTGATGAGCTGCACGCTGCGGTCGCCGAACAGGTCGTAGGATCGTCCGGCGGGGCCCTCATGGTCGTTCCAGTCGTACAGGTCGAGGTCGATTCCCCTCCACCACGAGGCATTGAAGCGCACGAGGCTGTTCGGGAACCGCGTGGCGCACCGCATCTCGTCCCTGGATACCATGATGCGCCGGGCATTCCTCACGCCGCGCAGTCCATTCGCGTGGTCGCAATCGAGATGGGAGATCGCCACCACGTCGAGATCAGCCGGGGACAGGCCCTGCGCGGCCAGCTGCTCAGGCACGGTCATCCCCGTACCCACTACACCCTGGTTGACCCGGTACAGGGACCATGAGCCGAGAGAGCGGATCTGCGCCCCACGGTCGTAGACGCCGTCCGGGCTCATGTCCCGACCCCAGCCGGTGTCGAACAGGATACAGCCGTGCGGCGTGGTGACGAGGAACGCGCACACGGGCAGCCATATGCGCTTGGACGCGGGCACGAAAAAGCCCGAACCGCGGACCAGTCCGCACCCGTTGCCGAAAGGCAGATCCGGTGAGACACGAACACGGCCGGCCACCATAACCTGAATGGAGATTGCTGAGTTGTTGGCACTGTTGTTGGTCATGGCTCCATTACAGAACGCCGTGTGATGGAGAGGCTTCGTTTCGCGCTACACAAAACGCGATTATGTCCACGATTGGCACCTGTGGCTTTCTCTCCGATCCAATCGTCCGTCACACCGGGCGCAGACCCCGGCGATGCACCGTTCCCAACACAGACCACGCCGCAACGGCCAGCACTCCCCATTTGACGGGGGCCTTGGAATCACTGGAATTCCAAGGCCCCCGATACTATCCGACAATCACTTCTTAGACGTTGGGGAGAACTTGAACTCGACGATGTCGCCGTCCTGCATGACGTAGTCGCGGCCTTCCTGGCGGAGCTTGCCCTCCTCCTTGATGACGGCCATCGAGCCGTCGGCGGCGACGAAGTCGTCGTAGGAGACGATGTCGGCCTTGATGAAGCCCTTCTCGAAGTCGGTGTGGATCACGCCGGCGGCCTGCGGGGCGGTGAAGCCCTTGTGGATCTGCCAGGCGCGCACCTCCTTGACGCCCGCGGTCAGGAACGTCTGCAGGCCGAGCACGTCGAAGCCGACGCGGGCCAGCTGGTCGAGGCCGGACTCCTTGAGACCAGCGTCCTCGAGCATCTCGCGGGCGTCCGCCTCGTCGAGCTCGGTCAGATCGGCCTCGAACTGGGCGTTGAGGAACACGGCGGGCGCGGGGGCGACGGACGCGGCGAGCTTCGCCTTGAGCTCGTCGTTGGCGAGCTCGTTGTCGTCCACGTTGAACACATAGATGAACGGTTTGGCGGTCATCAGGTGCAGGTCGTAGACGGAGTCCTTGTCGAAGCGGCCCTCGCGCGCCGCCTTGTCGAGCGTCTCGCCGCCTTCGAGGATGGTCTTGGCCTGCTTGACGGCCTCCATGTATTCGGGCTCGATCTTCTTGCCCCTGAGGTCCTTCTCCAGCTTGGGTAGCGCGTTCTCGATGGTCTGCAGGTCGGCGAGGATCAGCTCGGTGTTGATGGTGTCGATGTCGTCGGCCGGATCCACCTTGCCGTTGACGTGGACGATGTCGTCGTCCTCGAAGGCGCGCACGACCTCGCAGATCGCGTCGGCCTCGCGGATGTTCGCGAGGAACTTGTTGCCGAGGCCCTCGCCTTCGGAGGCGCCCTTGACGATGCCGGCGATGTCGACGAACGTCACGGTGGCGGGCACGATCTTCTCCGTGTGCACCAGCTTGGCGAGCACCGGCAGGCGATCGTCCGGCAGCGGCACGACGCCCGTGTTCGGCTCGATGGTGGCGAACGGGTAGTTCTCGGCGAGCACGTTGTTGCGGGTCAGTGCGTTGAACATGGTGGACTTGCCGACGTTCGGCAGTCCGACGATTCCGATAGTTAGAGACATGCCCTCCAGTCTAAGGGCGAAAGCGACAACGCCGGGAGGTCTGAAACACCGTCCGCGCCGTCGTGTCCATGATTCACTTCGGACTATCCGATAGCGGGGTATAAGCAGACTTCATAACGACGGTCGGGGGCGTCATGTCCGTCGTCGGGCGCGATGTCCGGTTCGTCGTCCGGTTTTCGTTGGAAACATTGCTTTTCCTGAGGTCGTGCTAGCTTGTCGTGATTGTTCCGACAGTATGTGGGACAGTTTTGATTGTGAGATAATGATTGAAAATGTTTCATATTTGGTAGAATCGGCGCGTTCGTTCCCCATTATTCTTATGGGTAACGAATGAATCGGCCCTGCGGAACCGAGACAAGAGAAGAAACGAACCGCAAGAGAGAATCGCACACCAGCGAACCACACATGACCATGACATCCATGCAAACCAAGACCAGGGAAGGAGGGCGGCAGTGAGCTGGGAAGTCATCCAACAGGCGCTCCCATTGTTCGAGAAGGCGTTCGTCCTGACGCTCAGGCTCTCCGCCGTCAGCGTCGTGCTCGCCACGCTGCTCGGGCTCGTGCTCGCCCTGCTGCGCGAATACCGCGTGCCCGTCCTCGCCCAGATCAGCACCGTGTTCCAGGAGCTGTTCCGCAACACCCCGCTGCTCATCCAGCTGTTCTTCCTGTACTACGGACTGCCGTCCATCGGCGTCAAGTGGAGCGCCGAGACCTGCGCGGTCGTCGGCATGTCCATCCTGGGATCCGCCTACATGTGCGGCGCGTTCGAAGGCGGCTTCACCGGCATCCCGCGCGTGCAGAACGAATCGGCGCGCGCCCTCGGCCTGTCGCCGCTGCAGATGATCCGCCACGTCACCCTCCCGCAGGGACTGACGCGCAGCGTGCCCGCCGTCGCCGCGAACGTGATTTTCATGGTCAAGGAGACGTCCGTGTTCACGGTGATCGCCGTGCCGGAGCTCACCAACACGGCTCGCGACCTGATCGGCATGTACTACCGCAGCGACGAGTACCTGTTCATGCTGGTCGTCGCCTACGCGATCATCCTGATTCCGCTGTCCGTCATCCTCACGCTCATCGAAAGGAGGGTCCGCCGTGGAACCTTTGGCGATAACTGACGCCGCGGGCGCCGCATACGTCACCGCGGCCTCCGGTGCGAGCGTCATCTTCGCGGGGGACAACCTCACGCGACTGCTGTCCGGCCTCGGCACGTCCGTGACCGTCGCCGGCCTCGCGCTGATCGTAGGCATCCCGCTGGGCATCGTGCTCGGCGCGCTGCGCATCCTGCACAACCCGGTCCTGCGCGCCGTCCTGCGCCTCTACCTCGAGTTCTTCCGCATCGTGCCCACGCTGGTCATCCTGTTCCTGTCCTACTACATCCTGCCGCGCGAACTCGGCGTGCAGGTGGACGGCGTGACCGTCGCCGTGGTCGCCTTCGGCCTGTGGGTGGCGGCGGAGATCAGCGACATCGTGCGCGGCGCCCTCATCTCCGTGTCCGGCCACCAGGTCGACGCGGGCAAGGCGCTCGGCATGAACGGGCTGCAGATCCTGTGGTACGTGCGCATCCCGCAGTCCATCAACCTCATGGTGCCCGCCACCATCAACCTGGCCGCCCGCGTCATCATGACCACGTCGCTGCTGCTGCTCATCAGCGTCATCGACGTGATCACCGTCGGCCAGCAGATCATGGAGGCGAACCGCATGACCCATCCGGACGCCGCCTTCTGGGTGTACGGATTCATCTTCTTCCTGTATTTCATCATCTGCTGGCCGCTGGCGATGATCGCCAAGGTCCTGGAGAAGCGAGCCAAGGAGCGTAACAATGGCTGAAGCCGACAACGAAACCACCGCCACGGGCGAGGAGCCGCTGCTGTCCGTGCGCCATCTGCGCAAATCCTACGGCGACCATGAGGTGCTCAAGGACGTGAGCTTCGACGTGAAGCGCGGCCAGGTGCTCGTCCTGCTCGGCCCGTCCGGTTCCGGCAAGTCCACGCTGATCCGCTGCCTCAACGGTCTGGAGACCATCCAGGGCGGCGAGATCCGCTTCAAGGGCGAGGTCGTGCCGAACAACAACGAGAAGGCGTGGCGTCGCCTGCGCAACGAGATCGGCATGGTGTTCCAGAGCTACGACCTGTTCCCGAACCTCACGGTCGCGAAGAACATCGAGCTCGGCCCCACCAAGGTGCAGAAGCGCCCCAAGGCCGAGGTCGACGAGCAGATGGACAGGCTCCTCGCGGACGTGCAGCTGTCCGAATACAAGAACGCGTACCCGCGCGAACTGTCCGGAGGCCAGAAGCAGCGCATCGCCATCGTGCGCGCGCTCGCCATGAACCCGGAGCTCATGCTCTTCGACGAGGTCACCGCCTCGCTTGACCCGGAGATGGTGCGCGAGGTGCTCGAGCTCATGCTTCGCCTCGCCAAGCGCCACATGACGATGATCGTCGTCACGCACGAGATGGAGTTCGCCCGCCGCGTGGCGGACACCGTCATGTTCCTCGAGAACGGCGTGATCCTCGAACGCCAGTCCGGTGCCGACTTCTTCACCAACCCGGAGACCGACCGCGCGAGGAACTTCCTCGACAGCATGTCGCCCGTCGGCGACGAGTGACGAGCGCCGACACCCCCGATACTTCCAACCTGTCGCCAATCCAAGAGAGAGGAAAACCACCATGTTCAACCTGAAGAAGATCGCCGCCGGCGTGCTCGCCGCGGCCACGCTGATCTCCGTCGCCGCGTGCGGCAACGGCCCCGACCCGGCGGCCGGCGGTTCGTCCGCGTCCGGCCAGCAGGGCCAGACCGTCGAGCAGATCAAGAAGGCCGGCAAGATCCGCATCGCCACGTTCGGCGACCTGCCGCCGTACGGCTACGTGAAGAACGACGGCACCCGCGCCGGCTACGACGTGGCGCTCGGCAACCAGGTCGCCAAGGACCTGGGCGTGAAGGTCGAGTGGGTGCAGGTCAACGCGGACGGCCGCGTCGACTCCCTGAAGTCCGACAAGGTCGACCTCGTGCTCGCCAACTTCACCGTCACCGACGAGCGCAAGCAGGTCGTCGACTTCGCCAGCCCGTACATGAAGGTCTCCATCGGCGTCGTCTCCCCGACGAGCGCGAAGATCACCAGCGCCGACGACCTCAAGGGCAAGGACCTGGCCGTGACCAAGGGCACGACCGCCGAGACCTACTTCACCCAGAACTACCCGGACGTGAACCTGCAGAAGTTCGACTCCAAGACCCAGCAGTTCCAGGCGTTCAAGGACGGCCGCGTCGCCGCCCTCGCCGACGACAACACGTACCTGTACGCGTGGGCCAAGGACAACCCGGGCTACACCGTCGGCATCAAGACCCTGGGCGACGAGTCCACGATCGCGCCGGCCGTGAAGAAGGGCAACAAGAGCCTGCTCGACTGGACCAACAAGGAGATCAAGACCCTCACCGACGACGGCTTCTTCGAGAAGGCGTACGAGAGCGAGCTCGCCCCGAGCTTCACCTCCGACATCAAGCCCGAGGACGTCATCATCAAGTGACGCGGTCGCATGACGCATCGGCGTCGAAGATCGCATGAGCAAGGCGGAAGGTTCCGGTCCGAGACCGGCCCTTCCGCCTTTCGCATATCCGCGAGGCCATCCACGGCGACCGGCTCCCAGCCCGTCGCAAGGTTCCGGCGAACAAACACGTGGCATAATCGGGGGCATGCGAATCGTCATCCAGAAAGTCTCCCAGGCGAGCGTCGACGTGGTCAACGAGCTCGGGACCGTCGACCCCACGTTCGAGCCGCAGCAGATCGGCCACGGCTACATGATCCTCGTCGGCGTGTCCGACGCGGACGGCGACGCCGAGATCGCCTGGCTCGCCCACAAGGTATTGAATCTGCGCGTCTTCGAGGACGAGCATGGCAAGATGAACCGCTCCATCCAGGACGTCGGCGGCGAGATTCTGTCCATCTCCCAGTTCACGTTGTACGCGGACGTGCACAAGGGCAACCGTCCCAGCTTCGTCAAGGCCGGCAGGCCCGAACACGCGGACCTCATGTGGATCCGCTTCGACGAGGCGCTGCGTTCCGGCGGCGTTCCGGTGCGCGAGGGGCGTTTCGGCGCGCACATGCGCGTCGGCCTCGTCAACGACGGGCCGGTCACCATCGTCATCGACACCGAGACGGACATGCCGCACAAGGCATGACCGGCCGCGTCCGGACCGCCCGGTCCGTTCGTGCCATCCATCAGACATTCGAAAGGAAACCCATGTTCCCAGCCATCGATCTGACCGACGTCGACCTCAACGGTCTCGACCTGTCCGTCTTCGACCGCATCGCCGTGTGGTACGGGAGCCTGCCCGCCGAGGTGCGGACGTGCCTGACCGTCGCCATCGGCGCGGCCATCGCCTACGTGGTGTTCAAGATCGTCGTCAGGCTCATCAAAGGCATCATCGCGTCGGTCATCGCCGCCGTGCTCGCGTTCCTGCTGACTACCGTGCCCGGCAACATGCTGCTCTCCCAGGCGTACGACCGCGTCGAGCAGCAGGTGACGACCGGTCTCGGCCGGTGAGGTGAGGGGAAGCGCATGCGGGTCTTCGATTTCGATGGGACCATCTACGACGGGGAGAGCCTGTTCGACCTCTACCTGTTCAGCGCACGCTACGACGTGAAGGTGTTCCGCCATCTCGCCCCCGTGCTGCGCTACGCCGCCAAATACAAGCTGGGGCGTGCCACGCTCGAGCAGATGGAGCGTGGCGTGGGCGATGTGGCGCGCAAATACCTCCACGACCTGTCCACGTCGAAGGGCGTCGACGCGTTGCGCGTGAGCGCCCTGAACGACGCGGCGGAGGCCGGGCTCGGAGACGACATCCTCGCCGCCGACGCCTCGGTGGTCGGCGCCGACGACCTGACCGGCGGACTGAGGTCGCTGGTCAGCGCGTTCTGGGACCGCAACATGCGCAAGATCAAGCCGTGGTACGAGCCGCGGCCCGATGACGTGATCCTCACCGCCTCGTTCGACGTGACCGTGGGGGAGGCGTGCCGCAGACTCGGCGTCAGGCGTCTTATCGCCTCCACCATCGACCCCGCGACCTTCGAGGTCACGTACCTCAACTTCAACACGAACAAGCCGAAGCGTCTGCGCGAGGTGCTGGGCGCGGACGCCGTCATCGACGAGTTCTACACGGACAGCGCGTTCGACCAGCCGATGATCGACATGGCGCGCAAGGGGTTCATGGTCAAGGGGGACGCCATCACGCGGGTGAAATGATCGGCCGATCCGGCCGATCCGGCGAGGAGCCCGCGACGGCGTGTCGCGGCTTGCCCTTCAAGCGCTTCAGGTGCGTACGGTGGGAGCCGTCGACACGATGTGAAGTCGCGAATCGAACGACGACGATGATGAAGGAGACGATCATGAGCGAGACGATGAAGGCCGCGATCTTCGTGAAGCCCGGCGAGATGGCCGTGCGCGAGGTGGCGAAGGCGCGCGTCGAACAGGACACGGACGCCCTGGTGCGCGTGGTGCGCGCCTGCGTGTGCGGCTCCGACCTGTGGTATTTTCGCGGGCTCTCCCCGCATCCCGAAAACAGCCAGATCGGCCATGAGGCGATCGGCGTGGTCGAACAGGTGGGCGCGTCCGTCACGACCGTCGCGCCCGGCGACTTCGTCGTGCTGCCGTTCCCGTACAGCTGCGGCAAATGCCCGGTGTGCGAGGCCGGCTTCGAGTCCGTGTGCCCGCACGGCGGCTACTTCGGCGCCAGCCAGGCCGAATACGTGCGCGTGCCCGAAGCGGACGGCACGTGCGTCAAGGTCCCCGGCTCCCCGGAGGACTATGACGACGAGACGCTCGCCTCGCTCCTGACCATCGCCGACGTGATGTCCACCGGCTACCACGCCGCCGTCTCCGCCGAGGTCAAGCCCGGCGACGCGGCCGTCGTCATGGGCGACGGCGCCGTCGGCCTGTGCGGCGTCCTCTCCGCGAGGATGCTCGGCGCGACGCGCATCATCGCGATGAGCCGCCACGAGGACCGCGCCGCCCTCGCCCGCGAATTCGGCGCGACCGACGTCGTCGCCGAACGCGACCAGGCCGCCGTCGACAAGGTGCTTGCGATGACCGGCGGCTACGGCGCGGACGCGGTGCTCGAATGCGTCGGCTCCAAGCAGTCGTTCGACACGGCCATCGGCCTCGCCCGCCGCGGCGCCGTCA
Organism: Bifidobacterium sp. LH_424; assembly: GCF_056356895.1. Classification (NCBI taxonomy): domain Bacteria; kingdom Bacillati; phylum Actinomycetota; class Actinomycetes; order Bifidobacteriales; family Bifidobacteriaceae; genus Bifidobacterium; species Bifidobacterium sp. LH_424. Next base: position 515,433 of record NZ_JBKEVC010000001.1, read on the forward strand.
TCGGCCGCGTCGGTCTCCCGCACGACGTCGAGATCAGCGCCGAAGGCACGTTCTACGGCAACATCGGCATCAAGGGCGGCCCTGCGCCCGTGCGCCACTACGACCTCGAGTCGGGTCTGCTCGACGCGGTCGTGAACCACGGGATCGACCCCGGCCGCGTGTTCACCGGCGTCTACGACCTCGACCACATCCAGGAGGCGTACGAGGCGATGGACCGGCGCGAGGTCATCAAGTCGCTCATCCGCTTCTGACGCGCCAAAGTCCCGGCCGATCCGAACGCCACGGCCGGAGCCGACCGAAACGCGAATGGCCGCGTGCCGCCCCACCGAACCGGGGCGGCACGCGGCCATTGCGTATGATGGGTGGCAGCGCGGAAGGAGAACACGTCATGGCGGTACCCGAAATCGAACGCCGATGGATCGGCAAGTTCCAGGAGAACCTGTCGATCATACGCAAGGTCGCCGGATGGACCACGCAGGAGCTCGCCGACGAACTCGGCGTGGCCAGACAGACTGTCTCCAACCTCGAGACCGGCAAAACGCCGATGAGCAAACTCCAATACCTCGCCCTGCGCACCGTGTTCAACGCGGAGATCGCCGAACACGACAACCGCGACCTCGCCCGCGTCATCACCACGCTCGTCGACGAGCCGCTGCGAAGCGAGACGGACGGCGGCGACGTGACGGACGGCAATGCGACAGTCACGGATACCGTCGGCGATGCGTCCGACGACGACATTCCAGACAACGCCGGACGCGCGCCGTCGCCGGACGCGGCGCGTTCGCGCATCGCATCCGACGACGCGACGACGTCACGTGCCACGGCGAAGAACGTGCACGTGACGCCCGGCGCCGCCATGCGCATCCTCACCGTCGTGACCGGCGCGCTCGCCAGCGGCGCCGCGGCGGGCGCGCTCACGTTCCTCATGTTCCCCGACGGCGGTCTCGGCAAACGCTGAAACGCCGTCTCCTCGTATTTCCTCAATAAGCCGAGGTACGTTCGCGATTACTGGCCGTCCTGCCGGTGCGTCATCGCTTGGAGATGGGCGATGAGCCGGTCCGACGGGTCGTGCCGTGCCGTCAGGCCCGGTGATTCCGCTCCAGCAACAGCATGGTGATGACGGATGCGGTGAGCCCGGCGACCGTCACTGTCAAACCGACCGTAATGGCGGTTCTCCAACGTTCGCTCATGGTTGCCTTTCCTTCCCGTGCGCATGACATGCCATTGTGCGCCCTTTTCAATGTAATCCAATGTGGAAATGTAATCAAATTAGCGTTATGTCATTAAAATGGCTTTTTATGGGAGGTGTGGATTCCGCCGGGAAGACGAGATCACGCCGCTCATCCATCATTACGACCGGATGGGCGGCATCCCTCAGTCGTCGACTGAATCGGCGGCGAGAAGATCCGGGACATGTCGTGGCGGTCCTACGGACGGCCGACCCGGCCGATAGGATGGAAGACACGGCAACGACGACGAGGAAAGGAAACCAGACGATGGCCAATCTATTCGGCAATCTCGGCAAAGGAATCGGCGATCTTGCCGGCAAAGCGGGGAAGATCGCACAGGACGCGGGGAATCAGGTAGGTCAGGCGGCGAAGTCCGTCGGCGACGGGGTCGGCAAGGCGGCCGGCGATGCGATGAAGGTCGCGGCGAATCTCGGCGATGGCGTCGGCAAGGCAGCCGGCGCGGCGGGGAAGGCCATCGGCGAGACCGCCGGAAAGGCCTCCCAGGACACGCAGAAACTCGCCCAAGGCGTCAAAGGCGGCATCGACAGCGTCGATTTGTTCAACTCGCGTCTGAGGCAGCAGGCCGTGGACGACTACAACCATACAGTGGAACGCTACGAGAAGACCGCGGAGAAGTTGTCCGACAACACCAAGGCCCTGTACGACCTGCGCAGACTCGCGATCGTGCACGTCAAATACGTCGAGCAGCACATCAACCAGCTGGCGAACACGCCGAAGGAGTTCGCCGTCGACCTGAAGAAGATCGCCGTCGAAGTGGAGACCTTCGAAAACAAGGAACAGGAGATCAGACAGGCCGAGCACCAGGCCAAGGCCGCCGAGGGCGGTGCGGGAGCCGGCGCCACACTCGGCGCCCTGGGACTGGCGGTGGCGACGATGGGCCCGACCGCCGCGATGGGCGTGGCCACCACGTTCGGCGTCGCCTCGACCGGGACCGCGATCTCCGCGCTGTCCGGCGCGGCGGCGAACAGCGCCGCATTGGCCTGGCTCGGCGGTGGCGCGTTGGCCGCGGGAGGCGGCGGCATGTCCGCCGGCACGGCCCTCCTGGCTCTTGCAGGTCCCGTGGGCTGGACCATCGCCGGCGTGGCCGGCGCCGCGGCGGTGGGTTCGGGCATCTTCGCGAGCCAGAAGAACAAGGAAGCGGCGGACAAGCTGGTCGGCGAGCGTCAAGGCGTGGAGAAGATGATCCGCCGGTTCGACGGGATGAACGCCGAGGTCAAGGCCCTGGCCGATACGACACGGACCCAGATCGACGGGGTGGAACAGGCCAACAAGGCGGTGACCGGCACCGACTACAGCCGGTTCACCAAGGACGAGAAGATGCGGGCCGGATTGCTCGTCAACGCGACGCTGACCCTCGCGCAGCTCATCAACAAGGAGCTGAAGCTCGATGACTGACCGCAGGATCGTCGACCTCAACGTCGGACAGGGCATCGCGGCATACGTCGACTGGCTGAACCGGATGCGCCTGTCCGAGCTGGCGGCGTCGTTGGGGGAGATCCTGGCGCAGGAGAACGATTCACTCAAGGTCATGGACGGCCGGCTCGCCGAGGCGCTGCGCCATATCGATGCCGCCAAGGCGGACGTGGCGGAACAGGTCATCGACGCGAACCGCGGCGGCGACAGAGGGTTGCACGGGTTCATCGCCGAATTCGCCGAGACCGGCATCGCCAACGCCCGACGGGCACTCGACGGATTGACCGAGTCGACGGTCCTGCTGAACGACAACGGCCCGGCCGATCTGCTGGTCGACGGTCGCGCCGTGCAGATGAAGTTCTATGCGAACCTGCGTCATGAGATCGAGGCCGCCGCACGCTACCCGCAGATGGACATGATGTTCTCCAAGGACCATGTGGCGGCGTATCGGTCCATCATGAACGGAGACAAGGAGGTGCTCCTCGACGGCCAGCGGCTGAGCGACCGCACGGTCGAGAGCATCCGCAGACTGATCGAAGACGAGAGCGAACGTCGCGGCGTGCCGTGGGACGAGTGGATGCGTCCGTCGAAACTCGACTACGGCCAGGTGCAGAAAGGCGCGATCGACCGGACGTTCGCGCAGGAGGCCGAGAACCTCGACCGAAGGGCCGCGGAACGCAAGGAGCGGATCCGGGAGGACGCCGACGAACGACGCGCGACCGCCCAAGACAAGGCCCGCCCGAACCTCGGCGAGGCCCATAAGGCCGCCGGCGTGGCAGCCGCCATGCAGGGCGGCGTGAACCTCGGCATGTTCATCTACGAACGTCACAGGGAAGGCAGGGAGATCTGGCAGTTCACCGCCGACGACTGGAAGGCGTGCGGGCTCACGACCGCCGAAGGCGCGCTCAAGGGAGGCGTCTCCGGCTACGCGGTGTACGGCCTGACCAACGTGTGCCGGCTGTCCGCCCCCAGCGCCGGCGCCATCGCGGTGGGGACCTTCGGACTGATTGACGCGGTCATCAGATTCAGATCCGGGGAGATCGACGACGACGGATTCCTCAACCTCGTGACGATGAACGCCATCGACGCGACCGGTGCCGCCGTCGGCGCGGCGGTCGGGCAGGCGGTCATCCCCGTTCCGGTCGTAGGCGCCCTGATCGGATCGATCGCGGTCTCGACCGCGCTTCGGCTCGGCAAGGACGTGCTGAACAGACGCGAGCGCGCGCTGCTGGACGACTATCAGGCGCGGATGGACTCGTTCATCGCCGACCTCGACGAGCGTCACGCCCGCGCTCTGCGACGACTGATGGCCGAATACCGAAAGCTCGGCGACCTGCAGCGCTACGCGTTCGACCTTGACGTGAACGTGCGGCTGCGGTTCGAGGGATCAATCGAGCTGGCGAGGGCCACGGGCGTATCCGAGGAGGAGATCCTGCACGACGAATCGGAGATCGACGACTTCTTCCTGATGTGATGTCAGGGAAGAGCGATGCGGAACGATACAAGGAGACACGGCAATGAACGCAACGGGAGGGGAGCGGCGGCTCACTGAGGAACTGCTGGACCGTCTGCTCGCCAGCGGCAGCATCGACGCGTACCTCGACGAGGAACGCCCACGCGACTACCGGCTCGTCGACTACCTGAGGTTCCTCTTGGACCGTCACGGCCTCAAACGCGCCGACGTGGCGCGCGCCTCCGGCATCAACCCCACCGTCGTCTACGACGTGTTCTCCGGCAAAAGCCGCCCCGGCCGCGACCATGCGATCCGGCTCGCGTTCGGCCTCGGCTGCGACCTGCGCGAGACGCAACGTCTGTTGCGTCTCGCCGGCGTATCGGAACTGTGGTGCCGGCAACGCCGCGACGCGATCGTCATCTGGTGCATCACGAACGGCCTCGGCCTCGCCGCCACCGACGACGAGCTCTACCGGTTCGACGAGCCGACGCTCACGCCGCGGGACTGAGCGGGAACGGGAGCGACTGGAGCGATCATATGGACGACACGCAGACCCTGCACGCCATGGGACTGGACGACGCCTACCGCGTCGAACGCACGCTCGCCGACGGGCCGTCCGGCGTCACCGAACTCGTGACGTTGGACGGCGCCGGACCGTTCGTACGCAAGAAGATCCCGCTGCGTCTCGCCCGCAGACGCCTCTGGTCCACGCTCGCCGACTGCACGTCGCCGCGCCTGCCCCGCGTCGAGGCGTCCTACGAGCTGCCCGACCGGTTCGTGGTCGTCTACGACTACGTGCCCGGCGTCACGCTCGAACGGTACGTCACCGGGAAAGGCCGGCTGGACGCGTCCGAGGCGACGCGCATCGCCGTCCAACTGTGCGAAGCGGTCGGCGAACTCCATGCGCACGGCATCATCCACCGCGACGTGACGCCCGCGAACATCATCATCGCCACGGACGGCGTGCACCTCATCGACTTCGGCATCGCCCGCGAACACGCCGGTACCGTCACAGGCGACGCGACGCCGCGCGCACGCGACACGACCACGCTCGGCACATGGGGGTACGCCGCTCCCGAACAATACGGGTTCGCGCCCACCGACGCCCGCACTGACGTGTATGCGATCGGACGCGTGCTCGGCTTCATGCTCACCGGCGTGAGCCCGTCCGACGTGACGGCGTACGGGCGCGCGCTCGCCGACGCCACGGCGGCGTCGCCCGCGTCGCGCGCCGTCGTCGCCAAGGCGTGCGCGTTCGAGCCAAGCGCGCGCATGCAGTCCGTGCAGGAGTTGCGTGACGCTTTGGAATCAGCGGAACACGGCACGGAAGGCAAGGCGCCTTCCGCAGCGGCGTCGCCCGCGGTCTCTACGTCGGCGCTCGCCGGCGACGGCACCGTTGGCGCGTCCGCGCCGACCGGTGCCATGCGCCGCGCATCCACCTCCCGCCGCATCGTCGCGTGGACGGCGGCCGGTCTCGTCACGCTCCTGCTCGCCGCCGGCGTCGGATACGCGGCGCTGCGCCTCGCCGACACCGGGAACGCCGCGTCATCCGCGTCATCGACGACGTCGCGGCCTTTGACGGGCGGTGACGGGACATCCTCCGGCAACGGCGCGGATGGCGCGAACGGTTCCCACGATGCGACCGGTGACACGGCCGGCGGCACGGACGCCGTGGACCATAATCCGCTCGAACTGGTCGAATCCGGCTGGTCGGCCGAAAGCGGATACGTGGAATACGCGCTCGCCCTGCGCAACACGGATACGACGCACGCCGTCCAATTCCCGAGAGTCACCGTCACCGGTCGCGCCGCCGACGGCTCCGTCATGTTCTCCGACACGCCCGTCTTCCCGCTCGTCTTCGCCGGCGAGACCGCGTACTTCAGCGGGCAGAGCGGCGACGGGGAGAAACCCGCGACCGTCGAGTTCACCGTCGAGACGCCATCCTCCGACGACCTGCTCGACACGGGAGGAACCGAATCGTACAGCGTGCACGACGTGCAGGAACGCAAGACCGACCTCGACGGCGTCACGTTCGGCGGCGAAGTGACGACCGACCGCGACGACGACAACGGCAAAGGCGTGTACACGGACGACATCATCGTGACGCTCGTCCTGCGCGACAAGACCGGAACGATCATCTTCGGACGCAACGAGTACGTCGCCAAACCGGCGACGGGGAAGAGCCGCGCGTTCTCCATCGAGACCTACGACCTGCCCGCATACGCGTCATACGAGATCCACGCGCACACCGCGTGACGCATGCGATACGAACTGGAGCACGACGACAACAGACGTACGGCATCTACAATGGGCCGCATGACGGATGAGCATGATCTGGAGCGTACGGAAGAACGGGGCAAAAGGCCGGAAGACGCGGGGAAGCGCCGCACGCCGACCGCGATCGAAGTGCGCGGCGCGCACGTGCACAACCTCAAGCACATCGACGTGGACGTGCCGTTGGACGCGCTCACCGGCGTGGCCGGCGTCTCCGGATCGGGCAAAAGCTCGCTCGCATTGGGCGTGCTTTATGCGGAAGGCTCACGCCGCTACCTGGAGGCCCTGTCCACATACACGCGCCGCCGGCTCACCCAGGCGACGCGCGCGCAGGTCGACGACGTGCGCCACGTGCCCGCCGCGCTCGCCCTCCACCAACGGCCCGCCGTGCCCGGCGTCCGCTCCACGTTCGGCACGATGAGCGAACTGCTCAACAGCCTGCGCCTCCTGTTCTCCCGCTGCGGCGCGCACGTGTGCCCGCATTGCGGCGCCCGCCACGAACCCACGCTCGACGTGGCCGCTGAACTGCCCATCCGATGCGCGAACTGCGACGAGACGTTCTTCGGGCCCGGCGCCGAATCCCTCGCCTTCAACTCGGCGGGCGCATGCCCCACCTGCTCCGGAACTGGCGTCATGCGCGAAGTGAACCTCGCCTCGCTCGTGCCCGACGAGTCGAAGACCATCGACGAAGGCGCCGTCGCCCCATGGGGGTCGCTCATGTGGGACCTGATGAAGGACGTGTGCCGCGCGATGGGCGTGCGCACCGACGTGCCGTTCCGCGACCTGAGCCCCAAGGAGCGCGACATCGTGTACCACGGGCCCGCCGTCAAGAAGCACATCCTCTACCGGTCGAAGAAAAGCGACGACTTCGCCGAACTCGACTTCACCTACTACAACGCCGTGTACACGGTCGAGAACGCGCTCGCCAAGGCCAAGGACGAGAAGGGACTGAAACGCGTCGCGCGGTTCCTCGAGGAGAAGCCGTGCCGGGACTGCGGCGGCACGCGATTGAGTGAGGCCGCCCGTGCGCCGCGCGTGCGCGGGCTGGATCTCGCCCAGGCGAGCGCCATGACCTTGGATGAGGCGGTCGCCTGGGTGCGCGGCGTGCCCGCCACGCTGCCCGAGGCGATGCGTCCGATGGCGACGAACATCGCCGAATCGTTCCTCGACGTGGCCAGACGCCTGCTGGAGCTCGGCCTCGGCTATCTCGCGCTCGACCGTGCAGGTTCCACCTTGTCCACCGGCGAACGGCAGCGCGTCCAACTGGCGCGCGCCGTACGCAACCGGACCACCGGCGTGCTGTACGTGCTCGATGAGCCTTCGATCGGCCTGCACCCGGCGAACGTGGACGGGTTGATCGGCGTGATGCGCGACCTCGTGGCGGACGGCAACACCGTGGTCGTCGTCGACCATGACGTGCGCGTGCTCAAGGCGTGCGACCATCTCATCGAGATGGGCCCGGTCGCGGGCGCGGCCGGCGGCCACGTGATCGCGCAGGGCACGGTCGCCGACGTGGCGGCCATGGGGGAGCGGGGCAGCCGCATCGCGCCGTTCCTCGCCGAGACCGGGCCGGAACGGGTGCGTGCGCAGGTCGACGCGGGCCGGATGTTCGAGGCGGGCGCGATCCACATGGAGACCGGGCCGCTGCACACGGTGAAACCTCTGGTCGTGGACGTGCCGCGCGGGCGTCTCACCGTGGTGACGGGCGTATCCGGTTCCGGCAAGACGACAATGGTGCTCGAATCGTTGATCCCCGCGCTGCGGGCGAACGCGGAAGACACCGCGATGCCCGCGCACGTGCGTGCGATCGCGGCGGACGGCATCCGGCGTGCGAACCTCATCGACGCGACGCCGATCGGCGCGAACGTGCGCTCCACCGTCGCCACGTACGCGGGCATCCACGACGACCTGCGCCGCGCGTTCGCCCGCACCGACGAGGCGAAACAAGGCGGCTGGAAGGCCGGCGACTTCTCCTACAACACGGGACGGCTGCGCTGCCCCACCTGCGACGGCACCGGGTCGATCTCGCTCGACGTGCAGTTCCTGCCCGACGTGAGCATCGACTGCCCCGACTGCCGCGGCTCGCGCTACGCGCCCGCCGCCGGCGCGATCCATCGCGTGTCGAAGGACGGGCGCGCGCTCACCCTGCCGCAATTGATGGCGATGAGCGTCGATGAGGCGCTGGACGCGACCGGAGACATGCGCAAGGTGCATGCGCGGTTGGAGACGCTGCATGATTTGGGACTCGGCTATCTCACGTTGGGGGAGCCGACGCCCGCCCTGTCCGGGGGCGAGGCGCAGCGGTTGAAGCTCGCCGGCGAGATGGGGCGCGCCCAGTCGGACGCCGTGTTCGTGTTCGACGAGCCGACCATCGGCCTGCACCCGTTGGATGTGCGCGTGCTGCTCGACGTGTTCGACCGGCTCGTGCAGGGCGGGGCGACCGTCGTCGTCATCGAACACGATCTCGACATGATCGCCAACGCCGACTGGATCATCGACATGGGCCCCGGCGGCGGCGAGGCCGGCGGCCGCATCGTCGCCACCGGCACGCCGGAAGCCGTCGCCACGAACCCGGACAGCGTGACGGGCCGGTACCTGCGGTAGGTGCGGGTGCCGTCGGTCGTCAGCGGAATCGGAGGCAATGTTCCGTAACATGCATGTCGGGCATGGTCGGCGATCAGATACGGGTATTGGACACCGCAGGACCATGGTGTTTCGATGGGTGGTATGAGTCTGAACACCACCACCTGGCATACGATCCGCGAGGCGTCGCTCGCCTCCGGACTGCCGGAATCCACGTTGCGCTACTACGAGCAGATCGGCATCATCCCGCCGATCGCCCGCGACCCGTCCGGGCATCGCGCCTATTCGGACGACGACCTGACCCGGCTCACGACGATCGCATGCCTGTCCGCCACGGGCATGCCGCTCGAATCGATGCGCGAATACCTGCGCAACGCGCAGGACGGCGCGGCGGGAGCGGAACGCCAGATCGAACTGCTCGACGCGCAGGCGCTGCGGCTCGCCGCGCGCGCCGAAGCCATCCGCATGCAGCAGGCGTACGTCTCGTTGAAGACCCTCTACTGGCGGGCCGTCGCGGAAGGCCGGGACGATGATGCGCAGGCGCTGCTCGACGAGCATCGCGACGTCATCGCGCAGGTCAGGCGCCTCCAGACGCAGGCGCAGACCGGCCGGTAGGACGCTTGGCGCCGTCGCGGCGGACCTGATCGCCGTCTCTCAGCGCAGCACCTTGCCGAGGATGTGGCGCATGAACGGGATGGTCGTCGCGAACGTGAGGATATCCGCCAGGGACTGGGCGGCCTCCACGCCGGTCACGCCGAGGAAGTGGGGGAGGATGAGCACGATCGGCGCGAGATAGAGGCCCGTGCGGCATACGGCGAGGAACGAGGCGATGCCGGTCTTGCCCAGCGTCTGGGAGATCATGTTGCCCATCATGTTGACGCCGTTGAGCACGACCGTCACGCATTGGAAGTGCAGGGCCGCGACGCCCACCGCGACCACGGCCGGATCGGAGCGGAAGATCTCCACCAGCTGCGGCGCGATCGTCCAGATGGCCACGGCGAGCACGAGCAGCACGCCGGTGGCGAGCTTCACGCAGAACCAGTAGGCCTCGCGCACGCGCGCGAACTTGCCGGCGCCGTAGTTGTAGCCGCACACCGGCTGGAAGCCCTGCCCGAGGCCGATGATGACCGAGTTCGCGCCGAGCATGATGCGCATGACGATGGCCATGCCGGCGATGGCCGCGTCTCCGAACGGGTTGGCAGCGATGTTCACGCACGTGGTGGCGATCGAGCCGGCGCCCTGCCGGATCAGCGAGGGGAGACCGCCGCCCGCGATCTCGCGCAGGAGCAGCGGGTCGGGACGGCAGTTGCGCAGCGACAGCTTCAATACGCCGAACCGGGCGCTCATCACGGTGAGGATGACGAAGCTCACCGTCTGGCAGATGCCGGTGGCGAGACCCGCGCCGAAGATGCCCATATGGGCCACGAAGATGAACAACGGGGCGAGCAGGAAGTTGAGCAGCGCGCCGGTGACGAGTCCGATCATGCCGAATGCGGACTGGCCCTGGTAGCGCAGCAGGCCGTTCAGCGCGAACGAGCCGCATACGCACGGAGCGGCCACGAGGATGGGCGTCAGATAGGTGACCGCGTACGGTGCGATGGTCGCGGTCGAGCCCAGCGCGACGACCAGCGGGCGCAAGGTGGCGAGGCAGACGATGGTCACGACGAGTCCGGAGAGCACGGCGCCCGCGAATCCGATGGCGAGCAGCTTGGAGGCGCGCTCGTCGTTGCGTTTGCCGAGCTCCCGGCTCATCGAGTTGCCCGCGCCGTTGCCGAAGAAGAATCCGAGCGCCTGCAGGATCGTCATGATGGAGAACGCGATGCCGATCGCGCCCGATTGGGAGGTGCCCAACTGGCCGATGAAGAACGTGTCGGTGAGGTTGTACGCGGTGGTCACCAGATTCGATACGACCGCCGGGATGCACAACCGCAGGATCAGCGGTTTGACGGGGCTTTGCGTCATCTGCCGGTATTTCGCGTCGGCCGATGCCTGTTTGATTCCTGCACGATTCTGAGCCACGGAACGCTACTGTACTCCCGTTCCCACCGTCATGCGCCGGCCGCGGCCGATGGCGGACGTGTGGAGCGGGTCAGCCGCGGGCGGAACGCGGCGGCGCGCATCCGTGCCGGCCGGTATCATGGCTGGGATGTCGAAACGAGGTGAGAAGTAGGGTATGAGCCTGATTGAGATGATGATTCTCGGATTCCTGTCCGAGAAGACGATGTGCGGCTACGAACTGCGCAAGAAGATGGAGCAGCTGCAGGGCGACATGCGCCGGTTCAGCGACGGCGCCATCTACCCGGCGACCGGCCGTCTCGCGAAGGCCGGTCTCATCTCCGAGCAGACGGATGTGCGCGACGGTCGCCAGCGTCACCTGTTCACGTTGGAGCCGGCCGGCCGCGAGGCGCTCGTCGAGGCGTTGAAGACCGCGGACGGCTTCATCCTCACCGACTTCAACCGGTGGCGGGTCGTGCTCACCTTCCTGTCCGTCGTTCCGGACAAGGCCGACCGCGACGCGGTGCTGCGCCGCCGCTACGACCTGCTGTCCGGCGGCGACGTGCACTTCTTCTACTGCGATGCGGGCAACCCGCTGTCGATTGACCACATCGACGACCCGTACCGTCGCGGTCTCATCACCGTGCATGACGCGCAGGTCGCGGCTGAGCTCGGATGGCTGCGTTCGATGCTCGGCATCGAGGAGTGAGGATTCCCTCACCTGCTTGTACGGTCTTACGGCAAATGACTGGGCCCCGACGCGATACGGTTCGCGTCGGGGCCCAGCCATTTGCCGGCGGGTGACCGCTTACTTGACGACCTTGAAGCCGCCGGTCCACGGGGTCTGCTCGGTCACGCCGAGGACGATCTGCAGGGCGCCGTAGCCCTCGAGGTACTGGGCGCGCTTGAGCGGGCCCGCGTCCACGGTCTTGAGTCCCGCGGCCTCGATGAACGCGGCGACGGACTTCTTGGCCGCGTCGTCGTCGGAGGCGAGCTGGACGACGGTCGGCGCGCCGTCGTTGACGCCGGTGGCCAGGGTCGCGGCGAAGGTCGTGTTGAAGCCCTTGACGACCTTGGACTGGGGCAGTTTGCCGGCCAGCCATTCGGCGGCGGACTTCGCGCCCTCCGGCAGCGCCAGGTCGAAGGTGGTGAAGTCGATCGGGTTGGACACGTCGACGATGGTCTTGCCGGCGAACTGGCCGGCGTAGGCGGCGAGCGTCTCCTCGTAGGCGGGGAACGGCAGGGCGAGCACGACGATGTCGCCGGTGACGGCCTCGCCGAACTTCGCGCCGGTGACGCCGTCGGCGGCGGCCGCGGCCTTGTCCGGGTTGCGGTCGATGACCTGCACGGCCGCGCCGGCCTTGACGGCGATGCCCGCCACGGCGGATCCGATGTTGCCTGCGCCGAAGATGGTGATGTTGCTCATGGTGGTTTCCTTCCGGTGTGTTGTTCCCGTTGTCGTTCCGTTGTCGCTGCCGGCGGCGGTGCGGTTGCCGTTCCCGTCGCCCTCGCGTTGGTCATCACTCTATTCGAGGTATTGGCATATTTCAAGCCGAGATATATCGAATCAATGTATGGCCAGTTGCAGAACGGTGGAATTCCGCGGTCGATGTGTGGGGTGATCGCCGTTCGCTGTCGGCGTGTCGTTTCGAGATATATCGAAGCGAGGTATCATGGTGGGCATGATGAACACGATAGAACTCATGACGTTGGGATTCCTCTCGGAGGGGCCCGCGTGCGGCTACCGGCTGCGTAAGAAGATGGAGCAGCTCCAAGGCTACATGCAGGCGGTCTCCGACGGCACGCTGCATGCGGTCACCGGGCGCTTCGTCAAGGCCGGGTACATCGGCGAGACCCATACGGTCGTCAACGGGCGGCGTCTGCGCGAATTCCATCTCGAACCGGCCGGCCGTGAGGCGCTCATCGAGGAGCTCAAGGGCACGAGCGGATACATGCTCACCAACATCACCAAATGGGCGGTCGTCATGTCGTTCCTGTCCGTCATCCCCGACGAGGCGGACAGGAACGCGGTGCTGCGCCGCCGGCTCGACTCGCTCGCCGAGGCTGACGTGCGCCGCCTCTACAGCGACGGCGAAGGCCCCATCGACAACGACGAGGTCGAAGACAGGTACCGTCGCGCCATCATCGCCGTCCACGACGCCGAGATCGACGCCGAACGCGCGTGGCTGGAACGCGAGCTCGGCGTCCGCGAATGACCGACGGGCCCGCGGCGGCCGTCACGCGACGAGCATGAACCCGGCGGCCACGGCGAGCGGCGGGACGACGACGCTCGCCAGCAGATAGCCGGCGGCGGTGGGGTAGCGGCGCTTGCCGAACAGCGTCACCGTCTCGTTGACCGCGGTGGAGAACGTCGAGAAACCGCCGAGGAAACCGGTGGCGAGCAGCAGCCGCCACGACTCGTCCACTCCGCCGCGAAGCGCCGCCGCGGCGACGAGCCCGGCGAGAAGGCCGGCCAGCAGGTTGATGACGAACGTGGACATCGGGAACGCGTGCGTCCAATACGTCTTGACGGTCGTGTCGAGCAGATAGCGGCAGGAGGCGCCCAGACCGCCGCACAGGCAGACGAGCACGGGAAGGAGCATGGCCATCGTCACGCCTCCTTCTGCGCGTCGGAGACGGATGCGGAGTCGGCGGCGGTTCCGGTCGCGGCGAGCCGCCCGCCCGCCCATGCCCCGATCGCGGCGCATAGGATGCCGAGCACGAACGTCACGACGAGATACAGGACGCCGACGCCCGCGTCGCCCGAACGGATCGCGGTGAAGCACTCCAACGCGAGCGTGGACATCGTGGACAGCCCGCCGCACAGTCCCATGCCGAGCCCGCGGCTCGCGTACTCCCTGCCGCGGGAGCCGAACCGCGCGGCGAACGATGCGGAGCCGGCGAGGAACGCGGTCAGTCCCGCGTACAGGAGGCAGGCGAGCAGGTTCGCGGCCAGGGTGCCGGTATGGAAGTCGCCGGCCGCGGGAATCAGTGTGAACGCGTAGCGCAATGCGGTGCCGACCGTGCCGCCGACGAAGACGACGGCGAGGATGTCGGGGTGGATCTGGGGTATGCGATGACCCATGTCGTTGCCTTTCCGGATGCCGCCGCGGTCCGCTGAAGACACGACGGCCCCTAAGGGAGAATCGTGTAGGAACTATCAGCGGTAATGCGGTTCGGAAAACGGGTTTCCCGGCGGGTTCCATCGCCTGCGTGCAAGACTACTCCACGACGCGACAATATGGCGGCATGCACGGGGGAATACCATAAACGGACACCGTGTCGTCCGTTTTGACCATGCAAAACAGACGACACGATGTCCGTTCAACGGTTGGCGTCAGCCGTGGTCCCGGTCAACGCCTCCAATGGCGACGGTGGCTGATGATGCGCTTGCCGCCGACGCCCGCCTTGCCGTTCGGTCCCCACGGCCCGCGCGCCTCGGCCTGGAGCTGCCTGAGATGGTGCTTCATGGCGAGGAGCATGATGTGCGTGTCCTCGAGGCCCAGATGGCGTTCGGCGTCGTCCTCGCGCAGCGCGCCCTGACGCTTCGCGTACGCGTCGAGGCGGTTGTCGCCGTCGGGATGCTCCTCGCTGGGGATGGAGCCCTCGTCCCACAGGCGGCTCATCGGCAGCGTGTCGATGATGGTCACGTGGCCGTTGCGGTACGCCTCCGCATAGCCCTTCACGTTGAGCATGAAGAAGCTGTGTTCGAACGTGGCCATATGCGCGACGAACGGCTGCGCGGTCAGACGCTTGAGCAGGTCGGCCTGGGCCTCGGCGTCCTCGTCGAACATCGGATAGTCGGCGCCGACGCGCTGCTTGATGTCGATGCCGGTCAGCTGGATGATGAACGGGTTGCCGTGGCGCGCCGCCTCGTCGGTCACGCCGAACGAGAACCGATGCTGGTCGTAGGCGTCGCCGCCCTCGTAGTAGTCCTTGTCGTACTCGTAGCCGGTGGGGGCGTCCGCCGGGCGCGGGGACTTCATGTTCATGTATTCGAAGCCCACGTCGATGATGTACGCGCGGTACGGTTCGGTGCCGTTCGTCTCCAGATCGATGCCCATCACCTTGTCCACGTCGCGGCCCGGCAGGAACACCTCGCGCCAATAGTCCTTCGGCCGCGCCGCCTCGCGCGCCGCCACATGCTCGGCGGCCCGGTGGCGCGACTTCTCGAAGCGCGCCTCGGGCACGGCGGTCTCGTCGCGGTTGACCTGTTCGACCGTCGGCACGGCGGGATTGTCGTCGTTGATGACCGGCTGGCCCTCGATGAGATAGTCGTTGCTGCCCTGGTCGGAGCTTGATTCGATCGGCGCGGACTCGTCCGGGCCCGCCTCGACGGAGCCGTTCCGCACCTCGTCGGCCTCGAACAGCGCGTGCTCGCGGTGCGCCCGCGCCGCCTCGCGCTTGGCGCGGTCCGCCTTGCGGCGTTCGGCGCGCGTGTTGACGATCTCGGCCGTACGGTCCTGGATGTCGTCGACGACCACGCCCTCCCTCGCGGGCGTGAGCACCGGCACGGTGACGCGCTGGCGGTCCTCGTCCTCGACGGTCCACAGGCCTTCGGCGATGCCGCGGTCGCGCAGCAGCGCGATCTGGTCGTTGAGACGACGGTCCGCGTAGGCGAGCGCGCGCGGCAGATCGTACGTCTTGATCCTCCGGTCGAAGTCGCGCATGAACGTCATGCTCATCTTCGCGATGACGGCTTCGAGCCGGTCACGGATCGCGAGATCCTCCTTGAGCAGATCGTGCACGCTGGACGCGGCGCCCGCCTCGAAGTCCTCGGGGGAGGCCACGCCGATGCCGTGCTCCAGGTCGAGCGAACGCACCCAATCCCAATCGATGTCGTTGTCGTCCGCGTCCTTCAACATGATGTACGACCACTGGCTGATGCTTTCCTTCGCCTCGGTCAGCCACGAGCGGTCGATCGTATGCCCACTGTTTTCCATTGTTTCTTTGCTGTTTTCTTCGCTACTCATACTCATTCATACCTGCGGGAACCATGTCCCGTCATCTCCATGGTAGCGCTCACGGCGGCTCCCATGCGGGAATCGCCGGAAACAATGGGGAAACGGCGGGTGGCGTGGACGGTTCCGGCCTCCGTCGTCCGCCGTCGTGCCCGTGGAGAATCCCCGCGTTCAGCGCACGCCGCGCATGTCCTGCGGGCGGAACTGGTCGGCTTCGGTGAAGCAGGTGCGGTACGTCATCGCCATGATGAGCCCGTCGGCGACGAGCGTCAGCGCGGCGATCGCCGCGAACACGACGAACTGGTATTTCGCGGCCTCCAACGGGTCGCCGCCGGCGATGACCTGGCCGGCCATCATGCCCGGGATCGTGACGATGCCGCAGGAGGCGAGCGTCGCCATCGTCGGCAGCAGTCCGAGCCTGATCGACGAGACGATGGACGGCCGCGCCGCCTCCCATGCGGTCGCACCGAGCGCGAGCATCGTGTCGATCTCGTCGCGCCGCTCGTCCATGCTCTCGTAGAACCGGCTCAGGCCGACGGCGAGCGCGGAGACCGTGTTGCCGAGCAGCATGCCGGTCAACGGCACGACGAGCTGCGGCGCGTACCACGGGTGGGGGCGCACGACGAGTTCGGTGACGAGCGCGATCATGAGCAGCATCGTGATGGTCAGGCTCAGCAGCACCGGGCCGGCGAGCCCCTTGGGCACGCCTTTGGCGCGCGACAGGGTGATCTGCACGGCGGCGACGAGCATCACGCCGATCGTCACGAACACGAGGAACACGTTGTCCGCGCGGATCACGTAGCCGACGACGAACCCCATCGCGCACAGCTGCAGGAGCGCCCGGCAGGCGGACCACAGGAGGGAGCGGCCGATGCCCATGCGCATGAGCCCGCTCACGCCGGCCGCGACGGCCACCATCGCCATCGCCACGGCGAGACCCCAGATGTCGATGTCGTACGCGTTGCCGCTCATGCCGTCTCCCTCCCGTCCGTCGCTCCCGTCGCGCGTTCCGCCGCGTCCGCCCATGCGAGCGCGCCGTCGGCCAGCGTGGCGACGCGCGAGGCGCGCCCGTCCGGAGGCCGGTGCCGGATGCGCACGATCGCCATGCCGCGCCCGGCCGCATACGCCATGATCGACGCGACCTTGTCGGCGTTCTCGTCGTCCAGTCCGGCGTCCACCTCGTCGGCGAGCAGCACCTGCGGTTCGGTCAGCAGGGTGCGGGCGAGCGAGACGCGCGCCGCCTGACCGCCGGACAGGTCGTGCGGCCGCCGCGTCAGATCGATGTCCCCGCATCCCATCGCGTCGAGCGTCTCCCGGATGCGCGCGTCCGGCAGCATATCCCGTGCGGCCGCCGCGTCGTCGCGGAACAGGCGGGCGAACCGGCCGACGAGACCGCCCCGCCGGCCGTCGTCCCGCGCGTCGGCGCGCACGGCGAGCGTGAACGGCAGGCGGATCGCGTCCGCCACCGTGTCGCCCGGCAGGATCGGCTTCTGCGGCAGGTAGGCGACCTCGCGCCGCCACCGTTGCGGCGTGAACGACCCGGCGTCGCGCCCGTCCAGCGCGAACGAGCCCGACGCATGCGGATTGAGCCGCGCGAACGCCGTCAGCAGACTGCTTTTGCCCGAACCCGACGGGCCCACCAGATCGACGATCTCGCCGCGGCCGATCGCGAACGACAGGCCGGCGAAGACCGTCCGGTCGCCGTCCGGCGACGGCACCGTGCACGACACCCGGTCCGCGGTGAAGAGAGGGGAATCACATCGCATACCGCGCACGATAACGCCGCGGACGCCGCCGGACCAACCGCCGCCGCGTTTCTTAGCGGTTCCTAAGCCGGCCGGCGGTCTGATATAACCGTAAGAGAATCCCCGATCCCCCATGAGGTGAGACGCGCATGGACATGACGACGCACGCGACGGCGACACCGGAGACGCCAGAACCTGAGACGCCGGAGGCGTCAAGACCGATGGCGGCCGCATCCCCGGAACGATTGCTCCTGCCGGCCGTCCTCCTCATCGAGGACGACCCGAACCTCGGCGCCATGACCGCCGAGATGCTCGCCGCCGACTACCGGACCGACTGGGTGCAGTCGGTCGCCGAAGCGGACCGGCTCATGGCGGGCGCACGCTACGACGCGCTCATCGTCGACCGACGGCTGCCCGACGGCGACGGACTCGACCTCATCCGCATGCTGCGCGGCGCCGGCGTCACCACGCCCGCGCTCATCCTCACCGCGCTCGCCGAGGTCGACGACATCGTCGAGGGCCTCGATGCCGGCGCCAACGACTACCTGACCAAACCGTTCCATTTCGTCGAACTCGAAGCGCGCCTGCGCGCCCTCCTGCGCGGCTTCCACGCGCAGGCCAACGGCGTGATGGTCGGCGACTGGCTGCTCAAACCCGACGCCAACGTCATCGAGGATCCGGACGGGCGTGCCGTGCCGCTCACCGACGTCGAGACGAAGCTCCTCGCCGCGCTCGCCACCTCGCCCGACCACGTGTTCACCCGCGAGGAGCTGCTCGCCGGCGCGTTCTCGCCCGGCAGCGACTTGGGCGTCGTCGACGTGTACGTCTCCTACGTGCGCGGCAAGACCACGCGCCGCATCATCGACACCGTGCGCGGGCGCGGCTACCGCATCGGAACACCGGAAGGATGAGCGATGGGCATCACATCATCGGACAAGGGACGCGCCCGGCTCATCAGCCTGCGCATGACCATCGCCATGGCCGCCATCACCGCGATCGGCGGCATCCTCTTCACGCTCGGCGTGCTGCTCGGCTCGCGCCACGAATTCACCGAACGCGGGCTCGACCCCGACGCCATGAGCGTCACCCAGCAGTTCGGCTCCGGCATGATGGTCATCGACACGAGGAAAGCCGTCGCGTTCACCCTCCTGTTCGTCGTCGGCGTGATCGCCGCGGTCGCCGTCGTCGGCCGCTACTACGCGCGCAAGGAGGTCGAACCGCTCGAACGCGCGTTCGAACTCCAGAAGGACTTCGTCGCCGACGCCAGCCACGAGCTCAAGACGCCGCTCGCCGTGATCGCCACGCGCATCGACCTCATCGACTTCCGCCGCGCCCACGGCGGCGACATCGACGAGCCGCTCGCCGCGTTGCGCGGCGACGTCGACCGCATGACCGCCATCATCACCGACCTGCTCGTCGCCGCGCGCGGCGCCGTCAACGCCGAACCCGTCATGCTCGCCGACGTGGCCGACCAGTCCGTCGAGGAGGTGCGTCCGCTCGCCGAGACGCGCGGCGTGAACCTCGACGTGCGCGTCGACGGGGAGCGAGGCCGGCTCGTCGTGCGCGGCAACGCGATCGGACTGTCCCGATGCCTCGTCGCCGTGCTCGACAACGCCATCGCCCACTCGCCCCAAGGCGCGAAGGTCACCATCTCGACCGGATACCTGCATGGCGGACAGGCCGTCGTGCGCGTCACCGACCACGGCGGCGGCATCGGCGACGATCCGGAACGCCTGTTCCGCCGGTTCGCCCGCGACGACGACGGCACCGCGCACCAGGGCTACGGTCTGGGACTCGCGCTCGCCCGCGACGTGGCGACCCGCTACGGCGGCGCGCTCGACGTGGAATCCACGTCGCCGGCCGGCACCACGATGCGCCTCACCCTGCCGCTCATGGACGGGGAGGAATGACGCCCGACGGCCTTCCCGGTGTCACAGATCGCGCACCGCGCCGATGAACAACGGCACGCCGTCCGGCGTGGCCAGTTCGTAGAGGAACGGCCGGTCCACGTCGAACGTGACCTTATCGTCGATCGGCGCCCCGGCCGCCTCCGTCTGGATCTGCGTGAACGCGGCCGCCTTCGCACCCTTCTCGTTCACCTCGATGCGCGTGCCCTGGATGATCTCGCCGATGAACGGATTCCCCGGCAGCCCGTCAGGCTCCAGCATGCCGGAGAAATCCGCCGTGCCCTGCGAGAACGCGTCCGTCACGCCCAACGCCCGGAGCGTCTTCTCGGCGCTCTCTGGAGAGAACGCGTTTTCGATGGAGAACCGCGGAAGTTTCAGGTCCACGCTTGTCGACGCGGCCTCCACCTCCGGGACGGCGTTTCCCGCGGCATCGGTTCCGGCCTTCTCGCTGCAGGTGGGCGCATCGCCGCCGGTCTCGCGCGCGGAGCACGTCGACATCACCCACTCCAGCCGCGCCGCGTCGGAGGAGAACTCGTCGAACCGTCCCTCGGCGGGCAGCAGCACCGTCAGCGCGCCGCCGTTGTCGAACGGGATGGAGACGCGCCGCCATGAGCCGTCCGCCGCCTGCGCATAGGCCATCGAATCGAACGTATGCGCCATCATCGGCACCATGTGCTCGCGGGATGCGCCGTGGAACGTCCGGTCCTCGGTGTGGTCCTCCTCGAACGGCATCTCCCAACGACCGTCCGCGTACACGGTGTCGATGATCGTCATCACCGTGTCGGCGTTCAACCGGATGTCCGGTCTGAGCATGCCGCGCGTATTGTCCTCGATCCACCGGGACATGCGCTTCTCGGCGCGCGCGTCGAACGCGAGGGACTCCACGTCGGCGTCGAACCGGTCGCGCGCGGCTTGCCGGAACCGGTCCTTGAGCGTGTAGCGGCCGTCCACCCACACGGAGTCGTGCACGTCCATCACGGACCGCGCATCGTCGTACCGGCCGTTGACCGACGAACGCAGCGACGTGTAGTCCCCGTCACGGAGGCTCCCGGCGCCGAGCGCCTCGTCCAGCTGTATGCGCGTCGCGCCGCCGGCCCCCTGCGCGGCGAGCGCGAGCGCCATCCACATCGACGTGGGGGAGTAGTTGACGTTGCCGTCGCCGTCGCCGTTCGCCGCGTCGAGGAATCCGGGTGCGGAACGGTAGGCGAATCCGGTGACCGCGTCGATCGCGGCCTGCGTCGCCGGCGAGGCCGGTTTCCTGCGCATGAGCGCGACGGTTCGGGCGCCGTCTCCCAGCGTCCACCAGACGGTCCCGCCTCCGCCGATTGCGATGATCGCCGCCAGCAGTGCGGCGAGGATGATGCGGACGCGTTTCGCGAGGCGCGGGGACCGGGATGTGTGTGAGGCGCGTGACGAGCCTTCGCCCGGCACGGTCGGTGCGGACACCGTGACGGGCGTGGATGGTGTCGTGCCGTGGTCTCGCGTGGACATGGCGATCTCCCTCGATCCGTCGATGCTGCTCGCGTTACCTCCCGCGATACCCCCATCGTATCAGCGGTCGTCACCCGCTTCCGTCGCCTCCCGTGCGGATGTGTTTCGCTCCACGCCGGCCAGCTCGGCGATGCGGTCCACGAACGCGGCGACGGCGGGCGTGGGGCCGAGCGGGTAGAGCAGACCGTACTGCATGCCGACCGGTTCGGGCCAGTCCACGGCCACGTTGGCGAGCTGCGGGTGCACGTCGGCCCACATCGGTTTGGAGATGAGCAGGTCGCCGGTCTGGGCGCACTCGTTGAACACGTCCAGATCGTAATGGTCGATGTCGGCCAGTTCGATGCCGCCAGCGCGTTCGCATCCAACCGCCTGTCGTACATCCGGTCTCCTTCCTCCGCCCCGGCCGAGAGGGTGTGAACCCATTGTTCATGCGATATGAACCATAATCACTCACATTCCAACGTTCCCAACACTCCACGCGCCGTACCATATCCTACGCGACAACCGATATGACATTCCGATCCATAGCGTAAGGAGAGAACGACGACCACCTCATCGACTGTTTCATCGCCAGCCCCATCGACTTCGTCGACGGCGCTTCCGGACGACCGCACGCGGGCCATCGCCCGTTCCGCGCCGTTCGCCACGGCCGCGGCGTCCATCGCCTCGTTCCTCGTCGGCATGGACGTGCTCATCGTCAACGTGGCGCTGCCCACCATCAGCCGAGACCTCGGCGGCGACATGGCCGTCCAGCAGTGGGTGGTCGACGGCTACAGCCTCCTGTTCGCCGCGCTCCTCCTGCTGTGCGGCAACCTCGCCGACCGGCGGGGCGCCAGACGCGTGTTCGTCTGCGGCGCCGCCCTGTTCGCCGCCGCGTCCCTGTTCAGCTCGTTCGCATGGTCGATGGGCGCGCTCGTCTTCGGCCGATGCCTGCTCGGAGTCGCCTCCGCGCTGATCCTGCCCGCCTCCATGTCGCTCATCAACGAGACAAGCCCCGATCCGAAGAGGCGCGCCTGGGCGCTCGCCCTGTGGGGTGCGGGCGGCGCGAGCGCGTCCGCCGTGGGGCCGCTGCTCGGAGGACTCCTCACACCCATCCATTGGAGTCTCGTGTTCGCGGTCAACGTGCCGTTCTGTCTGCTGGTCATCGGCCTGTGTGTGCGCGTCGCGCCCTCGCCGCGTCGCGTCAAGCGGTTCGACTGGGTGGGGCAGTCGCTCGCATTGTCCGGCCTCGTCATCCTCATCGCCGGCGTCATCGAGATCGGCGCCCTCGGCGTCGCCTCGCCACTCGCATGGACGCTCGTCGCCGTCGGCGCGGTCCTGCTCGTCGCGTTCGTCCGCTCCCAGGCGAAGGTCCGCACGCCCATGATGCCGTTGGATCTGTTCCGCGTGCGCGGCATGCAGGTCGCGCTGCTCATCGGATTCGTCATGATCTTCAACTGGTACGGCATGGTGTTCATCTGCACGCTGTTCCTGCAGAACGGGCTCGGCTTGGGCGCCTTCGCCGCGGGACTCGTGTTCGTGCCGTCCGCGTTCGTCACCATCGCCGGCAACCTCGCCGGCGGCCGCATCATCACCGCACGCGGATCGAAGTTCTCGATCACGCTGGGGCTCGCGATCATGATCGCCGGATTCCTGTTCGAATTTCTCTACCCGTCGCCGATTCCCGTATGGGCGATCGCCACGGGGCTGAGCGTCGTCGGGTTCGGCGCGGCCATCACCACGCCGGCGGCTGCGGGCGTGGTGCTCAAGAGCGTCGATCCCGCGCAGGCCGGCATCGCCTCCGCCATGTTCAACACGTTCCGTCAGGTCGGCGGCGCGGTCGGCGTGGCCGTGTTCGGCGTCATCGCCACGTTCCTGCCCTCGCTCACCATGGCCCTGCGCGCCGTGTTCCTCGCCTCCGCCCTCCTGCTCGCCCTCATCCTCACCTTCGAACTCCTGCGCTGGCGCGACCGCTGACGTACGGCAGGGGCGCCCGGTCGTCACTCCGCCCTCTCCATGGCGAGATAATCGTCGAGCATCTGTTCGTACATATCGTTCCGGAGCTCTTTCGGATCCGGCATATGCGGAAGGAACTCGGCGCCGTCGAAATATCCGGCGATGTCGTTGCACGCGATGATGAGCCGAGGGGCGATGGACAGCGTGTGATGCGCGTCACCGGCACCGCAGTACACACGATCGTGGGCGAGCAGTCGCCGATCGAAGAACATGCGCACGTCGCCGAGGAACAGCGGCCCTACGACGCCCGCGTCGTATCCTGTGTGCTTTCGGACCGATTCCCGCGATGCAAGATGGATCTGCCGCAGTCCCAGCGCACGGCCCAGCGGACGCCATCTGAGATGGCCGACGGCCGACGCGACCACGGCGAACACGCCTTCCTTCGATTCCACGATGTACGTCGCCGCCGCGCGATTGATGTCGAAGACCTCTGCCCCGGACTTCAGATCGACAATCGCCGTTTCATGCCTGATGAGCTCCGCCTCATCGGCATGTTCCTTCACGAACCCGCGAATCCGCTCGTATCCATTCATATGCCTGCTCTTTTCCGCATAGTCTCTTTCGGCATCCTACAACGGCCGGCAACGGCGGTCATGAACCGTACGGCGACGTAAGGAGGATCCGCCGATGGGCGGAGGGATCTCCGATGCGGCCGCGTCATGTTCGCGATGCGGACGCATCTGCGGACCGTATGCGTCCGCATCGCTAGCGTGAATCGCATGGTCGTATGGGATTCGGAACAGTATCTGCGGTTCAGGACGGAACGCACGCAGCCGTCACATGATCTGGCGATGCAGCTGCCGCCGGACGACGGGACGGTCACACGCCTCATCGACATCGGCTGCGGACCGGGCAACAGCACCGCCGTGTTGCGCGAACGCTACCCGCACGCCGCGATCCTCGGCGTGGACAGTTCGCCCGAGATGATCGCCGCCGCCCGCGAAGCACACCCCGACATCGACTTCGCCCTGTGCGACATGTCCAAGACGGACGAGGTCGCCGCCCTGCCCCACGACTTCGACGTGGTCTTCTCCAACGCGTGCATCCAATGGGTGCCCGACCACCCGCGCCTCATCCCCGCCATGCTCGGCCTGCTGAAGGAGGGCGGCACGCTCGCCGTGCAGACGCCGATGAACTACGAGGAGCCCATCCACCGCATCATCGGCGAACTCGTGCACTCGCCGGCGTACGCGGACCGGCTCCCGCAGGCCCGCGAGTTCTTCAACCTCACGCCGCCCGAATACTGGGAGCTTCTGCACGCGCACGCCGCGCGTTTCCGCATGTGGACGACCACCTACATGCACACCCTGCCCTCGCACGAGGCCATCATGGACTGGTACCGCGGCACCGGACTGCGCCCCTATCTGCAGGCGCTCCGCGACGAGCACGGACGGGCCGCCTTCGAACACGAGGTGCTCGCTCGCGTGCGCGAGGCGTATCCGACCCGGTCCGACGGCAGCATCATCTTCCCGTTCCCCCGGTTCTTCTTCACCGCGGTCCGGTGAGCCGGGAACGGCGTCGACACAACATTTCGAGAGGAAAGGAAGGACCTCATCATGGTCACTTCGAACAGGAGCCGCGTGGTCGTCGTCGGCACGGGCAGCGTCGGCGCGGCGGTGGCGAGCGCCATCGTCCAACAGGGGTTGTGCAACGAGCTCGTGCTCGTCAACCATCATCCCGAAAAGGCGGAGGGGCTGGCCATGGACCTGGCCGACGGATCCGAGTTCCTCGGCAGGTTCGTGACGATCCGCGCCGGCGGCTGGGAGGACTGCCGTCGCGCCGACGTGGTCGTCGTCACCGCCGGGCCGAAGCCGAAACCGGGCGAGACGCGCATGCAGGAGCTCGGCGCCGCCATCGACATCGTCGACCCGATCCTGCGCCACATCAGGGATTCCGGGTTCGACGGCATCCTCATCATGGTGTCGAACCCGGTCGACGTGCTCAGCTGGTTCGCGTGGAGACGCACCGGACTGCCGCGCGCGCAGGTGCTCGGCTCCGGGGCGGCGCTCGACACGTCGCGCATGAAGACGATCATCGGCGAGACCACACGCCTCGACCCGCGTCTCGTCTCCGGCTACGTGATCGGCGAACACGGCGACAGCCAGTTCGTGCCCTGGTCCACGGTCTCGTTCATCGGCAAATCGTTCGCGCAGTATCTGGAGGACAACCGTTCACGCTATCCGGGCGTCACGCTCGCCGGCATCGAGGAGGAGACGCGCCGCCGCGGACTCGACATCAAAGGCCTGCGCGGCGGCACCAGCTACGGCATCGCCGCCACCGTCGCGGGGCTCGTGCGCATGATCCTGTGGAACGAGCGCGGCGTCGTGTCCGTGTCCACGCTCATCGACGGCGAATACGAGTACGGCGAGCATGACGTGTTCCTGTCCCTGCCCGTCGCGCTCGACGGCGACGGCGTGGGCGACTTCGTCGACCTGCACCTGAGCGGCGAGGAGCTCGCGAAGTTCCACAGGTCCGCCGCCGTGGTGCGCGACCACTGCCGTCTCATCGCCGACCGGCTGTAGACGACTTAGGCGGATGCGGGCGACTGTAGCGTAGACCGGCGTTGTCGGCGAATCCGGCTAACGTCTGGAATCATGTGTTCCCTGTGTTGCGCCTCGTCGCCGGACAACAACGCCCCGGTGTACGCGCCCGGCTTCATCTGACATACGGTCCCGGCATGCCGTCACCGCACCGTCCACGACGGACGGTCGGCGCGGCATGCCGGTTCGACCGTATGCATGCCATGCACGGCACGGAACGAACGGACCGTGCGGAACGATGAAGTGAAGGAACACCCGTATGCCCGATACCCTTGAACCGACCATGCCCTTCGAGCCGGAGACCGATCCGCGCGAGCTCGGCTGGACGCGTCGCGTCGCCCTGCTGCTCACCGGACAGGCATTCTCCCTGCTCGGCTCCAACATCGTGCAGTACGCCCTCTGGTGGTGGATCGTACTGCAGGAGAAAAGCGGCTGGTCCATGCTGCTCGCCACCCTGTTCGGCGTCATGCCGCAATCCCTCGTGTCGATCTTCGGCGGGTCGATGGCCGACCGCTACCGGCGCAAGCCGCTCATCATGCTGCCCGACCTCATCATCGCCGGCGTCACCGTCATGCTGTCGTTCGCCTTCGCGCACGGTTGGGCGAACCTGGCCATCCTGTTCGTCGTCCTGTTCATCCGTTCGGCCGGCGGCGGCGTGCAGACGCCCGCCATCCAATCGTTCATCCCCGACATCACGCCGGCCGGCGGACTGCTGCGCGTCAACTCGATCTACGGCATGATCAACTCGGCCAACATGCTCGTCGCGCCCGCCATCGCCGCCGTGCTCATCAACGTGATGCCCCTATGGTCGATCCTGCTCATCGACGTGACGACCGCGGTCATCGGCGTCGGCTTCGTCGCGCTCATCCGCGTGCCGGAACGCCGAGGAGGAGCCGTCGCGGCACCGGCGCCGGTCGCGGGCGTCGCGGCGGACAACGCGCTCGTCTCCGGCCTTCGCCGTGCGTTCGCCGACCTCAAGGCCGGCCTCGCCTACACGATGCGGCAGCCCCGTCTCAAAGGCGTGGTGCTCGGCGATGCACTCACCTGTTTCGTGGCGGTCGCGCCGATGAACCTGACGCTCCTGCTCATGACCCGCGAATACGATGGGCTGGACTTGGACCTCGGGTTCGTGAACCTCACGACCGCCTCCGACAAGCTCGCCGCCAACGAGCTGAGCTGGAGCGCCGGCATGCTGCTCGGCGGCCTCATCATGTCCACCATCGGCGTGAAGGTCATCCGCGACAACATGCGCGTGGCCGCATACGCCATCGCCGCGGTCGGCGTCACGATCGTCGGGCTCGGGCTCGCACCCGGACTGCTCGCCTACCTCGTCATCAACATCCTGTGCGGCATCGCCTGGGGCATGTGCGCCGCGCCGATGCGCACCGTCATGCAATCCGAATCCGATCCATCGATGGTCGGCCGTGTCTTCGGCCTCGACACGACGCTCGCCACGCTCGGCATGCCGCTCGGCATGCTCGTGTTCGCGCCGCTCGCCGACCTGATCCCAATCGCGTGGGTGTTCGTCGCCAGCGGCCTGCTCGCCCTGCCCGTCGCCCGGTACGTGCTCGGACAGACGCGCGTCCGGTGAATGCGAGAATGGAACGTATGCATATGGACGATTCCGGAGATTCCGCGGCATCCGCAGCCTCGGCGGCCTCGGCGGCCGGCGTGATATTGCGGCCGCTGCGACACGACGACTGTCCGGCGCTCGTCGCGATGATGCGCCGCATGTGGTACGCCGACCCCGCGATGGACGGGCGCTGTGCGCGACGCCTCGCGACCATCGACCTGCACCACTGCCTGTCATGCTCGACCATCGCGACCGTCGCCGTGCGAGGCGACAGGGTCGTGGGCGTGATCCTGGCGCGCGTCGACGCGAAGATGCCGCGTCCGCGGTCCACGCCGTTCGACCGTCACGTCCGACGCGTGATCCGTGAATCGCTGCCGTTACCGTTCACGGCGGACGGCCGACGCGGCATCCGCGACGCACTCGACCTGATCGCCGTCGACCGACGGCTGATGCGCGGGCTCAGGACGCGCTACGACGCGGAGGTGGTGCTGTTCCTCGTCGACGAGCGGACGCGCGGCAGGGGAGTGGGACGCCTGTTGTTCGACCATGCGGTCGGACGATTCCACGCCGACGGCGCACGCCGGTATTTCCTGTTCACCGACACCACGTGCGATGTGGGCTTCTACGACCATCGCGGACTGACCCGCATCCGCGAGGAATGCCGGGAACATACGGACGGCGCTTCCGGCACGTACTATCTCTACGAAGGCGAGGTATGAGGGACACGAGTGGCGGGAAGCCGTCGCCTCCATACCCGTCGCCCGCGTCGGTCACTCGTTCCGTGCGGCGTCGCGTGCGGCGATGCGCTCGCAGAACCCGGTCCTGTCGGCCTCGGTGATCGGGCGGATGACGCGCGCCGGATTGCCGACGGCGACCACGCCGGCCGGGATGTCCTTCGTGACGACCGAGCCGGCGCCGATCACCGAACCACGTCCGATGGTCACGCCGCCGAGCACGGTCACGTGGCCGCCCAGCCATACTCCATCCTCGATGCGAATCGGCTTCGCCCGGCAGGCCCCCGCCTTGCGCTCCTCGAAATCGAGCGCATGGTTGGTGGCGAACAGGCCCACCATCGGCGCGATCCACACATAGTCGCCGATCGCGATCGGCGCGTTGTCGAGCATCACGCAGTCGAAGTTGACGTAGACGTGCGAGCCGATCGTGATGTTGCGGCCCATCTCGCAGCGGAAGTTCGGTTCGATGAACACGTCCTCGCCGACCGAGGCGAACAATTGCTCCATGAGTTCGCGACGACGTTCCACATCCTCATAATCGGTGCGGTTGTAGGCGACGAACAAGCGCTTCGCCTCCGCGCGCTTGCGCTCGATCTCCGGATGGGAATCCTCGTAGACCTCACCGGCCACCATGCGTTCCCATTCGACGCGTCCCTCCGGCGTGAGATCCGCGGTGACGTCGTAGTCGTTGCCCTGTGCGTCCCTGATCATGTCTCTGAAGCTCCTTCGCTCGGTTTTATGTACGTTCGTACATTATATGGCGTCGACGCGCACACGACCGACCCGCGGCATGTGACCGGCGCTCCGACCGGTAGAATCGTCGCATGGATCTCAAGGCATGGAAGCATTGGACGGACTGGCCGCTGATGGTACTGTCCGTCATGTTCCTCGTCGCCTACTCGTGGGAGATTCTCGCCGGCACGCACATCCTCCTGTGCGAGACCGTCATCAACGCGATCTGGATCATGTTCGTCGTCGACTACGCCGTCTCGCTGTGGCTCGCCGAAGACCGGTGGCGATGGTTCACGCGCAACCTGTTCGCCCTCGCGACCATCGCGCTACCCATGCTGCGCCCGTTGCGGCTGCTGCGCCTGCTCACCGTGCTGCACGTGCTCAACCGCACCTCCGGCATGGCGGTGCGCGGCCGCATCGCCGTCTACGCGTTCGGCGCCGTCGGCATGCTCATGTACGTGGGCGCGCTCGCCGTCTACTCGGTGGAGCGCGGGGCTCCCGGCGCGACGATCGACAGGTTCGGCACGGCCCTGTGGTGGGCGTTCGTCACCGTCACCACCGTCGGCTACGGCGACGTGTCGCCGGTCACGTTCCAAGGCAAGCTCATCGCGGTCGCGCTGATGTTCGCCGGCATCGCGCTGATCGGCATCGTCACCGCCACGCTCGCCTCATGGATCGTCGACCAGGTCAACTTCGAGGCGCACCGGCGCGAAACGGAAAGCCGGAAAACCGGGAATGCGGATGTGACGGCGACGGCGACGGACTCCGCAGTGGATTCCGCCGAGGAGCTGCGCGCGCTGCGCGAACAGGTGCGCGAGCTCGCCGCGGCCGTCGTCGCCCTGCGCGAGGAGCTCGCGTCGTGCGACCGGTAGATGCGTCGCGGCCATGCGGCGGCGCGATGGTCCGTCGTGGTCCGGGGATCGGGAACGGCGGACCCTCGACGCGAAACGGCTCTCATGGGCGGACCATGAGAGCCGTTTCGCGTCGAGGGCCGATGGGATGGGCGTTATTTGGCCAGGAACGCCTTGTAGTCCGCGACGGCCTTGGCCAGCGCCTCGTCGGTGATGCCGAAGGAGGCGAAGGTGACGAACGGCTTGACCCACGTGGCGTTGATGTGGTTGGCCGTGCCCTCGAACGGGACGAGCACCTGTTCGATGGTGAACTTGTTGTCGTCCTCCGGCTGGTACTTCGACTCCGGGGAGCCGGTGGAGACGGCGACGGCGAACTCCTTGCCTTCGAATGCGTGGCCTTCGGAGCCGTACGCCCAGCCGTGCTCGAGCACCTCGTCCTCCCACTCCTTGAGCAGGGCGGGGGAGGAGAACCAGAACAGCGGGAACTGGAACACGACGCGGTCGGCGGCCTCGACCGCGGCCTGCTCGGCCTTCACGTCGATCCTGCCGTCCGGGTAGAGCGCGTATTCGTCGCGCACGGTCACATTGTCCAGTCCGCCGGCGGCCTCGGCGAGCGCCTTGTTGACGTGGGACTGTCCGTTCAGGGACGGGTGGAACACGAGGACCAAGGTCTTCTTCATATGTTGTCTCCTTGTTGGCATGGCTCGCTTCGCGATATCTCGAAACGAGAGGTTTATGTCTTTTCTACCATGTTCGCCCGCGACACGCCGTGACGGGGGGCGAATACGTTCCGGGCGAACGGGCCGATGCCGCCGACAAGGTCGACGAAGCCAGGGGCTGATCAATCGCAGCTGCGGCATGTCCGCACCCGGTGGGCATGATATGCCGCGTATGTCTCAATATCTTTCGGAAGAAACAATCGAAGAAGAAACAATCGCAACGACAACCGAAGATACAACCGACCGGTCCGAACGCGGGTGGATACGCCGCGCCGCGCTGCTGCTCACCGGCCAGGCGTTCTCGCTGCTCGGCTCCAGCGTCGTCCAGTTCGCCATCTGGTGGTGGATCGTCCTGCAGACGCGCACCGGTTCGGCCATGCTGCTGGCCACGCTGTTCGGCGTCCTGCCGCAGGCGCTCGTCTCCATATTCGGCGGGCCGATGGCCGACCGCTACAATCGCAAGGCGCTGATCATCCTGCCCGACCTCGTCATCGCCGCCGTCACCGTGGTGCTGTCCATCGCGTTCGCGACCGGCTGGGCGAGCCTGTCGCTGATCTTCGTGGTGCTGCTCGTCCGTTCCGCCGGGGGCGGCATCCAGGAGCCCGCCGTGCAGTCGTTCATCCCGGACATCGTCCCGGAGAAGGGGCTGCTGCGCGTCAACTCGATCTTCGGCGTCATCGACTCGGCGAACCGCATCGCGGCGCCGGCGATCGCCGCCGTGCTCGTCAACGTGGCGCCGCTGTGGTCGATCCTGCTGGTCGACGTGACGACCGCGGTCATCGGCGTCGGCTTCGTCGCCCTGATCCGCATGCCGGCGAAGCGCGGGGCGGCGCCGGCCGGCGGCGACGCGACCGCTACGGCGGCGACGGGGGAGACGGCGGACCCGCTGCCGCTCATCGTGCTGCGCCGCACGTTCGCCGACCTCAAGGCCGGTCTCGCCTATACGATGCGCCACCCGTACCTGAAGGGCGCGGTGTTGGGCGATGCGCTCACCTGCTTCATGTCGGTCGCGCCGATGAACCTGACGCTGCTGCTCATGACCCGCGAATACGATGGACGGGATCTGAACCTCGGGTTCGTGAACCTCACGACCGCCTCCGACAAGCTCGCCGCCAACGAACTGGGCCTGAGCGTCGGCCTGCTGCTCGGCGGCGCACTCATGTCCGCGATCGGGCCCAGACTGCTGGGCGGCTCGCTCGCCCGGATGCGTGCGATCGCATTCGGCATCGCCATGGTCGGCATCACCGTCGTCGGACTCGGCCTCGCACCGAACCTGCTCGCCTATCTGATCGTCGACGTGCTGAACGGCGTCGCCTCCGCGGTCTGCGTCGGCCCGATGCGCACGATCATGCAATCCGAATCCGACGAGTCGATGACCGGCCGTGTCTTCGGCCTCGACACGATGCTCTCCACACTCGGCATGCCGCTCGGCATGCTCGTGTTCGCGCCGCTCGCCGACCTGATCCCGATCGTATGGGTGTTCGTCGCCGGCGGACTGCTCACCCTGCCCGTCGCCTGGTACGTGCTCGGGCTGTCGTCAGTCCGCGTCGTCCGGCCGCGCGTCGCGTGACCGTTCCGCCGGCGGCGCGGGAAGCAGGATGTTCAGGTCGAAGACGCCGTCGTCGGCGTCGATGACCATGTCGCCTCCCAGCCGTTCGACGGTCATGCGCATGCTGGCGATCCCGTAGCCGTGCGCCGAAGCGCCGTCGGAGTCGTCGGAGCCCGCGGGCGTGCCGTCCTCGTCGAAACGGATGTCCCGGCAATAGTTGGAGACGTGGATGTTGACCAGGTCGGCGCGGCGCACGACGGTCAGCCGGATCACCTTGCGTTCGGGGTCGTCCAGCCGTCCCGCCGCCTCGACCGCGTTGTCGAGCGCATTGCCGAACAGCGAGTAGACGTCCCGGTCGTCCATCCACGCCACGCCGTCCGCGCCGGCCATATACGTGAACCGGATGCCTTGGCGCGCCGCCTCGCGGCCCGTCTGTGCGAGCACGACGTCCAGCGCCGGGATTCCGGTGCCCGTGATGCGGTCGCGGTCTTCGACGGCGTCGGCGATCTCGTCGATGACCGCATCGTATGCCGTCGCGCCCGGGACGCGCAGACGGGCCAATTGTCGTGTGAGATCGTCGCGGCGGACGTCCGCCGTCTCGAGCACATCCCTGAGCCGCGCGTAATGGTCGGCGCGCATGTCGTCCATCCGCCGTACGAACGCCGGCTCGTCATCGGGCGTCCGATCGCGCACGACCTCGCCGAACAAAGCCAGGACGATCATGCCGGCGAGCGCGGAGACGGCGGAACCCATGAACCATGCGGCCGAACCCGGGCCGGCGGCATACGCGCAGGAGCCCAGTCCGACGGCGGCCAACGGCACGGCCACGGCCAGGAACGCCGTCGACGCGGCGGACGACAGGCCGATCCTCGACATGTCCAGCGGGCGGACGAACCATCGCCAGGCCGCGGCGTACGCCGCGACGAACACCAGCACGCGCATGGCCTCCCCGGCACCCCATGAGGCGAGCCACGGGGCGGACCACCGTCCGGCGAGCAGCATCCGAACCGGATGCAGCATGCCCGCCAACGCCGCGACGCCCTGCCGCAGCACGTACCCGCACAGGGCCGTCCCCGCAACCGTACGCCATCCGCAGCGCACCACGGCGCCGAGCGCCGCACAGGACGCCGCGAACATCAGATAATCGCCGACGATCAGATGCGCGAACACGGCCGGCACGGCCGCCGAACATCCCGCCACCGCCAGGCCGAACGCCAGCATCGCCGCCACGGCGCACAACGCGCGGCGCGGCGCATGCTCGCGGCGCGGCAGGCGCCACGCGAACAACGCCTGCGCGGCCAACAATTCGACCGTGACGAGTCCGGGGAACTCCATCCATCCGTTCACAGCGCACCACCCATCGACTCGGCCACGGCCCTCAGAATCTCCCGTCTCTTCGGCATGCTCACCTCGATGCGATGCCCGTCCACATGGATCTCGTTCCCGTCGACGCCGGTGACGTCGTCCACGTTGATCAGATGCCGGCGGCCGCAACGGATGAAACCGCCTTCCGCCAGCAGCTCCTCCGCCTGGGCGAGCGTGCCCCTGACCGTGACGTCGCCGTCGGCGGTGTGATACGTGAGAAGACGGTCCTCCCGCGCCTCCACCAGTGAGATGCGTCCGATCGGCACGAGCCTCAGCACACCCTCCGACATCAGGCACACGGTCTTGGCGCGCCGCCCGCCGATGCGCCGCATCACCCTGCGCATCACCAGCGCGAAGTCGGGGTAATCCACCGGTTCGGCCACGAAATCCAACACGTCGGCCGCATGTCCCGTAACCGTCAGCTGCGTCGAATCCGAGACGAGCACGATGACCGTCGACGGATCGTCCTCCTGGATGGCGTGCGCGGCATCGCCCCCGTCCGCTTCGGCCCCGCCGATGCCGAGGAAGACCGCATCCCACGTCGGATGGTCGTGGCGCAGCAGCCCGGAGACGTCCGCGAAGCCGGCGACGGCGACGTCCAGGCCATGTTCTCCGGCGAACCGCGAGATGCAGGCGCCGAGCCGTCCGCGCGCCTCGGCGTCGTCGTCGACCACGGCGATCGCAGCCATCCCGTCTCCTCCCTCTATCGGTGCCGTTCCCCCATCATCGTACCAGCGGGAACGGGGACGGCGGCGGATCGTGGCCGGGGCGAGGGGATATCAGGGTGGTCAGTCGGCGAGGAACGCCTGGTACCTTCGGCCCGCCTCGGCCAACGCCTCGTCGGACAGCTCCATGGAGTCGAAGACGACGAACGGGTCTCGCCACACGGCGTGCGTGTAGCGGGCCATCATCCGGTAGGGGGAGAGCACCTCGCGCATCGTGGCGCCGTCGTCCTCCTCCACGTATTCGGATTCCGGGCCGCCCGCCGTGGTGGCGACCGCGATCTCCTTACCCTGCAACGCCTCGCCGCCCGGGCCGTACGCCCATCCGAACGCGAGCACCTTGTCCTCCCACTCCTTGAGCAGGGCGGGCGCCGAATACCAGTACATCGGGAACTCCAGCACGATGCGGTCATGCGCCTCGACGAGCCGCTGCTCGGCGGCCACGTCGATCACGCCGTCCGGATACAGCGCATACACGTCGCGCACGGTCACGGCGTCGCCGGGCAGTTCGCGCGCCGCCCCGGCCAACGCCTTGTTCGCGCGCGACGCGCCCTCGAGATCGGGATGGAACACCAGAACCAACGTCCTCATCGGAGCCTCCTTGCAGTATGCGGTAGGGGTGTGCATCGACACCTCGCATGATACCCGAGAAAAGGCGCGGCCGATCCATGGTCGCCATGGCCGGCCGTCACGCCCGCCACATCATGCCGATGTGGGGGATGCCGTCCTCGAGGAACTCGTCCGACACCTGCGTGAACCCGAGGGCCTCGTACAATCCGCGCGCATACGTCTGCGCCTCGATATGCACCGCGTCCGCGTGCATGCGCTCCCGCGCCACCCTGAGACCTTCGCGCACGATCCGCGTACCCAACCCCTGCCTGCGCCGCGTCGCCAGCACGCGCCCGATCGACGCCTCGGGGAACGTGACGCCCGGGTCGATCACACGGCAATACGCGGCGATGCCATCGTCATCATGCAGGAACACATGCCAGCAGCGCCGGTCCGCCTCATCCACCTCCTGGTAGGCGCACCGCTGCTCCACCACGAACACCGCCACGCGCACCCGGTAGATCTCATACAACTCCGCCGTACTCAGTTCCTCGAACCGTTTCACCGTCAACCGCATGCACGCCATCGTAAAGGCCGGCCGGGAACGCGAACCCATGCCCGCGACGCATGACGGGATATCGAACGACACTATTGGCCATCGCGGTGTGGCCGCGGTGTAATAAGGAGTAGAGCCACGGACCTTTCATATTCGAGGCTCATGGAGCGTGGACATAGTCCTCAGAGGGAAGGGAACCATCATGAACAAACGCATGCTCGTCGCCTATTTCTCCGCCACCGGCACCACGCGGGGAGTGGCCGAACGACTCGCGCACGCCATCGGGGCGGATCTGAAGGAGATTCGACCGGCACAGCCGTACACGGCCGCCGACGTCAACTGGCGCGACTCATCCAGCCGTTCCAGCGTGGAGCACGCGCACCGCGACATGCGACCGGCGCTCGCCGGACCGGTCGACGTGAAGCCCTACGACGTGGTGTTCGTCGGCTACCCGCTGTGGTGGGAGACCGCGCCGCGCGTGGTGCGCACGTTCCTTGAAAGCGAGGATTGGGCCGGCAAGACCATCGTGACGTTCGCCACCTCCGGTTCCAGCACGCGCGGCGCCGACGGCGTGCAACTGCATGATTCCGCGCCCGCCGCCCGCTGGGTGCCGGGACGCCGCGTCGCCGCCTCCGAAAGCGAGGCCAAGCTCACCAAGTGGGTCGACGGTCTGAGCCTGTGAATCCGATCAGTCGCGCACGGTGAATCCGGCACCGGCGATGCGCTTCCGCATGTCCTTGGCGATGGACAGGCAGCGGGCGCGCGGTATGCCGGCCTTGACGCCGATGCCGGCCAGGTCGGCGAGCGTGATGCCTCGCCCCTTGCCGTTGACCGCCGTGGTGTGCTCGCCGTTGATGCCGGGGTTCTCGGTCAGATCGTAGGCGGGGGAGAGCCGCCAGACGGCGTGCTCCCGGTCGTACAGGTAGGAGAAGTTCTTCGCGTGGTCGTCACGGTTGCCGATGAACACGTTGAAGCACATGAGCCGGTACATGCGCTCGCATTCCTCGGCGCTGTCGGTCATGCGCATGGTCAGCCGCATGAGCAGTCCGTAATCCAGATTGGCGATGCGATGCGAGGTCTCCAATAGTCCGCCGGCCGATACCATGTGCACCTTGCGGGTGTTGCCGTCGACTGGCCAGACACGGTCGAACCGCTTGGTTCCGAAATATCCGGAGCAGCGTTTCGACGGGAACAATCGGGTCTCCGGCATGGTGATGCCACATTCGCGAGCGAGATTCGAAATGCGGTATTCGGTCTCCCCGATGTCGGGTGGATCCACGGATGAGGGGAACTTGATGATCCAATCCTCGTCGTCGATTGTGGTGAGGATCTTCGGGCGGGCGCCGCCGGAAGACCCTCCGAGGGCGAACAGCCGGTCGAGGTCGTCCGAGAAATCGGTGTTCAGCAGATGCAGGCACTTCTGTGCGAGCGCGTCAAGATCGAGTGGATCGGCACGCTCGTCGTCAATCGTCGTCACGGGCTCGTATTCCAACGCGCCCATGCCGCTCGCGCCCACGATCGACAGGCGCGGCAACAGGCCGACCGTATACGGGTCGATGCCGTGTTGGCGCAGCATCCGGTCGGTGAGCAGACGGCCCCAGCCGTCGGGCATGCTGTCGTCGAAGACTCCGAACATGCCGTCCAACGGGTCCCGTCTGGCGACGAACACACCTTCCCGCAGTGGCAGGCTCAACGGGCTGATGGAGAATCCGTGCGTCAGCCACGTCCGATCGTAGGCGAATGCCAGGGTACGGTTCGGGGACATGGTGAGCGTACCGACCGATTCCCCGACATATGTGACTCGAATCCGGTCAAGATCCGGCAATGGGTTGGTCATGCGCGGCCTCCGTTCCGTCGTGCGGCTGCGGTGACATCGTCGATGGTCGCATAGTACGGCTGTGCGAACAACGCGTCGAAATCCCGTTCGCAACGCAGTGCGAAGGCGATGTTCACCAGCGAGCCGAAGGAGATCTCATGCGATTGCTCGAACCTCCTGATTGATCCCAAGCTCACGCCGGACTTCTCCGCCAATGCGGACTGCGTCATGCCGTGCTCCTTGCGCCGTTTGACCATACGATCGGCGACACCGGCCATCACGTCGCCCGGCATGGGCTCATCCAGCAAATCAAACATACTCACATATTAGCAATATTCGTTAAACAATGCCATATTTACTACTATATGAGTAGTACTTGCATATGTGTCTGTGCCGGTCAACCGGGTCGCAGGCCGCTTTCTGCCCGTCAGTGGTTGGTCAAGGCCTCCTGCGTGGGCTGGTAGCGGGCGCCTTCGATGGTGATGGAGTCGAGCGTGCGGTCGATGGCGGCGAGTTCGTCGGACGTGAACGTGACGGCCGCGCCGCCCAGGTTCTGACGCAGACGGTCCACGTGCTTGGTGCCGGGGATCGGCGCGATCCACGGCTTCCGCGCGAGCAGCCAGCCGAGCGCGATCTGCGCGGGCGCCACGCCTTTGGCCCGAGCCAGCGATTCGACGTAGTCGCCCATCGCGATGTTGTGCGCCATATGGTCGGGGGAGAAGCGGGGGATGCGGCTGCGGTAGTCGTCGGCGGCGAACCGGGTGGACGCGGTGAACCGTCCGGCCAGCATCGCCTTGCCGAGCGGGCTGAACGGCACCAGTCCGATGCCCAGCTCCTCCAATGTCGGGATGAGCTCCTCCTCGGGTTTCCTCCACCACATCGAATACTCGTTTTGCACGGCCGTGACCGGCGTGACCGCATGCGCCCGGCGCACGGTCGCCGGAGTCGCCTCCGACAGGCCCCAGTGCAGAATCTTGCCTTCGGCCATGAGCTCGCCCATCACGCCGGCCACATCCTCGATCGGCACCTTCGTATCGACGCGATGCTGGTAGTAGAGATCGATGTGGTCGGTGCGCAGACGCTTCAGCGACCCTTCGACCGCCTTGCGGATCGTCTCGGGACGTGAATCGGTCTGCTGCACGCGGCCCGAGGAATCCAACTGCGCCTCGCCCTCGCTGTCACCGAACCCGCCGTGCAGGGCGAAACCGAACTTGGTGGCGATGACCACGTCGTCACGGAACGGCTCCAACGCCTCGCCGACCAGCTCCTCGTTCGCGAACGGGCCATACACCTCGGCCGTGTCGAAGAACCGCTCGCCCATCTCATAGGCGGCGCGGATCACGCGGATCGACTCGTCGTGCGGCAGGAACGGCGGCCAGCTCATCGTGAACCCCATGCAGCCGAGGCCTATCGCCGAAACCTCCAACGCCGCGGAACCCGTGCCGAGCGTGCGCTTCGGCAGATCGACAGGCGTGATGTCGCCGTAGTCGTCGTTAGCGGACCTGACTGTATTGGTGGACATGATTGTTTCCTTTCCTGAATGATCCCTAATCGCATGTTCCGCCGCAACGTCGCAACGTCACGGCACCGGAACGGCACACGTGTCCGATGACCCTGGCAGGCACCCCGGTGACGATCGCGCCAGCCGGCACGTCATGCGTGACGACCGCCCCGGCCCCGACGATCGCGCCGTCGCCGATT
Source organism: Bifidobacterium sp. LH_424 (assembly GCF_056356895.1). NCBI lineage: Bacteria > Bacillati > Actinomycetota > Actinomycetes > Bifidobacteriales > Bifidobacteriaceae > Bifidobacterium > Bifidobacterium sp. LH_424. The sequence goes on from NZ_JBKEVC010000001.1 coordinate 553,907, forward strand.
GTCACATCCTGCAGCACGATCGCGCCCGCGCCAATCCACACGTGCGCGCCGATATGGATCGGCTTCGAGACGGTCACCGCCCGCCGCATCGGGTCACGCATGTGGTTGATGGTGATGAGCTGCACGTTCGGCCCCAGGAACGAACCATCCCCGATCGAAATGCCGCCGCGATCCATCATCGTGCACCCCCAATTGACGAACACGTCCCGGCCGACCTCGATGTTCCGGCCGAAATCCGTGTAGAACGGCGGATTAAGACGGAACGACGGGTCAACCGGATGCCCCACGATCCGCTCGAACATCGCATGGACCTCGCCCGGCTCGTGATAGCCGCCCGTATTGAGCTCCACGCACAGCCGCTTCGTCTCCGTGATGATCGCACCGATGGCGGCATACCCCGGTTCGGCGGGATCGACGGGCACGCCGCCCCGGTCGCGGGCGAGGATATCGGTCGTGGGTTCGGCCATGACGACACTCATGATTACGGTCCTTTCCACAAGTCGGTCCCATTGAACCGCGGTCGGAAAGAACCAGCCAATAGTGTCGTTCGATACACCCCCATGCCCGCCGGCTATACGGGACGCACCTCACGCGATGAACCGCAGATACGTGCGGTCATCGAACGACTCCAGCCCCGCCGTGAACCCCTTCGTACTCCGAAACTCACGCACAAGCCCCGGATCCTCACGACGCAGACGCCCCAACTCCGCCTCCGACCCCGCCAACGTGGGACGCAACAGCGGATACCCATCCGACGCAAGCACCACCTCGGCACCCGGCTCCACCGGCACGACATGAACCGGATACTCCGGATCGGTGAACCCATCGAACACGAAATACCCATACTCGCCGCGCCGATTAGCGAACTCCGACTGCAACCGCAGGAACGGCATGATCATGTCACGCGCCGGAACGGCCGAAACCGGCGCATCCTCACGTCCGGCAGCCTCCGCCCGCAACGCCAACGCCCGCGCGGCGAACGAACGCAACTCCCCAAGCAACTCATCCACACGCTTCAACGTCGGCGTCCGCACCCCATCCACCATGACCTGACAATCACCGAACAACCACACCTCACGCCGAAACACGCTATAGACCACGGCATTCGCCTGAAGACGCTCCCACGGCTCCACCTCGAACACGCGCGAAGACACGTCGCCTGAGGACGAGGACACATCACCATGCACGGCCGCGAACCCCGCATACTCATCACGCAGACAACCATCAAGAATCCGCTGCGCCTCACGCATCGAAGCACCACCGGGCAAACCCGCGATAGCGCTCGCCAGCAGGTCCTTCGCGACCACGCCGCCGCTCGGCTTCCACAGATGCCGCAGACTCTTGCCCGTCACCCCGTCCACCACGGCGGCGAAATCCTCCGTGACGACGAGACTGTCCTCGTTCAACGACTGGTCGGCGTGCTTGCCCCGGCAGAATCGTTCGATGATGCGCATGCCTCCACCATACGCCCGAGGCATGGCCGTGTATGAGGTGACGCTATTGGCGGGAATGCGATGGCGGGCGTGTAATGGACATCGATAACGGCAAGAAAGAAAGACACGAAAGGACGAAACATCATGGAGAACCCGAGCGCCTTCCCGATGGGGGAGCCGAACGACGCATACGCGCAGTACTTCGAAGGCCAGAGCTACCTCGCGCCGCTCGCCGGCGACGGTCAGGTGAACGTCGCGAACGTGACGTTCGAGGCGGGCTGCACGAACCACTGGCACATCCACCACGGCGTGTGCCAGGTCCTGCTCGCCGTGGGCGGCCGCGGCTACTACCAGATCGAAGGCCAGGAGCCGGTCGAGCTCAAGCCCGGCGACGTGGCCTATATCCCGCCGGAGACCAAGCACTGGCACGGCGCCTCCCCGAACGAGGCGTTCGCGCATGTCGCCATCATGCCGAAGAAGGAGGGCTCGAGCAACGAATGGCTTGAACCGGTCGACGAGGAGACGTACCGCAACCTCGCCTGAGCCAGCACCTCTCCGTCATGCGCCGTCATGTGCGCAGGAATCGGGCGAACGCGCCGGCCGCGGGGGAGGAGACTCCTTGCTTCTTCCACACGAGCACGGAACTGCTTTCGAACACGGGCGTGAGCGGCACTGCGCGCACGCCCGGATACGAGGCGCCGTAGTCGATGCACAGGTACAGGCCCAACCCGTTCGCCGCCATGGCCGCGCCGTTCGCCGGCAGATTGCACGTGCCGGCGATGACCGTTTTCGAAGCAAGGGAGCCGAACCAGTGCATCACCACGCGTCGCACTGGTTCGCGCGACGGCAGCAGCAGCGGTTCGCCGACGAGATCGGACGGTGTCAATGATTCGCGGGTCTGCAATGGATGCCCGTCGGGTACCATCGCCGCCCAATGGTCGCTGATGCCCGTATGCAGGTATTCGTAGCGTTCGGTGTCCACCGGGTCGGCGAGGAGGCCGAAATCCATGAGTCCTTGTTCGAGCTGGTCTTGGATCACGTCGGCCGTCGTGCTGACCACATGGAACCGCACGGCGGGGTGCAGCTGACGGAATTCGGCCATGCGCCGTGCCAGATACGACATGCCTCCCACCTCGCCGCAGCCGGCCGTGATGTCACCAGCCAGCTCACCTGCGGAACACTTCAGATCGACCTCGGTCTTGTCCGCCAACGAGACGATGGTCTGCGCGCGGTCGCGCAGCAGGCGTCCCTCCTCGGTGAGCGTGATCGCATGCGGCCCGCGTTCGAACAGCGTGACGCCCAACTCCTCCTCCAGCTGCTTCAACTGGCGCGATAACGTCGGCTGGGAGATGCGCAGCAATTGCGCCGCCCACGTGATGTTGTCCTCCTCGGCCACCGCGAGGAAGTATTTCAGCACGCGCAGTTCCATGGTTCCACCCTCCGGCATGGGGATTCGTTCCGGGATTCGTCCGTGATGCCACCAATTGTAGAGGTGCCACGGGCGGCTGCGGTTCAGCGCCGGTCGCGCACGAACAGCGACAGCACGAACGCCATGCACGCCACGACGGTCGCCGTGACGAACACCGCATCCACACCGTGCGCGAGGCCGGCCGCCGCGGAGCCGGCGACGGATGCGGGACGCGTGTTCGTGGTCATGATGGTGAAGTTGACGGCGATGCCGATCGCCGCGCATGTCTGACGCAGCGTGTTGTTCATCGCCGTGCCGTGCGGCAGCATCGGGCCGGTCAGCTGGTTGAGTGCGGTGGTGGTCAACGGCATCAGGCAGAACGCGACGCCCGCCATCATCAGCGTGAAGAACACGGCCGGCCACCATGCGGGCGTGTCCGCATCCATGCGGGAGAGCGCGAACGCGGCGACGGCGACCACGGCGATCGCGGGCGGCGCGATGCGGTGGATGCCCACGCGGTCGAACAGGCGGCCCGCCACCGGGTTGAACACGCCTTCGGCCACGCCACCGCCCATGAGCAGCAGGCCGGACTGCAACGCGGTCATCCCCAGCGAATCCTGGATGAACATGGGCAGGATGTTCATCGTCGAGATGAACGTGACGAACACGAGCACGATGACGAGCATCGACAGGGCGAACATCGGCTTGGCGAACACGCGGAAGTCAAGCATCGGCCGCGCCAGATGCAGCTGACGGTGGATGAACGCGCACAGGGCAACCGCGCCCACGGCGAGCGGGCCGAGCGTCTGCGGCGACGTCCAACCCTCCTGGCCGGCGAGGCTGAAGCCGAGCAGCAATCCGCCGAAACCGAGCGTCGACAAGGCGATCGAGAACACGTCGATGGTCGGGTCGGTGCGCGTGGTCACGTTCCTCACGGTCGGGACGGCGGCGGCGAGCACGACGACGGCGATGACGATTAGCGGCACGAACAGGAAACGCCATGGCAGGAAGTCGATGATGAGGCCGGACAGGGTGGGGCCCAGTGCCGGCGCGAACGCGATTACCAGGCCGAACCAGCCCATCGCCGCGCCGCGCTTCTCCGGCGGGAACGTGATGAACAGCACGGTCTGCAGAAGCGGCATGAGGATGCCCGCGCCGGTCGCCTGCAACACGCGGCCGGCGAGCAGCATCCAGAACCCGGGAGCGAACGTGCACACGAGCGTGCCGAACAGGAACATGCCGATCGCGTAGAAGAACAGCTGGCGCGTCGTGAACTTCTGGATGAGGAACGCGGTGACCGGGATCATGATGCCGTTGGTGAGCATGAACCCGGTGCTCAGCCATTGCGCCGTATTGCTCGTCACCCCGAACTCGCGCATGAGATGCGGCAGGGCGGAGGTCATCAGCGTCTGGTTGAGGATGGCGGTGAAGCTGCCGACCATCATCACGATGATCGGGATGACGGAACGCTTCGACGGCGTGCGTCCGGGCATGACGGAATCCATGGGAACCTCGAATCTGTCGGAAAACGGATCCGGCTGATTTCGGTCGTCGTCGCGCGCGGGAAACGTGGATGCGCGACGCCGTAGCCCCTGCCGGCGTGACAGCCTCAGTGTACCGTCGCGCGGGACATGCGCCGGATGCGTCGCATCCCATTGGCGTCGCCGATCCCGTCAGTTCCGATGATCGTCCTTCAGCGAGTTGATGAGCTGGGCGATGGTGTCCGGCAGGGCGGAGTCCGCGAGCCATGCGACGCTTTCCGGCGTGAACAGCGTCCGCGCCTTGCCGAGCACGCCGAGGATGCCGCTCGTCGCGAACTCCAGCACGACCCGCTGCCCGGGATTGAGCCGCGACTCGTCCAGCCCGAGCACGGACAGCCATACGCCGCCGACGTATGTCTTGAGCTGCGCGGCCAGTCCCGTGGAGCCGTGCGGTCCGGCGATGAGCGACAGATGGCGGATGCTTGCGAGATGTTCGGGCGAGCCGACGAACTCCAGCGCGTAGTCGCGCAGCATACTGATATCGCCGTCCTGCCGGATGATGTGCGCGATGAATCCGGTCACGCCCGGCTCCTCGTAGATCGCGGCGATCGCGTCGTCGGCCAGCTCGGGGATGTTGGCGTAGTGGTAGTAGAACGCGCTGCGGTTCAGCCCGCTTTCGCGCGTGATGTCGCTGATGGTGATCTGCACGTACGGCTTCTTCTCCAACAGCGTCCAGAACGCCTCCTGCATCTTTTCCGGCGCCGATCGTTCGGTGGCCTTCGGTCGTGCCATATATCCCCTCCTTGTCGCCATTATTTGCCGGACAGGCTGATTCTGTGCTGTTACGCGGTTGTCCGGCACGGATTCATGCCGGACAACCCGATCCGAGACGATTCCGCGCTTGCCTGGCACGGCTCCTGTCTCCGTTAACCCCACACTGTATCGGGATATGGGGATTTAACCCTACGCCGTGATGGGTTACGCTCTCAGGTGCCCGGTGAACAATGGAAGACAGCACCGGTGCCGACCAGAGAGGTGAAAAACGATGAGCTTCCTTGAATTCCATGACGTGGTCCGTCAGTACGGCAGCGGCGAATCCGCCGTGTTGGCCCTCGATCATGCGACCTTCGACATCGAGCAGGGCGAACTGGCCGTGATTCTCGGCGCGTCCGGCGCCGGCAAATCCACGGCGTTGAACATCCTCGGCGGCATGGACCGCGCCACGTCCGGCAGCGTCAGGCTGGGGGATCGCGACGTCACGAAGGCGTCCGATGCCGAACTGACCGACTACCGCCGCTTCGACGTAGGCTTCGTGTTCCAGTTCTACAACCTCGTGCCCAACCTCACGGCCCTCGAGAACGTGGAGCTCGCCTCGCAGATCTGCCCCGACGCGCTCGACGCCCGCGAAACCCTGGAGAAGGTGGGGTTGGGGGAGCGTCTCAACAACTTCCCCGCGCAGCTTTCCGGCGGCGAGCAGCAGCGCGTGTCCATCGCGCGTGCCCTCGCCAAGAACCCGAAGCTGCTGCTGTGCGACGAGCCGACAGGCGCGCTCGACTACAACACCGGCAAGGAGGTGCTCCAGCTGTTGCAGGACTCCTGCCGCCAGCGCGGCATCACCGTCGCACTCGTCACCCACAACTCCGCGCTCGCGCCGATGGGCGACCGTCTGATCCGCTTCCGTTCCGGCAAGGTCACCGAGATCGCCGTGAACGAGCATCCGACGCCCATCGCCGACATCGAATGGTAGGTGGGCCGTTGCGTAGAACCGCACTCTGGAAGGACGCGTGGCGCACGATCGCCGGCAACGGACGACGGTTCGCCGCCATCGCGATTATCGTGGCGGTCGGCGTGATGATGCTCGGCGGTCTCAACACCGTCGGCAAGGACATCCGCGCCGGCCTCGACGACTTCTTCGACGCGACCGGCATGCACGACATATCCGTCGTCTCCACGCGCGGATTCGACGACGCCGACATCGCCGCGCTGCGCAAGGCGGACGGCGTCGCCGACGCGGCGGGCATCCGCTCGCAAAGCGTCACGACGAAGATCGACGGCAAGCGCGCCGCGGCCACCGTCTCGACTCTCGACGACCGCGGCATCGACGACCCGTACCTGAGCGAGGGGCGCCTGCCGAAGGCCGGCCACGAGATCGCCGTCACCCGGCAGTACCTCGATGACTCCGGCAAGCAGGTCGGCGACACGGTGACGTTCTCCGCCGACGGTTCCGCGACGGCGACGGCCGCCGCGACCCGCACGCCCGCCGTGTTCGACGACGGCGCGTACCGGATCGTCGGCGTCATCACCGACCCGAACGACATCGTGAACCCCTTCGGACCGCTCGCCCTCGTGACCGCCTCGAAGACCGTCCACCCGATGTTCGTCAGCGGAGACGCGGTCGTGAACGACGCCATGCCGTACACGTCCGCCGTCGTCACCGTCACCGGCGCGAAAGCGCTGAACACGTATGACGACGACTATCTGGACAAGGTCGACGCCGCGAAGACCGCCATCGGGCATGCTGCGCCTTCGGGTGTGAAATGGATCGTCAACGACCGCAGCGCCGTCACCAGCTATGAGGACGTGAAGACGCAAAGCGAGATGATCTCCCGCCTCGGCACGTTGTTCCCCGTGCTGTTCCTCGTCATCGCGCTGCTGGTGAGTCTGACGGCCATCACGCGCATGGTCGAGGAGGACCGACAGCTCATCGGCACGTACAAGGCACTTGGGTACGGCCGCCGCGAGATCATGCTCAAATTCCTCGTCTACTCGGCCGCGGCCTGTCTGCTGGGCGGCGTGCTCGGCGACCTGCTGGGGCTCATCGGGCTGCCGTTCGTGTTCACCCGAAAGATGCTGGCGAACCTGTATCTGCTGCCGCACTATCCGCTGCTCGTCGACTGGCGGCTCGCCGTCGGCGGCGTGCTCCTGTTCATCGTCGTCATCACCGGCGCGGCGATGGCCGCCTGCACGGGGTCGTTGCGGCTGGAGCCCGCCGAGCTCATGCGCCCCAAGGCGCCGAAAGCCGGCAGGACGATCATGCTGCAGCGCATCGGATTCATCTGGAACCATCTGGGATTCCTGGACAAGGTGACCGCCCGCAACCTGTTCCGCTACAAGTCGCGCGCGCTCATGGTCATCATCGGCGTGCTCGGATGCACCGCGCTCATGACCGCAGGCTTCGGCATGGGCTCCTCCGCGCTGACCCTCATGCCGCGCCAGCATGGCGAGATCTCCGTCTACGACGTGATGGCCGTGACCTCCGCCGCCGACCACGACAAGGCGCAACGCGAACTCGACGAGGACGAGGATGTGGAATCCGCGCTGCCGTTGCAGCTCGGCTCCGTCACCCTGGCCTCACCGGACGCGGATGCGGGTGACCATGATGCGAAGCTCACCGCGCAGCTCATGGTCATTCCGGACGGCGAATCGACCGACGGGCATATCAACATCCAAGCGACGTCCGGCACGCCGATCGAACTGTACGGCGCGGATGGCGACGACCTGACCGGCGGCGGCATCATCGTCACCGCGAACGCCGCGAAGAAGCTCTCGCTCGTCGAAGGCTCCGAGGTCGACGTGACCGATGCGATGGCGAACACCGCCGGACTTCCCGTGCTCGTGATCGCGCAGTACTACACCGGCAACGTCGTGTTCATGACCCAGTCCGCCTACGAGAAGGCGTTCGACGCCGACTATGCGCCCAACGCCGACCTCATCAACGTGAAGGGCGACGACGACGCGCAGATCGCGTTCGCCGACCGGCTCGCCGCGCAGAGCGACTACCTGTCCGTGACGAGTTCGGCGAAGCAGGAGCGTGACTTCGCGAAGAGCTTCGCCATCTTCTTCGCGATGATCGGCTTCATCGTCGCCATGGCCGCGATTCTCGCCGTCGTCGTGCTGTACGCGCTCGCCTCCACGAACATCTCCGAACGCGAACGCGAACTCGCCACCATCAAGGTGCTGGGCTTCCGCCGCGGCGAGGTGCACGGCTACGTGAACAAGGAGATGCTGCTGCTCGCCGCCATCGGCATCGCGATCGGTCTGCCGTGCGGCCGCGGGCTGCTCGGCTTCCTCGTGGGCCGGCTCGATCTGCCCGGCATGAACATCGTGCCCAACGTGCTGTGGTACTGCTATGCGGCGGCGGCCGTGTTGGCGTTCCTGTTCACGCTGCTGGTGAGCCGCGCCACGAACCATGCGCTCGACCGCATCGACATGGTCGGCGCGTTGAAGAGCCCCGAGTGACGCGGGCGACGATCCGATTCGCGTATTCGCGCGCGCAATGTGTGTGGGCCCCGCATCCTGCGGCAAGGATGCGGGGCCCACACGCGTGTTGAGACAAGGTGCGCCGTCGGCGGGAATACGGAAGCCGTCGGCGTTGTGTACGAGTGTACGCAACAGTATGTACGAACGTACATTACGGCGTGTATGCTGGATGACGACATCGATATCACGATCGGACATCACGGCAGCAAGGAGGTGCGTCATGGGGGAGTCGGCCCGCCGCTTCGACCCGGAACGCAAGGACCGCATCATCGAGGCGTGCCTCGACGTCATCGCCGCCAAAGGCGTGGCCGGCGCGTCGCACCGTGTCATCGCCGCCGCCGCGAACGTGCCGCTCGGATCGATGACCTACCATTTCGACGGCATGGCCGACCTGCTGCACCAGGCGTTCGACCGGTACGCGGACCGTTGCATCGCCTCGTTCGCCGCGCGCATGGACGAGGCGACGGACGAGGCCGGGGTGTGCGAGGCCGTCGCCCGTCATATCGAAACCGATCTGGTGAGCACGCAGCGCGACCTCGTCATCAATATGGAGCTGTACACGATCGCCGCCCGCGACCCCGCCTACCGTGACATCACCGAACGCTGGATGGCCGCCAGCCGCACACAGCTGGAACGGTTCTTCGACAAACCGACCGCCGCGATCCTCGATTCGCTCATCGAAGGGCTGACCCTGCACCGGGCGCTCGGCGACGACACGCTGGACGCGGCCGCCATCCGCGAGGCGATCAGCCGCGCCGTCCCAAAATGAACGCCCGCCGTCACGCCGCGTCCGATGCGTGATAGCATGTCCGCCGCAATCAATCCGGAAAAAAGAGAGACGAAGGAGAGACGCGGCATGACACGGGAGGAGCGGCGCGGCATGCGCCTCAAGGCGTTGAAGGCGGCGTTCCCGCTCACCGTGCCGATTGCGCTCGGATTCCTGTTCCTCGGCTGCTCCTACGGCATGCTCATGGGCACGAAGGGGTTCTCGTTCGTCTGGCCGATGTGCATGAGCGCGTTCATCTTCGCCGGTTCGATGGAATTCGTCACCGTGAACCTGCTGCTCTCCGCGTTCAACCCCGTGGCCGCGTTCCTGCTTGCGCTCATGGTCAACGCGCGCCACCTGTTCTACGGCCTGTCCATGCTCGGACGGTTCCGCGGACTCGGCTGGAAACGCCCATATCTGATTTTCGGCATGTGCGACGAGACGTTCGCCATCAACTCCTCGACACAGGTTCCCGAAGGCGTGGACCGCGGCTGGTTCTACCTCTGGGTCACCGTGCTCAACCAGGCGTACTGGGTGGCGGGCGCGACGCTCGGCGGCGTGATCGGCTCGAATCTGCCGTTCGACACGGACGGCCTCGAATTCGTGCTCACCGCGCTGTTCCTCGTCGTCTTCCTCGACCAGTGGCTCGGCGCCGGCACAGGCCGCCGCGGCCGCGTCAGCGCGGTCGTCGGCGTGCTCGCGTCCCTCGCCTGCCTCGTCGCGTTCGGTCCGGACGACTTCATGATCCCCTCGCTGATCGCGATGATTGTGCTGTTCGTCCTGCTGCGCCCGCGGCTTGACGACCTGCATGATGGCGATGCCGAGGGTGCCGCCGTGGCGGCAAACGACGAAGGCAACGACGAAGAAAAGGAGACGACGCGATGACGATGACCGTGCTCCAGGGGGTGATCACCGTCGTCGTGGTGGCGGCGGGCACGATGCTCACCCGGTTCCTGCCGTTCCTCGTGTTCCCCGAGTCGAAGCAGCCGCCGCGCCTCATCGAATACTTCGGCAAGGTACTGCCCTATGCGATGACCGGCCTGCTCGTCGTCTACTCGCTGCGCAACACGCCCATCCTGACCGGCAGCCACGGCGTGCCCGAACTCATCGCATGCCTCGTGATCGTCGCATTGCATCTGTGGCGGCGCAGCATGCTGCTTTCCATCGCCGGCGGCACCATCGTCTACATGCTGCTCGTCCAGCTCGTGTTCTGAGATTCCGTAGGGAGGGGATGTCCCGTGCAGCAGTTCGGCATCGTGCTCGGCCAAATGATCGGCATGGCCGTGATGATGGTCGTCGGCTATATCTGCGTCAAATCCAAGGTGCTCGGCGCGACCGCGCTGGACGGCATCTGCGCGTTCATCCTCAAGGCGGGCATCCCGCTGCTCGTCTTCTCGAACGCCGTGTCCGGCACGACGCGCGCCGACCTCATCGGCTCCGACGCGATCATCGCGATGACGCTCGTCATGTACGCGCTGCTCATCGGCCTGTTCACCCTGCTCTCCTACGTGCTGCGATTGAAGCGCGAACGCGGACGCATGTTCCGCGGCTGCTTCGCGTTCGGCAACGCCGGGTTCATCGGCCTGCCGCTCATCCTCGCCCTGTTCCCCGGCAGGGGAGCGCTCTACTTCGCGCTCATGTCCATCGTCGACCAGTTCCTCCTGTGGACGTACGGCGTATGGACGTGCAAGAAGGTCGACGACCGGCAGTCCATCGCCGACGAACGCCCCGCACACGGCTGGCTCGACCGTCTCACGCCGCTCGTCAGCCCCGCGCTCATCGCCGTGGTGCTCGCCGTCGCGCTGATCCTCGCCGGCGTGACCATCCCCGACGTCGTGCTCACCCCGTTGAAGACGCTCGGCTCCACCGCCTCGCCCCTGTCCATGGTGTATCTGGGCGGTCTGTTCGCCATCCGCGACTGGACGGGCATCCTCGGGAAATACGAACTGTACGTGGGCATCGTCGTCAAGATGCTGCTCGTGCCCGTCGGCTTCTATGCGCTGCTCACCACCGTGCCGCCGATGCTCGGCCTCGGCGCCGCCAACCCGGACATGGTGCATATGATGACCCTCGTCTCGGGCCTGCCGACCATGAGCACCATGGTCATGTTCGCCGAACGAGAACACAACCAGCCCGAATACGCGATCGGCATGGTGCTCGTCACCACCGTCGCCAGCCTGTTCACGCTCACCGCGGTCTCGTTCCTCGTGTTCTGAAACCCGTTACCGCGTCGGAACTGTCGGATATCATCAAGGAGAGGCCAAGGCTTCGTTCATCTTGGATTAGGGGGCGCATATGACCGGACGTCGTTCGCCATACGTCGGTCTGCATCGCAGGCGCACCGATTGGCTGCTCCTCGGGGAGATGCTGCTGTGCGCCATGCTGGCCATCGCATTGTGCGGCACCATCGCCCTATGGCAGGCCCGCGCCGCCGAGCGCGCCGCCGAGCGCGACGCCGTGATCGCCGCTTCGTCCGGTGCGGGTGCGTCCGTGCAGGTCGAGGACATCGCCGAGAAGTCCCTGCGACGCAGGACGGTACCGAAGGTCAACGAGACGCTCGCCAAACAGCGCGAAGCCGAGGAGCAGCGCGCCCGCTGGACGAACCCCACCGGCGGCGTCCAGCCCGATCTCGCCCAGTACACCGGCATCAGCGTGGACGTGGACCTCGCCGCGCAGAGAGCCTACGTCAAGTCCAACGGGCAGACCATCTATACGATGGTCACCAGCACCGGCATGGACGATTCCACGCCGCACGGCACCTACACGGTGGACGCGCGCGGCCCGCACTTCTTCAACGCGTCCGAAGGCATGGGCGCCGACTATTGGGTGCGGTTCTACGGCCCCTATCTGTTCCACACGGTACCCACCGGCGAGAATTTCGGCGATTATCTGCCGGATGAGGGGGCGAAGCTCGGCCGACCTGCCTCGCACGGTTGCGTGCGGCTCAGCATCGCCGACGCGAAATGGCTGTACGAGCAGTTGCCCGACGGTACGCCCGTCACCATCGCCTGAATTCTCGGTGAACTTCCGCCGCCGCGCGTATGACCGTCATACGCGCGGCGGCGTTTTCGATTATGCTGGAAATCCGCATGTTCCGGTGGTTCCGGAACGCATTCGACGACGACACGACGAAAGGAGACGCCCATGAGCATGCCGCTTGACCTCTATGTGATCCGACACGGCGAATCCGAGGCGAACATCATCGTCCAGGCGGGGGACCGGGGCGACAATTCGCTGTACACGCAGGACAACGTGACCGTGCCCGACCGCTCCTGGCGACTGACCGGCACGGGGCGCAAACAGGCCGACTGCATCGGCCGCTGGCTCGTCGGCCAACAGCAGCTGTTCGACCGTTATCTCGTCTCCCCGTACGTGCGCACGCGCGAAACCGCCGCCACGATGGCCCTGCCCAAGGCGAAATGGGAGGAGAACCGCGTCATCCGCGAACGCTCCTGGGGTGAGATCAACACGATCACCAAGGACGAGTTCAAGACCAACTACGCGCGCAACTGGATGTTCAAGAACACGGACCCGCTGTACTGGCGTCCGCCGGCGGGCGAATCCGTGGCCGACGTGGCCGAGGACCGCGTGCACAACGTGCTCAGCTCCCTGTCGCGCAAATCCGATCTGGGCAGCGTGGTCATGGTCACGCACGGCGACTTCATGCTCGCGCTCATGCTCACGCTGGAGGACCTCTCGGACGAGGAGTTCCTGCACCGCGCCGCCTCGCCTGACTGGGCGATCACCAACTGCACGTGCCTGCACTACACGCGCCGCGATCCGGAGACCGGACGCACCTCCAAGCGCATGCACTGGGAGCAGACCGCCCGGCCCGTCCTCAACGAGGAGACCGGCAAATGGGAGGTGAAGGTGGACCCGTGGCGCGAGTTCAAGCGCCCGTACCTCTCGAACGGCGACCTGGTGGACGTGGTGCACGCCGTCGACCCGCATCTGCTCGACTACTACGGCAAGTGACGCCGGTGGCGTACCGAGGTGCCGACGCGCCGACGCATAGGGCGGCTACAATGGCTTCGAATCGCGGGGACGAGGTATGCCCCGCAAGAGAGAAGCTAAGGAGAGCCACTTATGAGCGAGCCCAAAGGCAACATCTTCCAGTGGAAACTGCACGGCGACGGCAAGACGCTCGCGCCCGGCGAGGTCGTCGAACCCGATGAGCGCCTGACCTGGACACGCACCGCGGGCATCGGCGCGCAGCATGTGATTGCCATGTTCGGCGCCACGTTCCTCGTGCCGATCCTCACCGGATTCGACCCGTCCACCACGCTGTTCTTCACCGCCATGTCGACCGCATTGTTCCTGCTCATCAACAGGAACGTGCTGCCCAGCTACCTGGGTTCCAGCTTCGGCTTCATCGCGCCGATCACCGCCGTCACCACCGCGCACAAGGGCATCGCCGTCGCCAGCTTCGGCATCATGACGACCGGTATCCTGCTCGCCCTGATCGGCATCGCCGTGCACTACGCTGGCGCCAAGTGGATCGACATCATCATGCCGCCGGTCGTCAACGGCGCCATCGTCGCGATCATCGGCTTCAACCTCGCGCCCAGCGTGTGGGCCAACTTCCAGAAGGCGCCCGACACGGCCATCGTGACGCTGCTCGCCGTGCTGCTCATCGCCGTGCTGTTCAAGGGCCTGCTTGGCCGTCTCAACATCCTGCTCGGCGTGATCGTCGGCTACGCGTACGCGTGCTTCCGCGGCCAGGTGGACTTCTCCGCCATCGCCGACGCCGCATGGGTGGGTCTACCGAAGTTCCACATGCCGCAGGCCGACCTCACGATCCTGCCGATGTTCCTGCCGGTCGTGCTCGTGCTCGTCGCCGAGAACGTCGGCCATGTCAAGTCCGTGGCGCAGATGACCGGCCGCGACTACGACGACCAGATGGGCACCGCCCTGCTCGCCGACGGTCTCGGCACCACGCTCGCCGGCTTCGGCGGCGGCTCCGGCACCACCACGTACGGCGAGAACATCGGCGTGATGGCCGCCACCAAGGTGTATTCGACCGCCGCCTACTGGTGCGCCGCCGCCTTCGCGCTGATCCTGTCGCTGTGCCCGAAGTTCGGCGCCGTCATCAACACGATCCCCGCCGGCGTGCTCGGCGGCGTCACCACGCTGCTCTACGGCATGATCGGCATGATCGGCATCCGCATCTGGGTGGAGAACAAGGTCAACTTCGACAAGCCGCTCAACATCATGGTCGCCGCCATCACGATGATCATCGCGATCGGCCAGTTCGCGTTCACCGTGAACGGCATCTCGTTCAACGGCATCGCCATTGGCACGATCGTGATCCTCGTCGCCTACCACGGTCTCAAGGCCGTCGGCAAGATGACCGGCACCATAGAGAAGGACGACCCCGACATCCTGTAATCCCGGCATCTCCTCCATCATCTCCCATGGTGCGGTGAAATCCCCATGGTGCGGTAGGGCGTTTCGGCGGAATTCCGCCGAAACATGGAATCCCCCTTACCGCACCATGGGGATTCGTCGTCCTAGGCGCGGGCGTTGCGATAGGCGTTGGGGGTCATGCCGAAGCTTCTGCGGAAGACGCTGATGAAATAACTCGACGAGGAGAACCCGCAGGCACGCGCCGTCTCTGCCACCGAGGCGTCCGTGCCGGTCAGCATGCGTTTCGCCGCCTCCAGACGGCGGTCGGTGAGACATTCTCCCGGCGTACGGCCGACATGCCTGCGGAACAGGATGCAGCACTGGCTACGGCTCACCCCGCCCGCCGCGGCGATGTCGTTGAGGTTCAGCGGCTCGTCGAACCGTCGTTGGATGAGGCCGATCATGTTGAGCACCGACATGCGGTCGCGTTGGTCGGCCACGTCGTCGGCCGTCCTGCCGTCGGAATCCCCCGCGGGGGAGAAACGGTCGATCACGGCGTCGCACAGGCGTATCGCGGCCGCGACGGCGGGCAGCGGGTCGTCGCCGGCATGGCGGTCGCCTCGTGCCGACGAGACCGGCGAGAACGGTGAATCCGATGGAGTCGATGCGCCCGTCAATCCGGATACTCCCGGCACCGCCGGCATCCCCGATATTCCCGACGATCCGGCCGTGGCCGTCGCCGCCGTCGCGTCGGTGCCGGCGGCGCCACGCATGCCGCCGCCCGGCGTGAGGCGTACGACCTCCTCGATGCCCATCAGCACGTCGCGTTGCCATGGCACGTCGGGAGACAATGCGAGGCAATCGTCCATGCGCTGGGCGAACGCCCGCTCGCAGCGTTCTCGCGTCGCCGTGGTCAGGTTCTCGAATAGTTCCGTGCCGATGACCGCGCATGAGAACCACGCCTCCTTGCGTTCGGGGGAGAAGGAGTAGTGGAGCCGGCTGGAATTGACCACCAATCCGTCACCGGGGCGCATGATCACCGTGCGCCCGTTGACGAAATAGTGGAGCGTACCGCTGACCACGCGGACGAATTCGAGGTCCCGATGCCAGTGACAGGGGCAGCGGTGGTCGGCGAACGCGGAAATCGGGTCGCAATGCGCGTAGATCGGCAGCTCCGGGATGTTGTAGTCGATGCGTTCCGACATGTCGGAGAACACCTTGATCCGTCTCGTCACCGTCGCCATGCTCTGCCCCGTTTCCCGGCTCCACCGTTGTCGATTTCACTGCGTATACGATTTTGATATTATCATCGCCGTTGACGCGATGATGGTCCCGTGGCGAAGCGTTCCTGAGCCGTATGATTGAGGCATCTTCGCACTGCAGTGGAAGAACGGAAAAAGGAATGCGACTCGCCGGGATATGGACGATTACGCCATATCCCGGCCTGTCGGAACCAAAGGAGTGATTCCCATGCGTACCATCATCGACACCGAAATGAACGTCAAGGCCGTCTCCATGCTCACGCGCTTCTTCGCCGCCTGCCGCGAATGGATGGCGGAACGCCTCGCCGTCCCGTACGAGGACGACTGGCTGGCCATCTGGTACCCGAAGAACGTCGCGCAGATGGCATGATTCATCGGTCCCAGGGCCACCTATGGCACGCCGGAACGCGACCGAGAGGGCGCGCCGCCGGGCGAAACGCGAAACCGCGTCGGAACGGTTCGATAGCCTGAACCATGACCCAAGAACCCATCCTCGTGAGGGAGAACCGGATATGGCAATGCAATCGAACGGGAAGAACATCGCGATCGTCACCGGCAGCGCGCTCGGTCTCGGCTACGAGCTGGCCAGGCAGCTCATCGCCGAAGGCTGGTTCGTGGCGGGCGTCGACTTCAACGCCGAGCGCCAGGCCGAACTCGAAGGGGAGTTCGGCGCCGAATCCTACAAGGCGTTCGTCGGCGACGTGTCCGACGAGGCGTTCGTGAACGCCTCCATCGCCGAGATCGCCGAACTCGGCCACGTCGACCTGCTCATCAACAACGCCGGGCAGCCCTCGTTCAAGACGCCCACCGCCTACGAGGCCGCCGACGTGGACAAGTGCCTCAAGGGTCTCAAAGGCATGATCCTGTGGTCGGTCGCCACGCTCAAGGCGGACGGCGAGGCCGATCTCAAGATCGCGAACGTGATGAGCACCGCCGCCACGCGCGGCAACGCCAACGAATCCGTCTACTGCGCGACCAAGTGGGGCGAGAAGGGCTACACGCAGAGCCTCAAGGCCGCCTACAAGGGCACGAGCGTGAAGATCGTGGGCGTCTACCCGGGCGGCATCGACACCGCGTTCTACCGCGACAGCCACGACTACGTGTCCGAGGAGAAGCAGCACACGTTCATGGACCCGGCCCAGCTCGCCGGCGTGATCCTGTTCAACCTCGTCAACGACGCGAACCTCACCGTCTCCGACATCCTCATCGAACGCAACTACGTGTGACCCACATGGAGTGATTGATCGGACCGTAAGGCCGATGCCTTGCGTGCGACGCCGCACGCAAAGTATCGGCCTTACGCTACTGTCGTATGGTTTGCGCAAACCGCGCATGATCCCATATGACATGAAAGGCCGTTGTGCCAGATACAACCTTCCCTACGCCCGTCGTCGAGACGCGCGCCAAGACCTTCTTCGAACTCGGCGTCCCCGAGCCGTTGTGCCGCGTGCTCGACGCGGACGGCAAGACCGAGGCGTTCCCCATCCAGGAGGACACCCTTCCCGATTCCCTCGCCGGACGCGACATCCTCGGCCGTGGCCGCACCGGCTCGGGCAAGACGCTCGCCTTCTGCATCCCGCTCGCCGCGCGCCTGTGCGAGGCCGCGTGGGAGCCGGGCATGGCGATGTCCGAATTCCGCCGCAACGTCAAGTTCATCCGCCGCGAGCATCTCGCCGAACGCGAGGAGCGCGGCTTCCTGCCACATCCGCACGGGCTCGTGCTCGCGCCGACGCGCGAGCTCGCCAACCAGATCAACGACGTGCTCGAACCGCTCGCCCGCATGATGGGCATGACCACGACCACCGTGTACGGCGGCGTCAAACAGAACCGTCAGGTGCGCGACCTCAAGTCCGGCGCGGACATCGTCGTCGCTTGCCCGGGTCGTCTCGAGGACCTGCTGCGCCAGAAGCTGCTCACCCTGTCCGACGTGCGCGTCATCGTCATGGACGAGGCGGACGAGATGGCGGACATGGGCTTCCTGCCGCCGGTGCGCCGCATCCTCGGCCAGATTCGTCCCGACGCGCAGCACATGCTGTTCTCCGCGACGCTCGACCACGGCGTCGACGGTCTGGTGCGCGAGTTCCTGCGTGAGCCGAAGACGCACAGCGTGGACGAGCCGGCCGCCGTGGTCGATACGATGACCCAGCATGTGTTCGAGGTGGCGAAGGACGACAAGTTCGAGGTGGTGCGTCAGCTAGCCGCCGGAACCGGCAAGCGCATCCTGTTCACGCGCACCAAGTTCCAGGCGAAGAAGCTCGCGAAGAGCCTGACGAACAGCGGCGTGCCCGCCGCGCAGCTGCACGGCAACCTCAACCAGAACCAGCGCGACCGCAACCTCGCCGCGTTCGAGGACGGCGACGTGAACGTGCTGGTCGCCACCGACGTGGCGGCCCGCGGCATCGACGTGAGCGACGTGGAGCTCGTCGTGCAGATCGACCCGCCGGACGATCCGAAATCGTTCGTGCACCGTTCTGGCCGCACCGCGCGCGCCGGCCATACGGGCGACGTGGTGACGCTCGTGCTCCCGTTCCAGCGCCGCGAGGCGAAGCGCATGCTCAAGGCCGCCGGCATCGACGTGAAGCCGATCGCCGTGCGCCATGATTCGCCGGAAGTGCAGGAGCTCGTGGGGGAGCGCGCCCCGATCGTCAAGGATTGGAACCTCGACGACACGCAGCCCGCCGGCAATCCGCGCAAGCGCAAGGACCGCAAGGCGCGCAAGGACGACAACGCCCAGGGAGGCAAGCGCGGGAACGGCAGGCGAGGCGACGGCGGAGCCGGCAGGTCGCGCACGCCCGCGAACATCACGTTCGTCGACGACTTCGATGCGGTCGACGAGACCGGATTCGACGATCCGTTCGCGGACGACGGCGACGATTCGCGCCGGAACCGTCGTGGCGGCCATGGTGGTCGCGACGACCGCCGCGCGGACCGTTCGACGCGACGTTCCTCCCGTGACGAGCGCGGCCGCGACCGACGCGAGCAGCCGGCCGGGCGGAAGAACCGTGCCGAGCGCCGCGCCGGTATGCGCGACGCCGAGGCGGAACGCCGCGACCGCCGTTTCGAGACCGGAGATTCGCATCGCTCCAAGCGGGGCGGCTACCGCGACGACACACGTTCGGACCGCAGCTCGAAGGGCGGCAACGGAGGCAAGCGCATCCACCGCAGGGACGAGAACCGCGTCGTGCAGGACGAGCGCGGTGAGGCCGCGAAGCGCCACGACCGCCGCATGATCGCCAAATACGGTTCCACGGACGGCCCGCGCCGCCGCCACTCCAAGCGCAAGACCATCCCCTTCCGCACCCGCTGATCCCCTCCTTATGCTCCTCTGGTTCCTTCCAGAGGCATTGGCTTTTTCTCTTGCTCCCCCTGAAGGGGGAGCTGGCGGCGAAGCCGTCTGAGGGGGTGCACCCGGCGCTAATACCGGTACGCCACACGCCCATCCGCATCGGAAATCGTGAACGTCGGCTCGTCCTCGACGCTCAACTCCACGCGGATGTGCGTGTGCCCGTCTGCGGCGACCGCCCGGTACACGTAGCGCTTGTTCTCGAGCACGTCCTTCTCGACGCGCGCGTCCTGCAGCCACGGGTTGCGGCGGCGCAGCGCGATCAGCGCCTGGTGCAGGCGGTACACGGGCTCGCCGAGCTTCGACAGCTGCTCCGGCGAGTCCGGGAATTTGGGCCGCACGTCGTCGTCGCCGCCGAACCGCTGCTCCTTGACGCCCACGTAGCCTTGCTCGTCACCGTAGTAGATGCTGGGCACGCCTCCGACCGTCATCAGCACCGCCAATGCGAGCGCGGCCTTCTTCGGCCCGATCTCGGAGGCGATGCGGGTCACGTCGTGGTTGCCGATGAACGTCTGTGGAATGAACGTGTCCAGGAACGCGTTGTGCCGGGTGAGGTTCCAGTCGAGTTCGAAGAAGTTGTCGGTTTCGAGCGCGTGACGGATCGACTTCCACAGCTCGTACTGCGTGATCGAATCCATCGTGGATTCCACCGCGATGCGCGGGTAGTCGCCGTGGATCACCTCGCCGAAGATCCACGTATACGGGTGCGCGGCCTTCATCTGCGGCAGCACCTTCGCCCAGAATCCGCTCGGCACCGCGTAGGCGGCGTCGAGCCGCCAGCCGGATGCGCCGCGGTCGAGCCAATGGTTCATCACACGCGTCACGTAGGTGACCGTCTCGTCGCTGCCGTGGTCGAGGTCGACGAGGTCGCCGTGGCCTTCGAACACGTCGAGCACCGGCTCCCCGTTTGCGCCGGTCGCGGTCTTGACGAGTCCATGCCAGGGGTTCCCGGCGGGGGAGAGCGTGCCGGAGGCCTCGTCGAGCGCTGCCTGGACGGCCGGGTGGCGGCGCGACACGTGGTTGAAGACGCCGTCGAGAATGATGGACATGCCCATGCCGTGGCAGGCTTCGGCGAGCCGGTCGAACGCCGCGTCGCCGCCGAGCCGCACGTCGACGTGCATGTGGTCGAGCGTGTCGTAGCCGTGCGTGGCGGATTCGAAGATGGGGCCGAGCAGCAGACCTGACGCGCCCAGGTCGCGCATGTACGGCAGCCAGGGAATCAGCGCGTCGAGCCCCCGGCCGTGGAATTCGCGCGGACCCTGCGGGCGGATGTCCGCGCCGCAGAATCCAAGCGGATACACCTGCCAGAACACTCCGTAACGTACCCAGTCCGGCAGTTCGTTCGCCTTGTTCGCAACCATCAGGCACCTCCTGTCCGATGCGGACGGCACCACCCATCCGCGTTGACACCGTGTCTATTTTCTCACGATTAGAATGATGCGCGCGCAGGACGCGCCGCGTCGTCGGAATCGCGGCACGAGAACGGAGCCGGCTTTCCCACATAATGGTCATGGGCTCAAACTTTGCCCGTAGTGGCGCATCATAGACACATCGAGATGATTCATGGCTTGAAGACTCGGCGAAGTCGCCGGTGCGGCACGCCTCGAACGACGGCGTTCACGACAGGTTCGCGGGGTTTGTCCGGTTGTGAAGGATGTCGGGCCCCTCCGAGGATATTCTCCCCTGATTAGGCCCGACGGTCGGGCGAGTGTACAGGGACGTATTCGCCCGGTCTCGGACAGGCACATCCCTGATGAGTGGAAGGACTCGAGATGAAGAACGGTTCGAAGGCGGCTCTCGCGGTTGTGGTGACGGCGGGCACGTTGTTGGCTCCGCAGACGGCGATGGCCGGCGAGACGGCCACGCCGACCGATCAGAGCGCGGCCCAACAGGTCGAGCAGGCCCAAGCGCAAGTGCAGGCGGCCCAGGCGCAGATTGCCTCGGCGGCTCCGTCAGGCGTCCCGGAGGCACAGGCGAAGGCCGATGCGGCGGCGGCCGCGCTGGACCAGGCGCAGCAGGCATTGGACGCGGCCCAGCAGAGCCAGCAGGCGGCGCAGGACCAGCAGCACAAGGCCCAGCAGAGCCAGCAGGTCGCGGCGGAAAACCAGTCACAGGCGGCGAAGGACGCACAGGACGCTCCCGCGAAGCTCGAACAGGCGCAGCAGGCGGCGAAGGATGCGCAGACCTCGTTGGATGAGGCGTCGAAGCAGCTGGATGCCGCCACCGACGAACAGTCGAAGGCCACCCAGACCGAGTCGGATGCCCAGGCGAAAGCCGATGCGAACGACAAGCAGGCGCAGGATGCGCATGCGAAGCTGGATCAGGCGCAGCAATCGGCGGATAATGCGCAGGCCAAGGCGGACAAGGCCGACGCGGACAAGGCCCAAGCCGAAACGGACAAGGCCCAAGCGGACGAGGACGTGGCGGATGCGACCCAGGCGAAGCAGACCGCTCAGTCGCAGCTCGACCAGGCCACCTCCGGCAAGGACGCGGCGGACGCGGCGAAGAATGCGGCGGACGCGGCGGCGGCGAAGGCGCAGGCGGACCTGAAGACGAAGCAGGCCGAAGAGGCGGATGCGGCCGCGTCCAAGCAGGCGGCGGACGAAAAGGTCACGAAGCTCGAGCAGGGCGACACGGGACTCAACGAGGCCGCCGCCAAACTCGCCAAGGCCGAACAGGCGTTGAAGGACGCGCAGGCGGCGCAGGCGCAGGCGGACGCGGCGAAGAGCGCGGCGGACGCGGCGGCGGCGAAGGGCCAGGCGGATGCGGCGGACCTTCAGGCACAGGCGGACGCGGCACAGAAGACGGCGGACGAGAAGAAGACGGCGGCGGACAACGCGCAGGCCCAGTGGGACAAGGGCGCGTTCGGCTTCTACGAGACGTACGGATACCAGAAGGCGGTCGGTCTCAGGGATGGAGGCACGGGCGACTCCCAGGTCGACAGCTGGTCGGAGGCGTACAAGAAAGGCGTGGCGGCCGGCACCATCCGTCCGAATGATCCGGACAGCGCATTCAGCCTCGACAATATGGCGAAGGCCGTGTCATCGATGAAGAAGATCAACGAAATCCGCAAGAGCCTGGGACTCCCGGAGCTGAAGTGGAGCGCATGGGAGCAGGCGATGGCGCAGTCCGTCACCGACGGCAATGCGTTCGGCAACATGGGCCATGATTTCTACGACAGCGGCCAGAACCTCGCATGGGGGTACGGCGAACAGCCGGAACAAGGCTGGTACTATCAGGAGAAAAAGGTGTGGGATGCCGCGGTCGCCAAGGACCCCAGCCTCGAGCAGTACAAGAACGACCCGTATGCGCTGATGCAGAAGGACTATGCCCTGTACGTCTCGGTCGGCCATTACCTGAACATCATCAATCCGCAGGCGACCACGATCGGCGGAGGCTACTCGGCCGGGAAAAACGTGTCAGGCCAGAACTACGGCTGGGATGCCGGCGATCTGACGGTCGACGAATACGAGAAGCAGCTGACCTCCTACATGGACGGATTGAAGAACGCGCCGCAGGCCTACCAGGAGGCTTTGGCGGCGGCCAAGTCCGCGTCGGACGCGGCGGCGAAGGCGGCGGACTCGTACGCGAAGCTCGTCGAACAGGCCAAGACCGCGCAGGCGGCGCTCGACAAGGCGAACGGAACCGTATCGGATAGCGAGAAGGCCCTCGCCGAAGCGAAGGAGGCGTACGAGGACGCCCTCGCCGCGCAAGGCGACAAGGCGGACGCGTTGAAGAAGGCGAAGGAGGAGCAGTCGAAGGCCGCGGATGCGCTTACGGCCGCGAGAACCGCCACCGAGGCCGCGAAGAAGACCGTCGATGAGACGGCTTCAGCCGCACAGGCCGCCGCCGACAAGGCGGCGGACGCACAGGCCGCGGTGGACGCCGCCAAGCAGGATGTGACCGATGCGGACGCGAAGCTCCAGGACGCCACCCAGCGTGCCGCGGACGCGCAGTCGCGCATCGATGGGGCGACCGCCGACAAGGCCGCTGCCGAATCCGAATTGAAGGATGCGAAGGCCGTTCTGACCGCGGCGAAGACCGCCGCTTCGAAGGCGGATGCGGATAAGGCCGCGTCCGACAAGGAGCTTGCGGCGGCGAAGCAGGCCGTCAAGGACGCGAACGCCAAGGTCGAGGCCGCGAAGACCGCCAAACAGGACGCCCAGGAGGATCTTGACAAGGCGAACGGGGACATCGACCGCTACACGGACGCGCAGGCCCGTCTCGACGCGGCCAACAAGGCCTTGGACGAGGCGAACAAGGCCTTGGACAAGGCGAACGCGAAGCTCGACGAGGCGAACAAGGCGCTTGATGCGGCGAAGGCCGACTACGAGGCGAAGAAAGCCGACAAGGCCGCGTCCGACAAGGAGCTAGCGGCGGCGAAGCAGGCCGAAGCGGATGCCAAGAAGGCTTCGGAGGAAGCCGCCAAGAAGCAGGATGCCGCCCAGTCCAAGGTCACGCAGGCGAAGAAGAGCCAAAAGGCGGCGGTGAAGGCGAAGAACGAAGTGGAAGCGAAACTCGACGGCACACCCACCGACGGACTTGCTTCGACAGGGTCCGACCAGTCGACGATGCTCACGCTCACCGCGATTCTCGCCATCGTCGGCACCGGCGCGGTGCTTATCCGCAGGCGTCAGACCAGGAGCGATTCCTGGGATCGGTGATATCGCTTTCCCGGGCGTCCCTCCGGATGCGATGAGGCGTTCCACGAAGATTCTTCCTCGGGGAACGCCTCATCGTGGCAGGATGCCGCCACCGTGTCCGACGATGGCGGAAGACGGGTCGGCTTCGGTCAGCCGAGCCGCTTCAGCAGCGAGTCCACATGGCCTTTGGCGCGCACGTTGTAGCGGGCGAGCGTGATCGTGCCGTCCGCGTCGATGGCGAACGTGGAGCGGATCACACCCACGTGCGTCTTGCCGTACAGCTTCTTCTCCCCGTAGGCGGCGTACAGTTTGTGCACCGTCAGGTCCGGGTCGCTCAGCAGCGGGAACGACAGGTGGTCGCGTTCGCGGAACCGCTGCAGTTTGGCGAGCGGATCCTTCGAGACGCCGAGTACCGTGTAGCCGAGCGAACCGAGTCGCGCCATGTTGTCGCGGAAGTCGCAGGCCTCGGTGGTGCATCCGGGCGTCATCGCCGCCGGATAGAAGTAGAGCAGCACCTTGTCCCCTTGTGAGGTGAGTTCGGACAGGGTGACGGTGGTCTCGTCGCCGTCCGGATTCACCGCGGGGAGTGTGAAGTCCGGAGCCGGTTGACCGGTCTCGAGACGGGATGGCAGCGGTTCGGTTTCGGTTGGCATATTGTCTTTCCCCCTTGTTGTGTGAATTGTCGTGTTTCAGCGGGACTACCCCTCAGTCGGCATTGCCGACAGCTCCCCTAGCAAGGGGAGCCAAAGATAACGTCGTGGGACTACCCCTCAGTCGGCTTCGCCGACAGCTCCCCTGACAAGGGGAGCTGAAGACGAAAAGTCGGCTTCGCTTAGCCAGGGGAGCCGGGGACGGATAGGCTTCGGCTGACTAGGGGAGCCGAGGGCGGAGCTACTTTACGGCGAGGGTCTGGGAGAGGGTGTGGGATTCGCCGGGGTGGAGCGTGATCATGCGGTCGCGGTTCGCGGCGGCCTCCACGCAGGCGAATCCGCGCCATTCGCCGGCCTCCAGGTCGCCGATCGCGTTGCCGGCCTCCTCGCCCGGATTCCACACGACCGTCGCCGTCGCTCCTCGCGAGGAGATCAGGATCGTGCGGCCGGCCGCGTCGTCATGCAGTTCGAGCGGCGCATCCGTCAGATAGATGCGGTCGACCATCGTGCCGTCGAACGCCACGTCGCCCGACTGCGTGCGCACCGGGAAGCCGGGCAGCGTCGTGTCCAGATAATCCGCGCCGTCCAAGCCGACGACGCGGGCGCGCGTCACGTCGTCCACCGCCAGATACGTGTGCAGCGCCGCCTCGTAGGAGAACGCGGCGTCGCCGTCGTTCGTCACCGTCAACGCCATCGTGATCGACTCGCCGGCGTCCACCGTGTAGGACGCGTGGAAGCGCGGGGCGTCGTTGCCGACGAACTGCGCGAGCGTCGCGTCGTCGATTTCGTCGGAGTCGAGCGCATACTCGGCGTGACAATCCGTGATCGAACCGTCCACCGGATGCCAGAAGCTCGACCGCGCGAACCCGTGCTTGGGCGTCTTCGTGGCATCGTTGGCCGGATCGAATCCGGAATTGAACCATGGGAAGATGACCGGCACGCCGCCGCGGATCGCCTTCCCCTCATGCAGATGGATTGCACGCGGACGCCAGACCACGTCCGACTGTCCTTGAGGCGCCCAACGCAGCACGTGCGCGCCGTAATCGCTGATCGAAGCGGAACCGTCGGCGTTGACGAGATCGCGGATCGTGAACGATGCAGAACCCATGTTTCCTCCAAACCACAGATGATGGGCGGGTCCGTTCCATTATGCCAGTTGTCCAGCGGATGTGGGGTGATGGGGGGCATGGCAAGACAGGCAGGCAAGGCACCGGTCATCGTGGTGTACGGGGGAGACCCGTATCTCAACGGCGAAACCGTGCGCGAACAATGCGACGCGGCGCTGAAACGCCGACCGGACGCGGAACTCGTCGAACTCGACGCGGCCACGGCGGACCGCTACGCCTTCGACGAGGCCGTCAGCCCCTCCCTGCTCGCCGACGTGGCCGTCGTGCGCGTCGACGACCTGCAATCCGCGGACGAGAAACTCGGCGACAGCATTGTCGACTACTGCAAGCAGGCGGCCGCCGACCCGGACAACTCCAGCATCGTCATCTGCCGGCACGAGGGCGGCAACAAGGGCAAGCGTCTGCTCGATCGGCTCGTCCGCGCCGGCGCGCGCAAGGTCGAGGTACCCGACCTGAAGAAGCCGGACGCGAAACTCAACTACGTGCTGCAATGCTTCGAGAAACAGGGCAGACGAGTCGAGCCGATCGCCGCCCAGCAGCTCGTCGACGTGCTCGGCGGCAGCATCGGCGAACTCACCGCCATGTGCGGGCAACTGTGCTTCGATTTCGACGACGATCCGATCGGACTGGACCGGGTCAACCAGTATCTGACCGCCAACGCGCAGGTCACCGGATTCAACGTGGCCGACGCCGCCATGGCGGGCAACACGGCCGACGCGATTGTCAAGATGCGCTCCGCCGTGGAACAGGGCGTCGAACCGGTCGCGCTCATCGGCGCGTTGGCGTCGAAGCTCAGGGCCGTGGCGAAGGTGTCCGCGTTCAACACGGGCAGGATCAGCGCCGCCGAACTCGGCATGTCCCCGTGGGCGCGCAAATACGTGAAACTCGGCGGCTGGACGTCCACCGGCATGGCCGCGTGCATCCGCACGCTCGCCTGGGCCGACGAGGAGTGCAAGACCAACGGGGGAGACCCCATGTATGCGCTGGAGCGCAGCATCGAGACGATCGCGACGAAAGGACGGGCATGAGCGGGGAGCGAAACGGGATGCGGGGCGACGGGACGATCGTCATCGAGGCGCCTACGGGCGACGACATGCGTGCATTGGGACGCCGTATCGCGGCGCGCGTACGTGGCGGCGACGTGCTGCTCCTGTCCGGTCCGCTTGGCGCCGGCAAGACGACGCTCGCGCAGGGATTCGGCGAAGGGCTCGGCATCGGTGAGCCGATTGTCTCGCCGACGTTCACCATCGCCCGTGAACTCGACGGACGGTTCGCCGACGGGAGTCCCGCGCATCTCGTGCACGTGGACGCGTACCGTCTCGGCGGCGCCGACTACGCGCCCGGACAGGCGGCCGTGAACCGTCTGCTCGACGAACTCGAATCGCTGGGACTCGACGAGGAGCTCGAAGACACCAGCGACGATACGGTCGTGCTCATGGAGTGGGGCGAGCAGATGGCCGCCGCGCTCGCGCCGGAACGGCTTGAAATCCACATCGCGCGCCCGCTGTCGCAGACCGGTCCCGGCGTCGCGTCCGGTGCCGTGGACGCCGACGGCGAACTCACGAGCGACGGCACGCGCACCGTCACGCTGGTGCCGGTCGGTGCACGCTGGAGCGGATTCACGCTCTGAGCGGGCGGCCCGCATGCGGCGGTGTACACTCTCTACAGGTCTGACTACAGGTCCGAAGAATCATATCGGAGGAATCACGAGCACACGTCGGGAGGATGCATGGGCTGCACATTGGTGATCGACACGTCATACGGTTCCACCGTAGGCGTCACAGGGCATGAACCAATCGTCGAGACCGACTCGCGCACCCACGTCGAACGACTGCAGGTGAACATCGCGCGCGGGGTCGGCGAAGCCGGATACGCGCCGCGCGACATCGAGACGGTGATCGTCGGCACCGGTCCCGCGCCGTTCACCGGACTGCGCGCCGGCATCGTCGCCGCCAAGGCGCTGGCGTTCGCCACCGGCGCGGAACTCATCGGCCATGATGTACTCGCACCGCAGGCGCAGTGGAACCTCATCCGGCGCGGCAAGGCCGGCACGCTCGGCGATCCGAAGACGCGCCACGTGCTCACGCTCGCCGTGAACGACGCGCGCCGCAAGCAACTCTACTTCGCGCTGTATGCGAGCCAGCTCGACGGCGATGGAACCGGCGAGACCGGTGACAACGGGAACACCGGAACCGCGGTCCGCGTGCTCATCGCCATGGACATCGACTATCCGGCATCGATCGCCGACCGCGTAAACGCCGCCGTACGCGAGGTCGCGGCGACGACGGACGGCGAGATCGTCGTCGACGTCGTCGGCCATGGCGCGGCGAAATACGCCGACGCGCTGCGCGGCATCGACCATCTCGGCGACGTGACCGACGAATCCGTGTTCGACCAGGGACGGCAGGGCGTCGAGATCTTCGCGACCGACGCGACGCTCGCGCATGCGCGCGACCCGCAGGCACCCGTCGAACCGCTGTATCTGCGCCGGCCGGACGCCGAGGTGCCGGCGCCGCTCAAGCACGTGCTCGGCCATGAGGGAGCGGGGAGGAAGGACTGATGCTCGTCGCACTGGACGACCTCGACCGTGAGACCGCCGTCGCCGCCGTACGCGCGCTGGAGGTCGAGCTGTTCGGCAACCACGCGTGGAGCGAGAACGCGGTACGGCAGGAGCTCGACGCCCCCGCACGCGTCTACGTGTTCGACTGCGAACGCGAACAGGGCGATGGCGAATGCGGAGACAGGGGGGAAGGCCATGTGCCGGGCCCCGACGGCTGCGTGCCGGGCATCGTGCGCGGATTCGCCGGATACTGGTACGACGGCGAGGACGCGGAGATCATGGACGTCGGCGTCGGCCGACGCTACCAGCGCCGCGGACTCGCCGCGCGCATGCTCACCTGGCTGATCGGCCACGCGCGCGAACAGGGCGCGCGACGCATGCTGCTCGAAGTCGCCGTGAACAACGAGCCCGCCATCGCGCTGTACCGGCGGTTCGGATTCGAACGCATCGGACTGCGCAGACGCTACTACCAGCCGGAAGGCATCGACGCATACGTGATGGCGCTGGAACTGAGCCCGCGCGTCGTCGGGTTCGCGGGAGCGAGGAGCCGCGAGGTGAGCGGGGCGGACGCGACGAATACGGCGGCGGGCGGAACGGACATGAACGGAGAAACGGAGAAGACGCGATGAGCGAACCGATCGTACTGGGCATCGAATCCACTTGCGACGAGACGGCGGCCGCCATCGTCCAGGGGCGCACGCTGCGCTCCAACGTGGTCGCCTCCTCGATGGAGGAGCACGCGCGCTACGGCGGCGTCATCCCCGAGATCGCCTCGCGCGCGCACGCCGAAGCGTTCGTGCCGTGCGTGTCCAAGGCGCTGGCCGATGCCGGCCTCGAACTCGCCGATGTGGACGCAATCGCCGTGTCCGCGGGCCCCGGACTCGCCGGATGCCTCGCCGTCGGCGTCTCCGGCGCGAAGGCACTCGCTTGGGCGAGCGGCAAACCGCTGTACGGCATCAACCACGTGATCGGACACATCGCCGTCACCCAGCTCCAGTTCGGACCGTTCCCCAAGGACACGCTCGCCCTCATCGTCTCCGGCGGGCACACGTCGCTGCTGCACGTCGAGGACGTGGCACGGCACATCGACGTGGTCGGCACCACGTTGGACGACGCGGCGGGGGAGTGCTTCGACAAGGTGGCGCGCCTGCTCGGCTTCCCCTACCCGGGCGGCCCGCACATCGACCGGCACGCGCAACACGGCGACCCGCATGCGATCCGCGTGCCGCAGGGACTCACGCAGGGTAAGGCCGGCGCGAAGCACCCGTACGACTTTAGCTTCTCCGGCGTGAAGACCGCCGTCGCCCGCTGGGTGGAGGGGGAGCAGGCCGCGGGGCGCGAGATCCCCGTCGACGACGTATGCGCCTCGCTCGCCGACTCGGTGGCCACCGTGCTTGCGAAGAAAGCGATGCGCGGCTGCCGCCAGTACGATTCCGACACGCTGATCGTGGGCGGCGGATTCTCCGCCAACTCGCAGCTCAGAGCGAAACTGCTCGAATTCGGACGCTCCAACGGCGTCGAAGTGCGTATCCCGGAACTGAAGCTGTGCACCGACAACGGCGCGATGGTCGCGATGCTGGGCGTGAACCTCGTCGAGGCCGGGGTCGCGCCCAGCGCGCCCGATTTCGCCATCGACTCGGCCATGCCGCTGACCAAGGTGGTGATGTAGGGATTTCGGCGCCGGTCTTCGATGCCGCGTAGCGCGACACGCCGAGTTGCGTTATCGGAGACCGGCGCGTATATTCATCACTCGTTGCGAACGCGCCCGGTTGTGACTGGGAGTGGTTGATAATTGAATATTCCTGCGTAGCTCAGTTGGCAGAGCATCCGACTGTTAATCGGACGGTCACTGGTTCAAGCCCAGTCGCAGGAGCTTCACCCCGGAAGGGCCTCGGCTCGACAGGGACGTGATAATTGAATATTCCTGCGTAGCTCAGTTGGCAGAGCATCCGACTGTTAATCGGACGGTCACTGGTTCAAGCCCAGTCGCAGGAGCTTTGACGGAAAGCCTCAGGTTCATGCCTGAGGCTTTCTGCATGTCGAAACCGGGGTGACAACGTAGCCGCGACCTTGGCGCAACGGATTCGGCGCGTCAGCCACGGCGGCGGCCGGGATGACGGTACCATCGAAGACGAACGGGAACGATCACGGCGAGGAGGCCGTCATCATGGACGTGAGGATACTGAGAATCGAACGAGGCGTGTTCGCCGTGCTCCACAACGGAAGCGGAGCCGGAACCGTGCGCAAGCAGACCGTCGGCCTGAAACGCATGTGGCTGGCGGACGGCGCCAACGGAGCCCAGGGCGTGTTCCCCTCGAAGAAGACCGCGGCCCAGTGGCTCGTGCAGCGCGCCTGACGACGTCGGCCCGCATACACCTTCCATACGGCTTCGGTTCACCTATGCGTTCGTCTGGTGAACGCGGCTTGCGCATGTCGCCGAGCCGCCCTACAGTGTGCAACTGTTGATTACACGTCCAGGCCTGCACATTGGTAACGCGGACCCAGATAGCAAAGGACACCATCATGGCGCAAAGCTCCATCTCCATCACAGTCAACGGCGAAGCGAAGGAGGTGGAAGCAACCACCACCGGCGTCGAACTCTTCGCGGACGACAAGAACATCATCGCCGTGCGTCTCAACGGCGAACTGCGTGACCTGTACACGCCGCTCAACGACGGCGACGCCGTCGAGTCCGTCGCGCTCGACTCCGAGGACGGCCTCGGCATCATGCGTCACTCCGCCACGCACGTCATGGCGCAGGCGGTGCAGGAACTGTTCCCGAACGCCAAGCTCGGCGTCGGCCCGATCATCAAGGACGGCTTCTACTACGACTTCCAGGTCGATCAGCCGTTCACGCCGGACGATCTCAAGCAGATCGAAAAGCACATGCAGCGCATCATCAAGTCGTCCCAGTCCTTCCGCCGCCGCGTCGTGAGCGAGGAGGAGGCCCTCGCCGAGGAGGCCGACCAGCCGTTCAAGATCGAGCTGATCCAGGACAAGGAAGCGCACCTCGACCCGTCCACCGCCACCGAGATCTCCGGCAAGGAGCTCAGCTTCTACGACAACGTCGACCGTGACGGCAACGTCGTGTGGAAGGACCTGTGCCGCGGACCGCACCTGCCGAACACCCGCTTCATCAAGGCGTTCAAGATCGAGCGTTCCGCCGCCGCCTACTGGCGCGGCAGCGAGAAGAACCCGACCATGCAGCGCATCTACGGTACCGCGTGGGCCACCAAGGAGGACCTCAAGGCCTACCAGACGCGTCTCGAGGAGGCCGCCAAGCGCGACCACCGCAAGCTCGGCGCCGAAATGGACCTGTTCTCCTTCCCGGAGGAGATCGGACCGGGCCTCGCCGTGTTCCACCCGAAGGGCGCCGCTGTCATCAACGCGATGGAGGACTACTCCCGCGAGATGCACCGCAAGCACCACTACAGCTTCGTGCAGACCCCGCACATCACCAAGGGCGGCCTGTACGAGACCTCCGGCCACCTGCACTGGTACAAGGACGGCATGTACCCGCCGATGCACCTCGACGAGGAGCGCGACGCGGACGGCAACATCACCAAGCCGGGCGCCGACTACTACCTCAAGCCGATGAACTGCCCGATGCACAACCTGATCTTCAAGTCGCGCCAGCGTTCCTACCGCGAGCTGCCGCTGCGCCTCTTCGAGTTCGGCACCGTGTACCGCTACGAGAAGTCCGGCGAGGTCCACGGCCTGACCCGCGTGCGCGGCCTCACCCAGGACGACTCCCACATCTACTGCACCCGCGAGCAGATGAAGGACGAGCTGACCAGCCTGCTCACCTTCGTGCTCAACCTGCTCAAGGACTTCGGCCTGTCCGACTTCTACCTGGAGCTGTCCACCAAGGATCCGGACAAGTACGTCGGCTCCGACGAGATCTGGGAGGAGGCGACCAACACGCTGCGCGAGGTCGCCGAAGCGTCCCACCTCGACCTCGTGGCCGATCCGGGCGGCGCCGCGTTCTACGGCCCGAAGATCTCCGTGCAGGCGCGTGACGCGATCGGCCGCACCTGGCAGGTGTCGACCATCCAGCTCGACTTCAACCTGCCGGAGCGCTTCAAGCTCGAGTACATCGCGAAGGACGGCACGCACCAGCGTCCGGTGATGATCCACCGCGCGCTGTTCGGCTCCATCGAGCGCTTCTTCGCCGTGCTGCTCGAGCACTACGCGGGCGCGTTCCCGGCGTGGCTCGCCCCGGTGCAGGTGCTCGGTGTGCCCGTCGCCGACGAGTTCGCCCCGCATCTCGCCGGCTTCGTCAAGAGCCTCGAAGACGAGATGGTCCGATGCGAGATCGACTACTCCGACGATCGTTTCGGCAAGAAGATCCGCAACGCCTCCAAGTCCAAGGTGCCGTTCATCCTCATCGTCGGCGAGGAGGACATGAACAACAACGCGGTGAGCTTCCGTTTCCGCGACGGCAGCCAGCTCAACGGCGTCCCGGTGGACGAGGCGCGCGCCCAGATCCTCAAGGTGATCGCCAAGCGCGTCCAGGTCAACTCCGCCGACGACTTCAAGGCCGCCGTGGCCGACGAGCCCGTCGACGCCGAGTGATTCGCCGCTGATCCTCAGCGGGCCGGCCGGGATGCGGACGCCACGTCCCGGCCGGCCCGCGTTGTCGGCTTAACGCCATACAATCGTTTCGTTTGTCAGATATCCGTCTCATAACCTGCTAGGAGCATTATGTCAGGTCATTCCAAGTGGGCGACCACCAAGCACAAGAAGGCCGCCATCGACGCCAAGCGCGGCAAGCTCTTCGCCAAGCTCATCAAGAACATCGAGATCGCGGCCCGCATGGGCGGCGGCGACCCGGATGGCAACCCGTCCCTGTACGACGCCATCTACAAGGCCAAGAAGGCCTCCATGCCCGCCGACAACATCAAGCGCGCCGTCAAGCGCGGCTCCGGTGAAGAGGCCGGCGGCGCCAACTACGAGGACATCGTCTACGAGGGCTACGCCCCCGCCGGCGTTGGCCTCATCATCGAGTGCCTGACCGACAACCGCAACCGCGCGGCCGCCGAGGTCCGTTCCACCCTGACCAAGGGCAACGGCTCCCTGGCCACCTCCGGCTCCGTGTCCTTCAACTTCGAGCGCAAGGGCCAGATTGTGGTCCCGTCCGAGGGCGTGGACTTCGACAAGCTGTTCGAGGCCGCCGCCGAGGCCGGTGCCGAGGACGTCCAGGACGACGGCGAGGTCTTCACCGTCATCACCGACCCGTCCGACGTGCACACCGTGCGCCAGGCCCTGGTCGACGCTGGTTTCGAGTACGATTCCGCCGACTTGGTCATGGCCCCGAAGAACGAGGTCGAGCTCTCCCTCGAGGACGCCCGCAAGGTCTCCAACCTCATCGACAAGCTCGATGACCTCGACGACGTGCAGAACATCTACTCCAACTGGACCGCCTCTGACGAGGTCATGGCTCAGCTCGACGAGGAGTAGTCCGCACGTGATCATCCTTGGCGTCGACCCCGGGCTCACGCGCTGCGGGGTCGGCGTGATCGAAGCCGGCGCCCACCGCCGGCTTTCGTTTATCCACGTGGACGTCGTGCGCTCCTCGCCGGACGTGTCGCAGGACCTGCGCCTGCTCGCCATCTACAACGGCCTGGTCGAGAAGATCGAGACGTACGCGCCCGACACCGTGTCCATCGAGCGCGTGTTCGCCCAGTCGAACCGCAACACGGTGCTCGGCACCGCACAGGCGGCGGGGCTCGCCATGCTCGCCGCCGCCCAGCGCAACATCCCCGTGGCCCTGCATACGCCGACCGAGGCGAAGCTCGCCATCACCGGCAACGGCCACGCGCAGAAGATCCAGATCGAGCGCATGGTGACGCGCATCCTCAACCTCAACACGATGCCGACGCCGGCCGACGCCGCCGACGCGCTGGCGCTGGCGATCTGCCACGCCCTGCGCCCGGCCGGCGCGCTGCAGGGCGGCGAACGCGAGGAGCATCTCACCCCGGCGCAACGCCAATGGGCGGAGGCCTCCAAGAAGGCGACGAAACGCCGGTTCAACGCCGACCGCGGCATGTGACGCGACCACGCCGTCATGCGGCTTCGCGAAACGCCGCATGATGGTGTACACTGTCGAACAGCTGTTCGAAAGGAGTCGCCGTGATCGGTTCGCTGAAAGGTGTGGTGGAGACGGTCGATGCCTCGTCCGCGCTCATCGAGGTCGGGGGAGTCGGCTACGAGGTGCGCATGCCCGCCGCCGACCTGTCGCGTGTCCATGGCGGCACGGAGACGCGCGTCTACACGTATCTCAACGTCTCGCAGGACGCCATCACCCTGTACGGGTTCCTCGACCCCGCGGCGAAACGCACGTTCCTGCAGCTGCTCAAGGTCTCCGGCATCGGCCCGAAGGTCGCCCTGTCGCTGCTCTCCACGTTGAATCCGAGCCAGCTCGCCAAGGCCGTGGCCGACAACGACGCCGCCGCCCTCGCCAAGGCTCCGGGGCTCGGCAAGAAGGGCGCGCAGAAGATCATCCTCGAACTCAAAGGGTCGATCAATCTCGAAGACATCGAATCCGGGGCGGCCGTCACCACCGCCAAGCCCGAGGACAAGGGCGCGCTGCAGGTCGTCGAGGGACTCATCTCGCTCGGCTGGCGCCAGCAGGACGCCGAACACGCCGTGCGGGAGGCGTGTGAGGCCAACGGCATCGCCACGCCTCTCGCCGTCGGGGACGTGCCGCGCGTGCTCAAGCTCGCGCTGAACTCCCTGGACCGCGGCATCTGACAGGAAGACGCCTGACGAAGGACCGGAGGTGAACGGATGAACGAACCCTACATCAGCGGCTCGGTGGCCGAAGGCAACGAGAACATCGGGGCGAACGAGGAGTCGCTGCGCATGGTCTCCTCCCAGCCGGTCGGCAACGAGCCGGTCAGCGACGAGGAGCTGCGACCGCACGTCCTCGACGGTTTCATCGGCCAGCCGAGGCTCAAGGCGCAGCTCCAGCTGTTCCTCGACGCCGCGCGCAAGCGCGAGGTGCCGCCGGACCATATCCTGCTCGCCGGCCCTCCAGGCCTCGGCAAGACCACTCTGGCGATGATCGTCGCCAACGAGCTCGGCGTGCCGATCCGCATCACATCGGGTCCCGCCATCCAGCATGCCGGCGATCTCGCCTCCATCCTGAGCTCCCTCGACGCGGGGGAGGTGCTGTTCGTCGACGAGGTGCATCGTCTGCCGCGCGCCGCCGAGGAACTGCTGTACATCGCGATGGAGGATTTCCGCGTCGACGTGATGGTCGGCAAGGGCCCCGGCGCATCCTCGATTCCGCTCACCCTGCCCCGTTTCACGATGATCGGCGCGACCACGCGCGAAGGCATGCTGCCCTCGCCGTTGCGCGCGCGTTTCGGCTTCACCGCGCATCTCGACTTCTATCCCGTCGATGAGCTGGAGAAGCTCGTCGAGCGCTCGGCCTCGGTGCTCGGCCTCGCGTTGGAGGAGGGGGCGGCCCATCAGCTCGCCCTGCGTTCCCGCGGCACGCCGCGTATCGCGAACCGTCTGCTGCGCCGCGTGCGCGACTGGGTGATCGTCCACGACCTGCCGTCGGCGGGGCCGGACGACGTCAAGGAGGCGCTGGCCCTCTACCAGATCGACGCCGAGGGGTTGGACCGTCTCGACATCGCCGTGCTCAACGCCATCGTGCGCAACTTCAACGGCGGGCCGGTGGGACTCAACACCCTGGCCGCCATGGTGGGCGAGGAGTCGGAGACCGTGGAGACCGTATGCGAGCCGTATCTCGTGCGCGAGGGGTTCCTGGTGCGTACGCCGAAGGGCCGTGTG
The DNA here is from genome assembly GCF_056356895.1 of Bifidobacterium sp. LH_424. Taxonomy (NCBI): domain Bacteria; kingdom Bacillati; phylum Actinomycetota; class Actinomycetes; order Bifidobacteriales; family Bifidobacteriaceae; genus Bifidobacterium; species Bifidobacterium sp. LH_424. The sequence goes on from NZ_JBKEVC010000001.1 coordinate 589,989, forward strand.
GCCACGCTCAAGGCGTGGGACCATCTCGGCATACGGCCGAAAGAGGACGTTGTCAACAAGCTTTTCTAAACTTCAGAAGTTGGACTAGTCGTTTCCGATCGGAAGGAATTCCCCTCAATGGATCCCAATATGCTTTTCATCGTCGTGCTCGTCGTGGTCATGGGCGGCATGATGTGGTTCCAGTCCAAGAAGAACAAGGAACGCCAGCAGCAGGTCAAGGACTTCCGCGCCAACCTCAAGCCCGGCACCGAGGTCATCACCATCGGCCAGATCATCGGCAAGGTCGTCTCCGTGAACGAGCAGTACGAGGAGATCGTCATCGACTCCGAGGGCTCTCTGCTGCGCTTCTCCTACAGCGGCATCGCCAAGGAGTACGAGCGCCCCGCCTTCATCTCCGACGACGAGGTGGATGAGAACGGCAACCCGCTTCCCAAGGACGAGGACGCCGCCGACGGCGAGGCCCAGGTGGACGTCGACACGTCCGTCGAGCAGAACAACGCCGACGCGAAGAAGGCCGAGTGACCATGACCGGTAGCGACATCACGATCCGCGATCTGGAGAAGGTGGGAGCCGAGGACGCCGCATACCTCGTGTCCCTGATCCGTTCCGTCCCCGGGTTCCCGAAGGAAGGCATCATCTTCCGCGATTTCATGCCGGTGCTCGCCGACCCGCGCGGCCTCGACATCCTGCTGCGCGCGCTCGAAGCCGCGCTGCCGGTCCCGGCCGATTCGTTCGATGCGATCGCCGGTCTCGAATCCCGCGGATTCCTGTTCGGTCCCTCTCTCGCCCATCATCTCGGCAAGGGCTTCATCGCCATCCGCAAGGCGGGCAAGCTCCCGCCGGAGACCATCGGCGAATCCTATGACCTCGAATACGGCACGGCCAGCGTCGAGATCGAGACGACCGCCGTCAAGCCGGGGGAGCGCGTGCTCATCGTCGACGACCTGATCGCGACCGGCGGCACGGCGAAGGCCGGTGCCGACCTCATCGAGAAGGCGGGCGGCACAATCGCCGGATTCGGCTTCGTCATGGGCCTCGAAGGCCTTGACGGGCTCGACAAGCTCGGCGACGTCCCCACGTCGACGCTCATCTCCATGCCGGCCTGATTCCGGCGCAACGGTTTTCGGCCGTCACCAGCCCATCATGGGCATGGTGGCGGCCATGTCAATAGTCAACAGTCACAAGCACACGGAAGAGCCATGGATCTTTACGAATACCAGGCGCGACAGCTGCTCGAGGAGCAGGGCATCCCCACCCCGAAGGCCATCTACGCGCAGAACTCCCATGAAGTAGCCGAAGCCGCCGAACAGCTCGGCTACCCCTGCGTCGTCAAGGCGCAGGTCAAGATCGGCCATCGTGGCCAGGCCGGCGGCGTCAAGCTCGCCAAGACCCGCGACGAGGCGATTCTCGACGCCGAGGACATCCTGCCGATGACCATCCACAAGCACAAGGTGAACGGCGTGCTCGTGGCCGAGGGCAAGAACATCCTCCACGAGTACTACGTGTCCATCTCCGTGGACCGCACCTCCCGCGACTACGACGTGCTCGCCACCGCCAACGGCGGCACCGAGGTCGAGGAGATCGCCAAGGAGCATCCGGAGGCGGTGAAGCGCCTGCACATCGAGGCCCTCGACGACTTCGATCTCGAGGCGGCCACGAAGATGGCCGAAAGCATCGGCTTCTACCATGCGGACGTCGACCAGGCCGCGCAGATCCTGCTCAAGATGTGGAAGTGCTTCAAGGAGAACGACGCGACGCTCGTCGAGATCAACCCGCTCGCCAAGATCGGCGATCCGGACGACGAATCCTCGAAGAGCCTGTGCGCGCTCGACGCGAAGATCTCCCTCGACGACAACGCCGCCTTCCGCCACGACGGCTGGAAGCGTTTCGCCGACCCGCTCGCCAACGACGAGTTCGAGCGTCGCGCCAAGGACCATGGCCTGCACTACGTGCATCTCAACGGCCAGGTCGGTGTGATTGGCAACGGCGCGGGCCTCGTCATGAGCTCCCTCGACGCCGTCTCCGGCGCCGGCGAGGAGCAGGGCACCGGCATCAAGCCCGCCAACTTCCTCGACATCGGCGGCGGCGCCTCGGCCGAGGTCATGGCCGCCAGCCTCGAGATCGTCGTCTCCGACCCGCAGGTCGAATCCGTGTTCATCAACGTCTACGGCGGCATCACCTCCTGCGAGCAGGTCGCCAAGGGCATCCTCGAGGCGATCGACACGCTCGGCGGCACCAAGCCGATCGTCGTCCGCTTCGACGGCAACGCGGCGGCCGAGGGCCTTGCCATCCTCGCCGAATCCAACAACCCGAACGTGCACGTCGCCGAGACGATGGAGGAGGCGGCGCATCAGGCCGCCCGCATCGCGGCCGACGCCATCGCAGCCAAGGAGGCCAACTGATATGACGCTCTTCATCGAAGACGACGCCCCCGTCATCGTGCAGGGCATGACCGGCCACCAGGGCATGACGCACACCGCGCGCATGCTCAAGGCCGGCACCAACATCGTCGGCGGCGTCAACGCCCGCAAGGCCGGTCTCGACGTCACCTTCCCGGCCGCGCGCGACGGCGAGGACGCCACCATCCACGTCTACGGCTCCTGCGCCGAGGCGTGTGAGGCCACCGGTGCCAAGGCGTCGGTCGTGTTCGTCCCGCCGCGCTTCGCCAAGGCCGCGGTCGTCGAGGCGATCGAGGCGGGCATCAAGCTCATCGTCGTGATCACCGAAGGCATCCCCGTCGCGGATTCCGCCTACTTCGTCGAACTCGCGCTGCGCCACGGCGTGCGCATCGTCGGCCCGAACTGCCCGGGCCTCATGACGCTCGCCTCCTCCGAGGAGACGCACGGCGTGAACCTCGGCATCATCCCCGACGGCATCGTCGGACGCGGCCCGCTGGGTCTCGTCTCCAAGTCCGGCACGCTCACCTACCAGCTGATGGGCGAGCTGAGCGACATCGGCTTCACCGCGTGCCTCGGCGCCGGTGGCGACCCGATCGTCGGCACCACGCTGCTCGAGGCGCTGCAGGCGTTCGAAGCGGATCCGAACACGAAAGCCGTGATGATGATCGGCGAGATCGGCGGCAGCGCCGAACAGGACGCCGCCCAGTGGGCCTCCGAGCACATGACCAAGCCGGTCGTCGCCTACATCGCCGGCTTCACCGCCCCCGAGGGCAAGCAGATGGGCCACGCCGGCGCCATCGTCTCCGGAGGCAAGGGCACCGCGAAGGACAAGAAGGAAGCACTGGAGGCGGTCGGCATCCGCGTCGGGCGCACGCCCGGCCAGGCCGCCGACATCATGCGTGAGGTGCTTGCGGGTCTCGAGCGGTGAACAATCCCGTAACATCGGCCCGCATCTCCGCGCTGCTCAAGGGCGTTCTCGCCGCGCTGGGCGCGATGGCCCTGTACGCCATATCGCTCGGCTGCTTCATCGCGCTGATGCTGCTGGTCATATCCATGGAGGAGGGCGGCGAGAGCCTGCCCTCCTCGGCATTGCCCCTGACCGAGACCATAGTGCTGCTCAGCCAGGGAACCGGCTTCACGTCCGGCCCCATCGTCGTGGGGGTCATGCCCCTGCTGCTCACCGTGATGCTCATCGCGCTGATCGCGCAGTGCGCGTCACGGGCCGACGCGGGGGCGCTGGGATGGTTGGGCGGTCTGGCCGTATGGATCGCGCTCAACCTGGTGTTCTCCGGTGGCACGAACATGGAGCTGCATGACGCGCCCGCGGTGATAGCCATGAAGACGGCCTGCGTGTGGACGATCGGCTACGCGTTCGCCACCGTTCCCGTCTCGTCCGCCGCATCGACCGTCCGGAGACGACTGAACGAACGGCTTTCGCCGCAGGTGCGCCGTATGGCGGCGCTCGGCCGGGTCGTCACCGGCATGCTGGCCGTCGTGCTGCTCGTGGCCGCCTTCATCGTCACGGTCGTATGGATCGTGCGCGGGTGGAGCGCCATGACCGCCCTGTTCGAATACGACGGCATGGAGAACGGCTCGCGCGTCCTCACCACCATCGCATCCCTCGCATGGCTGCCCAATCTCGTCGTGTGGGCGTTGTCCTGGTTCGCCGGGGCCGGGTTCCATATCGGCGAACTCGGATCGTTCACCATGTGGGTGGGCCAGTCGGCGGGTCTGCCGCCGCTGCCGGTGTTCGGTCTCATGCCCGAGCCGATTGCGGACGACCGCATCCGCATCGCCCTGCAATGCCTGATTCCGGCGTCCGCAGGCGTCATCGCGCTCCTCGCCATGCTCGTGCCGGGGCCGATGCGGGTCCGTCCGGTGAAACCCGCCGACGGCTCCGATGCCATGAAGCGGATCGTCGTCACCATGGCCGGCCATCTGGCCGTCCTGATTGTTGCGGGAGCCGTGACGGTCGGCGCATGGTGCGCCTGCTTCGCCTTGTCCGACGGCGCGCTCGGCGCGCATCGGCTGTCCCACGTGGGCGTCGACATCCTGCCGTCCACCCTGCTCGTCGCGCGTTCGATCACATTCGGATTCGCAGCGGCGTGGCTTGCCGTGGCGGTGGTGTTGTCCGCCATCTACGGGATACACTGGATTGTCGAACGCCATGCGGCACGGATCGCGAATGCCGCGGCCGTCGCGGCCGAACCGGCGGACCATGTCCCGGCGTCCGCGGACAACGGCGAGGATTCCGCCGACACCACGGACGCCGGGAATCCCGCCGACGTGGACGACGCCACGAAGGAGCATGAACGCGGAAGCGTGAAACCCCGTTCCGTCCGTTCCGAACGTGCCGTGCGCTCGGACACGTTCGAACGCGCCACCGCCGTGCGGCGCGCACCGCGCACCGTACAATCAGACAAGCTTGACCAACCAACCAAGGAGGAATCCGATGACAACAACGAATCGTCCGATTAAGCGGGCGCTGGTCTCCGTCTTCCACAAGGAAGGCATCGAGGTGCTCGCCGAGGCCTTCGTCAAGGCCGGCACCGAAGTGGTGTCCACCGGCTCGACCGCGAAGCGTCTCGCCGAACTCGGCGTGCCCGTCACCGAAGTGAGCGAGGTCACCGGATTCCCCGAGTGCCTCGACGGCCGCGTCAAGACCCTCGATCCGCACATCCACGCCGGCATCCTCGCCGACATGACCAACCCGGACCACGCCGCCCAGCTGGAGAAGTTCGGCATCAAGCCGTTCGACCTGGTCGTCGTCAACCTGTACCCGTTCGCCGACACCGTGCGCTCCGGCGCCGATGAGGCGGCCACCATCGAGAAGATCGACATCGGCGGCCCGTCCATGGTGCGCGGTGCGGCGAAGAACAGCGCCACCGTCGCCATCGTCACCGATCCGGCCGATTACGCGCTCGTCGCCGCCCGCGTGGAGAACGGCGAGGGCTTCAGCCTCGAGGAGCGTCGCTGGCTGGCCGGCAAGGCGTTCGCGCACACCGCCGCCTACGACGCGACGATCAACGAGTGGACCGCGAAGCACTGGCCGAAGCCCGCCACCATCGACGAGATCGACCATGACGATGAGGGCCAGCCGGTCGACGACGCGAAGTTCCCGGCCGCGTTCACCCGCACCTGGGACCGCTCGCACACGCTGCGCTACGGCGAGAACTCGCACCAGCAGGCCGCGCTCTACCTCGACCCGCTCGACCAGACCGGCTTCGCCCACGCCGAACAGCTCGGCGGCAAGCCGATGAGCTACAACAACTACGTGGATGCGGACGCCGCATGGCGCGCCGTGTGGGATCTCGCCCCGTCCATCGCCGTGGCCGTCGTCAAGCACAACAATCCGTGCGGCCTCGCCATCGGCGCCACCGCGGCCGAGGCGCACCGCAAGGCCCACGCCTGCGACCCGGTGAGCGCGTACGGCGGCGTCATCGCCTGCAACACGACCGTCACCCTGGAGATGGCGGAGAGCGTGCGTCCGATCTTCACCGAGGTGATCGTCGCCCCCGCCTACGAGGACGCGGCGCTCGAACTGCTGAAGACCAAGAAGAAGAACCTGCGCATCCTCAAGGTGGCCGAACCGCCGAAGGGCCACACGCAGTTCCGCCAGATCGACGGCGGCCTGCTCGTGCAGGACATGGACCTCATCAACGCTACCGGCGACGATCCGGACGCGTGGAAGCTCGTCTCCGGCGAGCCGGCCGACGCCGACACGCTCAAGGATCTCGTGTTCGCCTGGCGCGCCATCCGCTGCGTCAAGTCCAACGCGATCCTGCTCGCCCACGACCAGGCGACCGTCGGCATCGGCATGGGCCAGGTCAACCGCGTCGACTCCTGCCATCTGGCCGTCGAACGTGCCAACACGCTGGCGGACGGCGCCGACCGCGCCACCGGTTCCGTGGCCGCGTCCGACGCGTTCTTCCCGTTTGCGGACGGTGCCGAGACGCTGATGAACGCCGGTGTGAAGGCCATCGTGCAGCCCGGCGGCTCCATCCGCGACGAGGAGGTCATCGAGGCCGCGAAGAAGGCCGGCGTGACCATGTACCTGACCGGCACCCGCCACTTCTTCCACTGATCGGCGAACGGGGCCGGCCGTGCTCCTCTTCGGAGGGAAGCACGGCCGGCCCCGTCGGCATGGATATCGCAAACCGCAAACGCACGCAAACCAGACAAACGCACTAAGGTACAGGCATGAAAAACCATCCCTTCGTCTCCGAAGCCCATGAGGGCAAGCCGTGGTTCGAGTGGATCGTCGCCGCGCTGGTAATCGCTTCCGGCGTGCTCGCGGTCCTCGGATACACGATGGCCGCCACGGTGTTGATCTCCGTGACGGCCATCGTGACCGGGCTCATCCGTCTCATCATGCGCGAACGAAGCCCTTGGAAGGTGCGGTCAGTCGCGTTCGACTCCTTCATCGGCATCTGCCTTGGCGTCGGACTGCTCGCCACCTACTTCAGCGTGTACGGCATCACCCTGTGACGCCGCGGCGTCGTCCGCCTCGCCGTCCTCATCGGCCGTCGTCTCCTGCGCTTCCTGCGCGGAGTCGGCGGCCTCGTTGTATTCGGTGAGCTGGGCGGGGTCGTCGCCCTTCGCCTTCGGGGCGACGATCATCTGCTGGAGCACCATCACGAGCGCGACGAGCGCAGCGGCAAGCACCGGGCAGATCCAGAACACCCACAGCTGGCTAAGCGGCTCGACCTGAAGCTTCTGGTTCTGGGCGAACAGCGCGATGCCGGTGGCGCGCGCCGGGTTCAGCGCGGCGCCGGTGACCGGGAAGGCGACGGCGGCGCCCACCGCGTAGGACACGCCGGTGGCCAGCGCGTAGCGCTTCGTGCCGTAGGTCGCCATGGCGGCGCCCACGATGAGCAGGCCGGCGACGAGCTCGACGGCGATCGCCTGGGTGATGGAGAAGTTGAGACCATACTGGGTGAGCGTGCTGTAGGCGACGGAACCCTTGTCGAAGCCGTTGACGCTGGTGGTCAGCCACTGGGCCAGCGTGACGTTCTCGGAGGTGGGCAGCAGGAACTTGACGAGCATGCCCGCGAGCGTGGCGCCGATCACCTGGAAGACGATGTAAAGGATGCCGTCCACGAGCTTCGTGCGGCCGGTGACCATGGCCGCGACCGTCACCGCCGGATTGAACTGGCCGCCGGAGACTCCGCCGAGCGCGAGCACGGCGGCCGCGTAGACAAGACCCGTGCCGAGCGCGATGTAGGCGAGGTTCAGCTGGAAGACGATGGAGCCGAACGTGCTGAACACGTAGATGGCGAAGCAGATCATGAAGGTGCCGACCAGCTCGGCCCCCACGCGAAGCGGCCACGGCTGTTCCTTCGTGATGTTCTCTTCAGATGTCATGTGTGTTTCCTTCGATTCTTGTTCGGAGTTGTTCCGGGGGCGCGGCCCGTCGGAGCACTGACAGTCTAGCAGTAGCACATCGGGCCGTATCCGGGGGGTACGGTATCATATTCAGGTTGGAAATACCCCTAGGCCACGTTGGGAGAACGATGCCAAACGCATATTCCCGCGCCATGAAAGCGCACGAAAGCAACAACGAAGGAATCCGACTGCAGAAGATCCTCGCCCAGGCCGGATTCGGTTCCCGCCGCAAGTGCGAGGAAATGATCACCGAAGGACGCGTCGAAGTGGACGGCGAACTCGTCACCGAGCTCGGCACCCGCGTCGACATGTCGCGCCAGCAGGTCCGCGTCGACGGATCGCGCGTGCGCATCAACCCGAACCACGTCACGCTCGCGCTCAACAAGCCGCGCCGCGTGCTCTCCGCCATGGACGATCCGAAGGGCCGCTACACGCTGGCCGACATCGTCGGCGACAAGTACGAACGCATCTTCCACATGGGACGTCTCGACTACGATTCCGAGGGTCTCATCCTCATGACGAACGACGGCGAGCTGAGCCAGCACGTCATGCACCCCAAGTACGAGGTCGAGAAGACCTACATCGCCACGGTCGAGGGCAAGCTGTCCGGCACCGTGTGCCGCCGTCTCGTCAAGACCGGCGTACAGCTGGACGACGGCTGGATCAAGCTCGACCACTGCGCGATCATCGACCAGAAGCGCGACGCCACAATCGTCAAGGTCGTGCTGCACTCCGGCAAGAACCGCATCGTGCGACGCATCTTCGGTTCGATCGGCTTCCCGGTCAAGCGTCTCGTGCGCACGCAGATCGGCCCGATCAAGCTGGGCGAGCTCAAGTCCGGTTCCTACCGCGTGCTCAGCCAGACCGAGGTCCGTTCCCTGTCGAAGGCGGTGGGCCTGTGATTCGCGTCGCCATCGACGGGCCCGCCGGCGTCGGCAAGTCGTCGACGTCGAAGGCGCTGGCCAAGTACTACGGTTTCGCCTACCTCGACACGGGCGCCATGTACCGCGCCTGCGCGTGGTGGTGCCTCAAGCAGGGCATCGACCTCGACGCGGAACAGGTCGATGAGCGCGTCGTCACCGAGGCGGTGGGCGAGTTCTTCACCGGCGATCATTTCGACATCTCCGTCGATCCGGACGCGCCGGCCGTGACCGCCGACGGTGAGGACATCTCCGAGGCGATCCGCTCCTCCGAGGTCTCCACGCACGTGTCCAAGGTGTCGAACATCATCCCGGTGCGCAACGTGCTCATCGCCGCCCAGCGCGCGTACATCGCGCGCGAGGCGGACAAGGAGTCGTTCTCCGGCGGGCTCGGCATCGTCGCGGAGGGCCGCGACATCACGACCGTGGTCGCCCCGGACGCGGAGGTGCGCGTGCTGCTCACCGCCCGCGAGGAGGTGCGCCAGGCGCGCCGCACCGGCCAGGCGGCCGGCGGCGTGGGTGCGGAGGACGTGGCCGCGCGCGACCGCATGGACTCGCGTGTCACGAACTTCACGACCGCCGCGGACGGCGTCGTCACCGTCGACAATTCCGACATGGATTTCGCGCACACGCTCGACACGCTGATCGGGCTCGTCGACGAGGCCATCGAGGAGCAGGAGTACGCGCGCTACGCCGCGAACCTCGAAGGCTACGAGCTGGACGAGGGCGACGAGGCGCTGATCGAGGGCCGCGGCGCCGGCGAGACGTCCGGGAAGCCCGGTCCGAAGCAGGTGGGCGTGCTGGCCGTCGTGGGGCGTCCGAACGTGGGCAAGTCGTCGCTCGTCAACCGCATCCTCGGCCGTCGCGTCGCCGTCGTGGAGGACACTCCCGGCGTGACGCGCGACCGCGTGAGCTATGACGCGGAATGGTCCGGCACCGATTTCAAGCTCGTCGACACGGGCGGCTGGGAGGTGGACGTCGAGGGCATCGACTCCGCCATCGCCTCGCAGGCCGAGGTCGCCGTGAACCTCGCCGATGCGGTCGTGCTCGTCGTCGACGGCCAGGTCGGCATGACCGACACGGACGAGCGCATCGTGAAGATGCTGCGCGCCTCCGGCAAGCCGGTCACACTCGCCGTGAACAAGGTCGACGATCGTGAAAGCGAGTATCTCGCCGCCGAATTCTGGAAGCTAGGACTCGGCGAGCCGTATGCGATCTCCGCGATGCACGGCAGGGGAGTGGGCGACCTGCTCGACGCGGCGCTCGACTCGCTGCGCAAGGCGGAGAAGACGTCCGGCTATCTCACGCCGTCCGGCCTTCGCCGCGTGGCGCTCGTGGGGCGTCCGAACGTGGGCAAGTCGTCACTGCTCAACCAACTGGCCCGCGAGGAGCGCACGGTCGTCAACGATCTGGCCGGCACCACGCGCGACCCGGTCGACGAGGTCATCGACATCGACGGCGAGGACTGGTTGTTCATCGACACGGCCGGCATCAAGCGTCGTCAGCACAAGCTCAAGGGCGCGGAATACTATTCGTCGCTGCGTACGCAGGCGGCGATCGAACGCTCCGAGCTGGCGCTCGTGCTGTTCGACGCGTCCGTGCCGATCTCCGACCAGGACCTCAAGGTTATGAGCTCCGCCGTGGACGCGGGCCGCGCCATCGTGCTCGTGTTCAACAAGTGGGATGCGATGGACGAGTTCGACAAGCAGCGTCTCGAACGCCTGTGGGTCACCGAGTTCGACCGCGTCACCTGGGCGCAGCGCGTGAACCTGTCGGCGAAGACCGGCTGGCACACGAACCGTCTCGCCAAGGCGATGCGCGAGGCGCTGGAATCGTGGGACAAGCGCGTGCCGACCGGCAAGCTCAACGCGTTCCTCGGCCAGCTGCAGTCTGCCCACCCGCATCCGCTGCGTGGCGGCAAGCAGCCGCGCATCCTGTTCGCTACGCAGGCTTCGACGCGTCCGCCGCGTTTCGTGATCTTCGCGACCGGCTTCCTCGAGCATGGCTACCGTCGCTACATCGAGCGTTCGCTGCGCGAGGAGTTCGGCTTCGAGGGTTCGCCGATCCAGATCTCGGTGAACATCCGCGAGAAGAAGAAGCGCAAGTAGGCGGATTACGATTCGCATCGACCCGATGATCGCCGTTTCCGGTGATGGCTATGCGTCATCACCGGAAACGGCGATTTCGGTATCCGTCCCTTCCACCGATGACGTGCGTCCGGACGCCTATGCTATGCGGCATGGGGAAGACAAGATTTCATGGCAAGGCACAGGCGTATGCGGCGGGGAGACCCGGCTATCCCGAAACGGCCATCCGGCATATCGGCGGACTGATCCGACGGGAATCCACGACGTCGGCCGACGGCACCGATAGCCCCGATAACCGTGGCGCTCACGTCATCGCGGACATCGGCGCCGGCACAGGCAAGCTCACGGTCGCGCTGACGGAGCTGGGAATGCCCGTATACGCCGTCGAACCGGATGCCGACATGCGTGCCGAACTCATCGACCGCACGCACGGACTCGCCGACGTGACGGTGACCGCCGGCACCGCCGACCACACCGGACTGTCGCCGCACAGCGTGGATGTGATTACCGTCGCACAGGCGCTCCACTGGTTCGATCCGGACGCCTTCGCCGCGGAATGCCATCGCATCGCACGCGACGGACGATACCTACTGGTTTCGCTGTACAACGTCACGTCGTTTGACTCGGCGATGCGACCGGACCGGCGTGACGGGCACGGTGACGTCATCACGGGCAGCATCCGGCATTTCGAGGACACGACGGCCATGTTCTTCCACAATCCCGAAGTCCGTTCGTTCCCCAATCCGATCCGCTACACGCGTGACGCATGGCGTGCCTACATGGACTCGCACTCGCACAGCCCGCTGCCGGACGAAGCGGGGTACGAGGAGTACCGGACATGGGTGGATGGACTGTTCGACCGGCGGGCGGTCGACGGCGTACTGACCGACGACACCGTCTGCATGGTGGCCAGTGAATACGTGCGTCCCTGATTTCTGAGACAGCCGCCAGGCGGCCGTCGGGGTTGTAATCTGCTGCTTGTTTCCTCTTGTTTTGTTTGTTTTGGTATGGCATAATTGATTTATGCGCGTCAGAGAATGGGCGGCCCGTGAGGGGGTGAACGAGCAGACGGTGTGGCTGTGGTGCCGCACCGGCAGGATGCCCGTGCCGTTCGAGCGTACGAAGACGGGTGTGATTCTCATCCACGACCCGAAATACGAGACTCCGGCCGCTACCGTCGTGGGTTCACGCACCGTGTGCTACGCGCGCGTATCCTCCGCCGACCAGAAGGCGGATCTGCGGCGTCAGGCGGATCGGCTGAAAGCGTTCGCCTTGAATATGGGATGCGAGAATCCCGAATTGGTCTCCGAGGTGGGTTCCGGCATGAACGACAGGCGTCGCAAGCTCAACCGGATTCTCGCCGCCCCGTCAGTAGGCGTCATCGTCGTGGAGCATCGCGACCGGCTGGCCCGCATGAACGCGGGACTCGTGGAGTCCGCGTTGAAGGCGTCGGGCCGTCGACTCGTCGTCGTGGACGATTCGGAACTGGACGACGACCTCGTACGTGACATGACCGAGGTGCTGACCTCGTTCTGCGCGCGCCTGTACGATCGCCGGGCCGCCCGCAGCAAGGCGAAGGCCGCATTGGAGGCGGCGGAGAATGCTTGAGGCGGTCAAAGTGGCGTTGGATCCGACGCCATCCCAGAAACGGTTGCTGCTGTCCCATGCGGGCGCGGCCCGGTTCGCGTTCAATGCTGGGCTGGCGCACGTCAAGGAGGCCATTGAAGCCAAGGGAAAACCCGAATGGTCCCTGTATGCGCTGCGCCGCTGGTGGAATGCGAACAAGGGTACGCTGGCCGTGGATGGGAACGGCGTGCCGTGGTGGCGTGAGAACAGCAAGGAGGCGTACAACAGCGGTCTCGAAGCATTGTCGGACGCGTTGTCGAATTGGTCGAAAAGCCGCAAAGGACAACGCAAGGGCCGCAAGGTCGGATTCCCCAAGTTCAAGGCCAAGGACAAGGCGACGCCGCGGTTCGCGTATACGACCGGCTCGTTCGGCCTCATTGACGACGACCGACATGCGTTGAGACTGCCGCGCATCGGGCGTGTCCATTGCATGGAGAACATCGCGGAACGTGTCGGGGACGCGAAGGTGCTGCGCATGACAGTCTCCCGTCGCGCGGGCCGCTGGTACGCGTCCCTGACCGTGGAACGGCCGGACGTGAGACCCATCCAGCCGCCAAAAGGCGAGGCGGTCGGCATCGATCTGGGCGTCAAGACTCTGACGACACTCTCGGACGGCACGGTCATCCCTAATCCGCATACGCTCGGAACCAACGAATATCGGCTGAAGCGTGCGCAGAAGGCGCTGAGCCGCAAAACCCGCGGATCGAACCGTCATCGCAAGGCGCGAGAGCGCGTCGCCCGTCTGCATGCCCGCGTCGCCAATCAACGACGTGACCTGCTGCACAAGCTCACCACGATGCTCGCGTCCACGTACTCGGACATCTGCATCGAGGATCTGAACGTGGCGGGCATGGTCAGAAACCATCGGCTCGCCAAGGCCGTCGAGGACGCCTCGTTCGCTGAACTGCGTCGTCAATTGGAATACAAGACCGTCCGCACGAGTGCGGGGCTGCATGTCATCGACCGCTGGTATCCAAGCTCGAAACTCTGCTCGAACTGCGGGAGCGTGAAAACCAAATTCTCCCTCAACGAGCGTACCTACTGCTGCCACGCCTGCGGACTGACCATCGACCGCGATCTGAACGCGGCCATCAACATCCAGGTCGCCGGGAGTGCCCCGGAGACCCTAAACGCGCATGGAGGGACCGGAAGACGGAACGACGCATCGCGTCGCGCAACGCAGGACCCGGTGAAGTACGAACCAAGCTGCGGCGAAAGCCGCGTGAGACTTGGAGCGGACGGTCGCAAGACCGTCCTGCAAACCAGAACAAACTAGTTTGCAACGGAACGGCTACCATGTGTCGGCATATCCGCGGTTCCACGCCGGCCGGCGATGCCGGCGCATGGTGATAAGTCGATAAGGAGGAACGCCATGGCCATCACGTTCACCGAAGAGAGGACGTTCACCCAGGAGCAGGCGCGTCGTCTGTTCCGCTCGGTCGGGTGGGTGTCCGCCGACTACCCGGAACGTCTGTACAAGGTGCTGATGGGTTCGTCCACGGTCATCACCGCATGGGACGGCGACAGGCTGGTAGGACTCGTGCGCGCATTGGACGACGGATCGATGCTCGCCTACGTGCACTACGTGCTGGTCGACCCGGAGTATCAGGGCAACGGCATCGCAGGCCATATGATCGAGATGCTCAAAGACAAGTACCGCGACTACTTCTACATCGAGGTCATGCCCGAGGAGAGCAGGAACGCGTCGTTCTACGAGAGGCACGGTTTCCGCGTCATGGACGACGGCGTCGCCATGCAGATCGTGAACCCGGATTGGTGAGGAAGCGTCTCCGGACGTCGCGTCACAAGGCGCTGACGCCGCCGTCGACGTGGATGGTTTCCGCGTTCATGAAACCGTTGCGCATCAGGAACACATAGGCATCCGCCACTTCATCGATTGTTCCCAGACGTTTGAGCGGATTGGACGCCGCCATCTGCTCCGCCTGCGCCTGCAGCCGATCAGGCGGCGTCTCGCGCCACAAACCCGTCGGAGTCCACCATGGCGCCACCGCGTTCACGCGCACACGCGGCGCGGATTCCACAGCCAGGCCCTGCACCAACGTTTCCACCGCCAGATTGCCGAGCACGGCGCCTGACGCGTTGTACGGCCGTCCGCCGGAGCCTGCGGTCAACGTCAGCGATCCGCCGTCCGTGATCTTCGGCAGCAGAATCCGTGCAATCCGCAGCGCGACGAGATACTTGCCGTCCACCGCGGCACGTACGTCGTCCACGGTGTTGTCAAGGAATCCACCTCCCATCGCGCCGCCCATCATCGACACCGCATGGTTGAACGGCGCGTTCGGCTTGACGAACTCGTCAAGCCGTCGTTCATCCGTAGCGTCCAATGTGATCGCATCGACCGTTCCCAACGGGCTGAGTTCCCTCCCCGCGGTCGCAACGTGTTCGGGTGACCGGCCGATCACCGTGACCTGTGCACCCTCGCCAAGGACCCGTCGTGCGATTCCCAGACCGAATCCCGACGTCCCGCCGATGATGAGTATGCGACTGCCGCTGAGTGATGCCATGGTCCGTCCTTCCTTGGTTACCGGTTGTGGTTGGACTTCACTACCGAATCATATGACATTCGATCATATCGCCCGGCGGCGCTTTGAATCAGTTTGACAGACCGACCGACGGTCTGTATACTGTCGGAGACAGCGAACGGAAGGAGGACCACATGGCACGCAATGCACATCCCGAGGAGACCGAACGGCGGATCCTTGATTCCGCCCGTAGGCTCTTCGCCGAAAAGGGCTATGAGAAGACGTCCATCCAGGACATCCTGAACGATCTGGGCGACCTCTCCAAGGGCGGCCTCTACCATCATTTCAAATCGAAGGAGGCGATTCTCGACCAGTTGAACGCCGACGAGTGGGCCGCCACCGCACGCCTCCTTGACGAACTCATCAACCGCAAGGACATGAGCGCGCTTGAGAAGCTGCGTACGCTCATCGTTTCCGCCGTGGACGCCCCCGACCATCTGGACCTTGTCCGCTCCCAATTGGCGCTGCTCAAGGACCCCGCGTTCTTCACGGCGAACATGCGCTTCTGGTCGACGGGATTGCCGGAGTCCTTCCGCACGCTCATCGATATGGGCGTACAGGACGGCTCCATTCCCACGACGTATCCCGAGGAGGCGGCGCAGCTGCTCTCACTCCTCGGCAACTACTGGCTCATGCCCTGCTTCTATCCCGCTGATCGTGCCGACATGGAACGCCGCATACGCTGCCTCGCCACGATGCTCGACGCCATCGGCGTGCCGGTGTTCGACGAGACGCTTATCCCGCGGGCGGTCAAGGGTCTCACGGCGCTGATGCCGGAAGGGGAGGCGGCGGCCGCATAGGCGGCGCATCCGGGGGCGTCATCCCGCGCATCCCGGTGTCCCAGATGGCGTAACGTTCCCGCGCCCTTTGTCTTGGGTGCATTGTCGTCACCATAACAGACCGACGGTCGGTTTGAATAGATACCGTGACTAATCCACAGGAAAGGAATCCACGATGACGAACACATCCAAATATCCGATTCGGACGCAAAGAGGCCAGGCCGCGGCCCCCCTTCGTGTACGTGACTTCACCCTGCTCGTCGCAGGCCTCGGCATATCGCTCTTCGCCAACCTCATGCTGCGGTTCGCCATGTCCATGTGGGTGCTTGACGAGACCGGCTCGGCGGCGGCGTTCGCCTCCATCCTCACCGCGAGCATCCTGCCCACGATCCTGCTCTCGCCCCTTGGTGGCGTGGTGGCGGACCGCACGAACCGCCGGACCGTCATGGTGATGCTTGACGCGCTCTCCGCCGTGACGGTGATTGCCTGCGCGGCGGTCTTTTCGGTCATCGGATTCAATCTGGGGGCAATCGCCGTGATGCAGGTGGTGCTCGCCGTGCTCGATGCCATGGAGACGCCTACGGTGCAGGCGGCGCTGCCGCAGATGTTCCGCTCCCATGGCGAGGACGTGATGCGGCGCGCGATGGCCGTGGTGAACGTGGTGAACCAGACGAGCACGCTCGTGCCGGCCGTACTTGGCGGCGTGCTCTACACGGCGGTGGGCGTGATGCCCATGATGGGCATCACGATCGCGGGGTTCGGCACGGCCGCCGTCGTGGAGTGCTTCATCCGGCTCGGTGCCCCCGCACGCGCGGACGGTGGGCGCGCCTCGGCTTTGGACGATCTGCGCGCGGCCGGACGTTTCCTCACCCGCGAACGCCCTCATGTGCTGCACCTGGTGCTGATCTGCGCAGCGCTCAACTTCCTGGTGACGGGCTATGCGGAGGTCGGCTTCCCCTACATGGTGCGGACCGTGCTGGGCTTCGGCTCCACGGCGTATGGTCTTGCATACGGTCTCGTGGGCGCATCCGGTCTGCTTGGCGCGCTCGTCGGCGGGAGGATTGCGAAGTCGCTTTCCATGCGGCGATTCCCGATGTCAATCGCCGCGTTCTCGCTCACCATCCTGCCCCAGACGCTCGTCATGACGCTTCCCGCAGGCGGGGGAGTGCGCCTCGCGGTACTCACGGCGAGCACCTGCGGAACCATGGTCGCCATCACCCTCGCGAACCTCATCGCCGTGCCGGCGATCCAGATGGACTGCCCCGAGGACATGACCGGCAAGGTGATGTCGCTTGCGCTCTCCGCGAGCATGTGCGCGCAACCCCTCGGACAGATCGTGTACGGCTGGGCGTACAGCGTCTATCCGGCGGGAATGGTCCTGGCGATGACGCTCGTTCTGGCTGTCGCGATGCTGCCGCTGATCGCGCACGTGGCCCAGCGGTTCTAGGGTGGGCTGTTTCGGCACGGTTTCGGCGCACCGTTCAATGTCATTGTGCACGCCCACACTGTTAAGTACATCCAGCGCGCCGGAGCTATGGAACCTGACTTTGCCCTTCGGCATAGTTTAGCTTTTCAGTATATTGGATGAGCAAGGCTTCCTTACCTCTCGAACCCGTTATTGGCTCTGGAGCGCAGGGAGCCTTTCCATCAGTCTTCTGTATATGTAGCTTCGACGCTCATGTCCCATGCAGTCAACTCCGTGCCGCCGTCGGTGGAACTGGATGGTCAACCACGTGGTACGGGTATGCTTTGTCATCGCTGATGATGATTTAGCAACCGTCGAGAGCCCCGCCCGCAAAATCGCGGGAAGCGAAACACGGTGTTCCACATCATGCCGTGTAAGGCCGGTTAGAATCGTTCGCGTTCACGTACTGGCCTTCCACGGTGGTGCTCGTGCACGCGCGGATGCCGTCCAGCGTGCCCGCCAATCCGGAGTGGGCAGCGGCAAGTCGGGAGTGACCGGTCGTCATTCCGTCGAATTCTCGTTTGGCAGGGGTACCTTCCCGTCGTTCTCCGGAGGCAACTGGCGTATGAGGGGTGCCTAGGGGTGCTGCATCGAGGTACATTACGGCCGTTGCGGCGCCTGCTCCTCGGATAAGCCTTAATCAAGTACCCCTCGTAACGCAGGTGGATGTCCGGAGCGGTGAGGATGTACCCCTGCCAAGCGGGAAAGAGAAGCCCGGATTCGGACAAGCCCGACAAACCCACTCCTATATACCAAAATGTGAAGAGCCGTTGAAGCTCAGCGGGATCTCCGGGAAGAGACGCCCGCCGGTGTTGGACACGCGCAGCTTGCGAAGCTCGTTCGCGAGCGTGCAGGACAATGCCGCGCCGTTGATGTTCACGCGCAGCAGCTAGTTGGCCTATTCAGGACGTTTCAACATACGCAGCAGCAACGAAATAAATATGAAACACTACCATGGTGTAATTAAAAAAAGGAGTAATATGTCAATTCAATATAATTCAGCAAGACGTAACATAATATCCGAACAACAAGGGGTTCTTCTCTTTAAGAGATACCTACTGGGGCATAATTTTACACCATTTGATTGGCCACTGGAAAACGACAATGGCGTCGATGTGATTGGCATAGCATCATTGCCGCCATCAGAACTCACTCCCACAAGCACTAGATATACTCCTGTAGCCACAAGCCTTTTGGCCGGATTCCAACTTAAGTCATCTTCGGAAAGAGATAAGCCTCAAGATATTCCTGTAGGCAAACACAAAGATTACTGGATGCATGGAAGTTTACCTATATTCCTTGTCAATGTTTTAAATAAGACAAATTCCATATATATTGAAGATGCGATATCTGCGCTGCAAGATGATAATCTGGACAGTGTAACCGTCGATACAAGAATAGACGAGCCAGATGGATTGTTGGTTATCCAGCATGTCTGGGCCCGGACGGTCGCATGGTCATTGTGCCCGTCACTTGGTCGAACGCTTCGCAAACGGACGCTAAGAGATATTAAGAACTATCAAGGACCAAACTCTCAGACCGATCCCGTTTCCCCCTCTGTCTGGTCTTTTATCGCCAACTCCTTCTTTTCTGGAGATGGCTTAATGATTCGATCATGGAATGAAAATTATTCTTTCTTCAAGTTCATGGATGTAATGTTTCTCAATGATGATTTGAGGCAAGATTTTGTTGCACAGATTTCCAATGTAGATGAGGAAAAGAATTCATATACTCCATCGAATGTATTTGGTGTACTATATTTACTGATTGAGATGTATACCGATTTTGGGAGGTTTCAAATAGAAATAAACAGCGACAGTGAAAAAGAACTTAGTTACAGAGAAAAAGAAATTAGTTTTTGTTTCAATACATTATGCAGTTATATTGACTGTGACGTCGGCTCCTTTAAGGAGAGAGATAGCAATAATGCAGCAGAAAGATTTTTCAAGGATTTAATCAAATATACTTACGGATCTATTTATAATATGGCGGACCATTCTGTCAAAGATGAAGAAAATGCATGGCCTGTTCTTTTTGATATGAAAAAAGCAGTATCAAATATTTTATCCACACAGGCTTTACATCAAGAGCTTAAAGAAGCCTGCGAAAATATCATCAAGGCAAAATACTCTAGAATACTCAATATGAGCGCCATTGAAGCATCTCAATGGTAATTTGGGGCGCTATTGCTGTTTTTGTGGGTAGTGGTTCGTCGTTGAGCCGTTGAGTGTGTAAGTGTGAGGGGCGTTCCCGCGCATTCTGCTCCCGACCAAAGAAATGAACCACGGAAAACGCCTAGACAAGAGCTTATTCACCCGACTACTGAACGTCAAAAACACGGTCGTCGAGGACGCGCGGATTGTCGACTCGCCCCATGCGCCCCGAGCCCGTGCTCGAGGTCCATGTGCGCCCGCATGAGGGCATGCTCCGATGCTCTCGCTGCGGCAAACGCCGCTGCGGTTATGACCGGGGCGGCGGTGCCCGCCGTTGGCGTCATCAGGATTTCGGCTGCTGGCAGGTGGAGCTGGTCGCCGACATGCTCCGCGTGGACTGCCCGGAATGCGGGATCGTGGTCGCCCAAGTACCATGGGCGGAGCCCGGCAGCCGGTTCACGCGCGATTTCGAGTCGGAGTGCGCGTGGCTGATGAGCGCCGCCAACCAGAAGACGGTCAGCGGTTTCCTGCACGTGGCGTGGAAAACCGCGGGCAACATCGCCCGCAGGGTCGCCGAGCGGTTGAGGACGTCGATGCCGTGCCCGTTCGACGGCCTGCGCGCGATCGGCGTGGACGAGACCAGCTACTGCAAAGGCCACACGTACATCACCGTCGTCGACCACGAACGCCACCGCGTCATCTGGGCGCACGACGGGTACGGCAAGGACGTGTTCGGCCGGTTCTTCAGGGCACTCACACCCGAACAGCGCGCCTCCATCCGGGTCGTCACCGGGGACGGCACCCGCTGGATCGACTCATTCGTCGACGAGTGATGTCCGCAGGCGGAGCGCGTGCTCGACGGATTCCACATCGTCGGCTGGATGACCGGCGCGCTCGATAGGGGCCGCAAACGCTTGTGGAACCATGCGAGGCGCAACGGCGACGAGGAGGCGGCCAGACGCATGCGCGGCGTCAAATACGCGGTCCTGAAGAACCTCGACGGCCTGACCGGCAAACAGAACGAGACGCTCGACGGCATCGGGAACACGGACCCGAAAGGCCAGCTCTACCGCGCCTGGCAGCTCAAGGAACTGCTGAGGACCCTGCTCGGACACCCGATCGGACAGGCCCGGGAGAAGCTGAACCACTGGGTGTTCTGGGCGTCCTACAGCCGTATTCCCGAAATCGTCGAACTCTCCAGGAAGATCCGGCGACACCGGTCCGACATCCTCAGAACCATCCGGCTGGGCTATTCCAGCGCCAGGCTCGAGGCGTTCAGCAACAGGATCAAGGTCGCCATCCGCATGGCTACGGCTTCCACCACGTCACCAACCTCATCGCCCTGATCATGCTCCGATGCGGCGGACTCAACATACGACTACCACAACCAAGAACCTAACCCACGAAAACAGCAGAAGCCTCTTCTTCGGCTTGCTTTGCCATTCGATGCTCCTGCCATCCCCATCTCGTTGCATGAACAATGCACCAGCTAACAGTTCCTGAACTCGTACGGAATTTCGCCCTTTAGACACCGGTAACGACTCGTCTACCCCCATACTCCATGGATTGCATGCGGGCCGCGTCTTGCCAGCAAGCTAGCTGGCAAGACGCGGCATATGCCGTCAATAGCAGAGAACGCGTCTACGTACGGGCTGTCAACAAGCACCGTAGCGTACCGAAGGGTGTCTCTCGCGACTTTCCATTGAATTCCTGATGTGTTGGGGGTGTATCCAACTCCTCCCAACGCCCCGCCTGTTGATGCCCCATCGTTTCGTGAATACCGCATAAGCAGCAAAGCGTCTGTCTGCTCGTGCGGCTACGGCTTCACTGAGCCCCATGCGGGGGCATTGCGACGGTAAAGTGTGTTCCGGACCCTGAATGTGCCTCCTTCAGCGGCGATTCAGGGCCACTCCGCTCATTCGCCGTTACATCGAAAGGACCCCGCGCATGCTCGTCGCCGCCTGCATCTTCGCGATTCTTGCAGGATTGCTCCATGTCGTCATCTTCATTCTGGAATCGTTCCGTTGGACGAAACCGAGGACGATGGAGATTTTCTCCATTCGATCCACCCAAGAGGCCGAGGCCACGAAGGAGATGGCGTACAATCAGGGCTTCTACAATCTGTTCCTCGGCATCATGGCCATAGTGGGATCGGCATTGTCGCTGTCCGGATACCACATCGCAGGAGTGACTCTGATAACCGCCGGGACCTCGTCCATGGTCCTCGCAGCTCTGGTATTGTCCATCGGCAGTCCTGACAAGCGAGGTGCTGCGATCAAGCAATTCGCATTCCCCGCGATCGCTTTACTGCTTATGGGTGCTGCCATCCTGTTCTGACGAATCCGACTGTTCCGGTTGGTTCGGCACGAATAAGACACGCCGATTTGCGTTTCCAGAACCATCTGGTAAATTATTCGACTGTTGCAAATGCGACATCGGACCATAGCGCAGTTTGGTAGCGCACTTGACTGGGGGTCAAGGGGTCGCGGGTTCAAATCCCGCTGGTCCGACCAGATGGTCCGGAATCTCAGCGGTTCCGGACTTTTTGCATTCCATGACATGCCATCCATTCTCTCTCTTGGAACGCAATGGGAGCGCCCACCCCGACACGCCTCATATCGCTGGCGTGTCGTCCCGCATCACGCCGCCATCATCTTCGAGCGCTTGCATCATCCCCAGTACAGGGAATATCCTTGGACAAACGAAGGGAGTCTGTCATGTCAGAGCCGAACCAGACAGCACCTCAGGCGCAGCAGCCTGAAACAGAGATTCCGCAGTCCGAGTCCTCCGCCGTGGAACGGAGCGCATACGACGCGTACACGCAACAGTCGTACGTCCCTCCCGACGCCGAATGGCAATCCTACACGACGATGGGGGAGCACCCTCAGCAACCCGTATCCGGGCAACCCGGATACGGATATGCGGCACAACAACCCCAGCCGCAGATGGCGTACCCGTACGCCCAGCAGCCTGCGCCGCCGTATGGGGCACCCTACGGCTACCCGCGGCCCGTCTACACGGACCCCGCGGACAGCGGTTCGTTCGGATGGGCGGTCCTGGGATTCTTCGTCCCCGTCGCCGGTCTCATCCTTTGGCTGGTCTGGAAGGACACGCGCCCGTTGGACGCGGCGAAAGCGGGCAAGGGCGCGCTCGTGTCGGTCATCCTGTCGGCCGCGCTCATCGTCCTGTACATCATCTTCATCATCGTGATCATCGTCGTGGGACTGTCGGCGAGCTCCGCCGCCGGGGTCCTCGCCGCCGCGGCGATATGACGTCGTCCCGAGGGCGTGATTCGCGAGCATCAGGCGGAAGCGGCGTGTGAAAGCGCTTGTTTCCGCCGATTTCATCCTATCGTTCACCATTTCTACACGCCATGTTTTCCGGCATGACGATGGCGTTCTTCCAATATCCGGTACACTGGTCGTCTATCGAATAGTCGTAAAGGAGAGATAGTTGTCAGACGTTTTCGATAAGTCCGCCGCGAAGATGCGCGATCACGGCATGAGCGAAATGGCCATCAGCCAGTTCAGGCATCTGTACGATGTGTGGCGCAACGACGAGGGAGCCACCTGGATCCAGGAGTCCGACGTCGAGCCTCTCACCGGCGTCCCGAGCTTCCACGACATCTACGACACGATCGATCACGACAAGGCCGTCGGGGCCTTCGCCAAGACCGCGTTCCTCAAGCTCAACGGCGGCCTCGGCACGTCGATGGGCCTCGACTGCGCGAAGTCGCTGCTGCCCGTGCGCCGCCACAAGGCCAAGCAGATGCGCTTCATCGACATCATCCTCGGTCAGGTGCTCACCGCACGCAACCGTCTGGACGTCGAGCTGCCGCTCACCCTGATGAACTCCTTCCGCACTTCGGCGGACACGATGAAGGTGCTGCACCACAACCGCAAGTTCCATCAGGAGGACATCCCGATGGAGATCGTGCAGCATGTGGAGCCGAAGATCGACCTGGCCACCGGCGAGCCGGTCTCGTTCCCGCAGAACCCCGACCTCGAATGGTGCCCGCCGGGACACGGCGACCTGTACTCCACCATCTGGGAGTCCGGCCTGCTCGACAAGCTGGAGGAGCACGGCTTCGAATACCTGTTCATCTCGAACTCCGACAATCTCGGCGCCCGCCCGTCCCGCACGCTGGCGCAGTACTTCGAGGATTCGGGCGCGCCGTTCATGGTCGAGGTGGCCCGCCGCACCGAGGCCGACCGCAAGGGCGGCCACATCGTCCGCGACCGCAAGACCGGCCGTCTCATGCTGCGCGAGATGAGCCAGGTGCGCCCCGAGGACAAGAAGGACGCACAGAACATCGACAAGCACCCGTACTTCAACACCAATTCGATCTGGGTGCGCGTCAGCGCGCTGAAGGCGATGCTGGCCGAGCATGACGGCGTACTGCCGCTTCCGGTGATCCTCAACCACAAGACCGTCGACCCGACGGATTCGTCGACGACGCCCGTCCTGCAGCTGGAGACCGCCATGGGTGCCGCCATCGGCCTGTTCGACGGCGCCATCTGCGTGCAGGTCGACCGCATGCGCTTCCTGCCGGTCAAGACCACCGACGACCTGTTCATCATGCGATCCGACCGATTCCACCTGACGGATACGTATGAGATGGAAGACGGCAACTACATCTTCCCGAACGTCACGCTCGACCCGCGCTACTACAAGAACATCCACGACTTCGACGAGCGCTTCCCGTACAACGTGCCGTCCCTCGCCGCCGCCAATTCGGTGACCATCGAGGGCGACTGGACGTTCGGCAGGGACATCATCATGTTCGCCGACGCGAAGCTCGAGGACAAGGGCGAAGCCCGCTACGTACCGAACGGCGAATACGTGGGTCCGCAGGGCATCGAACCCGACGACTGGATCTAAAAACACAAAAAACGGAGCCAATTTTGGCGAAAAGCCGACGACTCCGGAAAAAACACCGTAATATAGATGGAGGTTGCGCTCACGAGGCGCAGTTGAGATTTAACCTTAACGATACGTGAGGACTAATGGCAGAGGGTAGCACCGGGAGGCGGCGTTTTTCCGACAAGTGGGGCAAGCATGAGCTTGATGTGTTGGCCGTGTTGTCATCCGCGTTCCCGCAATGGCTCACCTCACGTCAGATCGCACAGCGCGTGAAGGCGTATGCCGACTCGTACGGCGAGTTGGCCGATCAGGCGGCGAAGGCGGCATTCGCGAAGCAGTTCCAACGCGACCGTGCGAAGCTGGCCGCCATGGGCATCGCCATCGAGTCCCGTCAGCCCGAATACTCCTCCAAATCGGAGGGGCAGGACTTCGCCTCGTATCGTCTCCAGCTCGGCGACGAACCTCGGATTCGTCTGAGGTTCGAGCCGGAGGACATGTCGGTGCTCGCGGCGGCCAACTATCTCGCCCGCTCCATGTCCATGTCGAGCGACCACGAGCAGCAGTCCGGCAACGCCCACGCCTCGCGCACGGCTCCACGCGTGCCGCAGACCCCGATTCCCGGCCTCGGACTCGATTCGATCGCCCCGGGCCTCGGCACGCAGACCATCCCGGACGCGCTGGTGAAGGTCATCGACTCCCGTCGCTTCGCCGCCACCATCGACGTGGACGGCGAGCACATCAACGTCGCGTACACCGATTCCGATGATTTGGCGATGTATGTGCTGGAGCATCCGGGAGCCTCCATCGTGAGCCCGCAGGAGGCCGCGGACGCGTTCCACCGCCGTCTCAAGGCCGCGGAGGACATGCGTTCCGTCGAGGATGTGATGCGCGACGGCTCCATCGCGGCAGAATCCCGGGAAGGTTCGGACGCGGCCGATCCCGATGAGAAGGAGAGCGGCAAGTCCCACGGCAAGAAGGCCTCGTTCCAGACCGGCAGCGAGGTGGACCGCCGTCTGAGGCTCATGCTGTTCCTCTCCGCCCATCTCGGCGAGGAGTTCTCGCTCGAGGAGCTGGCCATCCGGTTCATCGGCAAGGCGAAGACGCCCGAGGAGCTCAAGAAGTCCGTGAACGTGATCCACAAGGATATCAACACGCTCACCACGGTCTCCGACGACGGCGAAATGGCGGGCAGCCAGTTCTTCGACATCGATTGGTCCCTGCTGGACGCCGAAGGCATCGTCTCCGCCACGAACTCGCTTGGTCTGGAACGTCTTGCGGGCATTTCGCCGCAGTATCTGAGCATGCTGACCGCATCGGTCAGCTATCTCGCGCATTCGCCGCTGCTCCCGGACGAGCAGCGCGCCCAGGCCGAGAACCTCTACCATCGTCTGCATCAGCACGTCAAGCCGGGGCAGACGCCATGGCTGAGCCTGACCGGATACGAGCTCGAACCCCATAACTTCGGCACCGTCAAGCGCGCCATCAACGCGAACTCGCTGCTGGACATGACCTACACGGACGGCGCCGGCAACACGCGCCGCCGGTTGGTCGCACCGGTCAAGATCTACGTGGATGAAGGCGTGTACTACGTGGCCGTCTGGACGGACGTGTCCAAGGCTGCCCCGGAGGACAAGCTCAACCTGGTGCTCAGGAACCCGGCCGTCAACAGGGCGAACGGGAAGCCCCGCACATGGCAGGTGCTGCGCATCGCCCGCATCGAACAGGCCAAGCTGGTCGAACCGACCACGGCGCTCGACATTCCGGAGATGCCGTTGAGCGAGCTTCGCAAGTGGAGTTTCGACAACGGCACCGCCGCCACGTTCATCACCGATGCCAAGGACTCCGGATTCGTGCAGAACCTTCCCGGCGCCACCGTGGAGCCCTACGGCGACGGCGAGAAGGTCGACCTCATCGTATCCTCGGATTCATGGTTCGTGGCGTTCTGCATCGCGCATGCACGCCATATCGTGGCCGTGGCCCCGGAGACGCTTCGCTCGATGATCATCGCGCGTGCGCAAAGGGAGCTGAGCGTCGTCACGCATGACGGCGACACGGTCTGAAGCGGACGCTATGCCGCTATGACGGCGCGACGGAGGAAGGAGTCACCATGCCTTGGTGGGTTTGGCTGTTGCTGGTGTTGTTCATGCTCGCGATGATCGTCATCGGCGGCGTCTATGCATTCCGTCATGGCATGGCCGCCCTGCGTACCATCTCGCGCACGGGGGAGCAGGTGACTGATCGGCTGGCCACCATGGGAGAGCCGGCCGAAATCTCCTCCGAAGACGATAAGCCCATCTTCACCCAGCCGTTGCAGGTCGCGGCCGAACGGTATGAGAACGCCCACGCCGAAGTCATCGCGCGCCGTCAGGCGACGCGTGACCGTCATGTGCAGGCATGGAAGCGATGGAAGGACGCTCTGTAGACACGATCATGGCCTCGAAGCACCATACGAACCACGTCAGCCGCAACGACGACGCCGGACGGGCATCATCGCCCGCCGCCCGATACGCGGCGTTCCGTAAGCGGCAACAGCGGCAGGCGGGGATCGCCGCACGGTTCGCCGGCACGTTGCCGTTCGAACTGGACGATTTCCAGAAGCAGGCGAACGAAGCCCTCGAAGCCGGCCGCAACGTGCTCGTGGCCGCACCCACCGGAGCCGGCAAGACCGTCGTCGCGGACTTCGCCGTCTTCCTCGCTCAGGAGCATAACGTCAAGGCGTTCTACACCACGCCGATCAAGGCGCTGAGCAACCAGAAATACCATGACCTCGTCGACGTCTACGGCGCGGATCGCGTCGGCCTGCTCACCGGCGACACCTCCATCAACTCGGAGGCGGACATCGTGGTGATGACCACCGAGGTCCTGCGCAATATGCTGTACGAGCATTCGACGACGCTCGACGCGCTCCGCTACGTCATCCTCGACGAGGTCCATTACCTCGCCGACCGGTTCCGCGGTCCCGTGTGGGAGGAGGTCATCATCCATCTGCCGGAGCGGGTACGCATCGTGGCGTTGTCCGCGACGGTGTCCAACGTGGAGGATTTCAGCCAGTGGATCTCCTCGGTGCGTGGCGAGACCGAACTCGTCGTATCCGAGAAAAGGCCCGTGCCGCTGGAACAGCATGTGATCGTGCAGAAGGACGACCGCACCGAACCCGAGATCATCGACCTGTACCGTCGCGGAGGCGACGGCGACCAGACCCCCAAACTCAACCCGGA
Organism: Bifidobacterium sp. LH_424; assembly: GCF_056356895.1. Lineage (NCBI taxonomy): Bacteria > Bacillati > Actinomycetota > Actinomycetes > Bifidobacteriales > Bifidobacteriaceae > Bifidobacterium > Bifidobacterium sp. LH_424. Next base: position 617,427 of record NZ_JBKEVC010000001.1, read on the forward strand.
ACTCGCCAACAGACTCGACCAGTTCGACCGCATCGCGGCGCGACTCCAAGGCGAGGAACGCCCGCGCAGGCACGGTCGCCGGGGGGATCCACGCGGTGGACGCGGCCGGAACGGCGCGCCCGCGCGCAAGCCGGAACGCCACGTGCCGCGACGTTGGGCGGTCGTGGACGAGCTCAACTATCTCGACATGCTGCCGGGCATCTACTTCATCTTCTCCCGCAACGGCTGCGATCAGGCGGTCGAACAGTGCATCAACGCCGGTCTGGAGCTCACCACCGAAGAGGAAATGCACCGCATCCGCCACATCGTGGACGAAATGGTGGAGGGGCAGCTCTCCCAGGCCGATCTCAAGGCGCTGGGCTTCTCCCGGTTCCGGTTCGCGCTCGAAGAGGGCTTCGCCTCGCATCATGCGGGCATGATCGCCCTGTTCCGCCAAATCGTCGAACGGCTCTTCGAGGAGGGGCTCGTCAAGATGGTGTTCGCCACGGAGACGCTGGCTCTGGGCATCAACATGCCGGCCCGCTGCGTCGTCGTGGAGAAGCTGGAGAAGTTCAACGGCACCGGCCACGTCGCGCTGACGCCGGGGGAGTTCACCCAGTTGACCGGCCGTGCGGGACGACGCGGCATCGACACCATCGGCCATGCCATCGTCGTCGACCATCACGGGTTCGTGCCGGCCACGGCGGCCGCGCTGTCCAGCAAGCGCGTCTATCCGCTGCACTCCAGCTTCAAGGCCACGTTCAACATGGCGGTGAATCTTCTGAACTCCAGCGACTACGAGACCTCGCGCGTGACGCTTGACCATTCGTTCGCGCAGTGGGAGGCGAACGCCTCCGCGTGGCAGCTGGAATCGCAGATGGACACGCTCGAACACGCCATCGAAGGGTATGAGAAGGCGTTCGCCTGCGACCATGGGGACTTCCGCGGATTCATGGATCTGCGCATGCGACTGAGCGATTTGGAGAAGACCGAACGCAACCGGCTGAAGCGGACCGTGTTCCGCTCCGATGAGGAGCGGTCCGAGGCGTTCCGTGATCTCGACCGCCGCATCGGCGAACTGCGCAGGGCCGATCAGCATCACCCGTGCCGGGAGTGCCCCGATCTGCAGCAGCATCTCAAATGGGGGCATCGTTGGATGCGCGAGATGCGCGAGCTGAAACGCGTCAGGGAACGGTACGACTCACGCACCGGTTCGGTCGCACGCCAGTTCGACCGCATCTGCGACATCCTCACCGGGCTCGGCTATCTCGAGGAGGTCGATGCCGGTTCGACGCATGGTCGCGATTTGAGACTTACCGAAAGCGGCCAGCTGCTGCGTCACCTGTACAGCGAACTCGACGTGGTGCTCGCCCAGGCGATCCTCACCGGCGCGCTGGACCTGCTGCCACCCGCGGGACTCGCCGCGGTCCTCTCCTCGCTGGTCTACGAGGCCAGACGCGGCGGCGGGGGAGAACCACGGTACTATCCCGGTTCCATCCATGGTCCGATCGCCGTCGCGGCGGGCGAGCTCAAGGCGTTGCGCGACCAGATCGACATGTCGTGCGAGGATCATGGACTTGACCCGCTGCCCGATGTCGACGCCGGAATCCTGGACGTCATGTATGAGTGGGCGGACGGCCGTGACCTCGCCGACGTGCTGCACGGCACCGAACTCACCGGCGGCGATTTCGTGCGCAACGCGAAACGTCTGGTGGACATCCTGCACCAGATCGCGTCCGCCGAACCGTACATCGGTACGGGGCACGCCGATCTCGCGCATCGGGCGCGTCTCGCGGCGGATATGGTCAACCGCGGCGTCGTCGCGTACTCGGGCGTCGACTGACGGGTACGACCGGTGCCATGCGCCCGGCCCGCGATGTACGCGGTGTCGCGATGGGCATGGAATAACCGCCACGTCCGAACTGTTGCGTAATGTGGATATGTCGAAAAACAAGGAGGAACCCGTACTATGGCCGAACGCAGTCTGCGTGGTATGAGCATCGGTGCGAAATCGCTGGAATCCGACAGCAACGTCGATTTCGCCGCACGTGAGGAAGTCGCCTACGTCTGCCCGAACGGGCATCGCACGATCCTGCCGTTCGCGGAAGGCGCGGAGATTCCCGACGAGTGGGAGTGCCGCTGCGGTTCCACCGCCCACCGTGAAGGCGAGGACGCCTCCGCCAACGAAATCGCCAAGCCCACCCGCACCCACTGGGACATGTTGCTCGAACGCCGCAGCGAGGAGGAGCTCAAGGAGCTTCTGGAAAAGCGTCTCAAGATGCATCGCGAAGGTTGGATTCCCGACTACGAGTGATGCAGGTGAACGACACCTGAACTTCATGCCCGGTCAACTCGACCGGGCATAATGCGTAGAAACCCGATACAGCAACAAGGGGAGTGACACCAATGGCCGAACATCCGAAGAACGTGGTCCTGCTCGATCTGGACGGCACGCTTACCGATTCCGCACCCGGCATCCTCGCCGCCGTCACGGAGACGTTCAAGGCGCTGGGCATGGCGGTGCCCGACGACGAGACGCTGCATCGCTTCGTCGGTCCGGCCATCAGCACGTCGCTCACGCTCAACCACGTGCCCGACGACAGGCTCGACTTCGCCGTGGAGACCTACCGCGACTACTACGGCAACAAGCAGGTGTTCGACGATTCGAACAACCCGGGGGAGAAAGTCTCCGGATGCTACGTCAACAAGCTGTTCGACGGCATCGCCGAGCAGCTCATCAAGCTGCGCGACGAGGACGGGTACTATCTCGCTGTCGCCACCTGCAAGCCCGAGTACCAGGCCAAGCCGATCTGCGAACGCTTCGGCGTCACGCCGCTGGTGTCCGGCATCTACGGCGCCAGCAAGGACAGCTCGCGCATCAACAAGGACCAGGTCATCCGGTACTGCTTCGAGAACATCGGTTTCGATGCCGCCGCGGGCGACCGTGCGCTGATGGTCGGCGATCGTTGGACCGATGCGGACGGCGCCAAGGCGTGCGGGCTCGATTGCCTGGGCTGCGGCTGGGGCTACGCCGAACCCGGCGAGCTGGCCGAACATGGATGCTACCGCATCATCGACCACGTGTCCGAATTGCGAGACGCAGTGAACGAGTACTTCGCGAAGTAAGTTCATTATTTGGACGGCGCGCGTGAATATTCAACCGAATATACAGTCGACTGAATATTCACGCGCGTCGTTTCATATAGCGCCGTAAATCACAATCGGTACGATACGAATAGGGAAACGACAAAGGCGAAACGGGGACCACGGGTGCGACAGGCGGCATGCGTGGCGTATCCGTGGGTATATACGGGCGGGCGTGTGCCTGCGAAGGCACCGCAATATATCTATTCTCAATTATCCGATAATGTACGTTATGTCAGATTAACAATGTACGCGTGTAACCCGGCATGCCTCATCATCCGACATTCATGCCGCAATCCCCAATTGTCGCCCCCGTCGGACGCTCCCCGATCACTTCCGCTTCGCGCGGTGCAGCCGCGCATCCATCTCGCTCATCATCGCGCGTCTCGCCTGCAGGTACAGGCATACGAGCTGCACGAGAATCAGCAGAATCACCACGGCTGCGGACGGCCAACCGTACTTGACGTAGAAATCACGCACGTCCGGATCGAACCCGCCATCAGCGAACCAGGTGAACGCCAGATACGGCGTCAACCCCAACAGCGCCGATGCCACGTGCGCAATCGTCACCGGCCAACTCACACGGTCCACGCCGCCCGCATACCGTTGCAGCAGCCCGCCGCGACGCAGACAAATCACGATGATGTTGAACGAAAGCACCACATCGACGCACCACAGCGCCGCTGGAAGGATGTCCACCATGAGGCCCCCTTGAAACGTAATACCGGGTATAGGCTCCGAAATACAACGAATCTGACATAACGTAGTCATGCCAGATTGATTCTCCACTACGTATACGACGGCTTCAGCGTCGCGCGGATTCCTGCTCTCGCTGGAGCCGTCGCTCCTGAAGCTTCCTGCGCATGCGAGCGGCGGTCAGATCGTCGATGGGCCGGCCGGTGGAGCGTTTCGCCGGGGATTTCGTCAGATCGACGTAGTCCTCCCCTTCCAACGCCACTCTGATCTGGTGCCACAGCGATCCGACCGATACCGCGAACACCGCCTTGCCGCTTTGCAGCAGGTCGAGCATCTGCTCGCTGGTGGTGCATTCGTGCACGTGCTGACCGTCGCACATGATGGTGATGTGCTCGAGCTGGCCGACGGAACGCTGCGTGAGGAAGCTGATCGCCGTGGTCACGTTCTGCAGGTTCACGCCGGCGTCGAGCAGACGCTTGGACACGGCGAGGATGACGACGTCCTTGAACGAGTAGAGACGGCGTGATCCAGAACCGTGCGATGGCGTAATCGACGGTTCCAGAATCTGCTTGCGCGCCCAATAATCGAGCTGACGGTAGGTGATGCCGGCGATCTTGGATGCGATGGAGCCACGGTAGCCGCGCATGATGTCCTCGTCGTCGGGAGTGGCGAACAGTTCCCCCTGCACGGCGTCCTCATTGAGATCGGTACGATCCTCGAGTCGCACGTGCAGATGAAGCCGACGATCATCCTCGTCCATCGTCACTCCCCTCGCTTGTTTCCGTGCCCGGCTACGCCCTGTGGACCATCGTCAGGAGATGACGGCCGACTTCGTGAAGAAGACGAGACGGAACTTGCCGATCATAATCTCGTCGCCGTTCTTCAACGTGGCCTGGTCGACACGCTGGCGGTTCACGTACGTGCCGTTCAGGGAACCGGCGTCCACGACGGTGAACACTCCCCCGGTGCGACGGAACACGGCGTGTGAACGCGAGACCGTGGAGTCGTCGAGCAGGATGTCGGCACGCGGGTCGCGCCCCACCGTCACCTCGTCCTCATCGAGCAGGTAACGGGAGCCGGACACCGCGCCTCGCGTGGAGATCAGCAGCGCCGTGCCCTCCGACAGTCGGGCGATGGTGTCGAGATCCTCCGTGGTGAGCGGACGGTCGCCGGTCGCGGTTACGGGAATGGTGATTGCGGGCAGACCGATGATGGTCGTCTCGCCTGCGCTGGGAATTGGTTCTGTCATGGTTTCCTATTCTACCGTCCTTGCGTACTTATATTGCTTTTCGCCGCGCACGGCGTTGATGACGACGTCGTCGGATTGTTCGACGGTGACGCGTGAACCGTACATGACCTTGAGTCTGGAGCCGATGCCGCCCGCGATGTTCACCGCGTTCTGCAGGTCCCCCGGATTGCCGATGGCACGCACCACATACGGCGTGTCGAGCGTGACGCCGTCGCACTGCAGCTTGCCGTCGTCGCCTTTGACGATCGAGGTGGAGGTGACGACGCGCACGTCTCCGATGGAGATGACTTCGGCGCCGGCGTTGCGCAGCTCCTCGATGAGGGTGAACAGCGTGGCCGCGTCGATGCTCTGCTTCGTGCCCTTGGTGATGCGGATGATCACGCCCTGCCCCTGCGCGGGCAGCCTACCGGAGATGATGCCGCTGGTCTCTTCGTTCTGCTTGGCGATCTTCTCGGCCTGGTCGCGTTGGTCGGCGGCGGCCTTGAGGCTGGTGAGCTGGCTGGTGAGTTCGTTCTTGCGCTGTTCGAGGTTCGTGGCCTGCGTGCTGGTCTCGTTGATGAGGCGTACGAGCTCGTCCTCGCTCATCGTCTCGTAGGTGGACTGCGTGTTGTTGATTTGCGTCATGTAGCCGAAGCCGAGGAGGGCGCACATGAGCACGACGAGCAGCGTCGAGGCGAGCTTAGTCTTCAGTCCGGCCCCGCCGAGCTCACGTTTGCCGTCCCGACGTTTGCCGACCTGGGGGAACGATCCGGTCTCCAACGAATCGTTGCGTTTCTCGGCGGCGTCGCGCGCCTTCATCTCGCCGATGATGTTCCCGCCGTTCCGTGCGGGTTTCCTGCTTCGTCTCGCCATGTCAGCCTCGGAAAATGAACCGTCGGATGGCGGACACGTTGGAGAAGATGCGGATGCCGAGCACGACGATGACGGCGGTCTGCAGCTGCGAGCCGACGCCGAGCTGGTTGCCGAGCAGGACGAGCAGCGTGGCGGTGATGACGTTCGCGAAGAACGAAATGATGAACACGCGATCGGAGAAGCGGCGCTCGAAATAGGCGCGCGCGGCGCCGAGCAGCGCGTCGAGCGCCGCCACCACCATGATCGGCAGATACGGCTGTATCCATACGGGAATGTCCGGTTGGACGAACACGCCGATCACCACGCCGATGATCAGTCCGAGCACTGCTGCCATTACTTCGCCTTCCTCGCGTAGCTGATGTCTCCGACTACGGCCGCTTCCAGTGTAATCGACTTCGACTGTTTCATCTGCAGGGTGATGCCGGCGTCCTTGTAGGCGTCATACAGGGTCCCAAGCCTGTCGGGATCGGCGACCTGGGACAGCGCGGTCCTGTCCCCGATGGCCTCGATGCGGTACGGGCTGTCGACCGCGTCCAATCCGATGAGGATCGTGCCGCCGGCGGTGCGGATCGAGGTCTGGATGCCGAGCCGATGCCCGTTCACCGCGATCGCCTCGGCACCGGACTGCCAGAGCAGGGAGACGAGCTGCTGCAGGTCGGCGTCGGTGACGACGCGCAGATGACCGCCGGAGGATTCACGCGGCGTGGCGCCGTTCGTAGAGCCATTGGAGGCGGCGATCGGGTTGGATACAGTGAGCGTGACGCCCTCGCCGGTCACCCTCACCTGGCCGCTGGCCATCTCGTCGTCCAGCACGGTCTGCGTGGAGCCGGCGACGTCGAGACGTTTCGATTGCCGTTCGATCTGGCCGCGCAGCGTGTTCACCTCGCCGGTGAGCTTGCCGACGTTCTTCTGCGAGGATTCGAGTTCGGCGGCGAGCGACGCCCTCACCGCCTTGCGCGGATCGGAATGGAGCTGCTGCACGAACAGGCTGCCGAGGAATCCGACGCCGATGCAGACGATGAAGCAGACCACGCGCGTCACCCACATCATCATCGGCGATTCGCGGTGGGTGGCGAGGTTCGAATCGAGATAGATCGGGTCGAGCGGACGGTTGGTCAGATCGTCGATGAGTCTCAACGAATCGTCCTGGCGGATGCGTCGGCGGCGTTCCCGCTCGCTCAGCGGAGCCGTTGCCTGGGCGGCATGATGGGATAGGAGTCCCCCGTACGCGTGGGAGAACGCCGAACGACGACGCCTTGTCGGCGCTCCGTCCGTTCCTCTCCCCGCTGGATATGATGCCGGCACCGGCTCGTCCACGCTCATGCGCGGGCCTTCTCACGCCGTTCGCGCTCTCGCTGCTCATGCCGTTGCGGCAGCTCCTGGCGCAGCACGGTGACTCCCTGGCGGAAGTAGATGTACCCGGCGAGCCAGTACATGGCGACGCCCCAGATGCCGGTGGCCAGCGCCGCCAGATGCAGCAGACGGAACAGCGACCCGGTGCCGAGGTCGGCGATGGTGAGCGAGACAATCGCCATCATGAGCAATGCGGTGCCGGTCTTGCCAACGAAGTGCACGGGCAGCGGGCCATAGCCGTATTGCGCGAGCCACAGCACCTGGATGGCCATGAACAAATCGCGTATGCCGATGACGATGAGCATCCACCATGGGATGATGCCGGCGACGCCGAGCGCGATGATCGAGCAGAGAATGAGCAAGCGGTCGGCCAGAGGGTCGAGAATCTGGCCGATCTTGCTCACCTGATTGAGTCTGCGGGCGAGGATGCCGTCCAATCCGTCGGAGAGTGAGGAGACCGCCAGCACGATCAGGGCGTTCACCATTTCGTGGTTCGACATCAGCCATGCGATGAACGGAATCGAGATGATCCTGAACAGGCTGAGCAGGTTCGGAATCGTGAGATAGATGTCGCGCGGTTCCGGGCTGTAGGTCGACTTGGTGTTGCGTTCGGTCATGCTGTCGGTGTTTCGTTTGCCTCTGGTCGTATGGGGATTATGGCGTCGTCGCCCGCGTGGGTCAGATGCGCGACGCGGTCAGCGCGGTCACGATGATGCCGCGCGCGCCCACGTCGTACAGCTTGTCCATGAGCTGGTTGACCTTCGCCTTGGGCACCATGACGCGCACCGCGTTCCACTGCTTATCGTGCAGTGGCGAGATGGTGGGGCTTTCGAAGCCGGGGGTCACGTCGATGGCGGCGGCGACCTTGGACACGGGGATGTCGTAGTCCATGAGCACGTAGCGCTGCGCGGTGATCACGCCTTCGAGACGACGGCTCAGGATGGTCAGGCGCTCGTCCTTCTCGTCCAGTCGCGGCGAGCGGATGAGGCACGCCTCGGAGTGCATGATCGGGTCGGCGAAGATGCGCAGGCCGGCGTTCCTCAGCGTGGTGCCGGTGGACACGACGTCGGCGATGAGGTCGGCGACGCCCAGCTGCACGGACGATTCGACGGCGCCGTCCAGATGGATGGTCTCCGCGTTGATGCCGTGGTCGACGAGGTAGTCGTGCACGAGCTTGTCGAAGGAGGTGGCGACGCGCTTGCCGTCGATGTCCTCCAGCTTGGAGAAGGAGGATCCGTTCGGCGCGGCGAAGCGGAACGTGGAGGCTCCGAAGCCGAGCGGCATGTGCTCGAGCGCGGCGGTGCCGGAGTTCTTGAGCAGGTCCTGGCCGGTGATGCCGCAGTCGATGGTGCCGCGGCCCACGTACACGGCGATGTCAAGCGGGCGCAGGTAGAACAGTTCGATGTCGTTGTCCGGATCCTCGACGACAAGCTGACGCGAGTTGGTGCGCAGACGGTAGCCCGCCTCCGCCAGCATGTTCCAGGCGGGTTCGGACAGCATGCCCTTGTTGGGCACGGCGATTCTCAGCATGGTTTTCCCCTTAGTCATGGATGCGGCGCGGGCTATATCGCCCGCGCCGCGGAAACAGTCACAGGTGCTTGTAGACGTCCTCGAGGCTCAGACCGTGCTTAATCATCATGACCTGCACGTGATAAAGCAGCTGGCTCATCTCCTCGGCGGTGCGGTCCGCGCCCTCGTATTCGGCGGCGATCCAGGTCTCGGAGGCCTCCTCGACGATCTTCTTGCCGATGAAGTGGGTGCCCTTGTCGAGCTCATCGACGGTCAGGGAGCCTTCCGGACGGGTCTTGGCCTTCTCGCTCAGTTCGGCGAACAGCGATTCGAACGTCTTCATGTGTCTGTGATGCTTTCTTCTTGGTTTCGGAATATGGAATCCCGCGGGGAAACCGTGCGTGTCGACGCTCAGTCGCGGTACGCGGCGGCGGCCTTCTCGCGGATGGAGTCGATGGCGGCCGCGCGGTCGTCGGCGCCGTACACGGCGGAGCCGGCCACGAGCACGTCGGCTCCGGCCTCGGCCACGATGTGCGCGGTCTTCGGGCTGACGCCGCCGTCCACCTGGATCTTGGTGTCGAGGCCGCGGCGGGTGATCTCGTCACGCAGGCGACGGACCTTGGCCATCTGGTTGTCGAGGAACTTCTGGCCGCCGAAGCCGGGCTCGACGGTCATGATGAGGATCATGTCGAACTCGTCGAGGATGTCGAAGATCGGCTCGACCGGCTCGGCGGGGCGCACGGCGAAGCAGGCCTTGCAGCCCATGTCGCGCAGCTGGCGGGCGAGACGGACCGGGGCGTGGGTGGCGCCCATGTGGAAGGACACGGAGGAGGCGCCGAGACGCGCGTATTCGGGGGCCCAGCGGTCCGGGTCCTCGATCATGAGGTGCACGTCGACCGGCAGGTCGGTGACCTCGCAGATGCGCTTGACGATCGGCTCTCCGAGCGTCAGGTTCGGGACGAAGTGATGGTCCATCACATCGACGTGGACGAGGTCCGCGTTGGCGATCGCCTTGAGGTCGCGCTCAAGGTTGCAGAAGTCGGCGGACAGGATGCTGGGGGCGATTTCAATCTTCTTCATGGTTCCATACCTTATCCATCAAATGGGACTATGGCCGGCGTCCGGGAGCGTTGCGCCGCCGGACGGGGCGGATGTTCAGTCGTCGTTCCTCGCGTGTTCGTCTTCGGAACGCTCCTCGGCCTGGCGCTGCCGTTCGAGCTCGTCCGCGGTGACCGCGGTGAGACGGGCGGCGAGCGTCGACGTCTCCCGTCCGACGCGGTGCAGCGCGGCGAACAGGACGCATCCGGCGAGGAAGACGAGGATGGCGGTCCACACGTTGGTCCTGAGGCCCAGGATCACGGTGGAGTAGTTGATGCGCACGTTCTCGATCCATGTGCGGCCGAGGCCGTACCAGATCATGTACATGGCAAACTGCTGGCCGGCCTTGAGCCGGTCGGCGAACCTGCGTCCGATCCATACGATGAGCGCGGCCCCGATGAGGTTCCAGATCATCTCGTACAGGAACGTGGGGTGGAACAGCGTGCCGGAAGGGCATGCGGTCCCCTGGTAGCACACTTCGGTGCTGCCGATCGCGTCCGCCGAATCGTTGAGCTTCAGTCCCCACGGCAGGGTGGTGGGCCAGCCGAACAGCTCCTGGTTGAACCAGTTGCCGAGGCGTCCGATGGCCTGCGCCACGAGGAGTCCCGGGGCGAGGCAGTCGGCGAGCAGGGCGAACGGGTAGCGCTTGTGGCGGCACCAGAGGAACGCGGCCAGCGCGCCCACGCCGATGCCGCCGAAGATGGCCATGCCGCCCTCCCACACCTTGAGGATATTGACGAGGCTGCCGGTGGGCGGGAAGTACGCGGACGGCGTGGTGATGCAGTGGTACAGGCGCGCGCCGACGAGCCCCGAGGGCACGGCGACGAGCGTGGTGTCGAGCACTTGGTCGAAGGTGCCGCCCACGCGCTTCCAACGGCGGGTGAGGATCCACACGGCGAAGCACACGCCGATGAGGATGCATACCGCGTACATGCGGATGGTCACCGGTCCGATCTGGAACTTCGAGAACGTCGGTGAGGGAATGTATGCGAGATTCATGGGTTTCATCGCTCTCATCCTACGACGGGCGCGCCGTGGATCCGACGCGCCCGTGCGGAACGGCGGACGTCAGGCGCGCGCCCCGTGGATGCCCGCGGCGAGCTCCTCGCTCTTAGCGGCGAGCAGCTTCAGGCCTTCGGCGGTGTCGCGCGGCGAACGGTTGTCGTCGGCGAGCAGCGTGTGCACAAGTGCCGAGCCGACGATCACGCCGTCCGCGTAGGAGCCGACCTTCGCGCCCTGTTCGGCGGTGGACACGCCGATGCCGACGCACACGTTCTTCGCGCCCGCCTTGCGGGTGCGCGCGACGAGCGTCTCGGGGGACGCGTCGATGCTCGCGCGTTCGCCGGTGACGCCCATGCGGGCGGCCGCGTAGACGAAGCCACGCGCGTTCCTCGCGACGACTTCGAGACGCTCGTCGGCGGAGTCGGGCGACACGAGGAAGATACGGTCGAGCCCGTGACGGTCGGACGCCTCAATCCACTCCCCCGCCTCGTCCGGGATGAGGTCCGGGGTGATGAGGCCGGCGCCGCCCGCGTTCTCGAAGTCGCGGGCGAACTTCTCGATGCCGTAGTGGTAGATGAGGTTCCAGTAGCTCATGATGAGCGGCACGCCGCCGGCGTTGGCCACGGTCTCCACGGCCTCGAAGACGCGTCGGATGGTCTCGCCGTTGTTCAGGGCGATGGAGGACGCGGCCTGGATGACCGGGCCGTCCATGACCGGGTCGGAGTACGGCAGGCCGATCTCGACCGCGTCGACGCCGTGCTCGACCATCGTGCGGAAGGCGTCGAGCGAGACCTCGGGGTCCGGGAAGCCGTACGGCAGGTAGCCGATGAAGGCCGGCTTGTCCTCGGCCTTGAACTTCGCGAACATGGCCTCGGTGGGGCTGGGCCGGTGGCTGATGCCCAGCGGCTGGCCGGAGGGCGTGGTTGCTGCGTTTGTCATATCGAAAATCTCCTCCTGATGCTGTGCATCCGTCGCCGTTCAGGCGACCGTGTTCCCGTGCGCGCCGGTCACTTCGAGCGCGGCGGCCTGGTCGTCGGTCAGGTAGCCGAACCACTTGCCGGCGGTGGCCATGTCCTTGTCGCCTCGGCCGGAGATGTTGATGATCATCACGGCCTTGTCGTAGCCCTTCGCCTTGAGGTCGGCGGCGGCCTTGAAGGAGCCGGCGACCGCGTGCGAGCTTTCGATGGCGGGAATGATGCCTTCGGTCTGGCTCAGGTCGCGGAACGCGTTCATCGCCTCCTCGTCGGTGGCCCACGAGTAGTTGACGCGGCCGATGTCCTTGAGCCATGCGTGCTCGGGGCCGACGGACGCATAGTCGAGGCCGGCGGAGATGGAGTACGTGTCGAGCGTCTGGCCCTCGTCGGTCTCCAGCAGGTAGCTCTTGGCACCCTGGAACATGCCGAGCTGGCCGGTGCCAGGGGCGAAGCGGATGGCGTGCCTGCCGGATTCGGGGCCGTTGCCGCCGGCCTCGTAGCCGTACAGGTTGACGCGTTCGTCGTCGAGGAACGCGTTCATCACGCCGATGGCATTGGAGCCGCCACCCACGCACGCGCACACCGCGTCCGGATGGTCGATGCCGTACCAGTCCTTGAGCTGCTGCTTGGCCTCCTCGCCGATGATCTTCTGGAAGTCGCGCACCATCTCGGGGAACGGATGCGGGCCCGCGACCGTGCCGAGCAGGTAGTGCGTGTCCTTGACGTTGGTGACCCAGTCGCGCAACGCCTCGTTGATGGCGTCCTTGAGGATCTTGTCGCCGAGCGTGACCTCGACGACCTCGGCGCCGAGCATGCGCATGCGCGCCACGTTGAGGGCCTGGCGGCGGGCGTCGATCTGACCCATGTAGATGCGGCACTTGAGACCGAGCATCGCGCACACGGTGGCGGTGGCGACGCCGTGCTGGCCGGCGCCGGTCTCCGCGATCACGCGGGTCTTGCCCATGCGCTTGACGAGCAGCGCCTGGCCGAGCGCGTTGTTGATCTTGTGCGCGCCGGTGTGGTTGAGGTCCTCGCGCTTGAGGAAGACGCGGGCGTCGAGTCCGGTCTTCTCGCGGATGAGCTCCGCGAAGCGCGGCGCTTCGGTCAGCGGCGAGGGACGGCCCACATAGCGCTGCTGCAGCGTCATGAACTCCTTGTGGAATTCGGGGTCCTTCTTGGCCTCGTCGTAGACGCGCTCCAGCTCGTCGAGCGCGGTGATGAGCGCCTCGGGCACGTATCGGCCGCCGAACTGGCCCCAGTACGGGCCGTGGTGTTCGCTCAACGGGGTGGTTTCTGATGCTTTCACTCTTGCTCCTGCCTTCACTAGTCGTTCAACCGCAAGTTCATGGTCGTCCGCCGTGGCGACGCCCTCGCCGACCAGCACCGCGTCGGCGCCGGCCCGGCCATAGTCCTCGACCTCGACCGCGCCGAACACGCCGGATTCGGCGACTCGGATCACGTCGTGGGGCAGGTCGTCGGCCAGTTCGGCGTACTTGTTGACGTCGACCCTGAGGTTCTTCAGGTTGCGCGCGTTGATGCCGATGACCTTCGCGCCGGCGGCGATGGCGCGCTCGATCTCCTCGCGCGTGTGCGTCTCGACGAGCACGGTCATGCCCAGCTCGTGCGCCAGGTCGAGCAGGTGCCTCAGCTTCGCGTCGTCCAACGCGGCGACGATGAGCAGCACCAGGTCGGCGCCGTGCGCGCGCGCCTCGAGGATCTGGTAGTCGGTGACGATGAAGTCCTTGCGCAGCACCGGGATGTGCACGGCGGCGCGCACCTTGTCGAGATCGTCGAGGGATCCGAGGAAGCGACGGCCCTCGGTGAGCACGGAGATGGCGCTCGCGCCGCCCCGCTCGTATTCGCGTGCCAGCGCGGCCGGGTCGGGGATGTCGCTCAGGTGGCCCTTGGACGGGGAGGCGCGCTTAATCTCGGCGATCACGGGGATGCCGTCGGCGCGCTTGAGCCATCGTTTCGCGTCGATCGGGGCCGGGGCCGCCAGCGCGGCCTTCCTCACGTCCTCCAACGACACGGTGCGCTCACGGGCCTGCTGGTCCTCCAGCGCGCCCGCCACCAATTCGTCCAGTACCGACATGGTCCTCCCTTGAATGTCTGAAGTCTGACCATGCGCCACCATAGGCCAACCATGTCCGCAACCGACGTGCGCGTCCTACATTCCGGGCATGGGGGACGCATTCCGGCTCCCCCGCACCGGCGTACCGCCGCGCCGCCGCGGCTCCGTGATGCCGTCGCCGTCAGTCGCCGCGCAACGCCGCCGTAGGGGTGAAACGCGCCGCGCGGGAGGCCGGATGGATGCCGGCGAGCGCGCCGACGAGGATGGCGGCGCACCATGCCGTCGGCAGGGATGTCCAGTCCAGTGCGATTGGTTGTCGTGTGGATAGTGCGACGCCTATCGCCGTTCCTGCGCCGAGCAGGACGCCGGCGAATCCGCCGAGTGTGGAGAGCAGTGCCGCTTCGGCGAGGAATTGCATGCGGATGGCGCCGGGGGTCGCGCCGAGTGCGCGGCGCAGTCCGATTTCGCCGCGGCGTTCCATCACGGTGACGATCATCATGTTGGCGATGCTCATGCCTCCCATGGCGAGTGCGATCGCGCCGATCATGAGTCCCAGTGCGGTCAGTGAGTCGTCGGTGGCGTTGCGGGCTTCGGATAGGTCGGCGGCCGCGTTGACGGTTACCCCAGTTCCGGTGAAGTTCGCCGCGTGGGCGATCATGCGGCGCAGCGTCTCCGCGTCGCCGGGTTTCGTGCGTACGTAGATGGCGCTGATTCGGCCGATGGTTTGCGTTTGGTCCGGGTAGTGGGTTTTCGCGTATTTCGATCCGATGATCACGGATGAGTCGAAGTGTTGCGCTTGCGGCATCGGGTCGAGGATGCCGATGACGCCGTACCATGCGTCGTCGATGAGGATGCGGTCTCCGGTCGTGGTCACGCCGAGGCGGTAGGCGGCTTCGGAGCCGAGGATCGTGACGGGCAGGTTCACGTTGTCCGCGTCGATGCCGTGGCCTTGTGCGAGGGAGGCGCCGAGGGCGTCGAGCGCGCCTGGTCTCATGACGGACAACGCCAGCGCGTTGCCGTTGGATTTGGGGACGAATTCGTTCTTGAAGATCCGCGTGTTCTCCGGTGGGGTGTCGAAGACGCCGACCCGTTCGACCTGTGGTTGGCGGGCGATGGTCTTCGGCGCGTACTGAGGCAATGGGATCGGCTGTCGTGCGGCGTCCTGTCCCGGCGTGACCACCTGCAGGTTCGCCCCGAGCGCGTCGAGTCGTGCGAGCAGCGCCGCCTGGTTCGATGCGGCGATGCCGGACAGCGCCACGTATGCGGCGACGCCGAGCGCGATGCCCAGTGAGGCGAGCGTCGTACGTGACGTCCGTCCGGTCGCGCCGATCCATGCCGTGTGCAGGAGGTCCATGATGCGCGTGCCGATCGGCCGCGTCGGTTGTGTGTCGTCGTTCATGGTCGTTCCCCTTCCATCGGTTCCGTCGCGGCGGCGTCTCGCAGGGTGTCGTCCCGCACGTTGCCGTCCTGGATGTGGAGGCGGCGCGGGAAACGGGCCGCGATGTCGGGATCGTGCGTGACGACCACGAGGCTCGCCCCGTCGTCCGCCGCTTCGAGCAGCAGGTCGATGACCGCGTGTCCTGTGGCGGTGTCGAGTGCGCCGGTGGGTTCATCGGCGAAGATGATGTCCGGCCGTTTGGCGAGGGCGCGGGCGATGGCCACGCGCTGCTGTTCGCCGCCGGAGAGCTGTGATGGGCGATGGTGGAGGCGTTCCTTCAGTCCGACGCGTTCCAGGGCCTCGATCGCGAGTGCCTTACGCGTTGCGCGGGGCGTGGATGTGTATTGGAGTCCCGTCGTCACGTTCTCCAGCGCGGAGACCGTCGGGATGAGGTGGAACTGTTGGAATACGAAGCCGATTCGCGCGGCCCGCAGCATGCTGCGTCTCCGTTCCCCCATCGCGGCCACATCGTCGCCGTCGTAGCGCAACGTGCCGCTGGTGGGCATGTCGAGCGTGCCGAGCAGCGACAGGAGCGTCGATTTGCCCGAACCGGACGGTCCCACGATCGCGATGCGCTCCCCGCGGCCGATGGAGAGGGATGTCTCGTGCAGGATCTCCAATGGTTCGCCGTCCCGTCCGGGATGGCTTTTCGTCGCCCGCTCCAAGGTGAGGAGCGGCGCCGGCATGGTCGATGGCCGTACCATTCCGCTGCCCGTCATGACACCACCACCTTGTCGCCGGCTTCGAGCCCGTCGGCCTTCGTCAGCTGGACCCGCGCGTTCGCGACCAGCCCGATTTCGACGGGGACGCGTGTGACCGTGTCTCCGCGCACCACTTCGACCGCGTACGTGTTGCCCGCGGACGCGATGATCGCGGTCACCGGCACGATCAGCGATTCGCCGGAGCCCGCCTGATCGGAATCCGCCGTATTCGGGATGACGAGTTGCACCGATGTCGTGCCGAAGCGCGCCACCTGGGTCTGGTCGGGGAAGTCGACGCGCGCGGAGGGCGGGGTGACCTGCCCGTCCTTGCCCGTGGACTGGCCGCCCTGGTCGACCGCCGTAAGCGTGGTGTCGATGGTCGTGTTGTCCGGCATGATGACCTGCACCTTGTCGCCGGCCTTGAAGGTGGCGGCCTGCGTGGAGGTCAGCGTGGCCTCCACGTGCAAGGCCGTACCCGTGTAGCTGCCGGGGCTGGCGTCCCTGTCCCCGAGTCTCGCGGTCACGGTCTTGACGCGGATCGGCGCCGATGGCGCCAGCACCACGGAGGACGGCTCGAACACGCCGTTGGCGGCGTCGCCGGCCAGGCCGAGCGAACGCTGCCATTGGCGGACCGCCTCACGGGTCAGCCAGTCGAAATGCCCGTCGATGGTTCCGGCGAAGAATCCGAGTTCCGCGAGGTTCTGTTCGAGCTGGGTCACGTCCGGGCCGTCCGGCGCATCCACCTGGAGCGTACGCCAGAAGGGCCGCTCGCCGTGGAAGAGCGGCACGGGTGTGCCGTTCATCTCGTACACCTGCTGCCCGGTGGCGATTTCGGCGCCGGGCATGGGCAGTCGGGTGATGACGCCGGTGGCCGGCTGGAAGTCGGATGACGCGTCGTACTGCAGGGTCCCTCCCAGTCGGGTCTCGGCGTCGAGGACGCCCTTGACGACCGGCTGGGTGCGCAGCGTGGTCACATCGACCTTCGCGGCCGACGCCGCGCGTCCGATGCCGGTCGTATGCCCGACGAACGTCCACGGTTTGACCACCACGCACGCCACGACCAGCCCCACGGCGACGGCGAGCGCCGCGATGCCCGTGATGGCGCGGCGGATCCTTCTGGTCCTCCTCGTTGCGGTTCGTGTCATGTCGGGCCTCTTTCGTTGGGTGTTCCCGGTTCTTTCGGCCGGGGTCGGGGTTTGTACGTCTATTGAGCCGTGACGGATGAGGTTGCGGAGCCGTCGATTTCGCTCATCGTCTTCGTGTAGTCGTAGCCGAATTCCTCGGGTGTGCCGTCGAAGCCGTAGGCGATGTGGGCGTCGCCTACGGGGCATTCCTTGAGAAAGCGTCTGAGTTCGTTCTCTCCGACGGTTTTGGGGATGAGAATCGTGGTGGGTTCGTCGCCGGTCGGGTCGGCGACCCAGGTGAAGCCTTTGGCCCGGGCTTTTCGGGCGTAGTGAAGTGCGGCGCGTTTGTCGTCTTCGGAGATGGTCTGGGGTGTGGCGAGGTCCTGCGCGGGTTGGCTGAAATCGGGGTTATTTTTCTCGCAGTCGGAGTAGTCGGAGCGTTTCGGCTCGTATGGTGTGCCGGCGAGCGCGGTGGAGTCCTTGAACGCCACCCAGACGGCGTTGTCTTCGAGACTGGTGTACATGGCGTTGGTGTAGAGCTGCTGGCTTGTGTCGTTGGTGTCGACGTTGGTGCCGTCGGCGTTGGCTTGGATGGGGTTGCCGGATTGGTCGATCATGCGCAGTTCGGCCATGTTTTTGGTGGTGGGGCGTTTGGCCTTGCCGTCGGCGCCGGGGGTGACGGGGCCGACGGCGACTTGGGCGTCGAAGCCTTTGCCGGTGAGGCAGGCGACGAATCGTTTGGCGGTGGCATCGGTTTCGAGTGCGGTTGTGCCGGCCGAATCCGCGTCGTCGCCATTCGTGCCGGCGGCAGATGGTGTGGCGCAGCCGGCGAGCGCGGCGAGGCAGAATCCGGCTGCCGCGGTCAGTGCGAAGATGTGTCGGCTGGCTGCGAGGATTGGTTGGATGCTGGTCATGGCGTCCTCCTTGGTCATCTTGGGGATGGCGTGTCCCATTCCCCTGTGTGGTTGCCGTGTCTCCATCCAAGCGTGCGACGCGTGGAGTGTCCGTGTGGAGTCGGCTCACTTTCGGATTACCGTGTTCATCGTCCCGTCGGGTTTGATGGTTCCGGCGGACCGGACGGGGTCATCGTCCTTGTTGGACCGCATTGGTGTCGTATGGGTAGTCGCCGGTCCAGCTGAAGATGACGGGTGCTCCGTCGGCGGGGCATTCCTTGAAGAAGCGGCGCACGTCGGTTTCGGGCACGGTGTCGGGGATGATGATGCGCAGGGGTTCGTCGCCGGTCGGGTCGGCGACCCAGGTGAAGCCTTTGGCCCGGGCTTTCCGGGCGAATGCGAGTGCCGCGTCCTTGTCCTTCCTGCTGGCGTGGGAGTCGTCGATGCCTGTGGAGGCCACGCCTTGGGTGAAGTCGGGGTTGGCGTGTTCGCACGCCGCGTAGTCACCCTGTCTGGACGCGTACGGTGAGCCGGCCAGGTCGGCGGCGCCGTCGGCGATGATGTATGGGAAATCGTCGCCGGTGACGGTGTTGCTGATGG
Organism: Bifidobacterium sp. LH_424; assembly: GCF_056356895.1. Taxonomy (NCBI): domain Bacteria; kingdom Bacillati; phylum Actinomycetota; class Actinomycetes; order Bifidobacteriales; family Bifidobacteriaceae; genus Bifidobacterium; species Bifidobacterium sp. LH_424. The sequence goes on from NZ_JBKEVC010000001.1 coordinate 636,110, forward strand.
TGCCTGTCGACGTGATGTTCGGGTACAGGTTCGGATCGGTGGTCCAATCCCGTGTGACGACGCCGTCACCGTCGTCGATGAGCTTGGGCTGTTTGGGGTTGCCGGCCGCGTCGATCTCCAGCAGGGCGACCTGGTCGTTGTGCTCCCCCACGACGCGCGCGTCGAATCCTTTCGAGACGAGGCATGCGACGAACCGGCGCGTGATGGTGGGGATCGGATACGTGTCGGTCGTATCGTCGGAGCCGGCTTGCGCCGAAACATCCGTCGTGTCGGCGTCGTCCGTGGTGGGATGCGCGTATGGTGCCGTGCAGGACATGAGCGGCAGCGTCATCAGCGTCGCCGCCATGACCGCGGCGAGCCGTACGGCCGTTCCCGGCTTGCCGGTGGAAGCTGCGGTTATGCGTATCATGATGCGGCCCTCCTTCACCATCCATCGAACACCGTCCGCGGTGACGTCCGGGTGGTCGGCGCTCTCACTTTCGTCTTACCTTGGTTCGGGGAGGATAATGACGGGTACGACGTCCGTCCTGGGACGGGAAGGAGACGGGGATGCGGATACTGATCGTCGAGGACGACCGTGAGCTGGCGGCCGCGTTGGATGATGCGCTGAGATACGAAGGGTATGCGACCGATGTGGCTTCGACCGGAGTGGAGGCGCTGTCGGCGCTCGCCGATACGGATGTCGGCATCGTGCTGCTTGACCGGGATCTGCCGGTCCTGTCCGGCGACGCGGTCATGACGACGATCGCCGCGAACCGCATCCCCGTCGCCGTGATCATGCTCACGGCCGCCGCCGAGATCGGCGATCGGGTCAGCGGGCTCGATTTGGGGGCCGACGACTATCTGACCAAACCGTTCGCCTACCCGGAGCTGCTCGCCCGCATCCGCGCCCTGCAGCGTCGGACCGGCAAAGGGCTCGCCGTACAGGCGGTCCTGACGCGCGGCGATCTGACCCTTGATTCGACGCGACGGCTCGTGTTCCGCGACCACGGGCGCACGCTCGTCAGGCTCACGCCCAAGGAGTACGGCGTGCTCCTGGAGCTCATGCGCGCCGACGGCGGCTACGTGGGCGTGGACGAACTCTACCGGAACGTCTGGGACGGCGACGGCACGGGAGAACCCTCCGACGCGGTCAAGACCACCGTATACTCGCTGCGGCGCAAACTCGGCGGCCGTGACCTGATCGTCTCCACCCGCGGCGAAGGATACCGGCTCGCATGACCGACGAAACCGATAGGACGACCCCCGTCGCCGGCTCCGGCGGAAGACCCGGCGTCCGGCGTCGCGTCGCCACATGCTTCAGAGGGGTGCTCGACCGTATCCGTCCCAGGACGTTCCGTGCGAAGCTCACGCTCGCCATCGGCCTCGTGTTCCTCATCGCCCTCGGATCGGCCACCATCGTACAGATGTTCGTCGTCAACGGCATGTTCTCCTACGCGATGACCATCACCTATGAAAACGGCCGGAACGGGAATGGGGACGGCTCGAACGGATCGTCGTCGGACAACGACGACTATCTGTCGGCCCAAGGCTGGTCCACGGACCCCGATCCCGACGCATGGAGCCGATCGCACCGTTCCGCGGGCGGGAACGTCCCCGACTTCCTCGGCTCCTCGAGCGACGGGAAGGGCGAGGGAAGCGCCAGCGGACGGATCAACGGCGAACCGTACCGCGTCGACTGGGGTGGCGACGGGTCGTTCACCATCCGCACGCCCTACGGCGTCTCCGTATGGAACCAGAACACCATCGCCAACGGGCTGCGCATCAGCGCCGCCATCATCTTCGTCGCATTCGGCGCAATCAGCATCCTCGTCATCTGGATCGTCACCTCGCGCATGGCGAAACGTCTGCAATCCATCAGCGACCAGACCGCCGCGCTCGACCCCTCCGACCTCGGCACGCGCATCGACGTGGGACGCGGGGATGCGGCGAAACGGAGCGCACGCGACGACGAGGTCGCCCGGCTCGGCGATTCCATCAACGGGATGCTCGACCGCATCCAGGCCGCCTCCGAAGCGGAACGCCGGTTCGTGTCGAACGCGTCGCACGAGCTGCGCACGCCCATCGCCGCCGTCGAGACGAACCTCGACGCGCCCCTCGCGCAAGGGCGTTTCCCCGCCGACGTGGAACCTTCCGTACGCCGTGCGCTCGCCGCCAACCGGCGCGGCGCCGAACTGGTCGACGCGCTGCTGACGCTCTCACGCATCCAAAGCGGCGCATACGGCAAGCTCGAAGGCAACGGCGCCGCGGATGCCGGCAGCGCCGCGGACGGGTCGACGGACGTCGCCGCCTGCGTGAGGGACGCCCTGGCGGACATGGACGCGGAGATCGCCGCACGCGGCATCGCCGTCACTATCGACATGGACGGGCATGACGGCATCACGGCGAAGACGAACCCGACGCTGATGCGGCTCGCCGTCGACAATCTCATCCGCAACGCCGTCATGCACAACACGGACTCCGAAGGCTCGATCGACGTGACGCTCGACCGCGAGGGGGACCGGCTCCTCCTGACGATCGGCAACACCACCGGGGAGCGACTGTCCGACGATCTGACCGAACTCGTCCAGCCGTTCCATCGCGGCGTGAACTCCCGCATCAGCGCCGTCTCCGGCGTGGGACTCGGCCTGTCCATCGCCGACGCCGCATGCGAGGCGATGGGCGTGACGCTGCGCCTGTGGAGGGAGGAACGGGAGGGAGCCGACCGTTTCCTCGCCGGAATCGACGGAATCCCCGTGGCATAGGCTGTCCCGGCGTCTCCCCTCCATCGGCGTAGATGCCGGGACGCCGCTCATACCCGACGGAAGCGTCTCAGGCGAGCGAGGCGCCGAGCTCCCTGATCCCGTCGAGTTGCTTGGCCGCGGCTTCGCGCTTGGCGGGGTCGTCGTCGCCCATCGAGAGGTTGTCGACGTAGACGATCTCGACGTCCTTCACGCCGCAGTACTTCATGAACGTCTGGCGGCGGATCTGGTTGTCCAACGCCTCGCCGATTCCGTCGGACTCGTACCAGGATTCCGGGCCGCCGGTGAGCATGATGACGCGCACGGTCTTGCCGGCGAGCGCGCCGGGCGTGCCGTCGGCGTTGTAGGCGAATCCGCGGCAGATGACGCGGTCGAAGAGGCCTTTGACCATGGCGGGCATGGTGTACCAGTAGATGGGGAAGACGAGTGCGATCACGTCGGCTTGGGCGAGACTGGTCTGGATGGCTGCGACGTCTTTGGGCGTGTCGGCTTTGCCGAGGTGGTGGGCGCGGTCGGCGCTGGTGTAGACGGGGTTGAATCCGGTGTCGTACAGGTCGATGGTGTGGGTTTCGCCGCCGTGTGCGCGGAATCCTTCGGCGAAGGCTTTGCCGGCGGCGTTGGTGAGGCTGTGGTGTTCGGGGTTGGATGTGATGATGAGTGCGGTGCGTGTGGTGGTTGTGTTCATGGTTCCATTGTCCCGCCATGCCGGACGGGGTGGACGGGGTGGCATGGCCGCCGGTTGACTTCGTGTGGGGCTTGCGTGTAGCATTCGGGTGTTGGATAGTAGTTCCCACGGCTATGGAAGCCGTTCGAAGCATTGGTTGTCGCCGTCATTGTTCCGTCTGCTGGGGGTTCCGGCGACTGTTTGTTTGTCCAGGAGAGTGTTCATATGAGATTCATCGCTGTCGATTCGACGTTCGATCATGATTCGCGTGCGACGGATGTTCCGGAGGGCGTGCGCGTCCGGATCACCCGGCTGACGCCGCATCTTGATTATGATGTGGCCGTCACGGTGCCGGAGGGCATGCTTCCGTCGCGTAGGGAGACCACGCCGGGCGCGTTGATCGTGGGCGGGGCGATGGTGCATCATCGTTCGTTCCGCGAGCTTGGCGAGGCGGAGCGTTGGGCCCGGGAGTTCACCGACGGTCTGCGGGATGTGGCGGCGGTCGAATGATATCGTGGCCGGCCGGCGGCGTGCGTCGCTGTTGTCGCGCCGTGCCGTCGGCCGCCGCTCCCCCGCCGGTCAGTTCTCCCGCAGTCCGCGCAGCAGGGCGATCTCCTCGCGGTGCGTGTCGGGTGTGTTCTCCTTGGTTTCGAGGATCATCGGCAGCGTGTTCATGCGCGGGTCGTTGACGAGACGCGTGAAGAACGGCAGGCCGAGCTTGCCGTCGCCGATGTTGGCGTGCCGGTCCTTGCGGGAGGCGAGGCCGTATATGGAGTCGTTCGCGTGGATGGCTTTGACCTTGTCGAGGCCGATGACGTCGTCCAGTCGGCGGATTACGCCGTCGTAGTCGTCGACGAGGTCGTAGCCGGCGTCGAACACGTGGCAGGTGTCGAATGTGACGCCTATGCGCGTGGGGTCGTCGAGCCGGTCGATGATGGAGGCGAGTTCCTCGAAGCTGCGCCCGCATTCGGTGCCTTTGCCGGCCATGGTCTCCAACAGGATCGTGATGCCCGTGCCGTCCGCCTGTTCGCGTACGCGGTTCAGGGCTTCGGCGATCAGCCGGCATCCGGTTTCCGCGCCCTGTCCCACGTGGGAGCCGGGGTGGATGTTGAGGTAGGTCTCCTGGCCTGCTTCGTGGATGGGTGCGAGCAGGCGCATGTCCTCGGCGAGCGCGTCGATGGCGAACGCCCGTTTGGCCGGATCCTTGCCGGCGAGGTTGTACACGTAGGGCGCGTGGACGACGAGCGGCCCGTAGTGTTCCGCGGCCAGTCGCGCGCCGAACGCGGCGGCCTTGTCCGGCTCGAGGGCTTTCGACCGTCTGCCGTATGGGGAGCGTGGGAAGAACGCGAACGTGGTGCCATGTTCCGCGTGTGAGCGTTCGATGAGCTTGTCCCATCCGCCCGCGGTGGACAGGTGCGATCCGATGAGCAGTCCCGTCATGATGTCGCCTTTCGTGTGGTGTTGCGTGTGGCCGTCTTGCTGTCGGGCGGGTTTCGTCCCGCTTGTCCCCGGGTGTCATCGATCTTCGCTGTACCAGCCGGACCAGTCGGTGACGGCTTCGATGTTGTTGCCGTCCGGGTCGAGGACGAACGCGGAATAGTATCCGGGATGGTAGGGGCGCGGGCCGGGGGCGCCGTTGTCGCGGCCTCCGGCGGCGAGCGCCCGCGCGTGGAACGCGCACACGGCGGCCTTGTCGGGGGCGAGGAACGCGATGTGGGTGACCGGGCACGGCTGCCGCGCCGTGTCCGGTTCGTCGGCGGGCGACAGGTAGAAGTCGGAATGCGGGGTGCCGTCGTCGACGCCGAATCCGAGCGTGGGTTCGTGGTGGGCTTTGACGATGTAGCCGAGCGGGGCGAGCGCCTGCGTGTAGAAGGCGATGCTGCGGTCGATGTCGCGTACCTTGAGCGTCAGATGGTCGAGCATGTCTCCACTGTAGCGCGGGAATCACGGCGCGGACGGCATGGCATGCGCCGCCCACCCCCGGTTCAGCCGAGCCGGTACGCGGCGGCCGCGGAGCCCATCGCAAGGGACGCGGTCCTCGCGTGCTCCCGGCATTGGCGGTACGCCTGTTGGAGGGCGCCGACGACGGCGAGCGTGCGTTCCGCGTCGGTGTCGCCCGGCTGCGTGGCGATGGCGTCCAGTGCGCGCTGGCCGAGCGCCTGGAACCGGCTTTGCACGGGTTGCGGCCATTTCGCGTATCCGATCGCCGTGGGGAACACGTCGGTGACGAGCCGACGCGCGTAGTCGGTTCTCGCCTCGTCGGGCAGTCCGGCGATGGTGGCGAAGACGAGCACCCAGTCGCGGTGCAGGGATTCGCAGACCCGTCCGATCGTCGGCAGGTCGGCGGCCGGCTGCGCGCGGAGTTCCTTGACGGTCCCGTCCGCCGTGGCGAGCTCCTGCGACGATGCGGCCGTAGCCGGCTCGGCGGCCGGGTTCGCGTTCCGCTTGCCGGGGGCGGGTTTGCCGTCCGCGGCGGATTTGAGTTTCAGCGTCTCGCAGGCGCAGGCCGCCTCGTCGCGCATCGTGGGCCATTGGTCTTCGGGAATCGGCTTGTAGGTGAAGTCGAGCGCCTCGCACACCGGTTCGGCGATCTGGAGGAACCGGGTGCGGGTGATGCGTCCCTTGCGGCCGCTCGTCCATCGGATCGAGGTCGCGGCCCAGATGATGCTGGGACTGTTCGGGCAGGGCGCGACCATGAGCGGCTCACCGTCGGCTTTGGGCATGGTGGCGCGGTCGCGGTCGGTGAACAGGGTGACCAGTCGGATGTCGCGTCGTTTCGCCTTGCGGCGTTTGCGCGTGTCCTTGTCCTGCGTCCTGCTGTGCAGGCCCCAGGAGCCGATTTCGAACGCGGCCTTCCGGTCGGGGAAGTACATGTCGAGCTCCTGGCCGTCCAACTGCTCCGTATCCCCCTGGACGATCGTCTCGTCGGGCAGCAGCCACGCGAAATACGAGTGGAACAACGCTTCCTCATAGGAAACCGGCATGCGGGACCCGCCTTTCGAATCTCCGGGACGACATCGGGGCTATCCGAACATGATAGCCGCGGTCACGCCGTCCCGCTTCCCGCCGCGCAACGCGGCATGTACCCGGGAAGCCGATACAATCGGAGCGTTCACCACGGGCGAGAAGAAGGGAAACATCATGGAACGGGCGATCATGACCTCCGAGGCGTTCCTGCGGCAACCGTCCGACGAGGCGAAGGAGAACGACCTGCCGGTGGCGGCCGACCTCATGGACACGTTGGCCGCGCACGCGGACTCGTGCGTCGGCATGGCCGCGAACATGATCGGCGTCGCCAAGCGGATCATCGTGTTCCATGACGAGACGACCGGCCGGAACATGACGATGCTCAACCCGGTCATCGTCGAGAAGTCCGGCCGATACGAGACCGAGGAGGGGTGCCAGTCCCTGAAGGGCGTGAGGCCGACGGTCCGCTACGAGCGCATCACCGTCACGTATCGGACGCGGCGCTGGCGGGAGGCGGCCGCGACGTTCGACGGATTCACCGCCGAGATCATCCAGCATGAGATCGACCACTGCGACGGCATCCTCATCTGACGGCATGTGCCGGGAACGGGCAACCGGCCATGGATTATGTCTATAGCGTCCGCCGCATGGCCACGTCATGCCGGCTGCATAATGATGGGGAACGCCGGCGGCGAAGGGACCGCGGCGACGACACGAAAAAGGATGGTCTGGGCCATGACGGACAAACGTGTGAAAGTGGGGAACAGCGACCTGGAGGTGTTTCCGCTCGTGCTGGGCGGCAACACGTTCGGCTGGACGAGCGACGAGGCGACCAGCCGCAGGGTGCTCGACGAATACGTGGAGGCCGGAGGCGACTTCATCGACACGGCCGACGTGTATTCGGCGTGGGCGCCGGGCAATGCGGGCGGCGAATCCGAGATCATCCTCGGCCGTTGGCTCGCCGTGCGCGGCAACCGCGACAAGGTGGTCGTCGCCACGAAGGTGAGCGAGCACCCGCAGTACAAGGGCCTCTCGCACGACAACGTGGTCGCCGCGGCCGACGAGTCGCTGCTGCGTCTCGGCGTCGACGCGATCGACCTGTACTATGCGCACTTCGACGACAAGGCGACGCCGCTCGAGGAGACGGCGGCCGCGTTCGACGAGCTCGTCAAGGCGGGCAAGATCCGCGCGATCGGCCTGTCCAACTACACGGCGGACCGTATCGAGGAGTGGTTCCGCATCGCCCGCGAACACGGCTACGCGCTGCCGGTCGCATTGGAACCGCACTACAACCTCGTCACCCGCGGCGGCTACGAGCGCACGCTCGCGCCCCTCGCCGCACAAGAGAACCTCGCCGTGTTCCCATACTTGTCGCTGGCCGCCGGATTCCTCACCGGCAAGTACCGTTCCGCCGCCGACGCGGAGGGCAAGGCACGCCAAGGCATGGTCGCCGACTATCTCACCGCCGACGGCTTCGCGCTGGTCGACGCGTTGGACGAGGTCGCCAAGGCGCACGGCGTGGCGATCGCCACGGTCGCGCTCGCCTGGCTGCGCCACCGTCCGCAGGTCGCCGGTCCGATCGCCTCGGCGCGCACGCCCGAACAGCTGCCCGCGCTCCTCGCCTCCGTGGACCTCGACCTTGCGGCCGATGAGATCGCCGCGCTCGACAAGGCGTCCGAGCCGTTCACGAAGTGACGTCGCCAAGATCCCGACCTCACGATGAGGCGGGACGACTAGATGACTACTAGGCACCGCTAAGGCGGGTCGCCTTCCGAACATCGCATGACGAATGCGGCCGGAAGACGACCCGCCTTTCTCATTCCGGGCATCGAAGAAGCGGGGCCGGCACATCGGTGGGACGCAACGAAGCGTCCTACCGAACGTCCATGCGTTTGAGTCGGCATGGATCTTCCCCACTCCGAGTATTCATATGAAAGCTTATTTCTTATGAATGGCAAGGCTGTTTTCTTCCATATGTATGCGTCTTTCATATGAAAGAAAACAGTCTTCGGCAAACACTTCGAACTAGCCGGAAAAACGGCTGTATTCCGCCGTTTTAATTCATAATGTAGTCACTATCATTTGAATATTCGGCACGGAAACGCGCGCTTGCCGACAGCCATTCGGTCCGAATGGCAGCGAACCGCGAAGGCGGGTCAGTGCGACAGTGTCTCCATCGCCTCGGAGACGACGTCGACGAGCACGTCGACGACATCCGCGTCGCCGGTGCCATCGTCGCATCGCCGCGACCATTCCAGCAGGGATTCGATGATGCAGTCGATGATGAGGGAGACGGACAGGCGCACGGGGAAACCGACGCGCGCACCGCCGTCGGCAGCGGCGTCGTCGCTTCCCCATACCGCCGCGACGGCGTCCGCCCACTGCGGTATGCGCGCGTACAACGCGACGCGCAGTCCCTCGTCGGAACGCACGATGCGAAGCCGGCGCGCCAGTTCCTCCAACTGTGAAGGTTCGAGTCCGCCGAGCACCTGCGGTACCATACGCCGGACGAACCCGATCGGGGAGCCGCCCTTCCGCTCCTTGAGCTCCCGACGCAGGTCGGCGAACATCTCGCCATCCGTCGGGAACCCCAGGACGAGATCCTCCTTGGACGGGAAATACCGGAACAGGGTGATCGCGGACATGCCCGCCTCGTCGGCGATGCGCTGCGTGGTGACCTTGTCGTAGCCGTACTCGTCGAACAGGCGCAACGCGGTCTCGCGGATCGTCGCGCGCGTGGCGATCTTCTTGCGCCGCTGCCAGCGGGCGCGTGCCACGGTCGCCTTCACCGAGACGCCGCGACGGCTCGTCCGATCCTTCTCGTCCTCCACGTCGAACAGGGTGGGCGCGTCCGACGATGCGACAGCGGACTCCCGACGCGGCATCGTGCCGTCGTTCTTCCTCGCGTCAACGGACATGGCTTCCTCCTCGCGTCCCACGCATCTCCCATCGGACATCACCATGGTACCCGCGAGCGGACGGACGCGCGTAGACTGAACCGCATGTGCAGAAGGTTCGCGCTTGACCTGGATTGGGACGCGGTCGCCCGGTGGCTCGACGTCGGGGAGGACGGCATCAGACGCGACCGGCTGCCGCGACCCTCGTACAACATCGCGCCCACACGGACTATCGGCGTCGTCGCGCAGGGACGCGACGCACGCCGGCACCTGACCGGCGCGTACTGGACGCTCGTACCCCGGTGGAGCCGGAGCAAAACGCTCCCCTACCCCACATACAACGCGCGCGTCGAATCCATCCACGCCAAACCCACGTTCGCCGAATCGACGCGTTCCATGCGCTGCGTCATCCCCGCGAGCGGCTACTACGAGTGGAAGGGCAAACGCCCGTTCTACTTCCATGCGGACGGCGACGAGCCGTTGGCGATGGCCGGACTGTACTCGTGGTGGCGCGCCTCCGACGCCTCGCCATGGCGGCTGACCGCCACGATCGTCACCTGCCCGGCCGTGGACGGACCGGCGAGCGTGCACGACCGTATGCCGCTGCTCGTGCCGGACGACATGACCGCGGCATGGCTGGACCGCACGATCGACGGCGCGCGTCTGACCGGCACGTTGCGGGAGCGTGGCACGGAGCTGTCGCGCCGGCTGCGGTTCCATGAGGTCGCTCCGTTGCCGGTGGATGGCGACGGCCGGCGTCTCATCACGCCGGTCGAACACGTCGAACCGATCCGGCTGTTCTGAGCGCCGGACGGAAGGCCATTCAGGGAGGAATCAGGGAATCCCCCGATGGCAGGCGCCGCCGCGCGATGGGACAATGGGATGATTGCGGCACATGGAATCCATACGTGAAGGAGTGAAGAGAACATGAGGCTGATCGGCAATATCCTGTGGCTGGTGCTCGGCGGGCTCGCCATCGCGTTCGGATGGGCGGTGATCGGTCTGGCGTTGTGCATCACGATCGTCGGCATCCCGCTGGGGCTCCAGGCGTTCAAGATGGCCGGGCTCACGCTCACCCCGTTCGGCAAGACCGTGCGCTACGGCGGCGGATTCGGCTCCACGCTCGCGAACATCATCTGGGTAGTGCTCGCCGGACTCTGGATGGCGATCGGCTACGTCGTCGCCGGACTCGCCAACTGCGTGACCATCATCGGCATCCCGTTCGGCATCCAATCGTTCAAGATGGCCAAGCTCGCCCTCTGGCCGTTCGGCGCGCAGATCCAGGACCTGTAACCCATCCGTCCGCCCCGCCTCGGCGGGGCGCGGCACGTCCGTCGACTATCATGGATGGAAAATCGGAACATTAGTCGAGCCAAAGGAGCCTCGCATGTACGTCGTTCTGGAATCCTTCGCATACAGCTGAGAGCCGGGCCCCCACCTGCCTTCCACATCATGGTGTCACGGCCGGCGACCATACGGCCGTGACGCGCCTTTATGCGAACTTTCCGAACGCCGTCCATGAACGGTGCGCAGCATCCCCCCACGCAGTCCGTCGATCGTCGACCGGCATGATTCTCCACCGCAAGCGGATGCCGAGGGACGATCGTCGACGGTGACGGGTGAAGGCCCGCGCGCCGGTCATGGCGCATCATGAAACGAGACCCATCATGAACGCCGACGACCACCCGAACCCGATCCACACGCAATCCCCCGATCTCCCTCCCAGCGCGACCATCACGACCACCGCGACCGCTCCCGCGAACGGACCGTCGCAACGCACCCGCCCGCTCTGGCGGCTCCCCGCATACCGCCGCTGGTTCGCCGCCGACACCGCCGACGTGGTCGCCGTCAGCCTGCGCACGTTCGTCATACCCTTGCTCGGACTCGCCCTGTCCGGCTCGCCGTTCGTCGCCGGCCTGCTCGTCACCATCGAATCGGCGATCGGGCTGACGCTCATGTCCGTCGGCGGGGCGCTCGCCGACCGTCACGACCGGCGACGGCTGATGATCATGCTCGGCCTGACCGGCACCGCCCTGTCCGCCGCGGTGACGGTCATGCTCGCCACCGGGACTATGCGCGCGACGACGTTCGCCGTGGCGGTCGTCCTGTTCGCGGTGGTGAACGGACTGCTCGGACCGTCGAACGACGCGATGCTCAAATCCCTGGTGCCGATGGACCGGTTCGCGAAGGCGCAGGCCATCCGCGAGGCGCGCGAGTCATGCGTCGAACTGTCCGGAGGCGCGATCGGCGGGCTCCTGTATCGAATCGCCGGATGGATGCCGTTCCTTGCCTCCGCACTGCTGTACCTGGCCTCCGTGTTCGCCTCGCTGGCGTTGCCGGAACGAAGCGGCGACGGAACCGACAGGGCCGACGCCCCTTCCTCTCCGGACGTCGGCGAGCCGTCGTTCCTCTCCCAGTTCGTCGAAGGATGGCGGTGGACACTGACCCGCAGGACCGTGCTCGCGGCGATCGCGCAGGGCGCGGTCATGAACGTCGCCTGCTACGGAAGCATCATCGGCGTGCAGATCATGCTGGCGGAACGCGGCACGGACGCGGCGCTCATCGGGCTCGTCGGCACCGCCACCGGCGTCGCCGCGCTGATCGGATCGCTCGCCGCCGGATGGCTGGTCGAGCATGTGCCGACCGGCCGGCTCATCATCCTCACGTTCGCCGTGTTCACCGCCGCGATGCTGCCGCTCGTATTCACCGACTCGTATGCGGCGGCCGTCACGTGCATGGCCATGGCGTCGGTGCTGTTCCCGGCGTTGAACGCGGGCGAGCTCGGCTTCATCTTCGGGCGCACGCCGGATGACATGCAGGGCAGAGTGTCCACCGTGTTCGAGACGACAGTCGGAGTGCCGGGCGCGTTGGCGCCCGCGTTGGTCGGATGGCTGCTGCAGACGCCGGGATTCGGGTTCCGCGCAGTCATGCTGCTCGTCGTCCTGTGCGCCGCCGCCGGACTGCTGCTCGCCTGCCTCACTCCGACGCGGCGCATCCCGTTGCCCCCGCAATGGGAGCAGGTCGGGTTGTAGCCGGAGAATCCACCGCTTCTACCGGTAGTTGGCCATCTCGAGTTCGGGGCCCAGATCCTCGGTCTGGGTCAGCCCGGTCTCGTGGAAACCGATGTGCCGGTAGAAGCCGCGCGCATTGTCGTTGAATCTGAACACCCATAGCGCGAGACGGTCGTTGCCGACGGCCCGTTTGCCGGCTTCGACCAGCATGCGTCCGACACCATGTCGATGCCAGCACTCCAGCACGTACAGCGAAGCCAGTTCCGCCGCGTCCGGACGGTCGATCGGAGGCCGGGGCGTGCGCAGCAGTTCCGCGAACCCGATCACATGATCGTCCGCGAGCGCCACCAGCGTGGCCTGTCCGGGGTCCTCGGCGTGGGCTTGGGTGAGTTTCAGCGCGAACTGCGGGGTGATGGCGTCCACGATGTCCTGCGGGATATGCCCTTGGTTGAGTTCCCGCCATGTGCGGGACTGCACCTGCGCCTTCTCCTCGAACCATCGCGGTTCGATCGGCGCTATGCGGATCGTCATCGGTTTCCTCGTCTCGTCGGTTTGTTCGTGTCAGTCGAGCCGGTTCGCGTCGATGATCCGGTCGTCGAGGAACCAGTAGTCGTGCGGGTCGCCGCGCAGCGCGGTGAACGGCACCGGGCGGATGCCGGCGGCCTCGGCCTTGTCAAGCAGGTAGCGGCGTACGATCCACGGGTATTCCAGCACACCTGACTCGAGGTCGATGATGCGTCGGATGGTCTGGCCGCCGACCCCGAAGTCGACGCCGATCTCGTCGACGGTCAAGCCGAGCAGATTCATGTTCTCGCGGAATTCGCGGATGGTCGCCTCACGCTGTGCGGTGGTCAAAGACATATCGAGCTCCCCCTTTGCTGATGCCACAATGCCGACTGCATAGAGTCTACCGCCGTGGATGCGGTTCGCCCATCGGAGAATCGCATGGGATCATTCGATATGAGACCGGTATCAGGAACGCCGCCGGTCTCACCGTCCACGTCGCCAGCCGGTCGCCGCGGCGACGCCGGACACGGTCTGCACGCAGAACAGTCCGGTAAGGAAGAGCGGGACGACGGGCTGGTAGGTGCGGTAGAAGTCGACCATGTCAGGCTGCGCGTACGGCGCCGCGATGGCATACGTCGCATAGGCGAGCAGCGCGACGAACGCCGAACCAGCGAGCATTGCGACCACCGCCACGCGCAATCGACGACGCTCGCCCTCTATCCTGATCATGGCCCGGAACGCGATGACGATGCATATAGCGACCAGCAGATAGCACAACAACCCATATGCGGGCAGCATGTCGATGATGGTGAATACCGATCCCATTGCGTCACCTCGTATCCGGAGTTTCTGGACCGTCCACCCCCATCTTCTGCGATCGAGAGTGCAACGAATCCGATGTCCTGTCCGATTATCGCTTCCACTCTCCCACTGGCACGACATCGTGTCAAGCAATCGCATGACGGCCGTCGACCATGGTTGACGCCATGATGTCAGAACACCATGAAGGCTCACTCGCTTCCTCGTTGTACACGTTTGGAAGCCGTTATGCCTGGTCAATGCGGCTCACGCATCTCCACACCAAAGCCGCATATTCCATGCCAAGAAAAGCAAGCAGCCAACCGAGCAGTACCGGTACAGCTGACGTCAACTGGACATTCCCATCCGACATCAAGCGGATTGTAGTCGAGTAGAAAAGATCCTGTGTCATAGGAGCAGCGGAGATGATGAATGGTTTGAGCAGTATCGGTGTCAGGGAATAAACGGCTAATCCGAGCAACACATTTCCGGCGGTCAAGGTCAGTGATAACACAGCGAGTCCGTTCATCGCCGCCAACGCCGTGTATCGAAAGACGAGATTGATGCCGCCGCCGCTTCCGTAGACACGTGCATCACTGACGGCGTCCACCAAGGTCAACAGCAGGGTGGCGGCGAGGAGGATGATGGTTTTTGACGACACGAGGGCGACCGCCATCCGATACCGGGAGCCGACGATTATCGCCGCCATCGTGGATTCTTCCGAACCGAGCTCGATATTCGCCAGTACCGCGGCGACAATCACCGTCGCCTGCGAGGCGAGCACCACACTGCTCGCGGCGTCCAATGGGTTGGCCCCGGAGGTATCCAAACTGATCGGCAGTGCCGCGACCGTGTACACGAGAACCACCCAGCATACGGCTAACACGCACGCTACCTGTAGGATGCGTGCGGTCGCATCCTTGTACAGCAGGGCTGTGATCATACGAAACATCCCTTATGCCTTCGATTCGCATAGAAGTCGGATGCGCGCGATTGCCGCGATGCACAACATCGCAACAAGCCAGCATCCCATGACAATCGCGGACGCCGCCACGGAGATGTCCCCGGCATCGGCGACTCTCCCGAACGCGAAGCTTTTGCCGCCGATCATCGGCAGCAGCACGTCCGCATGAATCACCTTCAGTACGCCGGACAGCGAGACCATGAGCAACAGGAAGATCACGACCAATGCCGGCACGTCACGTTTCGTGGCTACGGCCGCGATGTAGCCGACCAGACCCATGACCACGGCGAACACCGTGACACGCAACGGTGTCGTGATCACGGTCTTGGTGAGGAACATGGGCCGCAGGGCGGGATGCAACGTCGCGACAAGTATCACCACGTTCAGTGCGGATGACAGCAGTGAGACGCCAGCGCAGTAGATCACGGTCGCGAGTACGTCTCCGATTGCGAACGACCAAGGCCGGTTGACCAGCAGTCGCAGTTGCCGTTCGTCGCCCGAGCGGAATCCTGCCGCGACGTTCAACGCCACGATGATCGGAATGAGAATGATCGAGGTCTGGTAGGGCGAGGCAAGCACGGCGTCGGATACGATATGCATCGGATTCGAATCCAGGGAATCCGTCGAGCGTATGGCGCCGTCCGCAGCGATGGACACCGTCGAGGAGATCGTCTGCACGCCCAGTACCGCGAACAACGCGGTGAGCGCCAGTACGGCGAACACCGACCAATAGAACTGCCGGCTCGCGCAGTAGCGCACCAGCGAGCAGGACACATACCGGGGTGAAACATTCGTTCCCATCCTGCTCACTCCTTCACCACACTGAAGTACGCCTGCTCCAGACTGCCGTAACCATCGAGGAGCGTATCGATGCCATCGTCAAGCACTTTCCTCCCGCTCGACAGTCCCACGACGTGGTCAGCCACCAGTTCCAGTTCGGCCATGTAATGGCTGGAGACCAGGACGGTCCTGTGATCCGATACATAGTCCTTGATGAAGTCACGCACCCATTTGATGCCTTCCGGGTCGAGCCCGTTCAACGGCTCGTCCAGAATGAGATACGGGGCATCGGCCAGTATCGCGGTTGCGATGCCCAACCGTTGCTTCATGCCGAGCGAGTAGGTCTTATACGTGCGGTTGCGCGCCTCATATAGGCCCACAAGACGCAGGCATTCATCGCAACGGAAGAACGGGATGTCGGCGGCCAGTGCGATCCAGCGCAGATGATTGAGACCCGTACGCGACGGATACGGTGCCAATCCGTCGATGAACGAGCCGACGACAGTGAGCGGATTGGGGCCAAGTTCGTGGTACCGTCTGCCGTCGAACGTGGCCGTGCCGTTACTGGCCGGTTCCAATCCAAGCAGGATGTGCAGCAGGGTCGATTTGCCGGCGCCGTTCGGCCCGATCAACGCCGTGACCTTGCCTTGCTCGGTTCGGAACGACACATCGTCCAATACATGTTTGCTTCCGTAGCTTTTCGACAGACCGTGAATCTCAATCATGACGTCCTTTCACGACTCGCAGCACTCCATCTCTCGGAATATGTCTCCATCAAAGGGCTCCTGCTGTGGCCGCACAACAACGCGTCAAGCGATTGCATGACATGTCGACTATGGTTGACTTCACCGTGATACCGGAGTCAAAGGTCATTCCCTCCACGTGTGTATGAGTAGGGAATAGTCAAGAAGTACACACATCGCTGGAACGCACGATGCCGGTCAGACGTCATCAGCAGTCATCGCACACATCACCACCGAATGACGAGAGCTTTCCTCCTGATTACGCCGATTCGGGAAGCCGTCGAAAACCATTCAGGGTCACTGGCCGATCCAGTTTTGAACATACGCGACAACACCCAGAAATGCGCCTACGCCCACTCCGAGGAAGATGGGCCCCCATCCTCGTAGCCAGTCCGCGAACAGATTGGTTGAGGATTTCGCGGAGTCCCCAGTCATCGGTTGCATTCCGTCCGGGCTCGCTTGCCGGTTCATGGTCGCTCTCCCCGGTATCCCGGCGTTCTTCACGGCCAGATATAGAGCTATGACCAACAGCGACACCCCGACGGCCCGGCAGAGTATGCGGAAGACATCTTCCGATACCGCGAATGCGAGAGCCTGCAGCGCTATGGATGCGAACAGCAGTACGACGACCAGCCGTCCGGCATTGCGTCCCCGCGCTGACCTGTTATCTGTGGGCTTCTTCATGGCGATCGCCTCTCTTCTTCGAGCCGTTGTCCATAGTGATCCAGTCATCACCATTACACACCACTGTGCATCGGCTCCGCAACGTCACGTCAAGCGACCGCATGACATCATCGATGCCGCCGTTTCGCAACGGAAGACCACAGGCTGGCGGCGGTACAGTGGACGTCATGGGACTTGGGAACGAGCCGGGTACGACAGGCGCGACGGGCGCGATTCGCATCGGCGTATTGGACAACGATCCGTTCGCATTGGACGCGATGTGCGCGATGATCTCGGCCATGTCAAGGGATTTCCGCATCATGTGGGCCACCGGGTCGCCCGCCGTGGCAATCGAGCACTGTCACAACACACGTACCAGACCGGATGTGCTTGTGCTGGATATGGCGTTGGGCGGCGTCACCGGCGCGGACGTGTGCCGGCGTATCCGGCGCCGGACCGGCGAGGTGGGCGTCATCTGCGTCACCTCGTATTCGGTGGACGCCTACCGGGCCGAGGCGATCGAGGCCGGTGCGCAAGGTTTGCTCGCCAAGGAACGTCTTAAGGCCGACATCGCCGAAGCGATACGGCAGGCGGCTCATGGCTCGCCGACCGCCGCACAGGCCTGCCATCGTTATTGAACACGATTTTGAATGGCACCACCGAAGCGCGGCCTTCGTGCATAAGTCAACGCTCATGGTCCTTCCCTGATGCCGATACACCATCCAGGTAATGGTTTTTGGCATCGAGATTCGCGATGACTCCGCATATGACGAGCCATGCGATGAGCATGACGGCAAGGGCGAGGAGTACCCACCACCAAATCATGTCCATGTTATTGATGTCTCGGGTCGCAATCATGCCGACCATCACATCTACCGGCATCAGAGCGACCAGAACGCCACTGCCGAAGAACACGAACGCGTACTTGCGGTGCACGTATTCCCATGTCTCATCCGAGGCGATCGTCCAGCGGGTCTTGATGCCGACCTGATAGTTCCGCTCCAATCGGCCGTCTTTCGCGGACCGGTACGCGGAGAAGCACCACCGGGCCGTCAACAGGAAAATAACAATCAATCCCAGAAGCATGTTCCCAATCCTTTCCTACGCTTGTTCGAGAGTGACACGCTCTGCCGCACTCACGTCACCGGCGCGATGATCATTATTCCGTTGAACCGCCGGACGCCCATACGAGCAGGGCTCCGGCGAGGGAGACGACGATGACGCCGAGCGTGGCCGTGGGCGTGATGGTCTGGCGTAGGATCAGCGCGGCGATGACGACGCTCATGGCCGGGTCGATGGAGAACAAGGTGCCGACCACGCGCGCCGATGTGATGCGCCCGGACAGCGTGTCCATCGTGTAGGGGATCGCCACGCCCAGCACTGCCGACGCGACGATGACGCCCCATTGGGAGGGCGTCGCATGCGTGGCGTGGCTGACGGATATCGGCAGGGTGGCGAGCGCGGCGACCGTGACCGACAGGGCGAGCCCGTCCAATCCGGTGCCCGTCTTGCCGACCTTGTCGGCGAACAGCGTATATAGGCCGAAGCAGACGGCCGACCCCAATGCGAACAGGTAGCCGGAAGGGTTGAAGTAGCCGCCCGGTGTGAACGAGATCAAGCCCACGCCCACCAGCGCAACCACCGCGCACAGGCCTTCGCGCCAATGATGGGAGCCGGCGAGGGAGACCACGCAGGGGCCGAGGAATTCCAAGGTGACGGCCACACCCATCGGGATGCGGTCGATGGCCGAGTACAGGCAGATGTTCATCGCCGCCATCGCGAGTCCGTAGGCCGCGATGCCCAGCCATTCGCCTTTCGACCGGCCGGCCAGCTTCGGCCGGATGAGCGCGAGCATGGCGAGCGCGGCGACGAGCATGCGCATCGAACTGACCGGAATCGGCCCGAGGGCATCGAACAACGAGGCCGACAGCGATGATGACGTCTGGATGCCCAACGAACCGATCATCACCATGCCCGCCGCGGCCATCACACGACCGCGTTCAGAACGCGATATCCGACGTTTCCCCACTCTCGACTCCCCCGAAGACAGGCATCCCGCCACGCCGGCCACAATCAGCCGTCGGAGCACGGCGAATCATGCCGATATCCTTATCACCCAACGCGTTGCCATGATACGGCCGACGAAGACACGGAAGATGTGCCGCGTCGACTATGGACGACATGACGGCAGGACGGCGTGCAGGATCCACGTGCCGTCTTCGGCCGAAGTGACGATCGAACCTCCGAGAGCATTGAACCGCGCGCGATGCAGGGCCAGTCCTTTTCCTGAGCGCGGCTTGTCCGGCAGCGGCGGATGCCTGGCGATGTCGTTGACCTGATCGGCGGACAGACCGTCGTCATTGCGGCGGACGACCACCCGATATGCGCCGGCTGGGTCGCCGTGCACGGCGATGTTGGTGTACGACTCGCGCAGCAGACCGATGAGAGCGACCTCCCGCTCGTGGGCGGCGCCTCCAGCATCCGTCGGCTCGCCTTCCGGCAGGTCGTCGATCATCGTCGAATCGCCGGTGAAGCCGAGTCGCGCCAGAAGCCGGTCGTTCCGGTCCAGCACGTCGCGGACACGTGCGGGGAACGTGACCGCCGCACCATCACTGTCGTTGCACTGTCCGGCGCGACCATCATCGTCTCCGACGCCGGTCCCGTCGCCGTCATCCCCGTCGAGCATGTCGATGACCGTGCGCACCTCGCCGAGCGTGCCGATCGTATGCCGGTACAGCTCGTCGAACAGCTCGGCATGCTCGTCGTCCGTCGCACGTGACCGTTCGTAGTCCAATCGCATGGCCATGTACGCGAGATCGTTCGTCACCGCGTCGTGGATCCGACTCGCCGCCCGCGCGTCGCGTCGCATGGCCTCCAGACGGTCACGCTCCCGCTCGTAGCGCAACCGGTCCCGTTCCGCCTGCACGGCTACGGCTCTCCACGACATCGCACAGCCGAACGCGTACACGACGAAGAACGACACCAGCAATATCACGTAATCGCCGAACGGGATTCCAGCACGTGCCGCGACCATCCAACGCGCCGCGGCGATCAACGGCGGCATCAGCCACCACCATCGTGACTTGCCGTACCGGCCGACCGCCGCCAACGCGACCCACATGCCATAGAACAGGCTCGCCCCGCCCGTATCCGGCAGGAGGGCGCACGTCACATACGTGACGGCGACCGCCACGCTCATCGGCAACGGATACAACGGCAGCACCAGCAGGCACAGGATGTGTACGACCGTCAGCACCGTGGTGGCCACGAGCTGCGCGGGATACTCGACCATCTCCAACACCGTCAAGCCGGCGGACAACAGCACGACGCACCACATGACCGGCCCCACGCCGGCGGCGCGGACACGCTCACCCGCGCGGCGGACTAATTCTGCAGCATCAGCCATTCGGCCACCGCCTGCGTCCGATTCCTCGCACCCAGCTTCCTCGCCGCACGCATCACATACGTCTTCACCGACGACTCCCCCACATGCAGCAGCTCGCCGATCTCGCGTGAACTCTTGCCCTGTGCGCACAAACGCATGACCTCACGTTCACGCTCCGTCAACGACGCCACGGCAACGGACACGGCCGCACCCGAACCCACGACGGAACCGCCATCGACGACGGTCCCATCGCGCGCGACGAGCGGCGCATGAGACCGGGCGGCCGCCTGATCAGACACGTACCGGGTCTGCGGCATACGGCCGTTGGCCAACGCGACCGCCGCATCGCAGATCTCCTTCACCCGCGCCTTGTCCATCACGCATTGCGCGCCCGCGGCCAACGCGTCGGCGGCGTAATGCTCCAGCGAGAACGACGTGATGCCGATCAGCGCGACGTCGATCGTCTTCTCACGGATTCGCCGGCATACCTCGACACCGTCCATCCCCTCCAACGACATGTCCACCAGCAGCACGTCCGGCCGGGAACCGGCGGACAGGCAACGGGCGACGGCATCCCGGCCGCGACGGCACGTCCAGATCACCTTGGCTTCGGGAAGATCACGTCGGATCAGCAGCGTCATCATCCCGAGCGTCAGCGGATCATTGTCCACCATCGCCAGATCGAACCGTTTCCCGTCGTACATGGTCCACCACACTACAACGTCCGCGTGCCGTTCCGTCACGCCGAAACGGCGCGCGGCAGATTCCCACTAGTACAGCTGGTCATGCGAGCCGGTGCGGGTAAGCACCAGTTGGAGTTCATCACGGTCGATACGGTAGATGAGGAGCCAGTCGCCTTCGATATGAATCTCCCGGTAGCCTTTCCAATTGTTCACCAGCGCATGATCACGGTACTTGGTCGCGAGCAAATCGCGATCCTCTACCATCAGAACCTTGACGGCGGCGCGCATCTTATCAACGTCGTAGTGCTTCTTGATGACCGCCTTGAAATCCTTCTTGAACTGCGTGGTGCGGAAAACAGTTCTAAGCATCCATCAGATCCTTCATCAACGCATCCACGGAGTCGAACGCCGCCCCTTCACGCGCATCGGCTTGACGACGAGCCTCAGCGTTGACCGGATTCTCCCTTGTCGCGCGGAATGGCATTCCGTTATCGGTGATGGATTGCCGAAGGAACATGTTCAATGCAGTGGACAGATCCAACCCCATCGATTCATAAAGGGCCTTCGCCTGCCGCTTGACCTGCGGATCGGTTCTGAAACTGATCGTCGCGGTATCCGTCATCACACACCCCCAATCACAACGTGCCAATGTACTAACATTGTAACACATTCGAATGTCATACGGATGTGACAGACATTGCATCGGTTTCGTCTGCTCATCGAGCATTTCGCGCGCTATTTCGCACACTTTTCCATTCGTCGGCAGTGATGATGCGGTAGACGCCGTCGTACCGGCGGTCGATGAGCGGATAGTAGTCCTGCTTCGATTCGCCGACGACGTGCAGTCCGCACTTGGACATCACGCGGCCGGACTGCGGGTTCTGCGTGTAATGGCCTCCCCATACGGCGTCCACGCGCAACGTGCCGAACGCGTATTCGAGCACCGCGCGCAACGCCTCGGGCATGTATCCCCTGCCCCAGAACGGGCGTCCGATCCAGTAGCCGAGCTCCAGCGCCTCATCGCCCAGGTACCGGCCATAGCGGGCTTCGAGTTCCGGATTGCCTGTGACGACGTCGGCGGTGTAGTGGCTGACAGGTTTGAGCACGATGCTGCCCACCGGCGCATCGGCTTCGGTTTCGTTGTCCGCGGCTTCGCTGTCGTCCTTGATGGTGATGGCCCAGTTGTTCTCGACGGCGAGGATATTCCTGATGTCGTTCATGCTGTCTTCGACGCTGGTGTGCGGCGGCCATCCGCAACGCAGCCCGACCTCCGGGTCCGAGGCGTACCGGAACAGCGAGGCGGCCTCGGCCGCGTCGTCGACCCTCCACGGTCGCAGCGTCAGCCGTTCGGTCTCGATTCTGTCCATGATGCACCTCTCATCACCCATCATATGTATGCGTCCGGCATGAATCCGATACGGGTCCGTCGGACGCGTTCACCCTACCGCACACGCGCGAGTCACGCCGGCATATGCACGCCGCATCGCGCATGAATCGGCGACGATCACCGCAGTCGCTCCGTCACCGTGAAATGCTCCAGCACGACCATGGTGCCGTCGTCCACGACGAAATCCGGGTCGGCGAACCAGCCGCGGTATTCCTCCGAATTCCAGAAGGATTCGTGCGTGCGACGCCATTGCGCGACGGTGACGTCGCCCTCGCCTTCGTCGATGGCCTGCCGGTCGGTGACGCTTCCCAGCGGGACGGTCTCGACCTCCGTGGTCTCCAATACGGCCACGGGACGATCGGCGGAATCCACCAGCGCGGAACGGTCGCCAACGTGCGGCAACGGTTCGTCGTCCTCCGCATAGTCCATCAGCAGCGCGGCCGTGGCGGTCTTCGCCCCGGAGAGAATGAGCGCGACGAGACGGTCGCGCTCCGGGCCGGGAAAGCCGAATTCCGCCTCCGGCAGCCACGCGATGGATTCGGCATCACTGTGTTCGATCATCGGCATGGTTCAGACCGTAGCATCACCGATGGCGTTGTCACCCGCGGCGTAGT
The DNA here is from genome assembly GCF_056356895.1 of Bifidobacterium sp. LH_424. Lineage (NCBI taxonomy): Bacteria > Bacillati > Actinomycetota > Actinomycetes > Bifidobacteriales > Bifidobacteriaceae > Bifidobacterium > Bifidobacterium sp. LH_424. The sequence continues at coordinate 658,914 of NZ_JBKEVC010000001.1, forward strand.
CGGGAGCGACAACGCCATGCCTACCGTGTCCGCTCTGCGCCGCGACGGGTTTGGATCTCACTTTGGCGGTGAAATGCTCCGATTCGATTCTCCATACCGTGACGCTTCTCACCTGCGCGTCGGTGAACTCCACATGCGGCATGTGCGCCTGATGCGCCATCAGCGACCGCAGCCCGTGTCGGCGCGAGTCGAGATCGTCGACGATGGAGGCGACGCCTTCGCCCACGATCGATTTGAACGATTCACCCCAGCCGCACGCCATGCGTCCCGCGACGATCCCGCAGTCCGTGCGCATGGAGAATGCGACCGGCAGACGGTTGCCGGCGGCGCGGATCGCATCGATCTTGCGCCCGCGCACGGCCGAATGCATCCACAGGACGAGACGGCCGCGAATCGCGATTCGCACCCCTATTTCACATCGGCGCGACGCACCACAAGGACACCGATCGCATAGAGGACCACCGCCCAGGCGAGCAGCATCAGACCGGACTGCCACCAGGTCGGGTCGAAGCCGCCCGAGGTCGCGACCGAGGCAACCGTGTCAGCCGCGGATGAACCGCCAGAACCCGAGCCGGCGCCCACGGCCCCACCACCAGTGGCACCCATCAGCGCGACCGTCGCGCCCGTAACATCGACGCCACCGGTCAGGAACGTCGTCGCCGCCTGACTGGGCAGGCACGCCGCGACGGACTTGATCCACGCGAACCGGTCGCCGGCGAGCGAAACCAGAGACAATACCGAAGGCGCGATCATGACGATGCCGATGAGCGCGAACACGCCACCCACCGTGGAACGGCACAACCCGCCCAAGCCCAACGCCATGACGGCCGTGACCGCCAGCACGCACGCGCCGCCAAGCACGGTGACCCACGGCAGCAGACGCTCGGAATCATCCAACGTTCCCACGCCACCGGCCGATGTGGCGAACAGTGCGTACGCGACACCCCACGACAGCAGCAACCCCGCCAGCGCGGACAGGAACGACAACGCCGCGGTCACGGCGGCCTTCGCGTTCATGAACAGCACACGATGCGGATCGGCGACGAACGACATCTGCACGGTGCGGGTCGTGTACTCGCTGGTGACGGTCATGACGCCGAGGATGCCGGTGACGATCATGCAGGTGACGGTGAAGCCGCCCACCGACGACCACATGAGGCTCGCGGGCAATTCCACCGGATGCGCGAGCGCCTTGCCGGTGCCGGGATCCATGCCGGCGATGAGCGTCATCGACCATGCGGACAGCGCGGCGCCGGCCGGCAGCAGCACGAGGTTGAGGACGAGCAGCACGATGGTGGACCGAATGCTCAACGCTTTGACGATTTCGCTGCGGAACACGCCCCATGCGTTGAGGCGTGCACCACCGACTCGCACGCCGCCGGTCCGCGTGGATGCGCGAGCGAGGCGCGCACCGTCCCGTCCCGCCTGTCCGACGGTTCGCCTGTCCGACCGTGTCCCCGGCCGTCCGCGTCCTTTCGACGCGTGCGCTCCCCTGCTCATCGCGTCACCTCCTGCGGACGGTTCGGCATATTCCCTTGCGGACGATTCTCTATGGCGACGTTTCTCCCGTCCGGTACCGTCGACGCGTATTCGACCGCGGTATGCGTCAACGCCATGTACGCCTCCTCGAGCGAGGCGCGCTCCTCGAGGAACTGGTAGATGACGAGTCCGGCGCGTGCGAACACGTCGGCCGTGGCTTTGAGGTCGGCGCCGACGATGCGGAACGCCTGCCCTTCCTCCGGGTCGCCTGCGGCACGCGCCGCAGGCATCACGCTCACACCGGCCGCATGCGCGAAGATGGCGTACAGCTTGGCCGGATCCGGGGTGACGACGCGAATCGAATGCCGCGAATGTTCGGCGACGAACGCGTTCACGGTGGTGGTTTCGAGGATGCGCCCCTGTCCGATGATGACGAGATCGTCGGCCGTGAGGGCCACTTCGCTCATGAGATGGGAGCTGAGCAGCACGGCCCGCCCCTGTGAAGCGTAGTACCGGCACAGTTCGCGCACCCATTTGACGCCTTCGGGATCGAGACCGTTGACGGGTTCATCGAGGACGAGATTGTGAGGGTCGCCGAGGAGCGCCGCCGCGATGGACAGACGCTGACTCATGCCAAGCGAGAACTGCCCGGCGGGACGTTGCCTCACCGCGGCGAGTCCAGTCATGTCGATGATCTCATCGACGCGTTTGCGACCGATGCCGTTGGTGAGAGCGAGCGCACGCAGGTGCGCGTAGGCGGATCGTCCGGGATGGGCCGATTTGGCGTCGAGTACGGCTCCGACGACTCTCATCGGCGCCTCGATGCGTTCGATGGGCCGTCCGTCGATGAGCGCACTGCCTTCGTCGGGGCGAATCAGGCCGAGAGCGGCGCGCATTGTGGTGGATTTTCCGGCTCCATTCGGCCCAAGGAATCCGGTGACTTTGCCGTCTTCGGCGGTGAAGGTGACGTGGTCGATGGCTTTGCGCGCGCCGCCTGCCGCACCACGCCGGGCAGCCGAGCCGGGTACCGTTCCGCCGCGCCCTGCCTGCATACCGCGAGCCCCTCCGCCGCGTGCCCCTCCGAATGATTTGGTGAGCCCCTGTATCTCGATCATTGCGCTCCTTCCTTGGATGCCGAGCGGATGATTTCCAGCCTACCGCGGATTGACGCGCCTCGCCGAATCGTCAATCCATGTGTCTCCCACCTCACCGAACCGCATCGCGTTCCCGCCTATCTCCAACGGACACGGAACCTCATCCTCAAGGATGAGATGCGTATTCATCCTTGTGACCGATGGAAATCCCGCGTGGCCGGGAAGACCATGGATGCAAACAGTCGGCAGCGTCGTGTGACGCGCGGCCCGTGGAGACAAGACAGCCTTGGCCTTGACCTCCGGGGACGCTTCTCATGGAAGGTGGATCATGCCAGCTATATCGGCGACGAATCTCTCAATCGGATACAGGAACTCCCCGATCGTCAGCGACATCAACCTGCAATTACGTACGGGCAGGATCATCTGCCTGCTCGGGGCGAACGGCGCGGGCAAGACCACGCTGATGAAGACGCTGCTCGGACGAATCAAGCCCGTGAGCGGGAACGTCACGTACACTGGGACGAATATCAACGAGATGTCCGCGGCGATAGACCACCCCAGTTTCTTCCCCTATCTGAGCGGCAGACGAAACGTCGAGGTGGCCTCCGCGTTCTGGGGTCTGGACGTGAATCCGGAGACGGCGTTGGACGCTGTCGGCATCGACCGCGCGGCGCATGGGCGGAAGGCGAAAGACTATTCGACGGGCATGAAGGAGCGTCTGGAGCTGTGCCTCTCCCTCGTACCGCATCCGAGATTCCTGTTCCTTGACGAGCCGCAGAACGGCTTGGACCCCGATGGCATCGCCTCCTTGTCCGAAACGCTTCGCGCCTATCGGGATAAGGGGAACTGCGTCGTCATCTCAACGCATCTGCTCCATGAGATCCAGGGAGTCCCGGACGAATGCATCATGATCCGACATGGCCGGGCCGTGCAGGTCGCGAATCTGACCGGGGTGAACCTCGCGAATCTGTATTACGGGAGGCATGAGTCGTGAGCGCCATTTCTCCCATTCGCGCGTTGGTCGCCTATTACTGGAATGCATGGTATTTCCTCGCCGCGGCGTTCGGTGTGGTAGCGTCCCTTCTGCTGGGCGCGTGGATCTCAGGCGCGGCGAACGGAACCCCGATAACCGGAGGATATTGCATCTATTTCACCGGCACCCAGCCGCTGATTTGTCTCACGTTGCTCTTCGCATGCGATGACAGGGTCGCGAAAGCGCACCATGGGGGCCTGCCCCGCCACGTGTATTGCGCGTGGACGCCGTGCTCGCTCAGGGCCATGTTCCGGGCTCTGATCCTGACCGCCGTGAACCTGCTGAGCGTCTTGTGCTTCGACGCCATCATGATCCTGACGGGTACCGGAATGCACCCGCATCTGGCCACCGTCCTGTGCTTCGTCGTGCTGCAGAGCCTTGCGACTTCCCTGATCTACTCGATCATCGAGATCATCACCGATCCCAAAATCGCCGGAATCGTCTCGGGCGTCCTTTGCTATGTCTGGGTTCTTCTGCCGGGAGACCTTCCCGATTATGCGACGCCCTACGTCGCGAACGCCCTGCGAACCGTCGGGTTGAACCTGAACGGCACCGTGATGTCGCCGGCGGAAACGGCGAGCCGATCGCCTATCGGCCCCGTGATGGTCGTCGTCCCGATTGTGGCGCTCATGGTCGCCTATGTCCTGTTGAGCTGGTTCCGTTGCAAAGGAGCGGATAAGAAATGAAATCCCTGATCCGTATCGAGCGCGTGTCGCTGATTCGCTGGTCGACGCTCGCCTTCATGGCCGTGCTTTTTCTCCCGCTGCTTTTCTTCCGTTACGGGAACACGGGCGCGGTGGTGCAGTCGGCGATGGTGATGGCGCTTCCCATAGCCACGGCCGGTCTCGTCTTCTCCCATGCGAGGGTGCCCTCTTCGTATCGTTCCTTCAGCATCCACGATCGGCTTCTGCTTCGCTTTACCTTGGAGTCGCTGTCGCTCGGCGTCGTGGTCAACGTCTGCCTGACTTTGCTGTATGGATTCGCCATCGGATTTGCCGTCAATGAGCGGCCTCTCTCACCGCATACCGTTGTGATGCTTGCGTTCGCCGCCGTCGTTCTTTCCCTTGCATGCTTCGCCCTGCGACTCTGGGCCAGTCCCCTCGTCGCCTGGAACGTCGTCGCCTTCTTCATCGTCGCCGGGCTTACGGTGAGCTCCGGCATATTCGAGGACGCGCCGATGCTGTACGCCGTCATACCGACCACATGGGCACTGCAGGGGGCGAGATTCGCCGGTTATGTGATTCCGGTCGGCGTCACCGTCGCCGCGATAAGCGCATGGCTGCTGCTCAAGGCGGTGATACGCGAGGCTCCCAATACGATTAGGAACTATGTATCATAAGGGATATGAGTGTTCTTTCCCTGGGCCAAGTGCGAGACGCCGCACGGAAAACCGCCCCGAACCATGGGGTGGGAGAGATGTATGTCTATGGTTCCGTTGCTCGCGGGGACAACAGCGCTCTTTCCGATGTCGATCTCGTCTATCGGCTGAACGAAGGGCAACGGGCCACGGCGGGAACGATTCTGTCGCTCAAGGATGATTTGGAATCCGCTCTCGGCGCTCCGGTATCACTGCTGTCCATGCGCACATTACTGTTCAACGCGCAGCACACTGCGTCGGGGAAACGATTCTATGACGCCATCAAAAACGATTTGACAAGGATCATGTGAGCATAATCGAGAACGTGATGCGCTCCTGCCGGACGAATTGATCGAGCATCTTGAATATGCGCATGAGGATGTGTCCCGATTCAATCAGGCCGAAGAATTAGCCTTGAGCCGTAGAGACCGCAATTCGGCGGCAAAGGAAATCGAACAGGCGCAGGAATGCGCCGCCCGGCTTTCGGAGTCCGTGCTTGATGCGGTAAAGAACGTTCCATGGAAAGAGCTACGCGGTCTACGCAATGTCATCGTTCATGAATACGGCGAAGTTGACTGGGATGTGTTGTATGACACGGTCATGTTTGATTTTCCGCCAGTCATTGACGCATTGCATGCCTATCGAAAGACTTTGGCTTGAATAAGCATTTTACGTATGCCCATAAGGGAAGACTCACACTCCCCGAAAATGCCGTGCGGCCCAGACGATGAGGCGTACACGGTTGGTTTGGCCGGGGTCCCTGAGAATGGTACCCAAACCCCTCCTGACGTCGAAACCGTCTCGTCCATGGATTCCTCGCCCGTGACTCACGCGATGAACGAGCGAGACTCCTCCAGACGAGCGCATCCTCCCGATTCATAGCAAAGCTCAGCCGACACGCGTCGTACCTCCATCGACGTGCCCGGCCTTCGTGAGTACCTTCTGCCCATCGGTCCGCCGCACACCGGGCACTTCCTCGCTCTCGCCGATTCGTCTCTGCAGATGGAACAAGTCAACCCGAAAAGTCAAGCACCCGGCCGGATCAACACCCGAACCGTTAATCGCACCACGACACGCGAACCCACAGTAAGCCTCACCCCGGATTTAAGACCCACGTTTCTTTACTTAACCCTGAATCATTATCATATTCCATGAAATCCCCCAAAGGGCCTCTCCGGACGGTCTTCGACTGAGCCGTGATGCACTGGGGGTTCTCTTTTTTCGGGAGTGTCATCGGTGGGGTTTGTCACCCTAAGATGACAGATTTTGTTTGTCTCTCGACTTCCGTGTTCTTTTCCATGAAGGTATGAGTCATACGTCGGAAACGACGTGATCAACCTTTATGGAAAGAGGCTGTCGTGGCAATCCAAAATCCGAATACTCCCATTGCAACAAGCCATTGGCAACGAGATGACGGTCTTCGACCGGTCAAGTCGATGCCGGTTCAGGCGCGTGGGCTGGTCAAGCGTGTGGTTTCCGCTGATGGTTCCAGTCCGAGTGTGATTCTCAACGATGTCTCGTTGGATATTCCCGGTGCCGGGTTGACGGCGATCGTCGGGCCTTCGGGAGCGGGCAAGACCTCTCTGTTGTACGTGTTGTCAGGTTTGGACAGGCCCGACTCGGGCCGGGTCGTCATCGGCGGCACCGACATCTACGCGTTGGACGAGGAACGTCGTTCGCGGTTCATCCGCGGGCATATCGGTTTCGTGTTCCAGCAGTACAACCTCGTGCCGTATCTGACGGTCGAGGAGAACGTGATGCTGCCGCTCTCGCTCGCCCATCGCAAGGCCGACTACGTGCATGTCACGCAGCTGCTGTCCCGGTTCGGCCTGCGCCGGAGGGCGAGGACCGTGGTGAGCGCCCTGTCCGGTGGAGAGCAGCAGCGCGTGGCCCTGTGCCGGGCCCTGCTCTTGCGTCCGTCGGTGGTGTTCGCCGACGAGCCCACCGGCGCGCTCGACACCGCGAACAGCGGGCTCGTGCTGCAGGTGCTGCGCGAGCTGGCGGGTTCGGGTTCCAGCGTGGTCATGGTCACACATGACACGGACGCCGCCGCCCTAGCCGATCGCGTGGTCTTCCTGCGCGACGGCGGGATCACCCACGTGGCAGGCAGGCTGACCGCCGGGCAGATCGTCGAGGGCATGCGCCGCACGTTCGAGCCTGCCATGCCGCAGCACGGTCAGGAGGCTCGCCGTGGATAGGTATGTGCTTCGCGTGTTCCGTGACAATCTCGCGGGTTGGGTGCCCACGATCATGGTGGTCGCGGTGGTGACCACGCTGGTGGGCGTGTGCATGAACCAGTTCGTGTGGACCTCGTCGCCGTCATTCGCGTCGGCCGCCCGGCTGGCGGGTTTGGATCCGGCCGAGTTCACCATGGTGTCGGTCACGATCTATGTCGTGGTGGCGTTGCTTGCGTTCTTCTCGCTGACGGTGGTCGGTTCGGCCACGGTTGACCGCATCCGCGGCACGTTCGCGCAATGGCGTCTCATGGGCGCCAGCCCGAGCCAGGTGCGCGCGGGCATGTGGATGCTCGTGGGCGTGGCGAGCCTCACTGGCTCGCTGATCGGCTCGCTGATCGCGATGCCGGCCAGCCTGCTCGCGGTCCCCGAGTTCGACGCGATGGCCGCAGAGAGCTTCGCCGGCGGGCTCGGCTCGTTCGTCCCTCCCGCGTTCACACCGTCCGCGACGGCATGGCTCGGCTCGCTGCTGTTGGGCGTGGCCACGTGCATGCTGGGCGCGTTCGTGCCCTCGATACGCGCGGCGAAGGTCCGTCCCATCGAGGCGATCCGCGGCAAGGACGTACCGGTCGGGCGGCGTGGATGGCGGTATTGGGCGCGTTGGGCGCTCGGATTGACCGTCATGGCGGTGGCATTGGTATTGGCGTTCTCCGGCATGGGCATGCCGCGCGCCCAAGCGTTCGGCCAGGAGGCCGGCCAGACGTTCAACGGCGCATTATGGGCCGGGATCATCGCGTCGTTCGGCATGTACGTCCTCGCCGGCGTGCTGGTCCCGATCCTGCTGGACGCGGGACGCGTCATATGCCGCCTGTGCGGGTCGGCGACCGGCGTGCTCGCGGCCCGCGCCGCCAAGGCGAAGACCGTGTCCAGCATGAACACCATCGCCCCGCTCGCACTGGCCCTGGGATTGTCCGCGACCCTGCTGACCTGCGCGCGGTCCTACGGGCGGATACTGGCCCTGGGCGGCCATCCGACGAGCCTGAACTACACGGACTCGCTGCTGATGATCGCGATGCTGTGCATCGTGTCCCTGACCACGAGCCTGGCCGTCATCACGTTGTCGAACCGTGGCATGGTTGCCGACCAGGCGCTGCTGCGCAGCATCGGCATGTCGCCGCGCCGGGTGACGCGCATGATCCTGTGGCAGAGCCTGCAACTGGCCGCCGGCGCGGTCGTCCTCGCGCTCATCCCGGTGGTCGTCAGCTCGCTCGTGCTCGCCACACGCTCCATCACGCTCGTCGGCGTTCCGGTGGCCGAGATCCCGTGGGTCGGTGTGATCGGCGCGGGAGCGGCCTGCTGGCTGGCGTTGTTCCTCATCCAGTACATGCAGATTCGCCCCGCGCTGCGTCGTAGCGTGGCAGACGCGATCAGGAGCCGTTGACATGCAATCACACCAACACAACGATTCGGTTATCGGCTTCCTGCTGCTCGGCCTGTTCCTGTCTCTGCCCGGCGTGCTGATTGCGTGGATCATCGGCCGCGACGGGCACGGATGGGAGCATGGCGGCCGTGTCGTCGCATGGATCGGGGCGCTGTTCTCGCCGTTCGTATGGCTGGCCATCATCATCGTATTCACTGTGTTGTTCACCGGTTCGGTCACGATGCTCGGCTGCCTGATGCCCGGCGCGGACTGTCTCGCCCAGTGAACATGCCGATGACCCGACGAGGTGGCACAGTGGATCATATGGAACGGCAAACGGTGAATGTCGGCAGGGTCACTGCCATAGCCATGCCATTATGTGTGCTCGCGGTCGAGGGCGCGATGCTCACGTGGGAGCGCATGATCGGCGCCCCGTTGGACCCGATGTACACGCTCGCCAAGCAGACCGGCGGATTCGTGATGCTGTTGCTAGCCCTGTGCCTGTCATGTCTGACATTGGTGTTCCGCTACCGTGCCCCGTCCGCCACGTTGGCGTCGCAGCTCATCCTGACCTTGACGCTGTCCTTCTGGCATGCGGACTCGATCCTGCTGGTCCAGCTGGTCGTGGCATTCTACGCGTTCATGCGCACGGCCGGGGAACGCCGCATGTACATCGGGTCCCTCGCGACGACGTTGGCCGTGACCTTGGCGACGTTCATGTCATGGCCCGCCAGCCGGTTCCTCGGCGAATGGCCCGGCCGCATCCTCCTGCTCGCCCTCGCCGGCGCGATCGCCCTGGCGCGCCGCGGCATGGCCCAAGCCAGGAACGCCACGGCCGCCGCCGGCTTGGAACATCGGCGCGCGCAGACCGCCATCAAGCAGCGTGACGCCGCGGTGCATCGTTCGCGCATCGCCGGCCAGCTGCACGACAGCGTGGGGCACGGGTTGACCGCGATCATCGCTTTATCCGAAGGATTGACCGGCAAGACCGGCGACCCGCGCGTGGAGGAGGCTCTGAAAGGCATCAACGAGATCGCACGGGAAAGCCTGGAGGACACACGCAAGGCCGTGCGCGCACTGACCGAAACCGACACGACCGCCGAAAACGAGGATTCCTCCGAACCGGGCTCCCGGAGCATGCGTTCGTGGGACGACATCCGCCCGATCCTCGCACACGCCCGCACGCTCGGCATCATTACCGTATTCACCGAAACCGGCATCCGCGCCGACGACGGATCGCAGGCGAATCTCTGTTTCGACGTGACCCGAGAGGCCATCACCAACGCCATCCGACATGGCAGGCACGTCACGCATCTCAACGTCTCATGGAACCACCAGCCTCGGAATGGGGTCACCGTCACCGTCAGCAACGACGGAGCCGACGGCGCGACGCCAACCGCCACGTCCGATAACGGCACCGGACTGGCCAGACTGTCACGGCGTGTGCAAGACACCGGCGGTGTATTCGCCTATGGGCCAATAGATGGCACCGACTGGCAGGTCAAAGCGGTCATTCCCCCGACCGGGGAACGGCAGACTGAAAGGCAGATCTGACCATGATCCGTGTGATGCTCGTGGACGACCAGAGACTGGCACGACTCGGCTTCCAGCTCATGCTCGACGACGTGACCGGCATCACCGTCATCAAGTCGGCGGAGAACGGGCAAGCCGCCATCGACACGCTCAACCAGTTGGATGCCGATCACCGGCCATTGCCCGACGTGATTCTCATGGACGTGCGCATGCCCGGCATGGACGGCATCGAAGCAACCCGACACATCACCAAGCACTGGCCCACCATCAGAATCCTCATCCTCACCACCTACGACGAAGACGACTATGCTTTCGGCGGACTCGACGCAGGAGCCAGCGGATTCCTACTGAAGGACGTCACCAAACGCGCACTGGTGGAAGCGATTCGCTCCATCGCCAGCGGCGATGCGATCCTCACCCCACGTATCACCAGACAGGTGCTGGAACGAGGCCTCCCCCATCCCACGGGAGACCGACGGCAACAGGAATTGCGCGCGTCATTCGACATGCTCACCCCGCGTCAACGTGAGATTTGCTCACTCATTGCCGAAGGACTCAGCAATGAGGAGATCGCCGGAAGACTCGTCATCGAATCCAATTCGGTCAAACGCGCAGTCAGCCGCATCCTTACGACCCTCGGGCTCAGGGATCGCACTCAGATTGCCGTCAGCTGGTACAAGGCCGGAGGGTTGTAGTTTTTTCGTCACCGTAAATCCTGAGGTAAAGGCGAAGGCCCATGCCGTTAGACATAGATGTCTCGTTTCTCCAGTATGAGGGAGGCGATGGCGATGATGATGAGGGTCAGGCCGATGGATGTGCCGATGCTGATGCACATGGTGGCGGGCGTGACGGGATCGACCGGGAACGAGGTGCCGATGCGGCTGGCGGCGGAGCCCATCATGATGGCCCGGCGCAGCATGCCTTCGTTCCTGGACTGCGGGGCCGCGGTGTCGGCATCGGGCGTGGCCGCACCCGGGGTTGCGTGTCTCATAGGCTTCCCGCTCCCGTCAAACGCATGAAGATGTCCTCCAGGCTTTGTTCGCGGCGGCGCACCATGAAGATGCGTAGGCCCTGGCTCACGAACCATGCGATGATATCGGCAGTCGTGTCGTGAGAGCCGACGCCCGGTACGGCCAGTGCCCGGTCTTCGAGGGCGAGTCCGGTGTAGCCGCGTGATTCCAGCAGGGCCTTCGCCTTCGCCGGGTCGTCGGTTTCGACGAGCAGGTCGGGTGTGGCCTTGGAGAACAGTTGGGAGCGCGTGCCTTGGAACAGGAGACGCCCTCGTGACAGGATGCCGAGTGTGTCGCAGGTCCTGTCGATCTCGCCGAGCAGGTGGCTTGATACGATCACCGTGACGCCCTGATCGCGCAGGCGGGCGAGCAGTTCACGGATCTCCTCGATGCCTGCCGGATCCAGCCCGTTGGTCGGCTCGTCCAGTATCAGCAGTTGCGGCGAGCGTGCGAGTGCCATGGCGATGCCGAGGCGTTGCTTCATGCCCAGCGAGTAGTTGCGTACGAGCTTGTCCATCTGGCTTTCCATGCGCACCGCGTGCACGGCCGCGTCGATCTGACGGTCGCTCAGCGAGAGCAGGCGTTGGACGATGCGCATGTTCTCCTCGCCGGTCAGGTGCCCGTATCCGGGAGGCGATTCAATCAGCGAGCCGATATGCGTCAACTGCTCGCCCCGGGTCCTGCGGTTCATGGGCCGCCTGTCGATGATGATGTCGCCTCCGGTGGGTTGGACCAAGGACAGGAGCATCTTCATCGTGGTGGATTTGCCCGAACCGTTCGGGCCGAGGAACCCGTACACACTGCCGCGCGGCACGAGCAGGTTCAGATCGTCGACGACCGTGCGATCGCCGTAGCGCTTCGTCAGATGATGGGTGGACACCATCGCGTCGGATGGATACCCTTGCCGGGATTGTCGTTGGTTGCTCATGGCATCCATGATTCCCGGGATCCGCCGCCCCCGCCATTGGCCGGATGGACTATTCGCGTCCGGTGCCGCTAGTCGTTTCGGACTAGTCGAGTCGCCATCACCGGTCGTCGGCGGAGACAAGGCCGATGCGGTAGGCCAACACCGCGGCCTGGACACGGTTGCATGAGCCGGTCTTGTCCAGCACATGCCGCACATGCACGCGCACCGTGTTCTCGGCGATACGCAGACGGTCGGCGATCTGCCCGTTCGACAATCCCAAGCCGATCAGACGAAACACCTCCGCCTCCCGGTCGGTCAGGTCGAACGCCGCCACCGCACCCGTGACGTCCCTGTTGCCGGCATTGTCCTTCGTGCTCCCGTTCGAAAGGAAATGCCCCAGCAGACGCGCGGTCATGCGTGGGGAACGACCGCGTCACCGGCCTCGACGTGCCGTATCGCCGAGACGAGCTCGTCCAATGGTGCGTCCTTGAGCAGGAATCCCGATGCCCCGGCCTCCAGCGCGTCGATCACATACTCGTCCAACGCGAACGTGGTCAGCATCAGCACACGAGGCGCGTCGTCCTTGAATTCCGCGCGGATTCGCCGGGTCGCCTCCACACCGTCCATCACGGGCATGCGCACGTCCATCAACACCACATCCACCGGCATGGATCCCAGAAACGCCAACGCCGCACCGCCGTCCTCGGACTCACCGGCCACGTCAATGCCATCGACGGTCTCCAACAGCAGCTGCAATCCCATGCGGAACATCGGCTGGTCATCAACAATCAATACGCGAATCGCCATCACTTCATCTCCCCGTCATGCGCATCGTCGAACGGCAGCACGGCGACCACCTCGAACCCGCCCCGAGGGCCCGGTCCGAACCGCAGCGTGCCGTCATAGGCATCAACCCGTTCCCGCATGCCGATCAGACCTCGACCGCCATCGGTGAAACCGCCGTCATGATGCGACTTCGGCCCGGCGCCGTCGTCATCCACATGGATGGTCAGGGCATCCCCGCCGTAATCCGACGTCACCTCGATGCGGGTCAACGACGGGCCGCCATGCTTGACCGCGTTCGTCAACGACTCCTGCACGATGCGATACGCCGCGGCATCCAATCCGGTAGGCAGAGTGCGACGTTCGCCGCGCACCGTCAATTCCACATCGACGCCACCCGCGCGGGTCCGGGCGACGAGAGCATCCAGATTCACAAGACTCGGCTGAGTCGAATCGTCGGCACTCGTATCGTCGTCGCGCAGCACGGTCAGCACCCGGCGAATGTCGGCCGTGGCCGCCCGCCCCGTACCGCTCACCATGCTCATCACCTTCCCGGCCTTCGCAGGGTCCGAATCGACCAGACAACCTGCGGCTTCCGCCATCACCGTCATCGACACCAACGAATGCGAGACCGCATCATGAATCTCACGTGCAATGCGCGTACGCTCTCCGACGACAGCCAGCCGCACACGCATATCCCGCTCACGTTCCAACCGCCGATTGCGTTCGCGCAAGGAACCGACCAGCAGACCCCAACCCCACACCCAGCCGACCAGGATCACCGCCAGCATCACCGCATCGCGTGACACCCAGCCGGCACGCACCTGCCACGCCGCCACGACCCCCACGAAGCCAAGCGCCAGCAACGCGGCGATCAACGCCTGCAGCCAGCGACTACGACTCGCCACGTTATACACGCCGAACACCACCATCACCGATGACGGCAACGGCGTCACCACACCATCGAACATATTGAAGGGCACATCCGAACCGGGAACCGGAAGCGAAACAAACAGCACTTGAACGATAGCGAATCCCAACGAGACCAAAAACGACCCCAGCGGGAAACGCCGTCTCGCCAACCACGGTGCGCACATCCCAACCGCGCACACCAACCCGACAACACCCTTCAACGGAACACCAAAAGAAAACCACGGCAACACGAACGGCAAATCACACAACAGCATAACGCCCGTCACGAGCGCATCGAGCCAGAGAGCATGGAAAGTCTTGGTCGAAACACTGTTCATCGGATTTGTCTTCAAGTCCACGGACAACACGGTAGATGCACAACAATACAATCCCATTCATGGCGGAACGAAGCGTTGGCATGTGACATAGAAGTCGAATCCTGAATTAAGCGGGTTGCCCACTCATCAACCTGCGCATGATACGGGCGAATCCCGGCATGCCGGAATGTTCGAGCCGTTCCAGTTCTTCCTGCATGGTGCGCGGCGGATGCTTTTTCGATGCGACCAGTTCGGTCATGGCCTTGACCGCGCGTTCGGGATACGCCTCGGCGACGCCGATCAGAAACTCGTCGGGGTGGCGGGCGGATAATCCGATCTTGGCGAGTTGGTTCGCGGGGAAGTCCTTCAGATTGAAGGTGACAATCACGTCCGCATCGCCGTTATAGGCGGCGGCCGCCACATGCCGATCATCAGCGTCCGGCAACACGACCTCACCGGTCAGTTCCGGAATGGGAGAGACAAGATAATACGGCTTGACATTGCGGATGGCGGACAGATAGCGGTCGACCCAAGCAGAATCTTTGCCGAGGTCGTCGACGAACGCCCGGCGGGCTTCTTCAAGCACGTCGTCGGAGTATTCGGGGTCGAACAAGTGATGGTCGGCAAACGTGAGCAGCACATCCGTCAGCCAGGTGTGCGGGAAGATGTTCGCATCGAGAAAAGCGACCACCAACTCAAATCCCTCTCGTTTCAGCTGTAACGAGCCAGATAGGCCGAGTAGTCGATGTCGTCCAATCCACCTTGGCTAGCGGCCTCGCGCATGGTCTCCAATGCCTCATGGCCGTGGGATCCCGACTTGTCGTGGTAGGCGACGACCTGCGCTCGGGAAACCATACGGTTGCCTTTCGCGCCGTAGCGCACGAACGGAATCTCTCCAGCGTCAAGTATGCGAGCGACGGTCTTCGCCGATACGCCGAGAATCTGAGCGGCCTCACCGGTGGTGATCATCTCGGCAGAATCGCCGTGCACGATGGCCGCGAACGCGCGACGCAGCTCCTCCGCATCCAACGGGTATGCCTTGCCGTCGCCCGTAGTGATGTATGCGGATCCTTTGCCGATCTGGGAAATGGGGATTGCCTCGAATGTGGTCATGGCGAGTCCTTTCCTGAAGCCTTACACTCAGCCTACTCCAGATCAGACATTTCGGCAATATCGGACATATCAGACACCGCAGTCGACATGCGAAAACAACGATGAGATTCCACTATCAGTACGAGGAAGAGCAGAGAAAAAGCAACCAATACAGTGAACAAGCGAACCCAACCCTGAACCTCCGCCGCATTGACTATCGGACTATGGCTTACTATCATGCATCACGAATTCCCCCAATGGGCCTCTCCGGACGGTCTTCGACTCAGCCGTGATGCACTGGGGGTTCTCTTTTTTCACATTCCACGAAGGTGCCGCGCAGCCCAGACGATGAGGCGGACGCGGTTGGTTTGGCCGGTTTTCCTGAGGATGCTGCCGATGTGGGTTTTGACGGTGGATACGCTGATGCCCAGGCTCGCGGCGATCTGCTCGTTGGAGTCGCCTTGGACGATGCGGGCGAGGATGTCATGTTCCCGGCTGGTGAAATCGGGAAGATCGTCGTCGTTCCTTCCGACTGGCGTCTCACCGTTGTCTGCGAATGTCGTCATCGCCGACTGCGTCTGGACGGAACCGGTGGCGAGCCGTTGGCTGAGACGGTTCATGGTGGCGGTGTCCATGACGGTGTTGCCCGAGGCGGCGGCACGTATGGCGTCTATGAACTGTTCCGAACTGCTGTTTTTGAGGAGGAATCCGCTGGCTCCGGCATCGAGCATGCCGATGGCGTAGGCGTCGGTGTCGTATGAAGTCAGGCCGATGACGCGCGTTTCCGGCAGATCGTGAATGATGATGCGTGCAGCTTGGATGCCGTCAAGTCCGGGCATGCGCACGTCCATGAGGATCACGTCCGGTTTGGATTGGCGGGCCGTGCGTATCGCGGTTTCGCCGTCCGCGGCCGTGGCGATGACGGTCATGTCGGGCTGTGCGTCGATGATGCGCGTGAACCCGCTGAGTATCAGCGACTGGTTGTCGACCAGCATCACGCGAATGGGCTGCATCCGGTGTGCGTTTTCCGTCATTGCCGCCGTCCTTCTTGACGGTGTCCGTCGCCCGTCTCGTTCAATGCCGCCGCCACCGGTTCTCTCTGATGGGACAGCGGCCAGACAGCATCGATTGAACAGAGCCCACCCGTCATGCTGATGCTGGCGTGACCGTCATATTGCTCGCACCTCCACCGGATGCCGTCAAGACCGTGTCCGCGCCGTCGCCATTTGGTGGTATTCGGTGACGTCGATGCGCAAGAAAGAGACGCATACGGGTTTTCGCAGTGCAGTCGAATCGCATCGCCGGTGATGGTCAGGGACAGATCGACGCAGCGAGGTTGTGCGTAGCGCAGCGCGTTGGTCAGACATTCCTCGGCCACACGGTATACGGCGTGGGACAGTCCCGTCGGCAGACACGACGTCTTCACGCCCTCCTGATGCAGGTCAATGATCAGTCCTTGCTTCCGATATCCGGCGATGAGAGCGTCGAACTGGTCGAGCGTGGGTTCCGGCAAACGGTCTTCTCTCGTAATGTCGGATAGTAGGGCCCGCAAATCGGCGACGGCTTCGCGCGAGGCTTGGGAGATGTCCGCGAACACTGTGCGCGCTGCGGAATCGGCGGTGGTTGTTCTGCCGCTTTCGGCTTGGACGGTGATGCCGGTGAGCGTGTGGGCGAGGATGTCGTGCATCTCGTGGCTGATGCGCATGCGTTCCTCCAATACGGCCAGCCGCGCACGCATGTCGCTGTCGCGTTCGGCCATGATCCGGCGTTCTTTCTCCGCCTCAAGCCGCATATCCTTGGCACGGTTGAGCCGGCCCGCCTGCCATGCGGACAGCATCAGACTGCCCGCGAATAGTCCTGCCACGGGCATCGTCCAATCCGAGGAACGAACGATCGCCAGATGCAGGCCGAGCGCGACGACGGGCAACAGACACGACGTCAAGCCGACCAGCCGGCAACGCCTCACCCGACCTGTCCCGCACAGAAACACGGATACCACCGCCATGAGCTGGCCGATCAACGTGAACGAGCCGTAGATGGTCGTATATGCGGCGGGGACGACGGTCGCCGATACGGCGAATACGGTGAACCGCCGTCGCACGAACACGATGGAGGCGACGGCCACGCTCGCCCATGCCCAATCGCCCATGCCCGCCGCACCGAACAGCATGCACAACAGCACGCCGAACAAGGCGACCGTATCCTCTGCACGAACCTTCATACCAACGACGTTACCCGTATCAGTTGGCCGATGACATGATTCGCAATGATGATTCCCACTCTCCTCGTTCCAGAGAACTCATACCTAGGTACCGGTCCATTCATACTTCGATACCGGTCGGATGCGGATTGGTTCTTCCGGATGATACCCCGCACGATTCCATCCCCATAAGTTGGTTGTGTGAGCGGAAGGTTCGGCGCATCGGCGATCGAATCATCCGTGGAACATAGGAAGGAGCTGGCATGACAGGCATAGCAGGAACAGACGGCGGCATGACCGTGCATCCGGCGGCGGTCGAGGCGATTGACGTGCGCAAGACGTACGGTTCCGGCGTGGCCGAGACGGTCGCGGTGGCGGACATCACGGCCCGGTTCGAGAAGGGCAGGTTCACGGCGATCGTGGGCCCGTCGGGGTCGGGCAAGACCACGTTATTGCATCTGCTGGCGGGTTTGGATACGCCGACTTCGGGGCGGGTGATTGTCGATGGCGTGGATATTTCGACGTTGTCGGATGACGCGTTGTCCGATCTGCGGCGCGACCGGATCGGGTTCATCTTCCAGGATTTCAACCTGCTGCCGTATCTGACGGCGGAGCAGAACATCGAGCTGCCGTTCACGCTGCGCGGCAGACAGCCCGACCGTCAGGCCATACGCGGGATCGCGCGCGAGCTGGGCATCGAGAATCGGCTTGATCACAAGCCTCAGGAGATGAGCGGCGGGCAACGGCAGCGCGTGGCGGTCGCCCGCGCGCTGGCCGGGAATCCCGCGGTGGTGTTCGCGGACGAGCCGACCGGCGCTCTGGATGTGAAGTCGTCGCGCCAGTTGCTGGTGATTTTGCGGGATATGGCGTCGCGGCGCGGGCAGACGATCGTGATGGTCACACATGATCCGAACGCCGCCGCCTACGCCGACCGGGCGCTCGTGGTACGTGACGGACTAATCGCGGCGGACATCGCACATCCGACGGCCGCCGACGTGGTGCGCGTGCTCGAACAGGACGCTGGTTCTTTCCTCCCGCCGGCGGGAGGTGTCGCCACAGGCGACGGAGGGTGGTCGGATGTCGTCCCCCGAAAGGACGGTGCGCGATGATCCGGGTGGTGTGGGCACAAATCAGGCATTCCCCGTCCCGGCTGCTCGCCGTCCTGTTGGCGGTGGCGTTGTCGGCGGGGATGCTGGCGGGCACGGTCGTGTTCCAGGGCACGTCCACCGCAAGCATGGCCACGGTCACGGCAGCGCCGTTGAAGCCCGTGGACGTCATCATCGATCCCGGCGACGCCGAAGTGAAATCATTGAAGACCTCGTGGGCCGAGGACGTGCTTGCCGAGGCGCGTGTCAACGGCAAGGTGAAGGCGACGGCCCCGTATTATGCGGCCACGGTCACCGCGTACGGCGCGGATGCGCGTGGCACGGCGAACGTGTATTCCGTCTCCCGCGACCCGTCCCTGCGCTGGTTTGGACTGGAGTCCGGCGACTGGCCGCGGTCCGCCGACCAGATCGTCGTCTCGCAGGATACGGCCGACAAGCTCGGTGTGCGGGTCGGCGGCACGGTCACGTTGAAATCGTCCGACGGCACGAAGCATGCGGTGACGGTCAGCGGCATCAATGATGTGCGGTTCAAGCCGATGACCGGCACCGACTACGCGATCTACGCCGATCCGTCGTACTTCGGTGACATGACGCCGGGTGAGCTGTTCGTCAAGCTCAACGACCCCTCCGACATCGATTCGGTCACCCAACGTCTTGCGACGGCGGCCAAGGTGGATGGTGTCACGGCGGTCACGGGCGTGGAGATGATCCGTCAGGCGTCGGCGATGATGGCCGGCGGCAGCACGCAATTGACCGTGATTATGGCGGTGTTCGCCGTCATCGCCCTGTGTGCCGCGATGATGGTGATTTCCAGCACCTACCGGACGTTGATTGCGCAACGCACGCGGGACATCGCCATGCTGCGTCTGATCGGAGCCAGACGCGCGAACATCCGGTCGCTGGTATTGTCCGAAGCGCTGATCACCGCCATAGCCGGCACGTTCATCGGCGCCCTGATCGGCGTGGGCGGCGGTTACGCGGCCATGACGGTGATGGGTCAGGCGTTCGGCGGGTTCGCCGCCAACCCGCTCCTGCTGGCGGGAACGCTACTGCTGACCATTCTGGCCACGGTATTGACCGCGTGGACGACCGTACGCCACGCCACGCGCATCCCACCCATCCAGGCATTGGACGGAGCCGCGCAGTCCGGAGACGGCAACGACGATGTGACGGCGGATGGCAAGACGTATAACGGCAGTGTTCCGTGCATCGTGTTCGGTGCAGTGTGCGCGATCGCCGGCGTCGCGCTGCTATGGGTCGGTGCGGCCGGGTTCCACATGCCCATCGCGTTGGCCGGTGGTCTTGCTTTGGCGCTCGGTCTCGTGCTTGCCCTGCCCGGACTCGTCGCGATGCTCATGCCCGTCATCGGTGCGGTCTTATCCGTCTGCGGATTGGCGGGCAGACTGGCCGCATCGAGTCTGACGGCGAACGCGCGACGCGCGGGCGGCACCGTCACCGCGGTCGCGTTCGGCATCAGCCTAATCGCCGCGCTCTCCTCGGCCGCGGCCACCGGAACCGCCACCATCAACGCCGACCTTGACCACCGCTACCCGGTCAGCGCCGCCCTCTACACGCCGGACGGCAATGCGCTCTTCGACAAGGTCCTGCAGCATGCCAATGAAATCACCGACGCGCGAGGCTCCTACCCGATACGCACCATCGCCATCGACCACACGCCGGACGGAGCGAAGACCACACCCCAAGTACTCGACGTCATCCCCGACAAGGCCGCCGCAGTCTTCACCAAGGACGACCAGTGGCGCGCCAGAGAGGAGAACGGCGTGCCGGTCGCGCTCGTCCACCCGCGCTACATGAGCACCATCGGCATCAAGGAGGGAGACACACTCACGCTCACCGTCGCCGGTGTTCCCGTCACGGTCAGGGCACACGCCTCGCAGCTCACCGAATCGCCGAGACTCGCGATCATCATCACCGACGGCCAACTCGCCGCACTGCCGCACGCCGCCACCATCGAACCGGCATTGAAGACAAGCATGATCTGGTTCAAAGCCAGACCCGGCATCGACCGCGCCAAGCTCGCCGGCCAGGTCAACCGGCTGGCCGTGGCCGATCCGAACGCCACGGTCGGCGGCGGCATCGCCGAAAGCAACGACATCCTCAACGTGCTCAACATGCTGCTCATGCTCTCCTACGCGATGCTCGCCATCACCGTCATCATCAGCCTGACCGGGCTCGCCAACCAGCTCGCGCTGTCCGTCATCGAACGAACCAACGAGATCAGCATGCTGCGCGCGCTCGGCACCAGACGCGGCGTCATCCGCACGGAAATCGCCATCGAAGCGCTGACCCTGACCATCATCGGCACCATTGTCGGACTGCTCGTCGGACTGCCGCTCGGCATCGCCGGTGTCAAAGCACAGATCGGCGGCATGACCGGCCAATTCACCACACGACTGCCGTGGACGCAGATCGGCGTGCTCCTCCCTGTCATTCTCATCGCGGCGTTCCTCGCCGCGGCCATCCCCGCGCGCAACGCCATCCGAATACAACCCGCACAAGGCCTCACCAGCTGAAAGAATAAGTAAAGGAGATGGAACCGTGATTACGGTGCCATCTCCCTCTTCCCTATGTCTCACATAACTGGATGTGGAAGGTCTGCTGACGCTGGTCCGACGCCGATGGTGATGAACGCCGTGCCCCCTACAGTCGGATGTCCGGCGCGGGCAAGGCGGGACGTTCGTCGATGGCCTGCAGTCCGGCGACATCGGTCGCGTAGAAGCGTTTCAGATCGTCGGCGAACTTCGCGAGGCTCGGCTTGGACGAGTACAGCATGTGACCGGCCGGATAGTACGTGAACGCGACGTTGCCGCGCAGCGGTTTCGGCAGGCCGAGATGGTCGATGTCGTATTCGGTCTGGCCGAACGGCGTGCACAGGTCGTAGACGCCGTTGCCGATGAGTACCTTCAGCGTGGGCTGGTGGGCGATCGCGGCGGCCAGGTCGGGTACGACGTTCGGGAACGGGATGTTCTGCCCCCATGAGGATTTGGTCATGTCCGGCTGCCTGTGCCACCAGGTCCAGCCCTTGCCCGGTTCGGTGGCGTTCCAGTCGAAGTCGGCGAATCCGACGCGTTCGGGTGTGCGGTCCCAGCCGAGTTCGTCGCGCAGGTACGCGTTGGCGAGGCTCGAATACGCGGGGTCGAGGAACGCGTCGTCCACGACGAACGTCTCCTCGTCGTTCATTCGATCGAGGTCGTAGCCGGCCACGCGTCCGTCGTAACGGCCGACGATTTTCCCCTCGTTGCGCAGCAGCTCTTTGCGGAACCGCATGTCCACGACGCGCAGGTCGGAATCGTAGACGTATTTCGCGTCCAGACCGGTCAGTTCGGCGTACCGCTCGGCGACGCGGCGTTTGACCGAGTCGTCCAGCGAGGATCCGGCGGCGAGGGCGAGGCGCAACGGGCCGTTCGCGAACGCGCGCGACTCCTGCAGATGATCGGCGGATTCCGTCTCCGTCGCGGCGCGGCCATGATATTCGGCGACGGATGCGTAGGTCGGGAAATAGCCGATGTAGAACTGGTCGGACGTGTCGAGTGTGTACGCGTAGTCGAGGATGTTGGAGATCAGCGTGATCCCGTTCAACGCGACCCCGTCCTGCTGGAGCCGGTATGCGAGGGCCGCGCCGCGCGTGGTGCCGTACGATTCGCCGAGCACGTACTTCGGCGAGTTCCAACGATGGCATTTGCTCGAATAGGCGCGGATGAACGCGCTGAACCCGGCGACGTCGCCGTCCACCGACCACAGTTCCGGCTTCGCCTTGTCGATGATTTCGGAGAATCCGGCGCCGGGAGCGTCGATGAACACCAGGTCGGAGGCCGGCAGCAGCGTGTACGGGTTGTCTTCGAGACGGTACGGCGCGGCGGGTACCGGTGCCGCATCCGGCACGTCGATGCGTTTCGGCGCGATCGACCCCATGAGCAGGAACGTGGTGGAAGATCCGGGGCCGCCGTTGAAGATGTAGGTGACCGGACGGGTGGCGTCGGGTTCCCCGTCGTCGCCGAGCAGTGCGAACGCGGTGAAGAAGACGCTTGCCGCCGGCTTCACCTTGGGCGTGTCGATGTGCAGCGTGCCGACGGTCGCCGCGTAATGGAGCGTGCGTCCGTCGATGTCGATGACGTGGCGTGTGGTCTTCTCATATGGTTCCGGCAATCTCGCCTGCGTCGCCGCCGGTGCCTGCTGATTCGTCGCGTCGCCGCCTTGCTTGTCGTCAGCCGTATCAGCCATGATGTCTTCCTTCCCTCGGCGGATGCCCCGTCATCGTGTTCGTTTCATCGTCCACTATACGTGCGTGGGGAGCGTCGATCCGGACATTTCACTAATCAACACGTTGTTGATATTGTTCTGTCGTTTGCGATGATCACCATGTTGAGCATTGTCGGGGACGATTGCCCGAAGTCCGCCGAAATCGGGATAATCGCGTGGATGATCCTATGAACGACACGAAGGAGAAGGACATGATCGACGGGTTCAAGAAGTTCATCTCACGCGGCAACATGATCGACATGGCGGTGGGCGTGGTCATGGGCAGCGCGGTCACCTCCGTGGTGAACGCGATCGTGGACAGTCTCATCAATCCGCTCATCGCGATGGTGTTCGGCAAACCGGACATGAGCGGCCTGCTCGCATTCACGTTCAACGGAGCGACCGTCTCACTCGGCGCGATCCTGGGCGCGCTGCTTAACTTCCTCGTCATCGCCGTGGCCGTGTACTTCTTCATCCTCGTGCCGATCAACAAGTTCCGTGACATGACCGACGCGATGCTCGTCAAGGCGAAGCTCAAGCAGGAGGAGGACGAGAAGGCGAAGGAGCCCGAGGTCTCCCCCGAGGAGCGCGCCGTCGCGCTGCTCGCCGAGATTCGCGACCGGCTGGCCGCCACGGACCGGATTGTGGCGACGCAGACGCAGAAGGATTCGGAACGCGGCGCCTGATGCTCACCGTCCGAGGTCGGCGGCGCGCAGGTTGCGGGTGATGGCGCGTTCACGGGCGCCCTTCGTGGCGTGGAGTCCGGCGGCGACGAGCAGGAACATCACCGTGCAGCAGATCCAGAGCACACGGCTTCCGAACCCGCTGATGACCCATCCGCCGACCAGCGGCGCCGCCCCGTTCGACAACGCCCAGACCAGGTTGTACAGACCCTGGTAGGTGCCGCGCGCCTCGGCCGGCGCGAGGTTCGCGACGGTGGTCGCGGCGATCGGGAACGTGCCCAGTTCGCCGAACGTCCACAGGACGGTGGCGAGCGCGAAGGCGTGCCATGTGGTCGCGCCGATCTGGAACATGTATCCGACCGCCGTCATCAGCATGCCGAGCACGAGGACGCGCGTGTTGCTCATCCGGTTGAACACGGCGATGGCGGGAATCTGCAGCAGGCACAGCATGGCGCCGTTGATGGTCAGCAGCACGGAGTACTGGTCCGTGCCCATGCCGAGGCCGGTCATCGCGATCGGCAGGCCGCTGGTCATCTGGAAGTACGCGATCGTGTAGGCGAACATGAGCACGACCATCGACATGAACGGCCAGTCGGCGAGCGCGCGACGGTAGTTGCCGAGCATCGAGACGTTCGTGCCGCGCTTCCCGTCGGCGGCTGTGGGGCGGCTCCCGGCGGTGCCGGCTTCCGGGGTTTTCGACGTGTGCACGCGCGCCTCGTGGAAGAAGAACGCGAGCAGGCCGGTGGCGACCACGAGGATGACGGCCTCCGCGTAGAACATGAGCGTGTACGAGATCTTGACGAGCTGGTTCGCGATGATCGGTCCTGTGGCGAAGCCGAAGTTCACCGCCCACGTCTGCAGCGTGTATGCGCGTTTCTGGTCGCGCATCGGCACCACGTCGGCGATGTACGCGGCGATGGCCGGCGTGGGGATGGAGGAGATCGCACCGTAGACGAGCAGCATCGCGCCCATAAGCGTCGGATCGTCGATGAACGAGAGGAGCACGAGCATCGCCGCCGAGCCGAGCTCTCCGGAGATGATCATGGCCGGGCGGCCGAACCGGTCGGACAGGGAGCCGCCGAACAGGCAGCCGAAGATTCCGCCGAACCCGTACATGGAGACGATGGTGCCGGCGAGTCCCGCGTCCATGTGCAGGTCCTTGACGAGGTACATGGACATGAACGAGATGACGAACCTGCCCATCCATAGGATCAGCAGGGCCAGCCACAGGCCCCAGAACAGCAGCGGCAGGCCGAGGACGGCGCGGCAGCGCGTCCTCTCATCCGTCCTCTCACACGCGGGTTCGCACATGGGCCACCATCCTATGGGCATGCTCGTACACGTCCGGCATCCGCCGGAATCGGACACATGCATGGACTGCGCGCCTGTGTGGCCGGTTCGCCCATTAGAGTGGATGCGGACAGCTCCACCGTCCAAGGCGGGGAGACCGACAGTGAAGGAGTCAATCATGGCGGATAGGGCGTTGATTGTGGTGGATGTGCAGCCGACGTTCTGCGAGGGCGGCGAGCTCGGCGTCGAGGGAGGCGACGCGGTCGCGAAGCGCATCGCCGCGTATGTGGAGGCGCATCGCGGCGACTACGCGTATATCGCGACCACGCAGGACTGGCATATCGAACCGAGCGATCATTGGTCGGAGCATCCGGATTTCGTGGACACGTGGCCGGTGCACGGCAAGGCGGGCACGCCGAACGCCGACCTGCATCCGGCGATCGCCGCACTCGGCATCGCGCATCATTTCAAGAAGGGCCAGTACGCTGCCGCCTACTCGGGTTTCGAGGGCATCGAGGACGATACGGATCGCATCCAGTCGCGCGACGAGGTCCAGACAGCACAGAAGCAGGGGCTGACGCTCGCCAACGCGCTCAAAGCGGCCGGCGTCGAAGCGGTGGACGTGGTCGGCATCGCCGAATCGCATTGCGTCAAGGAGACGGCGCTCGACGCGGCGGGACTCGGCTACCCGGTCACCGTGTTCGAGGATCTGACCGTGCCGGTCAGCGAGGAGCTGGGAGCCGCAGCGCGCAAGGAGATGGCCGCCGCGGGGATCACCCTGCGAGACTCCCGGTGACGCGCCGACCCGACAACGCGGGGCGCAATGGCATAAAACGAGGGAAAGAGGAGAAGGCAGGAATCCGTGGATAGCGAACTGTTCGAGAAGGCGCCGATCCCGAAGGCGTATTTCGCGTTGACGATGCCCGTCGTGCTGAGCATGCTCGTCACGCTCGTCTATCAAATGATGGACACGTACTTCGTGGCGCACACCGGAGACACGAGCATGGTGGCCGGCGTCTCCCTGACCGCGCCCATGTTCACCGTGATGATCGCGCTCGGCGACATCTTCGGCCTCGGCGGCGCCTCCGTCGTCTCCCGCCTGTTCGGCAGGAAACGGTATGACGACGGACGCCGTCTGAGCGTGTTCTGCTTCTACGGCGCGATCGTCACCGGACTGGTCATCGTCGTGCTGGGACTCGTCTTCCGCACGCAGATGCTCACCCTGCTCGGCGCGACCGACGACACGTGGACGCACGCCTCCGCGTTCTACACGCTCATCATCATCGGCTCGCCGTTCATCATCGTCTCGATGACGCCCACGAACCTGCTGCGCACCGAAGGCCACGCCGTCCCCTCCATGATCGGCTCGGTCGTCGGCACCGTCATCAACATGATCCTCAACCCCCTGTTCATCCAGGGGCTCGGCTGGGGAGCGGCGGGCTCCGCCGGCGCGACCGTCATCGCGAACATCTGCACCGACGCGTACTTCGTCTGGTTCCTGCTCAAACGCAGCCGCAACCTGTCCATCGACCCGCGGCTCATGTTCGGCACCGCGACCGCGGCCGCCGCCACGGCGAAACGCCGCCTCGACATCACCGCGCTCGAGATCCGCAACATCCTCGTCATCGGCATCCCCTCCGCCATCATGAACCTCACGCAGAGCGTCGGACTGGTCATGGTCAACCTATTCCTCCTCCCCTACGGCACCGATACGGTCGCCGCCATGGGCATCGCCCTGAATGTCGTCATGATCGCCGTGCTCGTGTTCGTCGGATTCGCGTTCGGCGCGCAGCCGCTCATCGGATACAACTACGGGGCGCGCAACATGCGCCGCCTGCACGGCATCATGCGGTTCGCCTACCTGTTCCTCTGCTTGTTCGCCCTCGTCATGACCGTCGTGCTGAGCGTCTTCGACCGGCAGCTCATGCGCTTCTTCATCGCCGACGAACGGATCGTCACGCTCGGCGCGGGCATGCTGCGCATCCAGCTGCTGAGCCTCGTATGCGTGGCGATCGTCATGGTCACCACCTGCACGTTCCAGTCGACCGGCAAGGCGTTGGGAGCGTTCGTCCTGTCGATCAGCCGCCAAGGACTCGTCCTCGCCGTCACCCTGACCGCAGGCGCGCGCCTGTTCGGCTATGACGGCGTCATCGCCGCGCAGGCGCTCGCCGACCTCGTCACCGCGGTGATGGCTGCCGCCCTGTTCGTCGTGATGCTGCCCGAACTGCGCGTGAAGTACGACCGGAACGGCAGGTAGCCGCGGTCATCCTCGTCCCGCGGACCGCCGCACCGCAACCGTCACTGCCGCCATTGGCGCAGCACGCTCTGCGGGACCTTGGACGCGTCGAAACGGTAGTGGCCGGTGACGGTCATGTGCGTCCTGAACGCGAGATAGTCGTTCTCACGCTGCCGCTGGCCCATGTTGTGCAGGATGAACGCGGTGCCGTCCGCGTCGCGTTTGTCCGAGACGATGCCGATGTGTTTGACGTTCTGGAACACGACGACGTCGCCGCCCTGCCATTGCGCGTGATCGGCCGGGTCGAGCGTCAGCTTCTCCCCGTATTTCGAGAAGAACACGTCGAGCACGCCGGTGCGACGGAAGTCGATGTTCGGATCCGGGTTCGGCGCGACGGCGGCGTAGCTCGCCGGATCGGCCGCCACATCCGCGTCCACCA
This sequence comes from Bifidobacterium sp. LH_424, assembly GCF_056356895.1. Classification (NCBI taxonomy): domain Bacteria; kingdom Bacillati; phylum Actinomycetota; class Actinomycetes; order Bifidobacteriales; family Bifidobacteriaceae; genus Bifidobacterium; species Bifidobacterium sp. LH_424. The sequence goes on from NZ_JBKEVC010000001.1 coordinate 686,239, forward strand.
TGGCCTTCAAATCGTATCCGGCCGTCTTGAACGCGCGCCACACCAGATCGGTGCACGCGCCGCGGTCGTCCGGCGGATAGCCGCCCTCATAATAGCCGTCGTCGTAGGCGGGCCGGTTCTCCGCATCCCTGCGGGCACCGGCGACGATGTCCGCGTAATCGTCAACCCCGTTGCCGTTGTAGTCGACCGGGCTCACCGCCTTCGGATACTTCGCTTCGGCGGCGGCGCTCGGAGCCGTCGCATCCGTCGACGTCTCCCCCGCCGCATCGCCGGAACGCCAATCCGTCCCCGTCAGCGTGCGCACGGCGATCGAACCGGCGACGCCCAGCACGACGACCATCAGGACCACCACGATCCATGCGACGACGCGACGGGACCGCGTTCCCCTCATTCTCCGTCGCCGTCCACCGTCCTGTTCCATCATCACCGGCACCTCCCCGCATACGCTGCACGACATCCAACCAACCACTCGCCGCCCATTATCCTCCCCCGACCTCGTTCAGGGCAACCATCAGGGTCGTTCCCAGGGTTCTCTTGCCGAACAACCACAATCGGACTGGTAACGTGAGACGCGGCATCACGGATTCGGACAAGAACATACGGAAGCCGGAAGGGGCGATCCCATATGACGAAACGCACGGCACCGGGCGCGCGGCGCGGCTCGACGGCGCTCCGCCACGCGCTCATCATCGTCGTGGCCACCATCTGCATCGTCACCGCCGTGATCGTGGGCGTCGTGAAGCTCTCCGCGCAATGGCTCGCCGGCTTGGGGGACGCGGCATCCTCTGCGAAGGACACGAGCACATACTGCATGGCGAAGCAGACGGACGGCGTGATGAGCTACGTGCTGTCCGCCGAACAGGCGCGCAACGCGGGCCTCATCACCGCGATCGGCGTGACGCGCGGACTGCCCGACCACGCGGCCACGGTGGCGCTCGCCACCGCCATGCAGGAGTCGAAGATCACGAACCTGGAGTACGGCGACCGTGATTCGCTGGGGCTTTTCCAGCAGCGTCCCAGCCAGGGGTGGGGCACGGTCGAACAGCTCATGGACGAGACCTACGCGACGAATGCGTTCTACGACGGGCTGGTGAAGGTGTCCGATTGGGAGTCGATTCCCGTGGAGGACGCGGCGCAGGCGGTGCAGCTGTCCGGCTATCCGGACGCGTACGCGCAATGGGACGGGTTGGCGCGCGCCTGGGCGCAGTCGTTGACCGGCGAGGTCGCCGCCGGCGTGGGGTGCAGGCTGCCGGGCGACGTCATGTCGTCGGATCCGGACGGATTGACCGCCGGACTGCAGGGCGCGTATCCGTCCGTCACGTCATCGTCGTCATCGAAATCGACGGATGACGCCGGCGAAAGCGGGGACGGGAATAATGCCACGGGCGACGGCGCGACGGCCACGACCGTCACCTTCACCATGCCGAATGGACTGAGCGACGGGAACACACGTCGTGCGGTCTGGCAGACGGCGACATGGATCGTCGTCAACGCACGTCACTACGGCGTCACGACGATCACCGCGAACGGCATGACGTGGACGCGCGCGGCGACCGCGTGGACCGGCGACGAGAAGGCGGGGAACACGGTGACGGTCACGTTCGCGTGACCCTCGCCATGTTCCCCGCCCGAATCCCGGAAAAACGCCGGAAATCCCGGAAAGAAGCCCGGGAGACTACAGTTCGCGCAGCTGGGCGGCGATCTGGATGGCCTCGACGCTGGCCTCCGCCTTGTTGCGGGTCTCCTGCCATTCGTTGGCGGGCACGGAGTCGAGCACCAGTCCGGCGCCGGCCTGCACGCTCGCCTCATGGTCGCGCAGGAACGCGGTGCGGATGGCGATCGCCATGTCCATGTTGCCGGAGAAGTCGAAATAGCCGACGGTGCCGCCGTAGATGCCGCGGTCGGCGGGCTCCAGCTCGTCGATGATCTCGATGGCGCGCGGCTTCGGCGCGCCGGACAGCGTGCCCGCGGGGAACGCGGACATGAACACGTCGAACGCGGTCATGTCCGGGTTGACCTCGCCGGTGACGGTCGAGCAGATGTGCATGATGTGGCTGAACCGTTTGATGTCCATGAGGGACACCACTTCGACGGTCTCCGGCCTGCACACCTTGCTCAGGTCGTTGCGCGACAGGTCGACGAGCATGATGTGCTCGCTGCGTTCCTTCGGATCGGCGAGCAGCTCCTTGGCGAGGCGCGCGTCCTCCTCCGGGGTCTTGCCGCGCGGCCGGGAGCCGGCGATCGGGAAGGTGAGCGCGTGGCCGTCGTCCACCTTGATAAGCGTCTCCGGGCTGGAGCCGATCACGTTGAAATCACGGCCCTCGGCGTCGGTCAACGCCATGAAGTACATGTACGGGCTCGGGTTGAGCGTGCGCAGCACGCGGTACACGTCGAACGGATCGGCGGGCGAGTCGATGTCGAGGCGCTGGGAGATGACCGTCTGGAACACGTCGCCGTCGATGATGTGCCGCCGCGTGGCCTCCACCGCTTTCTCGTACACCTCCTTGGGGGTGCGGAAACGCAGTTCCGGCTGTTTGACTGAAGTGTCGAGCGCGCTGACGCGGGCCTCGCCCGGCGTGGGCGTGGCCGCGTTCTCCTGCATGCGGTCAAGCCGCCTGACGGCCTGGTCGTAGGCGATGTCGGCGCGCGTGGGCTTGTCGTCCACATTCACCGCGTTGGCGATGAGCCACACCGAACCGGACACGTGGTCGACGACGGCGATGTCCGTGGCGAGGGCGAGCACCATCTCCGGCTGGCCGGTCTCGTTCGGGGCCTTGGCGCGCAGCGTCGGCTCCCAGTGGCGGATCGCGTCCCAGCCGACGGTGCCGACCAGACCGGAGGTGAGGTTCGGCAGCCCCTCCACGCGCGGCGCCTTGAGCGTCTTCAGCGTGGCGTGCGCGACCTCGACCACGTCGCCGTGCGTGGGGACTCCGGCGGGTACGGTGCCCAACCAGTCGGCGTTGCCGTCCTTGTCGGCGCGCAGCTGCGCCATCGAGTTCACGCCGATGAAGCTGTAGCGGCTCCAGGAGCCGCCGTATTCGGCGGATTCGAGGATGAACGTGCCGGTGCGGCCGCCGGCGAGGCGCTCGTAGAAGCCGACCGGGGTGAGCGAGTCGGCGAGCAGACGGCGCACGATCGGAATCACGCGGTAGCCTTCGCCGGCCAGTTCGAGGAACTGTTCGCGGTTCGGCCAGGTGCCGCCCCAGTTGAGATGTTCGACGCTGCACTCGGTCATGCCCGCGCCTCCGTTTCCCTATCGTCCGCATGTGCTTCGCAGTCGGAGCCATTGGAATCGTCGGCGCCGTCGGCCTGTTCCGGCGTACGATGGCCGACGGCCACCGGCAGCGGTCCGCCTTCGAGGAAACAGCTGCGTTTGCCGGTGTGGCATGCGGCGCCCACCTGGTCGACCTCGACGAGCAGCGCGTCGCCGTCGCAGTCCAGGGACACGCCCTTCACGTACTGCACGTGACCGGACGTGTCGCCCTTGCGCCAGTATTCCTGGCGGGATCGCGACCAGAAGGTCACGCGCCCCGTGGTGAGCGTGCGCCGGAGCGCCTCGTCGTTCATGTAGCCGACCATGAGCACTTCACGCGTGTCGTACTGTTGGATGACCGCCGCCACGAGGCCCTTCGCGTCGCGCTTGAGCCGCGCGGCGATGCGGGGGTCGAGTTCGGTCGTGTTGTCGTAGATGATGTCCGTCATTGCAGTCTTTCCGTTGGTTCCTTGGGTGTTCCGGCGCATGTCCGCGCGTGTCTCAGCGCACCGTGTAGCCGTGGCGTTTGAGCTCCGCCTTCACGTCGGCGATGGTCATGAGCCCGAAGTGGAAGACCGATGCGGCGAGCACCGCGTTCGCGCCGGCCTCGATGGCCGGCGCGAAGTCCTCGACCTTGCCGGCGCCGCCGGAGGCGATGATCGGGATCTTGACCTCCTTGCGCACGGCGCGGATCATCTCGAGGTCGAAGCCCTCCTTCGTGCCGTCGGCGTCCATCGAGTTGAGGAGGATCTCGCCGGCGCCCAGCTCCTCGGCGCGTTTCACCCACCAGATCGCGTCGATGCCGGTGGACTTGCGGCCTCCCATCGTGGTGACTTCGAAACCGGACTGCGTGTGCTGCTCGCCCTTCTCGCGGCGCGCGTCGACGGACAGGACCAGCACCTGGTTGCCGAAGCGTTCGGCGACGCGGCTGATGAGCGTCGGATCGTTGATGGCCGCCGTGTTGACGCCCACCTTGTCGGCGCCGCAACGCAGCAGCGAATCCACGTCCTCCGGGGTGCGCACGCCGCCGCCCACGGTCATGGGGATGAACACCTGCTCGGCGGTGCGCGACACGACGTCGATCATCGTGTTGCGGTGCGAGCTGGAGGCGGTCACGTCGAGGAAGGTGAGCTCGTCGGCGCCCTGCCGGTAGTATTCGGCGGCGAGCTCCACCGGGTCGCCGGCGTCCTTCAGATTCTCGAAATGCACGCCTTTGACCACTCGTCCGGCATCGACGTCCAGGCACGGGATGACTCGAACCGCCAGCGACATAACTCCACTCCCCTGTTCGCAAGGTTTTCTTCTGTACGACACCCCAGACTACCGGCCGCGCGCCGTACGGGCGGCCGGCGTCTCACTTCGCGCGCTCGAACGCCTCCCGGGTCTTGGCGGCGAGCTGCCCGCAGGCGCCGTCGATGTCCTGGCCACGGGTGTCGCGCAGGGTGGCGGTGATGCCCGCGTCGTGCAGGATCTCGAGGAACCGCGCCTCGTCCTCCGGCTTGGAGGCGGTCCAGCGGGAGCCTTCGATCGGATTGAGCGGGATCGGGTTCACATGCGCCCAGTCGTCGCCGTAATGGTTGAGACGCTTGGCGAGCAGACGCGCATGCTCGGCCTGGTCGTTGATGCCGCGCATCAGCGCGTATTCGATGCTGACGCGGCGCTTGGAGGCCAGCCAGTAGTCGTGCGCGGCGTCGAGCACCTGCGTGGTATCGAAACGCTTGTTCATCGGCACGAGCTCGTCGCGCAGCTCGTCGCTCGGCGCGTGCAGGGAGACGGCGAGACGCACCGGGATGCCTTCAGCGGCGAGCTTCCTGATGCCGGGCACGACGCCCACCGTGGAGACGGTGATGTTGCGTGCGGAGATGCCGAAGCCCTCGGGCGGCATGGCGGAGATCTGGCGCACGGCGGACAGGACGGAACGGTAGTTGCCCATCGGCTCGCCCATGCCCATGAACACGATGTTGCTCAGGCGCCCGGGGCCTCCGGCGACCTCGCCGTCGCGCATCATGCGCGCGGCGACGCGCACCTGTTCGAGGATCTCCCCGGCGGACATGTTGCGGGTGAGTCCGAGCTTGCCGGTGGCGCAGAACGGGCATCCCATGCCGCAGCCGACCTGCGAGGAGATGCACAGCGTGGTGCGCGTCGGATAGCGCATGAGCACCGATTCGATGTGGGAGCCGTCGAACAGGCGCCACAGCGTCTTGATGGTGGCGCCGTCGTCCGCCACCTGGCGGGTGACCTCGTGGATGAGTTCGGGGAAGAACGCGGCCGCCGCCTCGTCGCGTTTGGCGGCCGGGAAGTCGGTGAATTCGGCGGCGTTCACGTCGAAGCGCCCGTAGTAGTGGTTGGCGAGCTGCTTGACGCGGAACTTCGGCATGCCGAGCTCCTTCGCGGTCTCGACGCGCTGTTCGGGCGTCATGTCGGCGAAGTGCAACGGCGGCTTGCCGCGGCGCGCATAGTCTTTGGACAGCACGTCGCGGAACGCGCCGGTGGTGCCTCCCGGCGTGATGCCGGTCTCGGGGGCGTCCCCGTCGATGATGGGGTTCTGGTCGGCCATGGGTGGCTTCCTTTCGTCACGGTTCATCACGTGTCGTCGTTCGTCGCGGTTCTCCCGCGAAAACGCGGAACGGGCCGGACAATCGTCACGACTGTCCGGCCCGGGGATCGTCCGGTTCCTCACCGGCCGCTGGTCATGGGCGTCACGGCGTCACAGGCCGGTGAACCACAGGAGGATGCAGGTGAACGGCGCCGCCATGAGGATGGAGTCGACGCGGTCCATCACGCCGCCGTGGCCCTTGAGCAGGTGGCCCATGTCCTTGATGCCGAGATCTCGCTTGATCATCGAGGCGCACAGGTCGCCGAACGTGCCGACCACGCCGACGAGCACGCCTTCGAGCACGGGCACCCACCACATGGCGGCCCACACGTCCGGCGTGTACGTGCAGAACAGGACGGCGAACGCGCCGGCCATGGCGAACAGCACCGATCCGGCGAGTCCCTCCCAGCTCTTCTTCGGCGAGATGCGCGGGGAGAGCTTGTGCTTGCCGAGCCATGCGCCGGCGAACAGGCCGCCGGTGTCGGACAGGGCGGGCAGGAACACGAGCATGATCGCGTGGGCGACCGGATGTCCGTGGAAGGTCAGCGGCATGACGATGCACGCGGCGAGCACGGGGATGTACAGCACGGTGAGTACCGACACGGACACGTGGCTCAGCCGGGAGTGGTGCTGTTCGCCGCCCTCGTGGTTGAACGAGGATTCGAGGCGCGCGCCCGCCTCCGTGTTGGAGAGCTTGTCCGCCACGGCGAGCGACAGGCGGTTGCCGAAGCTCAACTTGGCGGTGGCGGTCATGGAGACGAGCATGATCGACGCCATCGCGCACAGCGCCATCGCGACGACGTGCAGCGGCGCGTAGTAGGTGGCGAACAGGGTCGCCGCCGAGCACGCGCACAGCATGACGAACGGGATGTGCAGCCCGACGGTCGCGAAGTCGACGCGCAGCTCCCACAGGGCGAGGATCATGAACACGACGATCAACGCCACGAACAGGTCGATGCTGAGCAGCATCGCGGCGAGGATGACGGCGATCAGGACGACGGCGGTGCCTACCGCCTGGGGCATGTTCCGGCCGGTCTTCTTGTTGATCTCGTCGAGTGCGACTTCGGCCTCTTCGTGGAGTTGTTCGTTGCGTTCCATAACGGCGTGCGGAGGCTCAGACCTCCATGATCTCCTTCTGCTTGGTCTCCAGCAGGGTGTCGATCTCGTCGGTGACGGACTTGGTGACCTTGTCGAGGTCCTTGAGGAGACGGTCGCCCTCGTCCTCGCCCATGTCGCCGTCCTTGACGGACTTGTCGATGCCTTCCTTGGTCTTGCGGCGGATGTTGCGCACCGCGACCTTGCCGTCCTCGGCCTTCGCCTTGGCGAGCTTGACGTACTCCTTGCGGCGTTCCTCGGTGAGCTCCGGCATCGTGATGCGGATCACGTTGCCGTCGCGGTTCGGGCTGACGCCGAGGTCGGAGTTGCGAATCGCCTTCTCGACGGCGCCGGCCTGGGAGGCGTCGAACGGGGTGACGGAAAGGGTGCGCGGCTCCGGCACGCCGATGGAGGCGACGGCCTTGATCGGCGTGGGGGCGCCGTAGTAGTCGACCACGATGCCGTTGAGGAGGGCCGGGTTGGCACGGCCGGTGCGGATGCCCGCGAAGTTCTCCTTGGTGTTCTCGACGGTCTTGGCCATCTGCTCCTTGGCCTGCTCGACGACGTTTGCCATGTTGTGCTCCTTGCTGTTCGTCTGCGAACGGTTCGTTTACGGTTTGCTTCCCTACCGATTGTAGGGTCTCGGGGCGGTTCCGGGCTATTCCGCCACGCGCGATTCGGCGGTGGACACGAGCGTGCCGATGTCCTCGCCGAGCAGGGCGCGGGTCACGTTGCCCGGCTCCTCGAGGCCGAAGACGCGGATGAGCTTCCTGTTGTCGCGCGCCATGGACAGGGCGGAGGCGTCCATCACGGCGAGGTTGTCGACCAGGGCGCGGTTGTAGCTCAGGGTCTCGAAGCGCTTGGCGTCCGCGTGCTTGCGCGGGTCGGCGGTGTACACGCCGTCGACGCCGTTCTTGCCCATCAGGACCTCGTCGCAGTGGATCTCCAGCGAACGCTGGATGGAGACGGTGTCGGTGGAGAAGTACGGCATGCCGGCGCCGGCGCCGAAGATGACCACGCGGCCCTTCTCCAGATGGCGGATGGCCTTGAGCGGGATGTACGGCTCGGCGACCTGGCCCATGGTGATGGCGGTCTGCACGCGGGTGGCCTGCCCCTCCTGCTCGAGGAAGTCCTGGAGCGCGAGGCAGTTCATCACGGTGCCGAGCATGCCCATGTAGTCGCCGCGGGAGCGGTCGATGCCGGCCTGCTGCAGCTCGGCGCCACGGAAGAAATTGCCGCCGCCGGTCACGATGGCGACCTGCACGCCCTGCTGGACCGCGGGGACGATCTCCTCGGCGATGCGTCGGATCACCTTGGTGTCGATGCCGACCCTGCCGCCGCCGAACGCCTCGCCGGACAGCTTGAGCAGCACCCTGCGCGGCTTGTCTTTCGCCTCGTTGCCAGTCATACTGTTACACCCTTTCGTTCTCGGATGCGCCATGCGGCGGATCGACGCCGCGCGGCGCATCCACGAAAATTACCATCTGACAGGTTATCCGCCGTTCCCGACACCGTACGGCCTCACCGTGTAGCGATGCGCCGGGAGCGTCCCGAGGGGCCGGCGCGCGGGGTTCACCGTCCGCCGCTTAGCCGTTCCGCGATCAGGTTGAGCGCCGAACCGGCGACGACGAGCAACGCGCCGCACCAGAACGGCAGGGACAATGACAGGCCGAGGATGAGCGAGCTGGCGGCGACCGACAGCACGGGCGTCGCGTATGAGGCCACGGCGAGCGTCCTGAGGCTCCCGTGCAGAATGCCGTACCCCCAGAACGCGTATCCGCCGCCGATGACGGCGGCGCAGGCGATGACGGCGAGCCAGTCGAGCGGCCCCGGCATCGATGCCGGCAATCCCTCACCCGATGCGAGGTGGATGATCCACAGGGAGGCCGCGACCCCGGGGAAGAAGACCGATGTGCCGTCCAGCCCGCCGGACATGGCGGGGGTGATCACCGCGTAGAGGGACCATGCGAACGCGCCGAGGAAGGCGAGCAGGTACGGCAGCGGATCGGACATGATATGTCCGATCGCCGCTTCGGGACGCAACCCGCCGTTGCCGCCGACGGCCAGCGCCACGCCCGCGGTGGCGACGACGGCGCCCGGCAGCGCCCGCCGCACCGCTCCCCTGCGTCGCGGTCGGCCGATGGCGGCGGCGAGCAGCACCATGAGCGTGGGCCACAGGTAGTTGACGAGACTCACCTCGACGGACTGCTCGGCGGTGGACGCCAATCCGATGGACAGGGAGATGGAGGATTCGTAGAACACGAAGAGCGCTCCCCCGACGACCAGGTAGCGTCTGGGATAGTCGCGGAGCGGCGCGGGGCGATGGAAGACGAGCAGCAGCATGGCGCCGCTCGTGTAGATGAGCGCCGAGCCGAGCGTGGCTCCGAACGATTCGGCGACGACGCGCACCAGCCCGGTCATGAGGCTCCACACCGCGATGGCGAGCAGCCCCACGGCGGTCGCGCGCGTCGCGGGCACGTATCCATGACGTTTCTCGTCGGCATCCATATCGGTTCCCCCTCGTTCCTTCCGGTTCCTTCGGTTCCGCGGACTTTCCGGGAATACGATAGCGGCCGCGCATCACCCAGGATGCGCGGCCGCCGTCATTCAGCGTGTCGCATGACCGTCAGCGGACCGTAGCGGCCGATCCGACGGAATCCGACGGGAGGGGGCCTCAGGCCTCCTCGCCCTTGCCGACCTCGACACGGGCGAAGGCCAGGGCCTTGCCGCCGACCTCTTCGAAGAGCTTGCCGACGGTCTTGGACGGATCCTTGACGAACGGCTGCTCGAGGAGGACGACCTCCTTGAAGAAGGCGTTGAGACGGCCCTCGACGATCTTCGGGACGATCTTCTCCGGCTTGCCCTCGGCGAGGGACTTCTCGGTGGCGACGCGGCGCTCGGACTCGACCACGTCGGCCGGGACGTCCTCGCGGGTCAGCCACTTGGCGCCCATCGCGGAGATCTGCAGCGCGGCCTCGTGTGCGACGGCGGCGCCGGCCTTGTCGGTGGCGATCATCGCGACGATGCTCGGCGGCATCTCGGCGGACTTCTTGTGGGCGTAGATCTCGACGTGCTCGCCGGAGATCTTCGCGAACTGGCCGACCTTGACGTGCTCGCCGAACAGGGCGGCGGCCTCCTCGATGGCCTCCTTGACGGTCTCGTCGCCGGCCTTGGCGGCCAGCAGCTCGTCGGCGTTGTCCGCGTCGGCGGCCACGGCGTAGCCGAGGATGGTGTCGGCGAACTCGACGAACTTCGGGGTCTTGGCCACGAAGTCGGTCTCGGAGTTCAGCTCGACCGCGTAGCCGGTCTCGCCTTCGACGCCCGCGACGACCTTGGAGGCGATGGTGCCTTCCTGGGCCTTGCGGCCTTCGCGCTTGCCGGCCGCGGCGATGCCCTTGGCGCGGATGATCTCCTTGGCGCGGGCGACGTCGCCCTCGGCCTCGGTCAGGGCCTTCTTGACGTCGAGCATGCCGGCGCCGGTGTCCTCACGAACCTGCTTGATCAGAGCGGCGGTAATTGCTGCCATGAAACTTGTCTCCTTGGGATGAAAATCGATTGCGTTCCCCTATGACAGGAGGTGCAATCATCGTTGCACCTCCCATCCTAGCGGTAGGTGAACCTTCGCGGTTCACGCTCGGCGAATCCTTAAGCGGGGATTCACTCGGCCTTGGCTTCGCCTTCGGCGGCCGGGGCGACGGCGTCCTGGTTCTCCAGGAGCTCCTTCTCCCAAGCAGCCATCGGCTGCTCGGAGGCGCCCTCCTCCTTGGCGGCCTTGCCGGAACGCTCCAGCAGGCCGTCGGCGACGGCGTCGGCCATGAGGCTGGTCAGCAGCTCGATGCCGCGGATGGCGTCGTCGTTGGCCGGAATCGGGTAGTCGACGGACTCCGGGTCGGTGTTGGTGTCGACGATGGCGACGACCGGGATGCCCAGCTTGTGGGCCTCCTCGACGGCCAGCGCCTCCTTGTTGATGTCGACGACGAACATCGCGGACGGGGTGCGGCCCATGTTGCGGATGCCGCCGAGCTGCTTCTCCAGCTTGTCCTTCTCGCGCTCGAGGAGCAGCAGCTCCTTCTTGGTCAGGCCGGAGCCGTGCACGTCGGAGAAGTCCATCTCCTCGAGCTCCTTGAGGCGGTTGACGCGCTTGGAGACGGTCTGGAAGTTGGTCAGCATGCCGCCGAGCCAGCGCTCGGAGACGTACGGCATGTTCACGCGGGTGGCCTGGGTGGAGATGGCCTCCTGGGCCTGCTTCTTGGTGCCGACGAAGAGCACGGTGCCGTTGTGGGCGACGGTGGTCTTGATGAAGTCGTACGCCTTGTCGATCATCTCGAGCGACTTGAACAGGTTGATGATGTGGATGCCGTTGCGCTGGGTGAGGATGAACTGCTTCATCTTCGGGTTCCAACGACGGGTCTGGTGGCCGAAGTGCAGACCTGCCTTCAGCATTTCGCTCATCGTGATCTGAGCCATGGTGATGCTACCTTTCTTGTCGGTTATTGCCTGGTCATGCGCACCTGCGTGCAGCCCAGACCGTGTCTCCACGGGTTCGGGCCGACCGACACAGGCCGTCGCGGACATGACGCGAATTCGTCGCGCGCCGGTTGACGATATTGGGTGGTCCGGAACGGCTGCGACTCCGCTCCTCGCCGGTTGGCGCACGATGCACAAAGATAACACACCTCATGGAAAAGGCGGCCCGCCGACGCATCGTCGCCGGCGGGCCGCCTTTTCCATGTCCGTCCGTCCCGCGTTCCCGCGGGACACGGCTCACTTCTGGTGTTCGCGCATGTACCTCAACGCCGCGCGACGCTCCTCCTTCTCCAGACGGTCGAGGTAGACGTGGCCGTCGAGGTGGTCGGTCTCGTGCTGGAGCATGCGTCCCATGAGCCCGGTCCCCTCCAGCACGATCTCCTTGCCGTCGAGGTCGATGCCGCGCACGCGGGCGTAGTCGGCGCGACGCGTCTTGTACCACAGTCCGGGCACGGACAGGCATCCCTCGTCGCCGTACTGTTCGCCGCGCGTCTCCTCGAGCACCGGGTTGAGGATGTAGCCGATCTTGCCGTCGATGTTGTAGGAGAAGGCCCTGAGGCTCACACCGATCTGGTTGGCGGACAGGCCCGCGCGCCCCGGATCGTCGACGGTCTCGAGCAGATCGTCGACCAGTCGGCGCACGGCGGGCGTGATCTCGCGGATTTCGTCGCAGGGGGTGCGCAGCACGGGGTCGGGGACGATGCGGATCTCACGGATTGCCAAGGCTAGTTCTCCTCGTTGTCGGTGGTGTCGGTGGCGTTGCGGCCGTCGGCCTGGTCGGCGGGGGAAGCGGCGTCGTCGTTCCCGTCCGCGCCGTCAGGCTGGCGCTTGATCTTCTCGGACACGGTAGCAAGCGAATCAGACACGTTCTCCCTGGCCTGCTCGTAGGCGGAGCGCAGCGTCTTCGTGTTGACGGTCTCGGACGCCTGCTTGACGGTCTCCGCGGTGCGCTTGACCGATTCGGTGGTCTTGTCGAGGATGCGCACGGTGGCGGGCAGCGGCTTGCCGGGGTTGCGGGGCGTGTAGATCTCGTGCTCGATCACGTCCTCGTAGCGCTTGAGCACCTTCGGACGCACGACCTTCATGCTCGGCGTCAGCGTGCCCGTCTCCTGGCTGAACTCCTCGTCGAGGATGGCGAACTTGCGCACCGATTCGGCGCGCGAGACGTTCGCGTTGGCCTTGTCGACGTACTGCTGGACGAACGCGCGCACCGCATCGTTCGCCGCGATCTCGGCCATCGGCGCATCTTGGTCGAGGCCCTGGGAGGCGAGCCAGGAGCGGGTCATCTCCGGGTCGAGCTCGATGAGCGCGGAGATGAACGGCTTGCCGTCGCCGACGACGACCGCATGGTCGACGATCGGACAGGTGGCGATGGTCTCCTCCATGGGCGCAGGGCTCACGTTCTTGCCGCCGGCGGTGATGATGATGTCCTTCTTGCGTCCCGTGATGTACACGAAGCCGTCGTCGTCGATCGTGCCGAGGTCGCCGGTGCGGATCCACCCGTCGGCGGTCTTCGTCTCGGCGGTGAGCTCGGGCTGCTTGTAGTAGCCGAGGAACACGTTCGGGCCGGTGAGCAGCAGCTCGTCGCCCTCGCCCTGCTTGACGCCCATGCCGGGGCCGGGCTTGCCGACGGAACCGACCTTGTTGGCGTCCTGCCAGTTGACGAGCATCGGGGCCGCGGTCTCGGTCATGCCGTAGCCCTGGATGAACGTGATGCCGTCCATGCCGTTGAAGAAGTGCGCGAGGTCCGGGTTGAGCGGGGCGCCGCCGCACGCCAGCCACGCGAGGTTGGGGCCGAGGGCGGAACGCACCGACTTGCCCACCGTGCCCATGTAGAACGAGTGCTGGATGCGGGCGATCGGCGAATGGGCCTTGCCCGCCTGCGTGTCCTTCGACCACTGGACGAAGTGCCGGTAGGCGGCGGCGAACACGCGTCCGGCGATGCCGTTGCCGGCCTTCTGCGAGGCGGCGTTGTACACCTTCTCGAACACTCGGGGCACGCCGAGCAGGTAGGTGGGCTTGAACGAGCGCAGGTCGGCGAGCAGGTGCCTGGCCCCGGGGATGTAGCCGACGACGCCGTGGCCGCCGATGGCCACGTACTGGATGTAGCGGGCGAAGCAGTGCGCCAGCGGGAGGAACAGCAGCAGGCGGTTCGGGTTGTAGAGCATGTCCTCGAGGATGATGTAGCCGTTCTTCACGATGTGCGTGAAGTTGCGGTTGGACAGCATCGCACCCTTCGGCTTGCCGGTGGAGCCGGACGTGTAGACGATGGTCGTCATGTCGTCGGCCTTCACGCGTGCGATGGCCTCGTCGAGCTCCTCGTCGGGGACGTTCGCGCCGAAGTCGGCGACCGCGTCGAGTCCCTTCGCCTTGAAGTTGAACACGTATTCGAGGCTCTTGACCTCGTCGCGCACCTGTTCGAGGGTCTGTGCATGTGCCTGGTCGCCGGCGAAGGCGATCAGCGGCGCGGTGTCCTCGATGATCGAGGCGGCCTGGCGTTCCGAGTCGGTCTCGTAGATCGGCACGCTGACCGCGCCGATGGCCGCGCAGGCGAAGTCCGTCACGCCCCACTCGTAGCAGGTGGCCGAGTAGATGGCGACCATGGTGCCGGGACGCACGCCCAGCCCGAGCAGCCCCTTCGCCACGGCGCGCACGCGTTCCAGCATCTCGGAGGCCTTCACCGAATGCCAGCGCCGGTCGTCGTCCTGGTATTCGGCGATCTCGTCATCGGGAGCGCTCTCGGCACGGGCGGCGAGCAGCGAGAAGATCGTGTCGCCGTCGTTGGTCACATACTCGGGGTCGGAAATATACTCACGCAACATGGACACCAGACTATACCCGGTCCGGTATCAGCCGTGCCGGCGCGGCCGCACGTCCGCGCGAGGATCCGGGACCGTCGCTATCCGATGTCGGCGACGGTGCACATCCACCGCGACCCGCGGACCTCGAATCTGAGGTTCGACCAGTAGGACTCCCCTCCGACGGACAGGTGCACGGCGAATTCGAGCGCGGTGGCGCTCACCAGCATGCCGCTGAGCGAGAGAGGCACCACCGGCAGGTAGCGCATGCGCGCCCGGTACGCGTCGTCGGCGCGCATCCTGCCGTCCATCATGTACGCCATCGTCTCCAGCTTGCCTACGCATGACGGTTCGACGGCGCGTCGCAGTATCGACGGGGACAGGCTGCCCCGCATCACGTCGGCCGCCAGGCATGCGACCCGGCAGCCGGACACGGCCATCGCGTGCATCTGCTCGTCGCTCATCGCGTCGTCGACGACCGCGACGACGCGGTACGGGACGGGTTCCGGCGACAGTTCGACGTGGACGACGCCCTCGTAGACGGGAGGCGTACGGCCATACGAGAATCCGGCTGACGGGAAGATGACGTACTGCTGCGGCTGCATGATGGGCTCCTTCGTCCGATGTCTCGCGTCCGGACCGGCGGCGGGCCGGACGTGGGGCCATCACATCATGCGAAAGGTCCCGCGTCAACAGGCGCGGGACCTTGGTGCATCACCGTGGACGACACGGTGGACAAGCGCGCACGGACGCGGCGGGGAGCTCCCTCGCCGCGCCCGTGCGCCGCCGTCTCAGCGGCGGCCGGCGTACGGCGTGACGACCACGCCGCAACGCTGGAAGTTCTTCACGTCCACGTATCCGGTGGACGCCATCGCGCGGCGCAGCGCGCCGACGAAGTTCGTGGTGCCGTCGGCCGTGTGGCTCGGCCCGAACAGGATCTGCTCGAGCGGCGCGACCGTGCCGACGTCGGTGCGGAAGCCGCGCGGCAGCGTCTGGTGGCGAGCCTCGGCGCCCCAGTGCTTGCCGCGGCCCGGCGCCTCGGTGGCGCGGGCGAGCGGCGCGCCGAGCATGACCGCGTCGGCGCCGAGGGCGAGCGCCTTGACGAAGCTGCCGGAGTCGCCCATGCCGCCGTCGGCGATGAGCTGCACGTAGCGGCCGCCCGACTCGTCCATGTAGTCGCGACGGGCCTCGGCCACGTCGGCGATGGCGGTCGCCATCGGCGCCTCGACGCCGATCGTCTGGCGCGTGGCGGACACGGCGCCGCCGCCGAAGCCGACGAGCACGCCGGCCGCGCCCGTGCGCATCAGGTGCAGGGCCGCCGTGTAGTTGGCGGCGCCGCCGACGATGACCGGGACGTCCAGATCGTAGATGAACTGCTTGAGGTTGAGCGGCTCGTGGTCCTGCGACACGTGCTCGGCGGACACGGCGGTGCCGCGGATCACGAACAGGTCGACGCCCGCCTCGACCACGGTCGAGTAGAACTGCTGGGTGCGCTGCGGGGAGAGCGCGCCGGCCACGGTGACGCCGGCGTCGCGGATCTCGTGCAGACGCTTCGTGATGAGCTCCGGCTTGATCGGCTCCGCGTAGATCTCCTGGATGCGGCGGGTCGCGCTCTCGGCCGGCAGGTCCGCGATCTCCTTCAGATACGGTTCCGGATCGTCGTAGCGGGTCCACAGACCCTCGAGGTCGAGCACGCCGAGCGCGCCGAGCTTGCCCATCGCGATCGCGGTGGCCGGGCTCGTCACCGAGTCCATCGGGGCGCCGATGACCGGCACGTCGAACTCGTAGGCGTCGACCTGCCAGGACGTGGAGACGTCCTGCGGGTCGCGCGTCCTGCGGGAGGGGACGATCGAGACGTCGTCCAGCGAGTAGGCCATGCGGCCCTTCTTGCCCAAACCGATTTCAATTTCCTGAGACATGCCTCCGAGACTAATGCGCGCGCGGGACGGCGGCGCGCGGCATACCGCCCGCCATCTCACATAATCGAACGCCCGCATGCGGCGTTACATTCCTGCGCTAGGAATGGCAATGTCTCAACCGAACTGTCAGGAGGAAGCATGGCCAGAATCAAGGTCGAAGGCAAGGTCGTCGAGCTCGACGGCGACGAGATGACGCGCGTCATCTGGAAGGACATCAAGAACCGTCTCATCCTGCCGTACCTCGACGTGGATCTCGACTACTACGATCTGGGCATCGAGAACCGCGACGCCACCGACGACCAGGTCACCATCGACGCGGCGCACGCCATCCAGCGCGAGCACGTGGGCGTCAAATGCGCGACGATCACCCCCGACGAGGCGCGCGTCAAGGAATTCGGCCTGAAGAAGATGTGGAAGTCCCCCAACGGCACGATCCGCAACATCCTCGGCGGCACCATCTTCCGCGAGCCGATCGTGATGAGCAACGTGCCGCGCCTCGTGCCCGGCTGGACCAAGCCGATCGTCGTCGCCCGCCACGCCTTCGGCGACCAGTACAAGGCCACCGACTTCAAGGTGCCGGGCGCCGGACGCCTCACCGTGACCTTCACGCCGGAGGACGGCTCCGAGCCGATCCAGCACGTGGTCTACGACTACGGCCCCGACGGCGGCGTCGCCCAGGTGCAGTACAACGTCAACGATTCGATCCGCGGCTTCGCGCGCGCCTGCTTCAACTACGGCCTCATGCGCCACTACCCCGTGTACCTGTCCACGAAGAACACGATCCTCAAGGCGTACGACGGCCAGTTCAAGGACATCTTCGCCGAGATCTACGAGACCGAATACAAGGAACGCTTCGAGGCGGAGGGCCTCACCTACGAGCACCGCCTCATCGACGACATGGTCGCCAGCTCCCTCAAGTGGCACGGCGGCTACATCTGGGCCTGCAAGAACTACGACGGCGACGTGCAGTCCGACTCCGTCGCCCAGGGCTTCGGCTCCCTCGGCCTCATGACCTCCGTGCTCATGACCCCCGACGGGCAGACCGTCGAGGCCGAGGCCGCCCACGGCACCGTCACCCGCCACTACCGCCGCTGGCTCAAGGGCGAGAAGACCTCCACGAACCCGATCGCCTCGATCTTCGCCTGGACCGGCGGCCTCAAGCACCGCGCGGACCTCGACGGCACCCCCGAGGTCCGCCACTTCGCCGAGACGCTCGAGAAGGTCATCGTCTCCACCGTCGAAGGCGGCCAGATGACCAAGGACCTCGCCATGCTCATCGGCCCCGACGAGCCGTGGCTCGACACCGAGGGCTTCATGGACGCGCTCGACGAGAACCTCGCCAGGGCGCTCGCCGACTGACGGCGGCACGCGCGGCTCCCCCAGCGGCGTATCCGCGGGGATGCTACTACAATCGACGGCAGTGCACAGCCCGCCGATCGAAAGGAATCCCGTCCCATGGCACTTCGCAGCAGCAATCCCGCGGCACGACTGATCGCCATGGCGGCGGGATTCGCCATGCTCGCGTCCTGCGCGGCGTGCGGCGCCGCGCAGGACGGTCCGACGAATGGCGCCACATCCTCCGGCGGCACCGCGACCACGTCGAAGACGTCCGCCGGCAGCGCCGTCATCTTCACGCCGTCGGACGGCATCACCATCTCCCAGCGCACGCCGCTCAACAAGTGGGCGAAGCTGACGCCCGAGATCACCGCCAAACTCGTCGACGCCGGCATGGCGAAGAAGTCGATCGAGATGAAGACCTCCTCCGACCTCGGCACGCAGAGCCGTGACGTGCAGGATTGGGTCGTGGACCATATGACCGCCGCGGACGCGTCCAAGTCCGGCAAGGCGGAGGCGAAGCGTACGACGCTGATCGTCGCCCCCGCCGTCGACGTGGATTCCTCGACACGCCAGTACGGCGACTACGTCACGCAGCCGCAGTCCGAGTCCTCCTCCGATGCGTCGCAATCCGATGCGTCGCGGTCCGATTCGGCGGACACGGATACGACGGATACCGCCACGGATACGTCCACGGACGACCAAACGCAGGACGACGCATACTCCCGTCTCGCCTCAGCGCTCCAGCTCGCGCAGGATTCCGGCATGCACGTCGTGCTGCTCGCCAACGGGGTGGACGACATCACGCCGGACGCGTTCGTGCGGTTCTCCACGGCCGAGCAGATCGGCCGCACGCAGGCGCAGAAGCTCGTCACGAAGCTCGACCTGGCCAAGGCAAGCAAGGACAATCCGAAGGCCGTCGAGGTGTTCATCCCCTACTCCGCGAACGCGAAGGACGGCGACGAGGCGACCGACGCCGTCGATGACGACGCGTTCGCGCGTGAGGCGTTCGCCGGCATGTGGCAGGTGCTGCAACCGTATTTCACGCAGGGCAAGGCGTATTCGCCCTCCGGCCTGCTCACCAAGGACACGTCGGATTCCGATTGGGACGACGTGACCGTCGACGCCACCGATGAGAAGCACATCACGGCGGAGGTCGACAAGCGTCTGCCGACGAAGAGGACCGCCGACGGCACCTCGTTCACGCGCATCGACGGCGTCATCGCGATGAACGACTACGTCGCCTCCGCGGTGACCGACGAACTCGACGCGCTCGGATACACCGGTTCGGCGGCGGACGTCAACCCGCAGATCACCATCTCGGGCATCGTCGGCAACATCGCCGGCCGCAAGGACCTGCAGCGCGGCGGCGTGCCCGATCCGGCGAAGGCCCCCGAAGACGATACGGACGGCGGCCAAGGCGACGAAGCGGACGGCTCCGACACTCCCGCGCAGGCCGGGACCAGCGAAGTGAACCGACGCTGGCCGATCGTCACCGGCTTCGGCGGCTACGTGGACACCCTTCCCCAGGTGGTGAACGGCAAGCAGTGGATGACCGGATTGGAGAACCGCGTCGCCCTGGCGGCCGACACGGCCGAGGTCACGGTGAGGCTCAACCGGGGCGAATCGCTCGGCAAGCTCGCCTACGTGTCGAGGAAGAAGGCCCCCGGCGCGTTGAAGAAGACGAACGTCGTGGAGGAGGAGCCGCTGGCCGTCAGCGCCTCGAACCTCAAGGCCACGCTCATCGACCCCGGCTACATCACCATGGCCGACGCCGGCCTGTGACGTTCCCCGCACCAACATCCGGATACGATGAAGGCCCGCTCCCCCTGATGGGAAGCGGGCCTTCATCGCGCGATAGAACGGCTAGAAGCCGAGACGCTCCAATTGCTTGGGATCGGACTGCCAGCTCTTGGCGACCTTGACGTGCAGGTCGAGGCGCGCCTTCTGGCCGACGATGCGGTTGACGGGGGTGCGTAGCTTCTTCTTCACGGCGGTCAGGTTCCTCGCGCCCTTGCCGATGATGATCGGCTTCTGCGAGTCGCGCTCCACGTAGATGGACACGCGCACGTCCGTCTTGCCGTCGTAGGCCTCGCCGGTCTCGTTGTCCTCCGGATAGTCGATGGAGTCGACGACGACCGCCAGCGAATGCGGCAGCTCGTCGTCCAGCTGTTCGAGGAACGCGCCGCGGATGAGCTCGGCGATGGTGTCCTCGGGGCGTTCCTCGCTGATCTGCTCCTCCGGGTACATCTGCGGGCCTTCCGGCGTGTGCTCGATGAGCACCTTGCGCACCTCGTCGACGTTGTCGTGTCCGAGGGCGCTCACCGGCACGATGTCCGCGAAATCGGCGAACCCGTCGATCTCGATGAGCTTGGCGACGAGCTGTTCGCGCGAGAGTTCGTCGATCTTGGTGACGACGGCGATCAGCGGCACCTTCCATGCGAACGTGCCGTCGTCGCGCTTCACGGCGAAGTCGGAACGCAGACGGGACAGGATGCGTTTGTCGCCGGGGCCGATCTCCTGGTCGGCGGGCAGCAGGAACGCTACCTCGTCCACGTCGGACAGGCTTTCGTCGACGATGTCGTTGAGCCGCTGGCCGAGCAGCGTGCGCGGACGGTGGATGCCGGGCGTGTCGACGAGCACGAGCTGCGCGTTCTCGGTGGTGAGGATGCCGCGGATCGCCTTGCGCGTGGTCTCCGGACGGGACGACGTGATGGCGATGCGCTTGCCGATGAGCGCGTTGATGAGCGTGGATTTGCCGACGTTCGGCCTGCCCACGACCGCCACGAATCCGGAACGGTACGGCTGCGCCTCGCGGCGGTCCGCGCCGTCGTCAGCGGTCGTGTTCTCGTTCGTCGATACGGCGGTTTCGGTCATGTCACTCCTTGGCTTGGGTCTTCGTGTCCGCGGCCCCGCCGTCGGCGTCGTCCTCGGACGCCTTGGCCTGCCGCTCGCCGTCTCCGGCGTTGCCATCTTCCTCGCGCCCCTCGACGTGGGCGGGCTCCACCACGATGGTGGACACCTTCTTGCGTCGGCCGGCGGAATCGACGGCGGTGAGCTTCAGGCCGCGGGTCACGGCGGAGGCGCCGACGATCGGCACGCGGCCGAGCAGTTTGGTGAGCAGTCCGTAGACGGTGTCGACGTCGTCCTCGTCGATGTCGATCTCGAAGATCTCCTCCAGATCGGCGATGGGAGTGCGCGCCGGCATCCGCCATTTGCGGTCGCCGATCCGCTCCGGCTCCTCGCGCTGCGTGCGGTCGTGCTCGTCCTCGAGTTCGCCGACGATCTGCTCGATGGCGTCCTCGATGGTGACGAGTCCGGCGATGCCGCCGTATTCGTCGACGACGACGGCGACGTGCTGCCGGGAGCGCTGCATCTGGTGGAACAGGTCGTCGACCGGCTTGGATTCGGGCACGAGCATCGGGTCGCGCACGATGGATTCGACCGCACGGCCGAGCGCCGCCTGGTTGAACGCGGTGGCGCGCACGGCGTCCTTGAGGTAGGCGACGCCGATGAGGTCGTCCACGTCGTCGCCGATGACGGGCACGCGGGAGAAGCCGGAACGCGAGCACAGCTTGAGCATCGCCTCGAGCGTCGCGTCCCTCTCGATGCAGATCATGTCGGTGCGCGGCACCATGATCTCACGGGTCAGCGTGTCGGACAGGGTGAGCACGTTGCGCAGCATCTCGGAGACCTCGGGGTCGAAGTCGTTCGATTCGACGAGACGGTCGATGGTGGCGCGCCCCTGCTCCTGCTGGATCTTCTCCAGCTCCTCGTCGTCGGACAGCTCCTGCGCGCGGCGACGCCCCTCGCGCGCCGCGCCGAGGCGCAGGAACGGCGTGAGGCGGACGGCCGCGGCGACGAGACGGGAGTGTTCGATCATGATGTCGGCGGGTTTGATCGCGCCGGTCTCGCGCGGACGGACGAACACGCTGACCACGGCGACGACGATGGCGACGACGGCCCCGATGACGAGCGCGAGCCACACGCGGGCGTCCCACAGCCCGGCGACGATGGCGACGAGCACGCCGACGAGCACGTTGCTGGCGATGCGGAAGAACGCGCACGCGCCGGCGGTCACGTACCGGTCGGCGATGAGCCGCTGCACGCGGTGGATGCGGTCGACGCGCTTCATGCGGCTGAACTGGGTGAGCTCGCCGTCGGTCTGCGCCTCCAGCACGAGGTTGTTGAGGCTGGCGCGCGTGACCCTGCCGACCGCGCCTTCGGCGGCGGCGAGGGACAGGGACAGCCACACCATCAGCGCGGCGACGATGACGAGCGCGGCGGTGACCGCGATCAGGGTCTGTTGGGAATACTCCATCGGTGTCGTGTTTCCTTTTGTGTCGGCGGTCGGCGGTCAGTGGGTGATCTGGCGGCCGGAACCGTGCTGCGCGTCGTAGGCGGCGAGCGCGTCCTCGCTGCCGGCGGGCAGCGCGACGGGAGCGCCGAGGTCGTGGCGCACGGCGATGAACGTGAGCAGCAGCTGGCGTTGCAGGCCGAACATCTGGCGTTCCTGCTGCGGGTTCACGTGGTCGTAGCCGAGCAGGTGGAGGATGCCGTGGATGGTCAGGAGCATCATCTCCTGGAGCACGCCGTGTCCGGCGGCGGCGGCCTGCTGGGCGGCGACCCATGGGCAGATGACGATGTCGCCGAGCACGCCTTCCATCACGGTCTTGCCGTCGCCGGGGCGCAGCTCGTCCATCGGGAAGCTCATCACGTCGGTGGGTCCTTCGAGGTTCATCCAGTGCTCGTGCATCTCGGCGATGGGCTCCGGGTCGACGAACAGGATCGTCAGGTCGGACTGGGTGCTCACGCGCATCTGGTCGAGGACCCATACGCCGAGGTCGGAGAAGAGTTTCGGGTCGATGGTCCATACGGTCTCGTTGGAGACGTCAACGCTCATCGGTGTCGGTGTCCTTTCGTTCGTCCGTCGCGCCGTCCGCGGCTTCGGCGGTCATGGCCTTCGTGTCTTTCGAGCCTTTCGCCCGCGAGATGCGCCGGTGGTCGCCGTCCAGTCCCTCGTGGCGGTTGTAGGCTTCGACGATCTGGCCGACGAGGCGGTGGCGTACCACGTCCTCGGCTTTCAGGTGCACGAACGCGATGTCCTTGATGCCGCCGAGGATGCGTTCGATGGTGGCGAGACCCGAACGCGGCACGGTGAGGTCGACCTGCGTGATGTCGCCGGTGATGACCATCTTCGTGTTGAAGCCGAGGCGGGTGAGGAACATCTTCATCTGCTGTTCGGTGGTGTTCTGCGCCTCGTCGAGGATGACGTAGGCGTCGTTGAGGGTGCGTCCGCGCATGTAGGCGAGCGGCGCCACCTCGATGGTGTTGTCGTCCATGAGCCGTCTGAGCTGGTCGGCGCCGAGCATGTCGCCGAGCGCGTCGTACAGGGGGCGCAGGTACGGGTCGACCTTGTCGTTGAGGGTGCCGGGCAGGAAGCCGAGGCTCTCCCCCGCCTCGACGGCCGGGCGCGTGAGGATGATGCGGCGCACCTGACGGTCCTGGAAGGCCCGCACCGCCTTGGCGACGGCGAGGTAGGTCTTGCCGGTGCCGGCCGGGCCGATGCCGAACGTGATGGTGTGCGATTCGATGGCGGCCACGTAGGCGGCCTGTCCGGGGGTCTTGGCGCGTACCGGGTTGCCGTTCGCGTAGGTGATGACGCCGGGCACCGCGGGCCTGCGCCGTCCGCCCCCGTCGCGGCGGTTCTTCGTCGACGCGGCTTCGACGCGCTGCAGCGTCTCGATCTCGCGGCCGTGGCCGGGGTGCGTGGCGCGCGTGCGGTTGTCGAGCACGTCCTGGTCGATCATGCGCCGCACGGTGTCGGCGTCCATGGGCGCCGTGTGGGCGGCTTCGATGATCGTGTTGATGAGTTCCTCGGCCTTCGACGCATCGGTCTCGGTCTGCTTGGATCGCGAGACGATGGCCACGCGGTTGCCGCGCACGATGATCGTCAGTTCGGGGAACGCCTTCTCTATCTCGCGGATCACCTGGTCCACGGGGCCGAGCACGGCCACCGGGTCGAGCTGGGTGGGGATGGTGATGGTGCGTGTTGTGGTCGCCACGGATTCCTTTCTGGAATATGGACCGTTCCTGAAGGGTGGATGGCCCGCGCGTCCGGCGGTCCGCCGGCGCGGGCCGGTTCCGCTACTCGTCGAGCTTCTCGCCCGTCATCACGTGCGCGTGCACGTGGAAGACGGTCTGGCCGGCGTCGAGCCCGGTGTTGAACACAAGGCGGAACGCGCCATGGAAGGCGTCGTCGGCGATGTTCTGGGCGACTTCGACGATGTGCGCGAGCTCGGCGGGATCGGCGGCGGCGAGTTCGGCGACGTTCGCGTAATGCTTCTTCGGCACGACCAGCACGTGGACCTTGGCCTTGGGGTTGATGTCCTTGAAGGCGTATGTGGTGTCGTCCTCGTAGACCTTGGCGCTGGGGATGTCCCCGGCGATGATCTTGCAGAACAGGCAGTCGTCCGATGCGCTCATGGTTGCTCCTTCATGCGGGCCGCGCGGTGTCGGGACGCACGGCCATGGTTTCCGCACCCAGCTTAGCGCGTCCCGTCACCCGCCTTCCATACGCCCCTGCGGACGTCCGCCCTACGCGAACCGTCCCAGGGCGCGGCTGAGCAGGGACAGCGCCACGGGGCCGGCGGCGGACGCCCTGAGGATGTTCGAGCCGAGCACGACGCTGTGCGCGCCGGCCTCGGTGAACGCGGCGACCTCATCCTCGCTGATGCCGCCTTCGGGGCCGACCACCACGTAGACGGTGCGGGCCTTGGCGTCCTTCAGGCAGCGGTCCATGAGTCCGGACACGAGCCCCTCCACCGACGCCCATGTGTCGGTGGCGTCCTGGTGGAGCACGATGACCAGGTCGCCGTGCACGTTGGCGCGCAGGCACATGGCGACGATCTGCTTCGAGGAGACGCACTCCCCCAATCCGGGCCGCCACGCGCGACGGGACTGCTCGGTGGCCGCGTCCAGCGTGGTCCTCCACTTGCGGTCGGTGCGGCCGGCCTTCCATTTGGCGATGGAACGGTCCGCCTGCCAGGGGATCACCTCGTCGACGCCGATCTGCGTGGCCATGTCGATGGCCTGCTCGTCGTGCCCGTTCTTCGCGAGGGCCTGCACGAGCGCGAGGCGGGTCACGGGCGCGGGTTCGCGCACGAATTCGCGCACCTCGGCGACGCCGTCGTCCGGATCGTCGAGCACCGCGGTGACGCGCAGCCCCCGGCCGTCGGACAGCTGGAGCTCGTCGCCGGCCTTGAGGCGCATCGACTGCACCGCGTGCCGTCTGACCTGCGCGGGCAGCGTGAGCTTCCACCCGGCGTTGAGCTCGTCCGAGTTCACGGGGACGTCGTCATGGTCGGAATCCAAGAGGAACAGGGCTTTCGTCATGCCCACAAGGCTATCAGCATCATTGCGACACGCCGACGATTGCGCAAGCTAGGAAACCGTGTATTGTAATCACTCGTTGCTTCACAGCGACAACGCACCTGCCCGGGTGGCGGAATGGTAGACGCGCTAGCTTGAGGTGCTAGTGCCTATTTTTTAACGGGCGTACGGGTTCAAGTCCCGTCTCGGGCACCGTCGAAAACCCCTTGGAAACAAGGGGTTTTCTCGTATCTGCATGTATATCGGCCCCGTGTCCCCGCGATACGGCCCATCACACTCACCACAGGAGGCACCGCCATGCGCTTCGTCCATCTGGAATCCATCGACGACGAACGTGTGTCCGCCTACGTCAATCTCACGGAGATCCAGCTGCGCAATCGTCTCGAGCCGGCCAAGGGCCTGTTCATCGCCGAATCCCCGAAGGTGATCGACCGGGCGCTGGCGGCGGGCCGTGAACCCATCTCCCTGCTCGTCGAGGAGCCGTGGATCGAGGGCATGGCCGCCACGTTCGACGCCATCGACGCGCGCTGGGGCGCGGACGTCCCCGTCTACGTCGCCTCCCCCGAACAGCTGCGGCGGCTCACCGGCTACCGCCTGCACCGGGGCGCGCTCGCGGCGATGCGCCGCTGGCCGCTGCCGTCCGTCGCCGATGTCTGCCGCGGCGCGCGCCGCGTGGCCGTGATGGAGAACATCGTCGACCATACGAACGTCGGCGCGCTGATGCGCTCCGCGGCCGCGCTCGACGTGGACGCCGTGCTCGTCACCCCCTCCTGCGGCGATCCCCTGTACCGTCGTGCGGCGCGCGTGTCGATGGGCACCGTCTTCCAGATCCCGTGGACGCGCATCGGCGGCGAGGACAAGCGCTACTGGCCGTTCCAGGGCATCGACGAGCTGAAGTCGCTCGGCTTCACCACCGTCGCGATGGCGCTGGAGGACGATTCGATCAGCCTGGACGAGCTCACGCGACGTCTCCACGCCGACGACGGCGACCCCGACCGCATCGACCGTCTCGCGCTCATCTTCGGCACCGAAGGCGACGGATTGTCGCGCCACACCATCGCCCGCGCCGACCTGACGGTGAAGATCCCGATGAGCCACGATGTCGACTCGCTCAACGTGGCCGCCTCCAGCGCGGTCGCCTTCTACGCCACGCGCATGCGCTGACGCGACGCGCTGGACACGATTCGGGCGTGTCGCGGTTTTTGTGCAATCATTGTCATTGTGAGTTCGGAGCGAGGAAGCCCGGACCAAACCCGAGCGCGGCGCCGAAAGGCGCTGTTGGTTGTTGAGAGGAGCAACACGACAATGGCCAAAAACAAGCAGAAGATTCTGTCGATAGTGTTGGCGGGCGGCGAGGGCACCCGACTGATGCCGTTGACTCGCGACCGCGCGAAGCCGGCCGTTCCGTTCGGCGGCGTGTTCCGCCTCATCGACTTCCCGCTGTCCAACCTGGTGAACTCCGACTACCGCCACATCGTCGTGCTCACCCAGTACAAGTCCCACTCCCTTGACCGTCACATCTCCCAGATGTGGCGCTTCTCCTCGCTGCTCGGCAACTACGTCTCCCCGGTCCCCGCGCAGCAGCGTCTCGGCAAGCACTGGTACCTCGGCTCCGCGGACGCCATCTACCAGACCATCAACATCATCGAGGACGTCCAGCCGGACATCGTCGTGATCGTCGGCGCCGACCACGTCTACCGCATGGACTTCGGCCAGATGGTCGAGCAGCACATCGAATCCGGCGCGGAGTTCACCGTGGCCGGCATCCGCCAGCCGATCGAGCAGTCCAACCAGTTCGGCGTAATCGACGTCGATCCGAACCACCCGAACCAGATCAAGAGCTTCCTGGAGAAGCCGGACACCTGCGCGGGCCTTCCGGACGACCCGAATTCGTTCCTCGCCTCCATGGGCAACTACGTGGCCAACACGGACGCCCTGTTCGACGCGCTCGCCAAGGACGAGAAGAACGAGAACACGAAGCATGACATGGGCGGCGACATCGCCCCGTACTTCGCATCCCGCGGCGAGGCCGGCGTGTACGACTTCAACTCGAACGAGATTCCGGGCTCGACGCCCACCGACCACGCCTACTGGCGCGACGTGGGTACGATCAAGCAGTTCTACGACGCGCACATGGACCTGATCGCCTACGTGCCCGAGTTCAACCTGTACAACCAGGCCTGGCCGATCTACACGAACTCCGGCACCCTGCCGCCGGCCAAGTTCGTGCACGCCGGCCGCGACCGCCTCGGCCACGCGACCGATTCGATCGTCTCCCCCGGCGTGATCGTCTCCGGCGGCGAGGTGCACCATTCCGTGCTGTCGCCGAACGTGCGCATCCACTCGTGGGCGCAGGTCGTGGACTCCGTGCTGTTCGACGGCGTCGTCGTGAACCGTCGCGCGCGCGTGTACAAGGCCATCCTCGACAAGAACGTCGTGCTCACCGAGAACTCGACGGTCGGCATCGACACCGAGCATGATCTCGCCCGTGGCTTCACCGTCACGCCCGAAGGCATCACCGTCGTGCCGAAGGGCACCGTCGTCGACGACTGACGGATTCCCGAGGACGCGAAAAAGGCCCCGAACCGTTCATCCGGTTCGGGGCCTTCCCGTATCCTCAGCCGTTTCCGATTGGATCGGCATCGGATCAGTACTTCGGCAGATTGTCGAAGTTGAAGCCGAGGGCGGCGAGCTGCTCGCGTCCCTCCGGCGTGATCTTGTCCATCGTCCAGCGCGGCTGCCACGTCCAGTCGATGCGGAACTCCTCGACGAGGCCGGCGAGCGTGCTCGCGCATTCATCCTCGATGAGGTCGGTCAGCGGGCAGGCGGGCGTGGTGAGCGTCATCGTGATGATCGCGCGGCCGAGATCGTCGATCTCGATGCCGTAGACGAGTCCCAAGTCGATGACGTCGATGCCGAGCTCCGGGTCGATGACCTGGTGCAGCGCCTCGCGCACGTCCTCCGCGGTGGCGCGGCCGATGTCGTCGACGAACTTCAGCGGGATATGGCTGTCATCCGATTCCGCATCGTCGCCGTGACCACATTCGCTTTTCTTGTGGCGTCCGCATGCGCACATGTCGTCGTCGGCTGCCGGTTCGGCGGGACGGCCGTTCGGGAATCCCTTGGCGAGGGCCGGGTTGGCCATCACGCGACGGGACGCCTCCTCGTCCTGCAGCACGCCGTTCACCGCGTCGAACACGCTGGGCTGGGGTTCGGGCACGAGATTATCGCTCATAGTTCACTCCAAAATCGTCGGGTCGTATCCACTGTACGCGTCGCCCACGGCTTTTCGCCCTGGGCGACGCGCATACGGGAATTCGGGCGTCGGTCACTGCTTGGCGGCCAGCGCCTTGGCGACGGAGTCCTTGAGACCCTCCCAGGCGAGCAGCGCGCATTTGATGCGCATCGGGTACTTGGACACGCCCTGGAAGACGATGCCGTCGCCGAGCGACTCCTCGAGCTCGTCGTCGCCGAGGCCCTTGCCACGCGATTCCATGAGCTTATGGAACGTGTGCTCGAGCTCCATGGCCTCATCCACGGTCTTGCCGTCGACCAGATCGACCATGACGGACAGGCTGGCCTGGGAGATGGAGCAACCCTGGCCGTCCCACACGACGCGTTCGATGGTGTGCGGCTCCTTGTCGGAGACCTCCACGTGCACGGTCGCCTCGTCGCCGCAGGTCGGGTTGAATTGGTGGGATTCGCCGGGCGTGCAGTATTCGTGGCTGGCGCGCACCACCGTGTCGCCGGACGACTGGGCGCCGGTTCCCTCCTTGGTGAGGTCCGCCGCGAAATGCTCCTTGCCATGCGGGTTCTTCGCGGCCTCGAGGATGACCTCCTGGTACATCTGCTCGAGGTCGTCGCCGCTCATGCCGTAATCGTTCATAACTTCCTTATCGTATCGTCCCCTCGGACAGACGCGGACGGACGTGGACGGGGCCGGACGCCCGCGGCTCCGTCAGGTGCCGTCAGGCGCCGAAGAACTTCCTGATGCCCTTCGCCGCCTCGACGAGCGCCTGCGCGTCCTCGACGGTGTTGTACACGCCGGACGAGGCGCGGTTGGAGGCGTACAGGCCGAAGTGGCGGTGCACGGGCTGGGCGCAGTGGTGGCCGACGCGGATGGCGATGCCCTGCGCGTCGATGTACTGGCCGACGTCGTGCGGGTGCACGCCCTTGACGTCGAAGGCGACGGTGCCGATGCGGTCCACGTTCTCGCGGGGGCCCAGGATGCGGATGCCGTCGATGTCGCCGAGCTTGAGCAGTTCGGCGGCGATCGTGCGCTCATGCGCCTCGATGTTCTCGAGTCCGACGTTCATCATCCATTCGGCGGCGACGCCGGCGGCCACGACCTGCGCGACCGGCTGCGTGCCGGCCTCGAAGCGGGCCGGCGGCTCCATGTACTGGGCCGGCTGGTCCATCCATGCGAGCTCGACCATCGATCCGCCGAAGTTGGCCGGCGGCAACGCCTCGAGCAGCTCGCGCCTGCCGTACAGGAAGCCGACGCCGGTGGGGCCGTACATCTTGTGCGCGCTCCATGCGGCGAAGTCGACGTCCAGCGCGTGGAAATCGACCTTGAGATGCGGCACCGACTGACAGGCGTCGAGGATGAACACGGCGCCCACGGCGTGCGCGCGGGCGACGATCGGGGCGATGTCGGTGATCGCGCCGGTCGTGTTGCCCACGTGCGTGACGGCCACGACCTTCGTGCGTTCGGTGATGACCTCGTCGAGATCGTCGGTGCGCACGCGGCCGTCCTCGGTCAGGTCGATCCACTTGAACGTGGCGCCGGTGCGGTAGGCGAGCTCCTGGAACGGCAGCAGCACCGAATGGTGCTCCGCCTTCGAGACGACGATCTCGTCGCCCGGCTTCAACGCGAAGCGCTTGGCAGCCGCTCCCCCACGGCCGAGCGACGCGTTGCCGAACGCGGTGGCCAACAGGTTCAGGCCCGCCGTCGCGCCGCCGGTGACGACGATCTCCTCGTTGCCCTCTTCGGCGCTCGCGCCGACCAGCTTCGCGACCTTCGCACGCGCCTCCTCGAACGCCACCGTGGAGCGCGCCGCGAGCTCGTGGGCTCCGCGGTGCACGCCCGCGTTGATCGTGCGGTAGAAGTCGCTCTCCGCGTCGATCACGCATTGCGGCTTCTGCGAGGTGGCCGCCGAGTCGAGGTACACGAGCGGATGCCCGTGGATCTCCTGGTCCAGAATCGGGAACTCGTCCCTGATCGCTGCGAAATCAACCATTGTCATTTCCCCCATTTCGTGACATTCACATGCAAGTGAGTGGGAGTCGGCGGAACGCATGCCGAGACCGTAAAGACTCGGCCAGAGCGGCCCGGAGCGTGTCACGGTATGCGTTCCGCCGACTCCCATGGCTCCGCCGGAACCGTGAAGAAGCCGGATGGAACCGTCCGTCGGACGTCAGGCGAGTGCGGACTCGGAGTCCGCCCCTTCCGGCAGGTACGCGTCGTAGCCGTTCTCCTCGAGCTCGTCGGCCAGCTCCGGGCCGCCGGTCTTCACGAAGTGGCCGTCGGCGAACACGTGCACGATGTCCGGCTTGATGTACTTGAGGATGCGCGTGTAGTGCGTGACCATGAGAATGCCGAACTGGTTGGCCTCCTTGGCGCGGTTCACGCCCTCGGACACGATGCGCAGCGCGTCCACGTCGAGGCCGGAGTCGGTCTCGTCGAGGATGGCGAACTTCGGCTTGAGCAGTTCGAGCTGCAGCACCTCGGCACGCTTCTTCTCGCCGCCGGAGAAGCCCTCGTTGACGGAGCGCGTGGCGAACTTCGGATCCATCTTGAGGCGCTTCATCGCCTGGGACAGCTCCTTGGTCCACGTGCGGATGGACGGCGCCTCGCCGTCGACCTCGGTCTTCGCGGTCCTGAGGAAGTTGGTCATCGAGACGCCGGGCACCTCGACCGGGTATTGCATGGCGAGGAACAGGCCCGCCTTGGCGCGCTCGTCCGGGGTCATCTTGAGGATGTCCTGGCCGTCGAGCAGCGCCTCGCCGGAGTCGACCACGTACTTGGGGTGGCCGGCCAGCGTGTAGGCGAGCGTGGACTTGCCGGAGCCGTTGGGGCCCATGATGGCGTGGGTCTCGCCGGAGTTGACGGTCAGGGAGGCTCCCTTGAGGATCTGCTTGGTGCCTTCCTTGGTTTCGACGTGGACGTAGAGGTCCTTGATTTCGAGAGTGGACATTGGTTCTCCTAACAGTCCGAAAAGTCTTGGGTTACTTGTCTTCCAGCACCTGCGCCATGGCCGCGTTCTCGCCGCGCGCCAGGCGGCGGTCGATGACGTCCATGAGATGGTCGGAGACGGCGGGGATGCCGATCTCCTCGACGAGTTCGCCGAAGAAGCCGCGCACGACGAGCTTACGTGCCTCGGCCTCCGGGATGCCGCGCGATTCGAGGTAGAACAGCTCCTCGTCGTCGAAGCGGCCCACCGAGGAGGCGTGGCCGGCACCGATGATGTTGCCGTTCTCGATCTCGAGGTTCGGCTCGGAGTCGGCGATGGCGCCCGGCGTGAGCACGAGGTTGCGGTTGAGCTCGTAGGAGTCGGTGCCGGGGGCGGTCGGCTCGATCAGGGCGTTGCCCACCCACGTGGAGTGCGCGCCCTTGCCGTCGAGCGCGCCCTTGTAGACGACGCGGCTGCGGCAGTCGGGATGGTTGTGCACGACCATCGTGCGGTGTTCGATGTGCTCGCCCGGGTCGACGAAGTAGATGCCGAGCATGTTGAGCTCGCCCTGCTCGCCGCCGAAGTCCTGGTCCATGCGGATGCGCACCACGTCGCCGCCGAGCGTGACGACGGAGTGGCGCAGGGACGCGCCCTCGCCGACGTGGATGCGGTGGTTGCCGACGTGCTTGGCCGTGCGGTCCCACTCCTGGATGAACGTGGCGGAGACGTGCGAGTCCTTGCCGGTCGTGATCTCGACGCCCTCGGCGAGGCGGGCGTCGCCGTCGTGTTCGACGACCACGTCGGCGTGCGCGCGGTCCGCGGCGTCGATGACGAGATGGAACGCGTCGAGGTCCTCGCCAGCGCCGTGCACCTTGACGAGCACGGGCTGGGCGATCTCGCCGTCGAGGCGCAGGATCGTCGCCGTGGAGCCGGAGTTCCATTCGACGGCGGAGACGCGGTCGTTCGGCTTGGAGACGGTGCCGGACGCGCCTTCGCCGAGCCTGACCTGGCTGAGCGTGACGCCTTCGGCCAGCGGCGAGCCGTCGATCATCGACACTTCGATCTCGGTCTCGCCGGAAGGCTTGAACACGTCGAAGAACTCGCCGATGCGGTCAATCGGCGTGTAGCGCCAGTCCTCCTGGTCGCGCGCGGGCACCGGGAACGCGGACACCTCGAAGGAGCGGGGCGCGCGGTCGGCGCTCGACGGCATGGCCGCCGGGATCTTGTACGGGTCGTTCGGGTCGGCGACCGGGATGTTCAGTTCCGCCGCCTTGTTTTCGGTTTCGGCCATGGGATCAGCCCACCGATCCTTCCATCTGCAGTTCGACGAGTCTGTTGAGTTCGAGCGCGTATTCCATCGGCAGCTCACGGCTAATCGGCTCGACGAAGCCGCGCACGATCATGCCCTGCGCCTCCTCCTCGGACAGGCCGCGGCTCATCAGGTAGAACAGCTGGTCCTCGGAGATCTTGGAGACGGTGGCCTCGTGGGCCATGGAGACGTCGTCCTCGCGCACGTCCACATGCGGGTACGTGTCGGAGCGGCTGAAGTCGTCGACGAGCAGCGCGTCGCACACGGTCGAGTTGGAGGAGCCCTCCGCGCCCTTGACGATCTTGACCAGGCCGCGGTAGGCGGAACGGCCGCCGCCGCGCGAGATGGACTTGGCGACGATCGTGGAGCTGGTGTGCGGGGCGAGGTGGATCATCTTCGCGCCCGTGTCCTGGTACTGGCCCTTGCCGGCGAAGCCGAGCGACATGGTGCTGGCCTTCGCGTACGGCTCGGCGAGGATGCAGGCGGGGTACTTCATCGTGGCCTTGGAGCCGATGTTGCCGTCCACCCATTCCATCGTGCCGCCCTCGCGCACGTAGGCGCGCTGGGTGACGAGGTTGTAGACGTTGTTCGACCAGTTCTGCACGGTGGTGTAGCGCACGCGCGCGTGCTTCTCGACGATGATCTCGACGATGGCGGCGTGCAGCGAGTCCTCGGACCAGATCGGGGCGGTGCAGCCCTCCACGTAATGCACGTAGGAGCCTTCGTCCGCGATGATGAGCGTGCGCTCGAACTGGCCCATGGCGGGCGTGTTGATGCGGAAGTACGCCTGCAGCGGGATGTCCACGTGCACGCCCTTCGGCACGTACACGAACGAGCCGCCGGACCATGCGGCGGTGTTGAGCGCGCCGAACTTGTTGTCCTCCGGCGGCACGACGGTGCCGAAGTACTTCCTGACGAGGTCGGGGTATTCGCGCACGGCGGTGTCCGTGTCGACGAAGATGACGCCCTGCTTCTTCAGGTCCTCCTGGATGGAGTTGTAGATGACCTCGGACTCGTACTGGGCTGCCACGCCGGAGACGAGGCGGTTCTTCTCCGCCTCCGGGATGCCAAGGCGGTCGTAGGTGTTGCGGATGTCGTCCGGCAGCTCCTCCCACGACTTCGCCTGCTTCTCGATCGGCTTGACGTAGTACTTGAAATCGTCCGCGTTGAAGCCCGACAGGTCGACGCCCCACTTGGGCATCGGCTTGTCGAGGAACGCCTTGAAGCCGCGCAGACGCATGTCGAGCATCCACTCGGGTTCGCCCTTGTCGGCGCTGATGTCGCGCACGACCTGTTCGTCGATGCCTCGCTTGGCGGCCTCGCCGGCCGCGTCGGAATCATGCCAGCCGTAGCTGTAGTCGCCGAACTGCTGGATGATCTCGTCATCCTGTCTGATCTTCTCCTCGTTGACGCGGGAGCGATCGGCCACGTACTGGCTCATCTCCACGTCAGCGGCGGCGTTTGGCGCTTGTGTTTCGCTCACCATCCTGCCTTCCGTTGTCACAACATTCCTACGTCAATGTAGCAGAACCCATGCGCGAACTCCACGACCGACACCGCATGTCGGCTATGGATGAACGTGAGCTTGGTTACGGGCGATTGTTCCCCGGCACAAGGCCATAATGAGATGGAGGGGAGGTAACGATGCCGGGTGCACAAAAAGGAACAGGCTACCGCATAGGGCTCGTCGACGACGACGCATTGACCCTTGCGGCGTTGCATGCGCTCATCACGCAACGCCTCGCGGAGGAGGGCGTGTCCGTGGCATGGACGACGAGATCCGGCGAAACGGCCATCGACCTGTGTGTGGATGAACGGAGCAGACCGGATGCGGTACTGGTCGACATGGGCATGGATGATGTGGACGGGGCGTCGGTGTTGGAGCGGCTCCGGCGTTTCTCATCACGGATCATGTTGTTGGCGATGACCTCGCATTCCCTGAACCGTTACAGGACTTCCGCCCAAAGGGCAGGAGCCAGGATTCTGTTGGACAAGTCCGATATCGCCGGATTGCTCCGCTGCCTACATGATTGCGTATCCGGAGACCTCAGCCCGGCCCCCGATCGGATGTCGCCACCGGCAGCCGCGGTCGTCGAATACCCCGACGGCGAATCGTCTGTTCCACAATCGTTGTCCTCCAGGGAGGCCGAAGCCATGGATTGGACCATCGAGGGATTGACGGCCAAGGAGGTGTCCCTGAAGATGTCGGTTTCCGAATCAACGGTGAAAACCCATATCCGCCACGCCATCGAAAAGCTACAGGTACGCAACAAGCTGCAGGCCGTCAGGGTATGGTCCGAAATCAGAAGAGGGCGATGATGCGCGTTCCATCCTTATCTTCCGCCGGAATAGGGCATGAACCCACAAAGCCGATCAGGCGTCCCCGTACGGCGGCGATGATAGCCATCGCCGTATGCTGCACCTGCATCCAGGGAATGGCCGATGGGGATGGCGGGCTCATGCCGCTGACCATCTTCGCCGTCTATATCGGTCTGCTGATCGGAATGTACTGGAATCCATTCCTCTGTGGAACGACGATTTTATCGCTGTCCATCGTTCTCGGCTGCGTTCCGGATGCCGATTTCCCCATGCAGTTCTGGAATGTCTGGCTGGCCTTCGGCATGCTCGGGTATGGTCGTCATCTCCTGGCGGCGGCCATGACGATTCTCGTCCAGGCCGCAGCTATGACGGGTATGTGGCATCTTCATGGCACCAGCGGTTGGAGTCTTTCCGGGATAGGAACCTTCAATGCAAGCTGCATCATCATGATTGTCGTCGGATACGCCATAGCGGAGCATCGATCGGCCGACATCCTGCGGCAGAAGGCCCTTGAGACGGCGAATGCGAAACGTGAACGCGATCTGCTGCGACGGGATATCGAGTTGGCGAGCCGCATCCATGATTCCACGACGCGCGGGCTCGCGCTCATTACGATTCTGGCGAATCAGTGCATGGATTGCCCTCCGGATGAGAGGCAGGCCAATCTGGCACTCATCCAATCCACCGCGCAATCCACGTTGGCCGACGTGCGCAAGGTGATAGACGCCCTTGAAACCGACCGAAATGCGAAGTCCGCACACGACGATGCAACGCTCACCATTGCGGATATGGTGCACGGCATCATGGAGAGCAATGATGCGGAACTGCGCAGCATCGGCATATACGGGCACAGCGCGATGCAGGGTGAAAGTGAAACGGCATCAGATATGCGTACCGTTCCGTCCGATATCATTCAGGAAATCTCGGACTTCCTGAATCAACTATATTCGAACATTGCCGTATACGGCGCCCGAGGCGATGACGCCTACTACATGCACGTGGAGATCGAGAACTCGGTGCTGTGTGTGGAGCAGTTCAATATCATCAGGAATGAATCGCGGATGTGGCCGCACCGCGGCAGAGGTCTGTCCCTCCACGCAAAACGCATCCATGCGTTCGGAGGTTCTCTTGAGACGCGCAAAGAGGAAGAGAATTGGATTGTGCGTGCGCGTATCCCTCTTTTTCATACTACCAATTGCAGAACCATGCGAACCATGGCGGACAACTGAATCCCACCACCGTCTGCATGGATATCGACGTATTCACCGTTTCCATCCGTTGATGCGAAGGGGCGTGCTGACCGACCATAAGGACCACAGCAATCATGATGCCTGATATCAATCGCATGACAACTCCTTTCCTCGTACCAACTTTATAGGCTGATGGCCCTATCGTCTTTTAGACGATGCCACCAAATATTGATCTAATATTGAAATTAAGCGGATTGCACCGGCCCACGGTTTCATCGACGAAATCGATAAACCCATATGCGAACGGGATGAACCATGACGAGCTTCCAACTCAAGATTCTGGCATGCGTGTTCATGCTCATCGACCATGTCGCACTGTATCTTCCGGGAATGCCGGTGTGGATGCATTGGATCGGCCGTCTCGCCTTTCCAATCTTTCTTTTCCTCATCGGGTGGAGCTGCATGTATACCAGCAACAGACGCCGGTTCCTCATGCGTCTGTACATCGCGAGCGTCATCATGTCCATCATCCAGTTCCTGTCATATGCCTTGCTGGATGTGCTTCCTTATACGTTTGGGGCCATTCCCATCGACGCCAACATCTTCCGTACATTGTTCCACACATGTCTCATCATCTGTCTCCTGTCGGCATCCGACGCGCGAAAAAGACTGGGCCATATGGCGTTATATGTACTGATACAGGTGATTCTCGCCGCGGCTTTGCCATTCGTCGGCCGCATGCTCGAGTCTTTGGACGAACCATTAGGGCGATACGGGATACCGTACATGATCCAGGCGGTCAGCGGCACGATCATCGGAATGGATGGAGGATTGTACTTCATCATCGTCGGCGTGTCCCTCTGGGCGGTTCGGAACAATAGAGTCCGTCTGTCGCTGGTCTTCGGGAGCTTGGTTCTCATCTATATCGTGTTGATGGCGACGCCTATACTGTCCATACTGATGGCGAAGATCACCCTTGCCTTCCCGGACGACGATGGAACGGTATTCATGACCACCAATTTCGTTATGAATACGCTTGGTTTCAACCCCGTCATACTGGGACGTTCGGCAATCACCGTCAACTACCAGTGGATGATGATTTTTTCCCTGCCGTTCATGCTGCTGTACAATCATCGACGCGGTCCGAACGTCAAATGGTTTTTCTATATTTTTTACCCTGCACACATCATCGTGCTGTTCCTTACCGGCATAGCGTTAAACAACTATATGCTGTTCTGATACACACCGAATAATCATCTCCCTCACCTCCATGTCGCCGTCAGAAAGACGACCTTCATAAAGACGATGACCGGTGTGGGTGGCCATCCCCATAAGAGAAGATGGCCACCCACACCGGTCATCGCATCAACCGCTCAGACAAGCGCCGAAAACAGACCGTTCAGCGCTCGCGCTGGTGGTCAAGCGCGGCCTTGACGAGGCCGGCGAACAGCGGGTGCGGCTTGGTCGGGCGGCTCTTGAACTCCGGGTGCGCCTGGGTGGCCACGTAGAACGGGTGCACCTCCTGCGGCAGCTCGACAAATTCGGTGAGCTCGCCGTCCGGGCTCTGGCCGGAAATCCGCAGGCCGCCTTCGCGCAGGCGGTCCTTGTAGGCCACGTTCACTTCGTAGCGGTGGCGGTGACGCTCGGTGACGTGCGTGGAACCGTACAGCTCGGCGACCAGCGAACCCTCCTCGAGGTCGGCCGGGTAGGAGCCGAGACGCATGGTGTGGCCCATGTCGCCCTTGCCGGCGACGATGTCCTTCTGCTCCTCC
This sequence comes from Bifidobacterium sp. LH_424, assembly GCF_056356895.1. NCBI lineage: Bacteria > Bacillati > Actinomycetota > Actinomycetes > Bifidobacteriales > Bifidobacteriaceae > Bifidobacterium > Bifidobacterium sp. LH_424. The sequence goes on from NZ_JBKEVC010000001.1 coordinate 723,917, forward strand.
ATCGTGGCGATGACCGGGTTGACGCAGTCCGGCTCGAACTCGGTGGAGTTCGCGTCCTCGATGCCGAGCACGTGGCGGGCGTATTCGATGACCATGGACTGCAAGCCCAGGCACAGGCCGAGCGCGGGCAGCTTGTGCTCGCGGGCGAACTTGAGGGCGCCGATCTTGCCGTCGATGCCGCGGATGCCGAAGCCGCCGGGCACGACGATGCCGTCGACCTGGTCGAGCGCGGCGGCCGCGCCCTCCTCGGTCTCGCAGCGGTCGGCCGCCACCCACTTGACGTTCACCTTCGCCCAGTTGGCGAAGCCGCCGGCCTTGATGGCCTCGGTGACGGACAGATAGGCGTCCGGCAGGTCGATGTACTTGCCGACGATCGCGATGTTGACCTCGTGCTTCGGGTGGTGGACGCGCTCGAGCAGGTCCGCCCACTCGTCCCAGTCGACGTCGTGGAACGGCAGTCCGAGCTCGCGCACCACGTAAGCGTCGAGACCCTCGTTGAACAGGATCTTCGGCACGTCGTAGATGCTGGGCGCGTCCACGCAGTTGACCACGCCCTCCGCGTCCACGTCGCACATGAGGGAGATCTTGTCCTTGATGGACTGGTTGAGCGGACGGTCGGAGCGCAGCACGAGCGCGTCCGGCGTGATACCCAGCTGGCGCAGCATCATCACGGAATGCTGGGTCGGCTTGGTCTTGAGCTCGTGGGCGGCGGAGATGTACGGCACGAGGGAGACGTGCACGAACATGCAGTTCTCCTGGCCAAGCTCGCGGCGCACCTCGCGGGCCGCCTCGAGGAACGGCTGGGATTCGATGTCGCCGACGGTGCCGCCGATCTCGGTGATGATCACGTCCACGTCGTCCGCCGCCTGGGCGCGCATGCGGGACTTGATCTCGTTGGTGATGTGCGGGATGACCTGCACGCACTGGCCAAGGTACTCGCCGGCGCGCTCCTTGCGCAGCACCTCCTGGTAGATCTGGCCGGTGGTGACGTTCGCCTTCTGCGAAAGGAACACATCGAGGAAGCGCTCGTAGTGGCCGATGTCGAGATCCGTCTCGGCGCCGTCCTCGGTCACGTACACTTCGCCGTGCTGGAACGGGTTCATCGTGCCCGGATCCACGTTGATGTACGGGTCGAGCTTCTGCTGCAGCACATGCAGACCGCGGGAACGCAGCAGACGGCCGAGCGAGGACGCCGTCAGGCCTTTGCCGAGGGAGGAGACCACGCCGCCGGTGACGAAGATGTGCTTGGTGACGTGCTCTTGCGAATTGCCATGTGTTCTTCTAACCATGGAATTTCACTCTATCACGCGTGCGTGACCCGGCGTGTTCGCCCGGAGGCATCGCCGTACGCCCGTCGTACGCCGCTTCAGGTGCGACGCGCTTTCGGCGACGCACAGCACGCCGAGAACCGTTAACGGCAGGAAGTAGCGGTGCTGCATGCCCTCGACCATGACGGAGCCGGCCGGCGTGTACTGGAGCCACAACGCCAGATAGGTGAGCAGCGCGATGCCGACCATCACGGCCGACGTGCACCACCAGAATACCGTCTCCCGCGCGTCCATGGCCCTGCGCGCGGTGGCTATGGCGAGCATGACCACCATGGCCAGCATCGCCGCCCAGCAACAGCGGATGAGCCACGTGTCCACGGGCCTCTCGAGGTTCGCCCGCCCGGTGACGACGGACAGTCCGATCGCCTTGAGCGTCGCCAGCAGCGCCTGTGGGTCGGTGAGCATCGCATGCTTGCGTTGCTCCATCTCGGCGTAGGGGACCATCATCGGCGTCGTGACGAACCATCCGGTGAGCCTCATCCACACGGCGAGCCATGCCATCGAGACGACGACGCCGGCCGCCGCGATGGGAAGACCGGAGCGGGACGTCGATTGCGACGGGACCGACGACGCGGCCTCGTCGCAATCGGCGTCACGTGGGGCGGACCCGATGCCGTGCGATGCCGCCCACGCGGCCGGCAATGCGAGCAGCACGAGCGGCGCGTAGATGAACTTGCACATCGCGAGCAGCACGCACACGACGGCCGTCGCGGCATGACCCGCGACGGCCGCGCGCCGGTGCAGCATGCGCAGCAGCATGCAGGAGAGCAGGAACGTCAACGCCTGGGTCAGCGAGTCGGCGGATATGGCGAACGAGTAGCGGTAGAGCAGCACTGGGCACAGCATGACCAGTCCGACGAGAATCCTCCACTTGGCCAGCAGGGCGACGGCCGCCGCGGCGCAACCGGCGTACACGACGAGCATGATCGTCTCGGCGAGCAGGTAGGTCGCGCCCGCGGTCAGCCCCAGCGCCCTCCCCAGCGCGAATCCGGCGAGCTGCGGCAGATAGGCCACCGGCGAGTTCGTGGCCGTGTTGTTGTACGGCACGTCGGCGCCGGAGGCGTCCGAGACGGTGATCGTGTCGGGGAGGATGATCGTGGGGTCGTGCCCTTCGTCGCGTTCCAGCGAGAACTCGATCCACTGCCAGTCGACGCGGCCGCCCACGTTGCCGTCGCGGTGATGCAGGTAGCTCATCGACGTGACCGGACGGGCGAGCACGTCGCCGTTGAGGATGCCGTCCACCCGGTAGACGTGGGACCAGATGTCGGGGATGCGCCATGGCGGCATGTGCGTCATGAACAGTCCGCCGATGAGCAGGGTGCCTATGGCGACGACGACGGGCATGACGGCGCGCAGCGTCGTGAGCCATGCCCTGCCGCGCCCGCCGCCGGTATGTTTCGATTCGTCGGTACGACTCATATACGGAAAGGTTCCTGGGACGATCCGGAAATCAGCCGTTGACGATGTGGGCGACGGCGTCGAGCGCCAGCTTGTAGCCGTAGAAGCCCATGCCGGTGATGGTGCCGGTGGCGACCGGGGAGATCACGGAGCGCTTGCGGAACTCGTCGCGCGCGGAGGGGTTGGAGATGTGCACCTCCATGAGCGGCAGGCCCGCGTCGCCGACCATGTGGGCGGCGTCGGCCAGCGCGTACGAGTAGTGGGTGAACGCGGCCGGGTTCATGACGACCGGCGTCTTCTCGTCGGCGGCCTGGTGCATCCAATGCACCATCTCGGATTCGTCGTCGGTCTGGCGCACTTCGACCTCGAGGCCGAGTTCGGCGCCCCATGCGGTGCACAGGCGACGCAGCTCGGCGAGGTCCTGACGGCCGTACACGTCGGGCTGACGCACGCCGAGACGACCGAGGTTCGGCCCGTTGACGACGATGACTTTGGTGGACATGGTTCTCTCTCCTCCTTCGGACGGTTCAGTGCTGGATGCGGCGGAACGCCTCGCGCACGGCGTCGGCTGGCGGATCCTCGAGGTGGATCATGTGGCCGGGCGTGCCGTCGAGGACGACGAAGCGCAGCTTGTTGCCGCGGGCCTTCTTGTCCTTGTGCATGAGCGCGAGCACGTCGTCGAACGAGCCTCCGTTCCAGGAGATCGGCAGTCCGAGCGAGCTGAGCAACGCGCGATGGTAGTCGACGAGCTCCTGGTCGATATAGCTGAGCTGGTGGGCGAGTTCGGCCGCGTACACGCAGCCCACGGCGACCGCGTTGCCATGCCTCCAGCGGAAGTGCTCGAGCTTCTCGATGGCGTGGCCGAGCGTGTGCCCGTAGTTGAGGAACTCGCGCTTGCCCTTCTCCTTGAGGTCGGCGGACACGTGGTGCACCTTCACGGTGACCGTGCGTTCGATGAGCTCGCCGACCACGTCCTCCAGTCCGGAGCCGAGGAACGTCGCCCCGTCGAACGCGCGCAGCTCGTCGGCGTGCTCCTCGAGGATGCGCAGAATCTCCGTGTCCTCGATGAAACCGGATTTCGCGACTTCGCCGAGACCTTCGATGAAGATGTCGTTCGGCAGCGAGGCGAGCGTCTTCGTGTCGGCGAGCACACCGGCCGGCGTGTAGAACGAGCCGACGAGGTTCTTGCCGGCCTCAGTGTTGATGCCGGTCTTGCCGCCGGTGGAGGCGTCGACCATGGCGAGCAGCGAGGTCGGGCAGTTCACGTAGCGGATGCCGCGCATCCACGTGGCGGCGATGAAACCGGCCAGGTCGGTGGCCGCTCCCCCGCCCACGCCGACGATCGCGTCGGAGCGGGTGAAGCCCTCGTCGCCGAGGCGCGTCCACACGCCGTTCGCCACGTCGACGGTCTTGCCGGCCTCCGCGTCGGGCACGACGATGTCGACGACGTCGTAGCCGCCCTGGCGCAGCAGGGTGCGTGCACGGTCGGAGTGGCGCTGCACGGGCTGCGTGTGGATGAGCGCGACCTTGGCGACCTTGTCCCCCAGCACGTCGGCGAGATGGTTCATCGCCCCTTCGCCGATCACCACGTCGTATGGCTCGATGCCGCTGCCGGTCACGTGGACCGTGCGTTCGCCGATCATGTCCATCACCTTCCTCGCCGCCATCTGCGGCGTCTGTCTGCGCGTGCGTACATGCACGTTCGCGACCTCGCGGAACACGGGGTCGCGCTGTTTGTACAGTTTCCTCCAGCGCGCGTTCGCGTCGCCGTTGAGCATGGGGCGGCCACCACCGCGGTTGGCGCGTTCCATCGCCTCGTGCGGGTCGGCGTCAAGGTAGACGACGCGGCCTCCGTCGGCGATGTAGTCGGCCAGCGCGTCCTGCGTGGACGGGGTCATCGGCGCTCCCCCGCCGAGGGAGAAGATGCCGTCGAAGTCCTCCAGATAGTCGGCGATGAGGTCGGCCTCCACCTCACGGAACGCGGGTTCGCCGTACCGTTCGAAGTAGGCGGGGATCTTCATCCCGACCTCGCGTTCGATCTCGATGTCGGCGTCGGCGAACGACAGGTGCATGAGGTGCGCCACCTCCTTGCCGACGCGGGTCTTGCCGGCGCCCATCATGCCGATGATGACGGCTTTCGGGCGGATGATGCCGCGCCTCACCTCATGTGCTCCGGCCAGGAGGCGAGGTAGTTCTCGCAGTTGCGGCGCGTTTCGGCGACGCTGTCGCCGCCGAACTTCTCCAGCGCGTACTTGGCGAGCGTGAGACGCACCATGGCCTCAGCGACGACCGATGCGGCGGGCACGGCGGTCGAGTCGGAACGCTGGTTGATGGCCTGCGCCGCCTCGCCGTTGGCGACGTCCACGGTGCGCAGGGCGCGCGGGATGGACGGGATCGGCTTCATGGCGGCGCGCACGCGAATCGGCTGTCCGTTGGACATGCCGCCTTCGATGCCGCCGGCGCGGTTGGTGAGACGGGTGATGCGTCCGTCCTCGCCGGGCACCATCTCGTCATGCGCGGCGGAGCCGGGGCGCACGGCCTCGAGGAAGCCGTCGCCGATCTCGACGCCCTTGATGGCCTGGATGCCCATGACGGCGGAGGCGAGGGCGGCGTCGAGACGACGGTCGGATTCCACGTAGGTGCCGATGCCCGCGGGCACACCGTAGGCGATGACCTCGATGACGCCGCCGACCGTGTCGGCGTTCGCCTTGATCTCGTCGATGCGTTCGATCATGCGCTGCTCCGCGGCCTTGTCGAGCGTGCGCACCGGGGAGGCGTCGAGCGCGGCGACGTCGTCCGGGGTGGGCAGCGCGGCGTCGTCGGCGTCCTCGACGCCGGCCCCGCCGATGGAGATCACGTGGGCGACGGTGCGGATGCCGAACGCCTGCTCCAGGAACTGCGCCGCGATCGAACCGAGCGCGACGCGCGAGGCGGTCTCGCGCGCGCTGGAGCGTTCGAGCACCGGACGGGCGTCGTCGAAACCGTACTTGCGCATGCCGGTCAGGTCGGCATGGCCGGGGCGCGGACGGCTCAGCGGCGCGTTGCGGCCCTCGCGCGGAATCTCATGGTCGAGCGGGTCGGCGCTCATCACCTCGGTCCACTTCGGCCATTCGGTGTTGGCGATCTCGACGGCGATCGGGCCGCCGAGCGTGGAGCCGTGACGCACTCCGGTCAGCAGCCTCACCTTGTCCTGCTCGAACTTCATGCGCGCGCCGCGGCCATAGCCGAGTCGGCGGCGCGCCAGCGCGTCCACCACGTCCTGGCTGGTGACGGACACCCCCGCGGGCAGCCCCTCGATCATCGCGACCAACGCCTCGCCATGCGACTCCCCCGCCGTCTGCCAACGCAACATACTCTCTCGCTCCTCCATGGTCGTACGCCGCCTCGCCGCCGGTCGGGACATGGCCCGTGGCCGCGGCGTGGGCGGCTCTCGCGTTTTGCAACTAGGGGTTAATGTTAAGGCATGCCATACCTGTATTGTCTGCCCGGTCTCATTTGCGGCATCGCCCTCGCCGTCGAGGACGTGCGCCGGCGGCGCGTGCCGCGCGCATGGGTGGCTGCCGGATGCGGGTTGCAGCTCGCCGCGGATCTCGTGTGGGCGGCGATGGCCAATGATTTCTTCACCGTGCTGCAGGCGCTGCTGTTCACGGCCCTGTGCGCGGGCGTCCAGCTGCTGCTCGCCCTGGCGAAACCGGGGGCGCTGGGGCTCGGCGACGTGACGGCGATGCTGCCGTCGGGGCTCGCCGTCGGCGCGTACGGACTGGTCCATGTGGCCGTCTGGTGGCTCGCGATGGGTGTGCTGGGTCTGGTGTTCGTCGCCGCGTGGACGCGTCTCGACCCCCAGCGCGGGACCCCCTATGCGGACAAGGCCCCGTTCGTTCCGGTGATTGTGATGGCCGCCGTCGTCGCCGTGCTGGCCTGATACGGATGTGGGCTCCTCCCCGTTTCCCGGGAAGGAGCCCACATGGTTCCGATCGCGTTGCGTATCAGTTCGCGTCGGCGTTGTTGCTCTTGTACTCCTGCACGAACTTGTCGAATTCGTCCTCGTTGTCGGTGAACTTGGTCTCGCCGCTCTGGAGGTCGACGGTCACGAAGTACAGCCAGTCGCCGTTCTCCGGGTGGAGCGCGGCGTCGATCGCGTCGTCGCCCGGATTGGAGATCGGCGTGGGCGGCAGCCCCTTCCTGATGCGCGTGTTGTACGCGTTCGAGGAGTCGTCGAGCATGGCCTGCGTGATGTCGGCGGACTTCACGTTGTTGCCGTAGGCGACGGTCGAATCCATGCCGAGGGTCATGTTCTTGTCCAGACGGTTGAGGATGACGCGCGTCACCTTGCCGTAGTACTCCTTCGAGTTCACCTCGGCCTCGGCGATGGAGGCGATGTTGAGGATGCGCTCACGCTCGTCGCCGGTCGGCACGCCGAGATCGTCGAGCTTGGCGATGCGCCTGTCGACCATCATCTTGAGGATGTCGGAGGCGGACTTCTTCGACTTCACGTCGTACTGGCCCGGCTCGAACCAACCCTCGAACTTGCCCTTCGCCTCGGCGGGCAGGATGCCGCTGCCACCGCCGTCGACGACGGACTTGAACTCGGACTCGTCGATGCCGCTCAGCTGGGCGGCGTTCGCGATCACGTCGGACACGCGTTCGCCGGACTTCACGTCGAGGAAGCCGGTGGCCTTCGTCTGGTCGGAGAGGATCTCGACCGCGTCGGCCGACTGCATGTGGTACTGCATCTCGTACGTGCCCGGGTAGAGCGTCGCCGAATTGGCGGACACCGTGGCCGCGAACGTCTCGGCGGATTTGACGATCTTCGCCTTGACGAGGTTCTTGCCGACGGTCAGCGAATCCTGCCCTTGTTCGATGGTGAAGTAGACGGTGCCGTACGCCTTGCCTTTGAACTCCTGGGAGATGCTCTCGTTGTACGCGTTGACCGCGCGGATCGCGGCGATGCGCCGGTAGCCGAAGAAGCAGCCGACGCCGATGAGCGCGAGCACGACGAGGACGGAGACGAGGACGATCACCTTCTTCTGCCGTCCCTTGCGACGATGCCTGCGCATCTCCTTGCGGGATTTCGGAGGCCTGGGCGGTTCGGCCGCCGGCGCGGCGGAATTGCCTGAGACCTTCTGCGCGTTCTCCTCGAAGAAATCGTTGAAGCTTTCGGACATCACTTCTCCCTATCGCTCTTTGCGATCCAACGCGGATTGCAGGATCACGACGGCGGATTGTTGGTCCACCACCGGGCGGTGCCTCCGACCGGCGATGTTCGCCTCATGCAGCTGACGATGCGCGCTCACCGTGGTCAGACGCTCGTCCAGCAATTCTACGTCAGGTGTCGCATCGAGGTGTATGTCGCCGTCGGCGATCATACGCTCGATGCGTTTGACGAGATTGGCGGCCCAACGACGCGCCTTTTTGGCGCTTTTTCCTTCATCGCCGTTGAGCAGCAGGGGCAACCCGACGACGACGTGGTCGACCTGTTCGTCCTCGATGACGTAGATCACATCGTCGAGCGCACGGAATGAATCACCGTACGCCTGGATGTTGCCGATGGGGTGTGCGAGGGTGAGCTCCGGGTCGGACAACGCGAGTCCGACCCGGGCGTCACCCAGATCGATACCAAGCCAGGTCAAACGGCTCAGCCCTTCAGCGCCTCGTGTTCGAGAGCGGAGATCGCGTCGTCGATCTTCGACGCGTCGGCGCCGCCGCCCTGGGCGAAGTCCGGCTTGCCGCCGCCACCGCCGCCGAGGACCTTGGAGGCGCCGCGCACGAGATCGCCCGCCTTGATGCCGAGCTTGCGCGCCGCCTCGTTCGTGGCGACGGCGACCATCGGCTTGTCGTCGGCGCTCACGCCGGCGAGGGCCACGACGACCGGCGACTCCTCGCCGAGGCGGGAACGCACGTCGAGCACGGTCTTGCGCAGCGCGTCGAACGAGCCGAAGTGGCCGACGTTCTTCGCGGCGACCTTGACGGGGGCCTGGGAGGCCTGTGCGTTCTTCACGAGCTCCGGGACGGCCGCGGCGAGCTGGCTCTCGTACATGGAGGCCAGACGGCGGTCGGATTCCTTGAGCTTGGCGAGCAGCGCGTTGACGCGCTCGGCGAGCTCGTCCGGACGGGCGTTGAGCTTGTCGCTCAGCTGGGAGACGAGCGCGTGCTCGCGGGCGTTGAACTCGTAGGCACCGGCGCCCACCACGGCGTCGACGCGACGCACGCCGGAACCGATGGAGGATTCGGACATGATGTTGATGGCGCCGATCTTGCCGACGTGGTCGACGTGGGTGCCGCCGCACAGTTCGCGGCTCCAGCCGTCCTCGCCGATGGACACGACGCGCACGATGTCGCCGTACTTCTCGCCGAACAGGTGCATCGCGCCGAGCGCGATGGCGTCGTCGAACTTCATCTCCTTGGTGGTGACGACGAGGTTGTCGCGCAGACGGTCGTTGACGCGCTCCTCGACGGCGCTCATCACCTGCTTGGTCGGAGCCTTGGACCACTGGAAGTCGAAACGCAGACGGTTCGGGGCGTCCTCGGAGCCGCGCTGGGTGGCCTGCGGGCCGAGCTCCTCGCGCAGCGCCTTGTGCACCATGTGCGTGGCGGTGTGCGAACGGGCGATGGCGCCGCGGCGGGCCAGGTCGATGCTGGCGTTCACCTGAGTGCCGACGACCAGCGTGCCCTCGGTCAGGCGGCACTGGTGGACGATGAGGTCCTTGATCGGCTTCTGCACGTCATCGACCTCGAGCACGGCGCCGTCGTCGGACAGGATCTCGCCCTGGTCGGCGAGCTGGCCGCCGGCCTCCGCGTAGAACGGGGTGCGGTCGAGCACGACCTCGATGTTGGCCGGTCCGGTGACAGCGGGCACGGAGCCCTTGCCCTCCTGCATGATGCCGAGCACGGTGGCGCGGGCGGACATGTCGGTGTAGCCGAGGAAGTCGATCGGCTTGACGAGCGTCTTCTTGAAGTCGTCGTAGACGGACAGGTCCACGTTGTGGCGCTTCTTCAACGCGTCGGCGCGGGCGCGGCCCTTCTGCTCCGCCATGAGCTCGCGGAACTTGGCCTCGTCGACCTTCACGCCCTGGTCGGCGGCCATCTCGAGCGTGAGCTCGATCGGGAAGCCGTAGGTGTCGTGCAGCTTGAACGCGTCGTCGCCGGAGACGACGGCCTCGGACCTGCCGTCGGCGGAGTCCTTCTTCGCCTTCTTCACGGCGACGTCGAGGATCTCGATGCCGGAGGTGAGGGTGCGGCGGAAGGCGTCCTCCTCGCCGTACGCGGATTCGCTCACCTCGTGGAAGGTCTTGTCGAGCTCCGGGTAGCTGGGCTCCATGGCGGCCTTGGAGGTCGGGAACAGGGTGGGCAGCACCTCGTTCTCGACGCCGAGCACACGCATGGCCTCGATGGTGCGGCGCAGCAGGCGGCGCAGCACGTAGCCGCGGCCGTTGTTGGACGGGCGCACGCCGTCGGACATGATCATGAGCGCGGAGCGCACGTGGTCGGCCACGACGCGGAACTTGACGTCCATCGCCTCGTCCTCGCCGTACTTGCGGCCGGAGAGGCGCTCGGCGGCCTCGATGACGGGGAAGACCTCGTCGGTCTCGTAGATGTTGTTCTTGCCCTGCAGCAGGTAGGCGAGGCGCTCAAGACCAGCACCGGTGTCGATGTTCTTGTTCTCGAGCTCGCCGACGATGTGCAGGTCGGTCTTGGACTTGACGTTGTCGACCTCGTAGTTCTCGAACACGAGGTCCCAGATCTCGATGTAGCGGTTCTCGTCGGCAATCGGGCCGCCCTCCTTGCCGAAGGCGGGGCCGCGGTCCACGTAGATCTCGGAGCAGGGGCCGCCGGGGCCGGGGCCGCCGGTGGTCCAGAAGTTGTCCTCCATGCCCATCTTCTGGATGTGCTCGGGGTCGACGCCCTCGTTGACCCACATGGAGCGGGCCTCCTCGTCGTCGGTGAACGTGGTCATCCACAGCTTCTCCGGGTCGAAGCCGTAGCCGCCCTTGTCCTGCGGGGAGGTGAGCAGCTCCCACGCGTAGTGGATGGCCTCCTCCTTGAAGTAGTCGCCGAAGGAGAAGTTGCCGATCATCTGGAAGAACGTGCCGTGGCGCGTGGTCTTGCCGACCTCGTCGATGTCGAGGGTGCGCACGCACTTCTGGTTGGAGGCCATGCGCTTGTGGGGCGGGGTCTGCTCGCCCATGAGGTACGGGATGAACGGGACCATGCCGGCGATGGTGAACAGCGTGGTCGGGTTCGGTGAGATCAGCGACGCCGAAGGGACGACCATGTGGTCGTGCGCCGCGAAATAGTCGAGGTAGCGCTTCGCGATTTCTGAGGTGCGCATAAGCGGATGGAACTCCTTGTTGTGTGTTTGTGCGGGCATGGGGCCCTATGGGAACGTATCGTCGCCGTAACCGTCCTACATCATGCGTGTGCCGCCCGTACGGCGCGGGCGGCACACGACGCGGGACCGTCTCAGCGGTCTTCGCCGATGTACTGCTTGTTGAGCTCAGCCTCGCGGGCTCGGCGCGTGGCGTTGAACTCGTTGACGAGCCCTTCGAGCGTCTTCATCCCGACATGGTCCTGATCGGGGCCGAGCAGGAACTGCCGCGCCGTGTCCGGGGTGTTGGCCTTGACGTAGGCCTGGGCCTTGGTGACGGCGATGACTCCGAGCGAGAAGCCGAGGCCGACCCAGAAGATGCGTTTGAACATCACTCCCCCTTGGCCTGGTCGTCGGGGCGCCCGGCGGACTGGCGGACGAGGAAGGACTGCGCGGTGGACTTGAGGGCGTACGCCGCGGAGGCGACCTTGATGACCGGCTTGCCGAGGAACGAGCCGTACAGGTCGGTGAGCGCGCCCACGTTGTTCGCGGTCGTCGAGGCGGCGGCGGAGATCTTGTTGACGTCCTCCAGCGACTTGTTGACCTGCTTGACGGTGGTGACGCCCTCGTCGAGCGCCGGGATGGCGTGCTCGCCCGATTCGCGCACGGTGTCGGCGATCTGGTCGAACAGCTTGCCCAGACGGATCAGCGGATAGATCATGAACCCGGCGAGCACGGCGAACGCTATCGCGGCGACGAGACCGGCGATCTCTCCAACTCCCATATTGCCTCCTAGTACACAGTTACCCGCACAAGACTATCACTTGCCATACGACACGATGGCGATCGCCTCGGCGAACGGCTTGTCCGTATCGAAGTCGACGAGCGTGACGGACCCGTTCGCGGGACGCTCGCTCAGGTCGAGATCGGGGCCGCCGAAGCGGTGCCCGAGGCTCAGCAGCGTGTTGCCGTGCGAGATCTGGAGCACGTGGTCACCGTCCTTGAGATCGGGGTTCGAGGCGATGAGCGCGAACGCCCCTTCGACGCGCTTCCAGTATTCCTCGTCGGATTCCGCATCGTGAAACGGATCGGCTTCCTTGAGGAAATCGCGGGTGGCGGCGAGCCCGAACCTCGCGACGATGTCGTTGTAGTTCTTCGCGCCGTGGGGGCCGCCGGCAGCGGTCCATGCGAGCGACATGTCCTGTCCTTCGAAGTAGCCGTAGCACTGCTCGCGGAAGTGCATGTCGGCGACGAGCTCGGGGCGGCGGTGCCCGGCGGCCTCGTTGATGTCGAGGATTCGTTTCGCGGTGATCTCGCCGCGGGAGGTGTCCGAACAGTAGGCGGCGGCGAAGTCGAGGTCTTCGAGCTTGTGTCCGGCCTTGTCGGCGTCGGCGAGTCCGGATTCGGTCAGGGGGGCGTTGCACCAGCCCTGGAGGCGGTTGTACTTGTTGAACGTGGTCTGTCCGTGGCGGACGAGATGCAGGTGGAGAATCATGGCACCACTCTACAACGGGAAGCGGCGCGAAGGCTCCGGCCGGGGCCGGCGGACGCCACGGCCGCCACGCCGGGGTCCCGGGAACGCGGAAACCCCGCGTCCCTTCCGGGAGGCGCGGGGTTTCGGCGGTATGTCCTTGACTGTATGTGGATACAGAAGTGGGCCCGGATCAGCGGGCGTAGAATTCGACCACGTACTGGATGTTGACCTGCACCGGCACCTCTTCGGCCTCCGGCTTGCGGGTCAGGGTGGCCTTGAGGGAGGCCAGGTTCACATCGAGGTAGCCCGGGACCGCGGGCAGGACGTCGCGGTGGACGCCTTCGGCGGCGATCTGGAACGGGACCATCGTCTGGCTCTTGGCCTTGACCTGGATGGTCTGGCCCGGCTTGACGCGGTAGGACGGGCGGTTCACGATGTTGCCGTCCACGAGGATGTGGCGGTGGGTCACGAACTGGCGGGCCTGGGCGGTGGTGCGGGCGAAGCCGGCACGCAGGACCAGGTTGTCGAGGCGGACCTCGAGATCGGCCAGCATGGCGTTGCCGGTCTGGCCGGCGGTGCGGGTGGCCTTCTCGTAGGAGGCGCGCAGCTGCTTCTCGGACACGCCGTACTGGGCGCGCAGACGCTGCTTCTCGCGCAGACGCACCGCGTAATCGGACTCGGTGCGGCGGCGGGTGCGGCCGTGCTCACCCGGAGCGTACGGGCGCTTCTCGAAGATGCGCTGAGCCTTCGGGGTCAGGGCGATGCCGAGGGCGCGGGACAGGCGCACCTGACGGCGGGAACGCTGAACGTTCGTCATTTTGGTTTGTTCTCTTTCTGTCGTTATCTGAACGGAACGCGATGCGCCTGTGCGGCGCCCCGCGCTGAGTCGGGCCTCTCCAACGCTTCATCGTGATTGCTCACGAGCGGCCGTATCATTCGGATTCTGACGATTCCGGCTGCCGACCCGTTGACGGGCTAAGACTCCAGATGACGTCCGCCTTGCGGCAGACACCAATCGACTAATCTACACCTATGCCCGGGACAACGTTCCGGCGTCCATCCGGTACACCGTGTCGGCGTAGCCAATCGCGTCCGCGTCATGCGTGACCATGAGCACTCCGACGCCGGAATCCGCGCGCTCGCGCAGCAGACGCATGACCGTCGTGGTGCTGTCCGCATCGAGGTCGCCGGTCGGCTCGTCGGCGATGATGAGCTTCGGATCGTTGATGAGGGCGCGGGCGATCGACACGCGGCGCATCTCGCCGCCGGACAGTTCGCGCGGCAGGCATCCCGCGAGATCGTCGACGCCGAGCCGTTCCAGCAGCCGCATCGCGCGGTCGACGAGCGGATCGCGGCCCTCCCCTTCCCCGTCGCCCCGTTCCCCGGACGGCTCCGACCCGGCTTTCCCGTCCGGGAAGAAGGTGGCGGGCAGGATCACGTTATCGAGCACGGGCAGGTTGCCGAGCAGCGTCTGCTCCTGCGTGACGAATCCGATGGTCCGGTTGCGCAGGAGCGACAGCCCGCGGTCGTCGAGGTCGGCGACGCGCGCGCCGTCCACCTCGACGGATCCGCCGGTGGGCCGCACGAGTCCGGCGACCATGTTGATGAGCGTGCTCTTGCCGTTGCCGGAACGCCCGACGATGGCGACGAATCCGCCCGCGTCCAGGTCGAGACTCACATGGCTCACTGCGTCGAACGGCTTGCCACGGCGCGTGAAGGTCCGGGTCAGGTCGTCGATGCGCAGCAGCGGGGTCGCGCCCGGGTCTCGCTTCTCCGTTTCGGCCGTCATGTCAGCGTCCCTCCTTGAGGATGATGTCGGCGTCGCCGCGGGAGATCCTGCCCATGACGGCGAACGACGAGACGACGCCCACCGCCGTGGAGCAGGCGACGGCGAGCAGGGCGAGGCCGATGACCGTCCAGGGCCCGGCCTGCAGGTACGGCAGTTGGAGTCTGCTGCCGATGAGCGCGCTGAACGGCAGGATGCCTAGAGCCCCCAAGGCGACGCCGATCACACCGCCGGCCGCTCCGATGACGGCGGCCTCCTTCGCGATGACGCCGTTGACCATGCCGCGTGTGGCGCCCATGATGCGCAGCGACGCGAATTCGCGTTTGCGCTCATTGGCGCTGGCCGCGAACACGGCGAGCAGGACGATGACGCCCATCGCCCACAACGCGGCGACGAACGCCGCCATATAGCCGGTCAGCGCGTCCAGCGCGGTCTTCGTCGTCGCGGTCACGCCTCCCGGATACACGTAGCCGAGATCGGCGAACCGCGTGTCGAGCCGTTTGATGTTCGCGGCGACGGTCTGCGGATCGTAGCCGTCCTTCACCTTGATCATCACAGTGGAGACGGCCTTGCCCGCGTATTCCTCGGGCATGACGCGCTTGGAGACCGCGGCGGACGCCTCGACCATGTCGGGCACGGTGCGCTGGTTGATGAACACGGAGTTGTCGAGTCCGGTGCCGGTGTTCGCGAGTTGGGCGACGACCGGCCAGCTGCGTCCGTAGAGTTCGATGGTGCCGTCCGTGGAGACGTTGACGTTCGCCCCGGCGACCATCTGCCCGTCCTCCAACTCGCTTTGGAACTGGGAGGCCACCCATGGCGCGATGACGAAGTCGGTGGCGGGATCGTAGCCGATGATCTGGAGCTTCTCCTCGCAGCATGCGGCGGCGAGCGACGAGATGTAGGTCTGTTCGGTGGCCTGTGCGATGCCGTCGGCGCGTTCGACCTTGCGCGCGATGTCGCGGGTGAAGTAGAACGTGCTGGAGTTCGATCCGATGAGCAGCGCCTCGGCCTGGTTCGCGCTGTTCTGCGGCACGACCATGAGGTCGGCGCCGAGCCGGCGTTCCATGCTGCGCATGCCGTTGCCGAGGTTCATGCCGAGCATGGTTCCGCCGAACAGGGCGACGGCGAGTACGGTGACGACGGCGAGCAGCGCCGTCGTGCGCAGGGGTTTGCGTGCGAGGTTCGCGAGGGGAAGGTCGCGGAGCGTGACGTGCGTGTCCATGGCGTCGCCGTGTCGCGTCGTCACGCGCGGGTGCGGGAGTCGAGCCATGCGCCGGCCGCCGCGAAGGCGATGCCGAGCACGCCGAGCACGATGAGTGTCGGCAGCATGACCATGCGGCAGTGCATCATCGCGCCCGGGCAGACGCCGATGAGGATCGTGGGCACGGCGAGCAGCAGCAGACAGTCGGCGATGACGGCGATGTTGAGGCCCATGCGGGTCTTCGGTCCGGAGAACAAAGCGATGACGCCGAGAACGAGGATCACGACGCCGATGCCGGTGGCGGCCTGCTGCGACCAGTGGCAGGCGCCGAACGCGCCGTGACCCGTGCAGGCGTGGGCGAAGGTTTGCGGCGCGATGGCGGTCAAGGCACCGATGACGATGGACGGGACGGATGCGATGAGCTTGTTCTTCATGGTTCTCTCTTCCTATGCTGCTGTCCCGTTTGCCGGAACGTCTGGCATTATGCGCAGATGATCCCATGGAACACAAGTCTTGACTGTCGCCCGCCCGTCTGCTACGGAATCAGAGCTTTTCCATGGCCGGGCCGTCGAACGGACAGCCCGGTGGGACGTCCGTAGGCGAGGTGAGCGGCGGCGGCCGCGAAGGGCGCCTATCGGGAAGCCGTCAGAGCTTCTCGATAGGCGCCACGCGCAGCATGAGGCGTTTGACGCCGTCGGTGCCGAAGTCGACGGTGATGACCGAGTTGCGTCCCTTGTCCTGCACGTCGACGACCTTGCCCATGCCGTAGCGGTCGTGGGTGATGCGGTCCCCGATCGCGAAGTCCTTGACGTCGAGGCCGTTGTCCTTCGTCAACGACGACGCCGGCACGCCGTGACCCGACGACGCGGCCTTCGGCGTGACACGTCGCGTCGTGACCTTGCCGGAGCGCGAGCCGGAACCCGAACCATATGAGCCCGAGCCGTACCGTGAGCCGGAGGAGCCGCCGTATGTGGACGAGCCGTAGGCCGATCCACGCCGCGACGAACCGGACGAGCCGCACGAGCCGGAACCGTACGAGGAGCCGTACGAGCGCGAGCGCGAGCCGTACGACGAGCCGCCGCCGTACGAACGTGAACCGGAACCGTAGGACGACGAGCCGTAGGAGCCGCCGAACGTCGGTCCGGACGAGGGCATGCCGTCGTCCCATCCGCCGAACTCGTCGTCGTCCCAGCTGGAGCGCATGCGTTCGACGCCGGCCTCGCGGCGCTTCCAGTCGATGAGGTTCTCGGGAATCTCGTCGAGGAACTGGCTGGGCATCATGTCCGCCGCCTGACCCCACTGGGCGCGCACGGCGGCGCGCGTCACGTACAGGCGGCGCTTGGCGCGCGTGATGCCCACGTAGGCGAGACGACGCTCCTCCTGCAGTTCGCTCGTGTCCTCCATGGAACGCGAATGCGGGAACGTGCCCTGCTCCATGCCCGTCAGGAACACGACCGGGTATTCGAGTCCCTTCGCGGTGTGGAGGGTCATCAGCGTGACCTTGCCGGAATCCTCGTTCTCGCCGGGCAACTGGTCGGAGTCGGCGACGAGCGCCGTGGTCTCGAGGAACCCGGCGAGCGTGGCGTCCGGCGTCTTCTGCTCGAATTCGGCGGCGGTGGACTGCAGCTGGGAGAGGTTCTCGACGCGTGACTCGTCCTGCGGATCGGTGGATTTGCGCAGCTCCTCGAGCAGGCCGGACTTCTCGAGCACTTCGGCGACGATCTCGCTCGGCTTGGTCTCGTTGGCGCGCGCGAACGCGGACAGTCCGCCCATGAGGTCGCGGAACGCGTGCAGCTGCTTGAGCGTGCGGGTGGGGATGCCCTCGATCTCGTCCATGTGCATGAGGCCGGCGAAGAAGCTCGCCCCGTGCGCCCGCGCGTAGTCGAGGATGATGCCTTCGGCGCGCGCGCCGAGACCGCGCTTGGGCACGTTGAGGATGCGCCTGAGGTTCACATCGTCGTCCGGGTTGACGATGGCCTGCAGGTAGGCCATCGCGTCCTTGACCTCGCGGCGCTCGTAGAACTTGGTGCCGCCGACCAGCTGGTAGGGCAGCCCCGCGTTGATGAGCGCCTCCTCGAGGGAGCGGGACTGCGCGTTGGCGCGGTACATGACGGCCATGTCCGAGTACGCGATGGCCTCCTCGGCGTGGAGACGGGCGATCTCGCCGGCGACCCACTGCGCCTCCTGCTGCGCGTTGTCGGCCGCATAGCCGACGATCGGCTCGCCCTTGCCGAGCGCCGTCCACAGCTTCTTCGGCTTGCGCCCCTCGTTGTTGGAGATGACGGCGTTCGCCGCGTCGAGGATGGTCTGCGTGGAACGGTAGTTCTGTTCGAGCATGATGGTCTTCGCGTCGGGGAAGTCCTGCTCGAAGTCCTGGATGTTGCGGATGTCGGCGCCGCGGAACGCGTAGATGGACTGGTCGGAGTCGCCCACCACGGTGATCCACGCCGGGCCCTGGCGGCCGGCGGTCGCCTCCTGCGACGGGACGGCGGGCGCGACGGCCTTCCCCTCCCCCGCGTCGACGCCGGCGAGTTCGCGCACGAGCACGTACTGCGCGTGGTTGGTGTCCTGGTACTCGTCAACGAGGATGTAGCGGAAGCGGTGGTGGTAATACTCGGCGACGTCCGGATGGTCGCGCAGCAGCTCGACGGTGCGCACGATGAGGTCGTCGAAGTCGACGGCGTTGGCGAGCGCGAGCCGGTGCTGGTATTCGGCGTAGACGACCGCGTACAGCGCTTCGATGTCGCCGACGGTGCCGATCTTGTAGCCGCGCTGGCCGGGTTTGAAGTCGGGCGCGTACTGGGCGAGCTGCGTCTGGACGCCGATGAGCTGGTTCTTGTAGTCGGAGATGCGTCCGAGGATGGATCGCGGCGTGTAGCGTTTGACGTCGATGTTGAATTCGGTGGCGATGATCTTGACGAGGCGTTCGGAGTCGGCGGAGTCGTAGATGGAGAATCCGCTGTTGAGCCCGATGGCCTTGCCGTCGCGGCGCAGGATGCGCACGCAGGCGGAGTGGAAGGTGGACACCCACATGCGCTGGGCGACAGGCCCGATGAGCGTTTCGAGGCGTTCGCGCATCTCGGCGGCGGCCTTGTTGGTGAAGGTGATGGCGAGGACCTGGCTGGGCCATGCGCCGAACCGGCTCAGGATCCATGCGATGCGTCGAGTGAGCACGCGGGTCTTGCCCGATCCGGCGCCGGCGCCGATGAGCAGCGCGGGACCGCGGTACTGCACGGCCTGCGATTGCTGCGGATTGAGGTCTCCGACGAGTTCGTCGGCGCTTCTTGCGATGACGTCCGGATCCTGCTGCACGTTGCTCCCTTGTGTCGTCTGATGGGTTCTTCCGGGGGACGCGCTCCCCCTGTTTTCGGCCATCCATGTCTACCACATGCCGTCGTCGTGCGGACGGGGCGTGGAGGTCATGCGCGCGGCGTAGACTGTCGGTTCAATCATCCGTTACCCGTTATTCATCAAAGGGGTTGTATGAAGGAACTCGAGGAGCGCATCCGCAGGGAAGGCACGGTCAAGCCGGGCGACGTGCTGAAGGTGGACGCCTTTCTGAACCACCAGTGCGACGTGACCCTGTTCGACCACATGGGCGCCGCGTGGGCCGAGCATTTCGCGGGAAAGACCATCACGAAGATCCTCACGATCGAGGCGTCGGGCATCGGCATCGCCTGCGTCGCCGCCCGTCATTTCGATGGCGTGCCGGTCGTGTTCGCGAAGAAGGCGCAGTCCATCAACCTTGATGGGGACCAGTACACGACCACCGTCTACTCCTTCACGAAGCAGAAGGAGTTCCCGGTGATCGTCGCGAAGAAGTACCTCAACGCGGGCGACCACGTGCTGCTCATCGACGACTTCCTGGCGAACGGCAAGGCGCTGCGCGGCCTGATCGACCTGTGCGAGTCGGCCGGCGCAGTGGTCGAGGGCATCGGCATCGCGGTGGAGAAGGGCTTCCAGGGCGGCGGCGACAGGCTGCGCGAGGAGGGTTACGACGTGGATTCCCTCGCGATCGTCGAGAGCATGGACGCCGAGACCGGCGACATCGAGTTCCGCCGCTGACCGTACGATGACGATGTGACCGCGCCCTCCCCTTGGCCATCCTCGGGGAGGGCCGTTCATGTCGCAAGGAATCAAGAGAGGACATCATGGAAGAGAAGAAGAACGTCGGGAAGGCGGGCATCTCGATGGAGGCGCTGACCTCCCTCGATGCGCCGGTCTCCTTCTGGAAGGGCATTCCGTTCGGTCTGCAGCATGTGATGGCGATGTTCGTCGCGAACCTCGCCCCGATCTTCATCGTCGCCTCGGCGGCGAAGATGAGCGCCGCCCAGTCGGCCGCCGTCATCCAGGCCGGCCTGCTGGTGGCGGGCCTCGGCACCTGCCTACAGCTGTACGGCGCGTGGCGCATCGGCTCGCGCCTGCCGATGGTGACGGGCATCTCGTTCACGTACGTGGCGGCCGCGGTCGCGATCTGCGCGGACAAGGGCTACGGCGCGGTCGTCGGCGCCGTCATGGTCGGCGGTCTGCTGGAACTGGTGCTCGGCCTGACCGCGAAGTACTGGCGTCGGTTCGTGCCGCCGATCGTCTCGGCGATCGTCGTCACGTCGATCGGTTTCTCGCTGCTCAACGTGGGCGCGACGAGTTTCGGCGGCGGCAGCGGCGCGAAGGACTTCGGATCGTGGCAGAACCTCACGCTGGGTCTGATCTCGCTGGTCGCCTGCCTCGCGTTCCAGCTGCTGATGAAGGGCACTGCGAAGCAGCTGTCCGTGCTGTTCGGCCTGGTCGTCGGCTATGTGGCGGCCATCTGCATGGGCAAGGTCGATTTCTCCGGCTTCCAGCATCTCGCCATCGTCTCCGTGCCGCAGTTCATGCCGTTCAAGCCGGTGTTCGACTGGGGCGCGATCATCTCCCTCGGCCTGCTGTACGTGGTCTCCTCGGTCGAGGTGCTGGGCGACACGGCCGCCCTCACCAAGGTCGGTCTGAACAGGCTCCCCACGGAGAAGGAGACGGCGGGCGCGATCGCCGGCGACGGTCTCATCTCCTCCGTGTCCGGCCTGTTCGGATGCCTGCCGCTCACCTCGTTCGCGCAGAACATCGGCCTGGTCGCGATGACGAAGGTCGTCAACCGCAAGGTGATTCTCTCCGGCGGCCTGATTCTCGTGGTGGCGAGCTTCGTGCCGGCCATTGCCGAGGTGTTCAACTCGCTGCCGCAGGCGGTGCTCGGCGGCTGCACGATCATGATGTTCGGCAACATCATCCTCTCCGGCTTCCAGATGATCGCGGAGGCGGGCTTCACGCAGCGCAACATCACGATCGCCGCGCTGAGCCTGACGATCGGCATCGGCTTCACGCAGGTGAGCGACATCTTCGACCAGTTCCCGGCGCTGTTCCAGCAGATCTTCGCCTCGAACTGCATCGCGGTCGCATTCGTCGTCGCCGTGATCCTCAACGCCGTGCTGCCGAGCGAGGAGCACTTCCTCTCCGCTCCGAAGGAGCAGGCGGACGCCGAGTGACGACGTTCCGGCCGGTTCCTGAAACGGGACCGGCCGCATGACGAAAGGGCGGGGCCCGAACCGATATGGTTCGGGCCCCGCCCTTTCGCGTACCTGTTGCATATCCGGGACTCCTCCGGCATGGGTCCGGAGGCCTATGCCTCCTCCGTGTCCGCCACCTGCCGGCGCAGGACGAGGAAGCCGATCGCCCCGGCGAGGATCGACGCGGCGAGGATCGCGGTCTTCGCGATGGCCGCGGTCTGCGGGTCGGCGAACGAGAGGTTCGTCACGAAGATCGCCATCGTGAATCCGACGCCGCCCAGGATGGACACGCCCGCGATATGCCCCCACCTGACGCCGTCCGGCAGGCCGGAGACGCCGAGCCGGACGGTCGCCCACGTGGCGAGGAAGATGCCGAGCGGCTTGCCGACGAACAGGCCGAGGAACACGCCGACCGCGACCGGGCTGGTCACGATCTCCCCCACGGACATGCCGTGCAGCACGACGCCGGCGTTCGAGAACGCGAACAGGGGCAGCACGAAGAAGGTGACGAACGTGTGCAGGCCGTTCTCCAACCGGATGGTCGGCGGGATCGTGGCGCTGGAGACGCGCCGGATCGACTCCACCTCGCGCAGGTACTCCTTCTGCGCGATGTCCGGCTCGCCCGGATCGTAGCGGTCCTCGGCGGAGCGCACGCGCTTCGCGAACCATGCGCCCACACGGTCGAGCTTGATCTCGGACCGGGCGGGGACGGCGAGCGCGAGCATCACGCCGGCGAGCGTGGCGTGCACGCCGGAGAACAGCACGCACACCCACATGACGAATCCGACGGCGAGATAGGGCGGCAGGTCGTGGATGTGGAGTCGGTTGAACGCGAACAGCACGGCGAGCATGACGAGCGCGGCGATCAGCCACGGCAGATCCAGATCGGACGTGTAGAACAGGGCGATCACGCCGATGGCGATCATGTCGTCGGCGATGGTGAGCGTGGACAGGTAGGCGCGCAGTCCCGCGGGCACGCGGCTGCCGAGCAGGGCGAGCAGACCGAGGCAGAAGGCGATGTCGTTGGCCATGGGCACGCCCCAGCCTCCCGCATGCTCGCCGCCCATGTTGACCGCGAGGTAGACGAGGGCGGGCAGGACGGCGCCGCCGGCCGCGGCGACGATCGGCAGGACGGCCTTGCGCGGTTCGGTGAGCTCGCCGGCGCGCATCTCGTGTTTGATCTCCAGTCCGACCATGAGGAAGAACAGGGCCATGAGGAAATCATTGATGAAGTGTTCGAGGCTGATGTCCGCATGGAG
This sequence comes from Bifidobacterium sp. LH_424, assembly GCF_056356895.1. Classification (NCBI taxonomy): domain Bacteria; kingdom Bacillati; phylum Actinomycetota; class Actinomycetes; order Bifidobacteriales; family Bifidobacteriaceae; genus Bifidobacterium; species Bifidobacterium sp. LH_424. The sequence continues at coordinate 746,205 of NZ_JBKEVC010000001.1, forward strand.
CGGGCCGATGGAGAACGCGAGATGCACGGACTGCCAGAACTCGTTGAAGTACGGCAATGCGGGCGTGTTCTCGATGAGGAACGCGGCGAGCGCGGCGCCGACCATGAGCATGGTGGCTCGCGTCGACGAGTGGGTGAACCGGATGAGGCGGCGTTTGCCCTTGTGTATCCTGACGGCGCCCAGTTCGAGGATACCCTCGTGAATCGGAGGGTGTGAGGTCATGTGAGGCTCCTGACTGCTTGGGGTGAATGGAGTCGGCCGCCCGGCATGACTTGCCATGCCCGTCATGCGCGGCCGCGAGGATTCAACCCATCCACTCTACCGGACTCCCCCAAACATCCCTCAGCCGCCCGCGAAACCGTCCGGTCGCGGACGGACGGGGGAACGTGTCCGATCGCACCGTGGCATGCGGTATGTTGGATGGGCAGGGACACCGTGAGAAAGGCTGTGACGACTATGACCGAGACAACAATCGACGGCGACGCATCCGCATCCGACAAGCCGCGCGTCTACCCGGAGGTGGGCGCGGCGCTGCTCAAGGCGCGCAAGGAGTCGGGGATGACCCAGCAGCAGCTGGCCGACGCGACCGGCGTCTCGCGCATCACCATCCAACGCATCGAACAGGCGCACATCAACCCGTCGTTCAAGACGTTGGAGGCGCTCGCGCACGGCATGGGCCGCACGCTCACCATCAGCTTCGACGCGTGAATTCCGGGTGAACGGCCGACGGCGAACCGACGCACGTGCACCGGACGCCGCCTCGCATACGGCACAATGGTGGCAAGGAGGCCCGCCATGGTCGATGACTACACCGCGAAGATGACCGAACTGATCGGTCTGATGCGTCTGATCGGCAACGACACGCAGCAGTGCGAGGTCAAGGAGTGCGCGCGGCGCATCTCGTCCACGATCACGGACACGCTGTCCGCGTTCTCGAACGGCTCGGGCGGTTGGATCATCCTCGGATTGAGCGAACGCAACGGGTTCACGCCGGTCGAAGGGTTCAACGCGCGCGCCATGCAGGAGGCGCTGAGCCAGGCGTGCGAGAAGATGACGCCGGTCGTGCGCCCGGTGATTGTCACCTGCCCGTTCGAAGGCGCGAACCTCGTGTTCGCCCGCATCGACGAGATGATCCCCCGCGACAAGCCCTGCTTCATCACCGAACGAGGGCCGTACGGCGGCTCCTATATCCGCACCGGCGACGGCGACCGGCATATGACCTCCTACGAGGTGGACCGGCTCATCGAAGAGCACCTGCAACCCACCTACGATCTGGACGTCGTGCCGCGCGCCACGCCCGATGACCTCGACCCCGGTCTCGTCGCGGGGCTGCTGGAGCGGGTCAGACGGCAGCATCCCCACGTGTTCGCCGGTCGCGGCGACACCGACATGCTGCTCGATCTGGAGGTGCTGCGCCATGACGATTCCGATGTCAGGGCGGTGGGCGGCGTGCTGCGACCCACGCTCGCCGGTCTCCTCGCGCTCGGCCGCTACCCGCAGAAATACTATCCGCGTCTGAGCGTCTCCATCGCAGTGTTCCCGGGCACGAGCCGTGACGACGTGTTCCGCGGCGACGAACGACTCGTCGCCTCGCAGACCATCGTCGGGCCGATTCCGGTGATGATCGACGACGCGGTCGACGCGCTCATGCACTGGATCGGCGCGAAGAAGCCCGACTATCCGCCCGTGGCGCTGCGGGAGGCGATCGCGAACGCGCTCACCCACCGCGACTACTCCCCCGACGCCCGCGGCACGCAGGTCAACATCAACGTGTTCACCGACCGCATCGAGATCACGAATCCGGGCGGTCTCTACGGCACGGTGACGCATGACGTGCTCGCCAACCCGCATCCGGTCACGGGCGTGCCGTTCGTCTCCACCCGCAACCAGTTCCTGTTCACCCTGCTTGAATCCACCCCCTATCCGGGCGGCGGCTATGTGAACCCGGAGGGCGGCGACGGATACCAGCGCATCGCCGCCACGTTGCGCGAGGCGGGCATCGAACCGGCGACGACGCGCAATACGATCAACACGTTCACGATGACGATCACCCGGCATCGGACCGCCGTGGCCGGAACGCCCAGCGACATCGCCAAGGCGATCACGGCCGTGCTGGAACGTCATTCGGCGATGAGCATCCGGGAGATCCTGCACGAGCTGCAGCTGACGCCGCTGGCGGTGACCACCGGCATGCGCGAACTGATACGCGAAGGGCGGGTCACCAAGGTGCGTTTCCGCGACGACCCGACCCAACGCTACCGGCTGGCGAGCGCCTGACCCGGCAGGCGTATACGCCGCGTATCATACGGCGCGTGAATCGTACGTCGCGTCACATGAACACGAACCAGGAGGCCGTGTCCCACCAGATGGCGGCCGGCATGTTCATGCCCGAGGCGAACTGCTTGAAGAACAGGAACAGGAAGGCGGCCGCGATTCCGGTGGTGAACCATCCGAAGGTGAGGCGCCGCGTCACGTCCCGCCACGGACCATACCCCGCCCGGTTCGCCGCGCCGTCGACCGCGTAGAGCAGGACGAGCACGGCGGTCATGATCATGAAGCCGAAGTCGATCTCGTAGCGGAAGTCGACGCCGGGGACGCGCGCGTCGATGAGGAACGTCAGCGCGGATGCGGCGAGCGCGCCGACGATGAGACGTGTGGCGGCGACGCGGCGCAGCGCGAACCGCCACACGAGCATCGTGAACAGCAGGAGCGCGAACGGCGCGGCGGTGAACAGCCACCCGCCGAACATGGGGTGTTCGCTCCGCCACGTGGTCAACGGCACGCTCTGCAATTGGACGAACGGGAAATGCGCGGTGAGGTTCGGCGGCTGGAACAGGTATTGGAATACGAACGACAGGTATTGGGTCAACGGCGGATGCGTGTTCGTCATGTCGTATCCGGTGAGGTTGTATTTCGCGCCGAAGTCGGTGAACCTGCCGAACCGCGCCTGGTTGTAGGCGAATTGTGGCAGAAAGACGACCAGGTACGGGACGGCGGCACACGCCCACACGCGGGTCTCATGCGTCAGCGCCCGCGCGTCGTGCAGCCCGCGTGACCAGAGGTCGCGGATCTCGTCGGCGAACAAGGGGATGGCGATGAACGTGGCGAGGATGACCTGCGGCCGGCAGGCGATGGTCAGCGCCATGCACGCCGATCCGGCGGCGAGCAGCGGCAGGTGGTTCTCCAGGCCGCGCAGCTTCGCCTCGATCCACAGCGCGAGGCCGAGCGAGGCGAACGCCACGGCCATCTCCTGCGGGATCTGGTAGAACAGGCCGAGCTGGACGAGCATGGCGATGCCGTTGCCGAACATCATGGCGGTCACGCCGAGCATGGCCGCGCCGAGCGAGACGGAGCGGTGCCGTGCGAGCAGGCGCGCCAGCTGGATGGCGAACAGGGTGGTCGCCGCGGATGCGAGGGCGACGGCGATCGCCACTCCCGCGTTCGTGGGCAGGCGCATGCCGGTGACCGCTTTGAACGGGGCGAACAGGAGCAGCGCGGGGAGCGCGCCGAAATACGAGTAGTACCGGCCATTGTGGAAGGCCACGTCGAAGTAGACGGGCGTGTCCGGACTGTCGAGAGCCGTCATCGTGCGCGCGCGGGTGTCGTACGGGTTGCCCATGGCGGCGAGCGCGTCGTTGACCGGATAGTCGAGCCACGTCCTGCCGTGGAGGATCGCGTCGGCGAGCCGCTGGTACTGGTCGGTCGCCTGATAGGAGGCGAAGAAATCCCAGTACACGGGTTCGGGGCTTTCCTGCGGCGCGGCCATGGCGAACAGGGCGAGCGGCAGGATGCATGAGACCGCGGCGCATACGGCGAGCGGCACGATCGTAGATCGGCGGCGCAAGGCGAGCCGCATGCGGTAGAAGGGCGATGCGGGCCGGAAGGCGATGATGATGAGCGCCATGAGGATCTCGACGACGAGGCGGATGGGGTCGAACCGCATCGGCACGTGCGGGTTGACGGTGATCGTGTTGATCGGGATGACCGCGCCCTTGTCCGTCTGGTAGCGCAGGCGCACGTGCGTGGAGCCGTCGCCGATGCGCTGGTATCGGGAGTGTTCGGCGGACGGCGAATAGCCGACGTCGGCGTTGGCGTCGTACCAGCCGGAGTCGGTCGGCTTCATCGTGGACACCTGCCAGCGCACCGCGTCGTTCTGCCCGGGGCGTTCGGATGCGGCGTGGCCGATGTACAGGTAGTCGATCGGCTCGTCGGAGGAGATGTCGCGCCACGCGTGGTCCGGGTCGGTGACGACGGCGGTGCCGCCGGTTTCGACGACGAGGCCGTTGCCGAAACCCTCGTCGTGCGCCGTCCGCGGCGTCGAGCCGAGCGTCTGCCAGAACGGCAGGTTGAACACGAACAGTTCGAGCGCGACGATCACGGCGAGCGCGACCACGCAGGGTCTCGTCCACGGCGAGAGCCGGGATGCGAAACGTCGGAGATCCGGCATCGGGTTCACCGCGTTCCTCCCTTCGATCCGGAATCGTCCGCCACCGCGCCGGGGACCAGGCTGTCGTCATCGCCGTCCACGGCATCGCCGTCGGCGTCCGTCCACAGGCGGCGGGAGGCCGGCGCGTACGCGATCTCCTTGACGCGTTCCAGCTCGTCCTCCTCGAGCTTGCGCTGGGTGCGCAGCACTTCGGAGACGATGAGCAGCAGCAGGGAGACGACCATCCAGATGAAGAACATGACGCCGAGCAGCAGCGACTGCATGTGGCCGCGTCCCTGTCCGGCGAAGAAGAACGTGAGATAGCGTACGAAGACGACGAGGGCGGCGATGCCGGGCAGGATCGCGGACCACGTGAACACCGAGTGGGCCCGGAACATGAGGAAGCTGCGCACGATCGCGCCGGCGGATTTGCCCATGTGTTCGAAGATGTTGTGGAACAGGCGCGATCTGCGCGTCTTCGGATTGGTGACGATCGGCACGGAGGTGATGGCGATGCGCTTGTATCCGGCCTGGATGATCGTCTCCATGCAGTAGCTGAATTCGGTGACGATGTTGAGTTGGAGAAGCGAACGTTTCGAATAGGCGCGGAAGCCGCTCGCCGCGTCGGGGATGTCCGTTCCGGCGGCACGGTTGACGACCCATGAGCCGAACCGTTGCATGAGCCGTTTGAACGGGCTGAACTCCTTAATTGTGGCGGTCTGCCGGTCTCCGACGACGATGTCGGCCCGGCCTTCGATGATCGGGCGGACGAGGTCGCCGATGCGTTCGGACGGGTACTGGTTGTCGCCGTCCGTGTTGACGACGATGTCGGCGCCGTGCTTCAACGCGTAGTCGACGCCGTCGCGGAACGCCCGCGCCAATCCCATCGTGCCGTTGTGGCGCACGATGTGACGGATGCCGAGACGCTTGGCGACGGCGACCGTCTCGTCGGTGCATCCGTCGTCGATGATCATCACGTCGAGCCGGTCGACGCCGGGGATGCGCCTCGGCATGCGGGCCATGACGAGCGGGAGCGTCTTGGCCTCATTGAGGCAGGGTATCTGGACGAACACGTGCATCAGTCGTCATCCTTTTCCTTGGCTAGGGTGTTCCTTGTCGCAATCGCGCGGGTCGCGGATCCGTCGGCGTCCTCCGTCCGTTTCGCGAACATCATCGCGATCCCGCGCACGTCGAGGACGCCGATCCGCACGAGCACGGCGGCGAACGCGACGTAGACGATCGCGTACACCGCCATGAGCGCGACGAAATCCGTCACGCGGAACGTCCTCGAGACCACGGCCATGACGATCCACAACGCCGCGTCGCAGCCGATCGCCGCCCACGCGCGACGGCTCATCACGTCGCCGAACCGGCGGCGGACCTCGACGTACGAGACGGCCATGGCCGCGGACGTCGCGACCATGCTGGAGACGGCGAGCGCCGTGATGCCGCCGTAGCGGGCCGATGCGACGAACAGAGGCACGACCACGGCGAGGGAGACGAGCGACAGCAGGTCGGAGAAGCGCGTATCCCGCTCGGCGTTGAGCGTCATGTTGAGAATCACGGTGACGCCCATGAAGAAGCTCGAGAACGCGAGACACGACAGGGCCGGCGCGGCGGTGGCGTAGGCGGGCGAGTAGAACGCGGCGAGCAGGTCGGGGGCGGTGGCGGAGATCGTCGCGGCGATCGGCGCCACGAGCGCGAACGCGAGCAGGAACAGGCCGCGGGCCTTGGCGAGCGCCTCACCGCGCGCGTCTTCGGCGATCAGACGGGAGACGACCGGCAGGATGATCACGGCGAACGCCTGCAGCAGGTAGTACGTGGTCTTGCCGAAGTTCATGGCGCCCGTATAGTATCCGGCCATCCGGTCGGGCAGTTCGGCCTTGACGACGAGCGTGTCGACGCTCAGGACCAGCGACGCCATGATGAAGAACAGGGAGAACGAGAGCGTGCCGTGCGTGGCGTCGCGCCACGGGAACGGCGTGCCGTCGCCGTCGGGCAGCAGGTTCCATGCGGGCAGGAGCATGATGAGGCCGATGATGATGGTCAGGATCATGGCGGTGCAGTAGCCGGCTTCGACGCCGATGACCGGCTCGTGCGGGAACACGAGGATGATGAGCGGGATCGTGCCCAATTTGACGATCGGGTAGAACGTGGAGAGGAACGCGCTGCGACCGAACCGTTGGAGCCCGTCGTTGATGCCGAGCATGACGACGTACAGTCCGTTGGCCGGCACGAGGAACGCGGCGTAGCGGAAATAGCGGTCCAGCGTTCCGTCGCCGAGCATGAAGCCGAACAGCGGGGCCCCCGCGAAGTCGATGAGGAAGAACACGGCGACGATGGACGCCTGCACGGCGAGCGTGCGCACAATCACCTGACGGCCGTCATGACGGTGGGAGGCGATGTTGCGTGACAGGGACTGCCGGGCTCCGTTGCTGACGAACAGGTATTCGAAGTCGAGCACGGTGATGACCGTACCAACCACGCCGTAGTCGGCTGGTGAGGCGAATCCGCCGAGGAACCAGTGGATCGCGTATCCGGCGACGAAGAACGCGATGTTGCTGATCAGGTTGAGGACGAGGCCGCGTCTCATGCGTCGGCCCTCCTGACGCTCCGTTCCGTGCCGCGCCTGTCGTTCCACAGCCGTTCCGGCGCAACCATGTCGGCGCGGAGCAGCGCCAGCATCAGCATGACCGTGACGGGCGCCCACATCATGTAGCGTGTGGCCGTCGGCTTCAACGGAATCGAGATCGCGTTCGGCAGCAACGAGAGCAGCGACCAGAACAGCGGAATCGCGAACGGCCACCATGCGCGGCGCGGCGACGACTGAGGGAGGGCCGAGGCCCGCTCCCGCAGTCGTCCGGCGCGGCCGATGAGGCGGAAGGCGAGGAACAACGGCAGGATGAACGTCCACATCGCGGTGAACGTGGGAAGGTTCAGGATCGGCGTCGTACGCCATGCGTCCCAGAGCCGGTAGACGGCGGGACGGTCGACGGTGAAGCGGGGCGAGCGTTTCGCCAGCGGGCGGAACGACGGGCTGATCGCGTCGTTGATCTGGAACCACATGGTGTTGCCGATCGCCTCGTCCGCGTGCCGGGACAACCGGTCCAGGGAGATGCCCCGGTTCGTGGTGTTGAGTGGCGTGCGGCGCAGCGAGAACCACCCGGATTCCAAGGCGGCGAACGCGGCGGCGTACGAGTCCGGGTGCCGTGATCCCATGGCGGCCCAGACGCGCAGGTATTCGGGCACGGCCGCAGGGTCGCGCAGCGAATATTGGATGACGGGGTCGGCGAGATACGGGTTGTAGCGTGACGCCATCCGTTCATACGGCACGCGGTTGACCCGGTCGATGATCCGACGTTCCCGGTCGGTCACGTCATGGGGATGGTCGAGCGCGTAGCGTGCGGTCATCTGCATGGGGACGACGAGCAGCTGGTTCGCATCCTCCCCGCGCACGTGAAGCGGGCCGCGCACCATCGCCGGGAACGCCACGACGGAGACGAACGCCACGACGAGCATGCAGGCGAACGCCGCGATCCGCCGGCTGCGACGCGCGCGCAGCAACGGCAGACAGGCCAGGGTAAGGACGACGATAACCAGACCGGTCATCGTGGTGAGCGCGCACAGCGTCGAAACGACGATGAAGCCGATGAGGAAACGCCGCGAATCGAATGCGGCGAGACGCGTGCGCGTCGACTCAGCGACCATGACGAGCCACGGGATGAGCGCCATCATGTGCAACGTGTCCTTCACGATCGACATCGTGAAGATCGGAAACGCGGGGAATACGGCGAAGAACAGCAGCATGCACGTCGAGGCGGCACGACCGCACCCGATACGGCGCGCGTACAGGCACATGCCGGCCAACTCCATGCCGGTGACGATCACCTGGACGGCGAGATAGCAGGCGAGGCCGGCGCCGTAGCCGCCGAACAGGCTCTCCCCCATCCATGCGGCCGTTCCGAAGACGATGGTGTCCAGCAGAGGATGATGGGCGGACACCGCGCCCGTGGTTCCGTCCGGCGAGACGACAGCGAGGAACTGGACGATCTGATCGCCCGTGTCATACCATATCGTGCCCGGAGCCATCATCACGATGACCGGCAGCCAGCATACGAGGATAACCGTCGCGCAGACCGCCAGTCTCACAGGCGCGCGGAGCGCGTCGAACCGGTCGAATCCCCCGCGTGCACGGGCGACGAACCGTCTCGCGGGCCCGGGGAGGCCGTCGGGCATTCCGACACGCAGCCGGAAGGACAACAGCCATTCGCCCGCGGTGAACGCCACGTACAGGACTCCGGCGACCGCGCACGTCTCCAGCCAGAAGCCGCCGTCGAGCGGACCGGCCACGGCGCGCACAGCCATGCGGTCGGCGAGGGAGATCACCAGACCGCCGGCGGCGCACGACGCGAGCCGCGCCACGGCCGACGGTCCGATACTCCCCAACAACATGGTTACGACGATAGGCGCGCCGGCATGCCGCTACATTCCATTTGGCCTAAAGTTCATCCAATGCTGGCGCATCGGTAACATCCACCGCGTCGGAACCGGTGTATGCACCGGTGCGTATGCAGCGGTCTACTTGTGGTAGAGGCTCAGACGCTCATACTTCGGTTCGCAGCACACGTTGATGCCGAGCTTGCGGTAGAGCGCCTCGTCGGCGGCGGAGATGATGACCGAGAAGAACGCGTCGCAGCCACGCAATCGCTCCAGTCCGGCGATCACGCGTGTGGCGGTCTCGTCTTCGGCGCTCGTGATGGACAGGGCGATGAGCGTCTCGTCTGAGTGGAGACGACGGTTCACACTGTTGAGATGCTCGGTCTTGAGACGGCAGATCGGTTCGATCGCCTTGTCGTCGATCACCGGCAGATCGGCGTCCACGCCGGTGACGGCCTTCAACGCGTTCATGAGCAGGGCGCTGGCGGCGCCGAGCAGCACACCCGTCTTGCCGGTGACGACGCGTCCGTCGGGCAGTACCATCGCGCCGGCCGGGGCACCGGTCTCCTCCTCGCGGCGCAACGCGGCGGCGCGCGCCGGAGACAGATCCTCGTCCACGCCGGCCTTCTTCATGATGGAACGCAACCGTTCGATCTGCTCCTCGCCGGCACCGGTCCGTTTGAAGTTCACGGCGGCGGTGAAGTAGCGGCGCACGATCTCCATGTCCGCGGCTTCACGGCACGCCTCGTCGTCGACGATCGCGTAGCCGGCCATGTTGACGCCCATGTCGGTGGGGCTCTGATACGGGCTCTCCCCCATGATGCGTTCCATCAGCGCCTTGAGCACGGGGAACGCCTCCACGTCGCGGTTGTAGTTGACGGTGGTCTCGCCGTGCGCCTCCAGATGGAACGGGTCGATGATGTTCGCGTCGTCCAGGTCGACGGTGGCCGCCTCATAGGCGATGTTCACCGGATGGTTAAGCGGCAGGTTCCAGATGGGGAACGTCTCGAATTTCGCATAACCGGCTTCGACGCCGCGCTTGTGCTCATGGTAGAGCTGCGACAGGCAGGTGGCGAGCTTGCCCGATCCGGGGCCGGGCGCGGTCACGACGACGAGCGGACGGCTGGTCTCGATGTAGTCGTTGCGCCCGTATCCCTCATCGGAGACGATGCGTTCGATGTCATGCGGATAGCCGGCGATCGGATAGTGCAGGTAGCAGGTGACGCCGAGACGCGCGAGCCGGCGACGGTATGCGTCGGCGGCCGGCTGTCCGGCGTACTGGGTGAGCACCACAGAGCCCACGTAGCAGCCGCGCGAACGGAACACGTCGATGAGCCGCAGCACGTCCTCGTCGTAGGTGATGCCGAGATCGCCGCGTGTCTTTGCCTTCTCGATGTGGTTCGCGTTCACCGCGATGACGATCTCCACGTCGTCGGAGAGGCTCTTCAGCATGCGGAACTTCACGTCCGGCTCGAATCCGGGCAGCACGCGCGACGCATGATGATCGTCGAACAGCTTGCCGCCGAATTCAAGGTAGAGCTTGCCGCCGAAGCGTGCGATGCGCTCCTTGATCCTCGCAGCCTGCAGCTCGATGTACTTGTCGTTGTCGAATCCCTGTCGCATATGCTGTGGCAACCCTTTCGAACGGCGGAACGGCATGGTCCGGCCCTGAAACATGACCACAGCATTATACCGATTCATGCGGCCCGTCACGTCATCGGGAGGGTCGTGGAATGGTTGCGTAGATATGCGTGGACCCCCGGGAGCGTGTGCTCGACCGGGGGTCCTTATCGTATGATGCGGCGGCGTGCTACTCTCCCACACTCTCTCGGGTGCAGTACCATCGCCGTGCCAGGTCTTAGCTTCCGGGTTCGGAATGGGACCGGGCGTCTCTCCTGGGCTATGACCGCCGCAAATCTTCTCTTATCGGGGCGAGGGGTTCTGCCTCCTCGTGTCCCTTGGGCTGGTGGTTTGGGGACCGGATGGTGGACGCTGTTGATCGCTTGGGTTGTGACGTCACGGTTGCTCCGTGTCGCGTGCATTCGCAGAAAGAGGTTGATGCCGTCCCAACAGGGTTGGGATTGTGTGTCGCGCTTCCCCGTTAGTACCGGTCGGCTCCACCCCTCGCGGGGCTTCCACGTCCGGCCTATCGACCACGTGTTCTGCATGGGGGGTCTCAGGAACCGTGGTTCCCTGGGAATACTTATCTTGGAGCGGGCTTCCCGCTTAGATGCTTTCAGCGGTTATCCCTTCCGAACGCAGCCAACCGGCGGTGCCACTGGCGTGACAACCGGCGTACCGGAGGTTCGTCCACCCAGGTCCTCTC